>JAEUKE010000245.1 GCA_016794345.1 Myxococcales bacterium
AGGGCCCGAGTCGGTAGGCTCAACCCGTCCCGCCGAGGGGTGGGAACTCTGGAGGTCCTTCATGGATCGTGCGCGTGTCCTTCGGTACTTGGCAGCAGCGGTGGTCACTCTGGCCATCGGACAGGGAGTTGCGATCGCGCAGTCGCCTCCTGCGACGCCGCCTGCGGGCGACCCGGGTACGGACGTGAACGCGGGGCTCCAGCGGCAGGCCAACCTCTCCCCGAAGGAGCAGCTGACCCAGGCGGACTCGGACCTCGCCCGGATGGAACAGAGCCGGTCGACCGTCCGGCGGCAGCTGATGGAAGCCCGCGAGAAGCGCGACGTCGTCAAGACGCTCTGCCTGAACGACAAGCTCACCCAGCTCAACGTGGCCGTGACGTCGGCCCAGGAGCGGCGCGACGCGCTCGCCGCCGCAGCCAAGCGCGGCGAGGCGGACCTCGCCACACACGAGTTCACGATCCTCTCCGTCCTTCGCCAGCGCGCGGACCAGCTCTCGACCGAGGCCAACCAGTGCATCGGGGAAGAGGTGGGCGTCGTCGGCCAGTCGTCGGTCACGGTGGACATCACCGACCTCCCGGAAGAGGACCCGTCGGAGTACCCGAACTTCGGGGTCGTGGTGGAGCCGCCGACCTGCTCGAGCTGTTACAACTGACCGCCTGACACACGCCGCCGAGCGCTCGCGCTCGGGCGTCGCCGGAGCGGCCACGCCAGCCGAGACGGCGGCGCAAGGCCCGTGATGGTGCGGGACACGGTGGGTGTTGGGGGTTGCGACCCGAACGGGACCTGGATAGAAAGCATGTGCGTTGCTTTACTTCGTGGCGCGCTCGGTGTTGTCGACGGGCTCTCCCGAACCTCTGGTTGGCATACCGAGTGGGCATGAGTCGATCCTCGATCACCCGTTACTTCCTCGCCGCTGCGGCCTTCGTGGCTCTCTGGTTCCTGGCTCTGCCGGCGGAAGCGCAGGTGCAGCCCTGGCTGGCGGATCGGCGCTACACGGAAGGCCGCGGTATCGAAGTCGGGGACTTCGAGCTGCACCCCGGTATCGCCGCTGAGTTCGGCTACGACTCGAACTTCTTCCAGCGCGCGGACGACGAGGACCCGATCGGCTCGCTGCGCCTGCGCATCACGCCCTCCTTTTCGGTGAGCACGCTCTCGGCGCGGCGCCGCGGGGACGACGCGCCCCCGCCCATCGTCGCGTTCCGCGCTGGAATCTATGCGACGTACGAGGAGTACTTCCCGGTCTCCGGCAGCGAGGGCGGGCAAGACCTGCTGCGCGACAACCGCAACCTCGGCGGCCGCGTCGACTTCAACCTCGACATCGCGCCGGGCCGCGTCGTGTTCGGCAACGTGCACGGCGGCTTCACGCGCAACCTGCAGTCGAACGATATCGGCCTGAGCGACGGCGCGAACTTCCACCGCCTCTTGCCCGACGGCGGCGCCGAGATCGGCTTCGCGCCGGGCGGCGGCATGTTCGACTGGCGCTTCGGCTACAACTTCTATGGCACGCTCTTCGAGTCGAGCGACTTCTCGGAGTTCAACAACTTCAACCACGAGGTGACGACGCGCGGTCGCTGGCGTTTCCTGCCGCGCTCGGCGCTCACGTTCGACGGTCGGTTCTCCTTCATCGACTACCCCGACGACACCCTCAAGACCGACTCCCACCCGATGCGCGCGCGCGTCGGGTACAACGGCCTCATCACGAACTCCTTCGCCCTGCTGGTCATGGGCGGCTGGGGTGCCAGCTTCTACACGCCCACCCCGCAGGAGGACTTCGACAGCTTCATCGGCCAGGCCGAGGTGAAGTGGCTCATCACGCCGTCGCCCAGCACCGACCCGGCAGCCGCCTCGCTCTCGCTCAGCTCGCTCGCCGCGGGCTTCGTCCGCGACTTCGCGGACTCGTACATCGGCACGTACGAGGAGCAGAACCGCGGGTACGTGAAGTTCTCGTACCTCTTCGCCGGGCGCTTCCTCCTCGTCATCGACGGTGGCGTGGCGGCGGTCCTCTACCCGCGAATCGAACGGTTCAACGAGGACCCGTTCACCGCCATCCGGGTGGACGCATCGGCCTTCGGCGAATACCGCTTCACGGACTACTTCGGCGTGAACGCCACGGTGCGCTACAACACCAACATTACCGACACCGTGCTCGAGTCGGCCGGTGGCCAACCCGAGAACCTGCAGTGGCAAAAGTTTCAGGCGTACCTCGGCGCTCGTTTCCTCTGGTAAGAGCGCCGCTCGTCCTCGTCCTGCTGCTGTGGTGCGCGCTCGGGCTTCTCGGGTGCTCGGGAGCCGGGCGCGGGGTGGACCTGCCGCCGCCCGAGTTCTCCACGACGCTCGGTCCGGGGGATGAGTTCGAGCTTCGCATCGTCCCGGTGCGCGACGGGATCCCCAAGTCGTTCCAGGTTCAGCCTGACGGAATGGTCAGCATTCCCTACCTGAGCCGGATCAAGGTGGAGGGCCTCGAGCCACACGAGGTCGAGAAGCTCGTCCACGACGAGCTCATCAAGCAGGAGATCTTCACGAACCCGAGCATCTCGGTCGTCGTGGCGGCGTACCGCTCGAAGAAGGTCGAGATCCTCGGTCAGGTGAACAAGCCCGACGCCTACCCGTTCACGCAGGGCATGACGCTCCTGCGCCTCGTGTCCCTCGCGGGCGGAACGAAGGAGCTCGCGGACGACGACTCGGTGACCATCCGCCGCAAGCTGAAGAACGGCACCGTGAAGGTGGTCGAGGTCTCGCTCGACGACATCATCGCAAACCGGATCTCCGACATCCCGCTCCAGGCGGGGGACTCGGTGAACGTCCCCAAGACCGCGCTCTAGCAGCCGCGCCGGCTCTCGTGCAGCCGGTCAGTTCTTGCGCTGCAGCTCCCAGTGTCGCTTGCCGTCGACGACGGCGGGCTCCTCCATGCGGAGCATGCTGAGGGCGACCTCGCGGACACGCCCGTCGCGCTCCTGCTGGAGGCGGATCCGTTCGCCGTCGCTCATCACGACCAGACACCGACCGAACGCGAAGTGCGTGACGATGTCGCCCTCCTCCGGGTAGACCTCGGGGCCGAGCTCGCGCTGCGGGCGCTTGGGCAAGAGCGGGGAAGGGGCCGTCCCCGTCGGGGCAGCGCTGGGCGAGCTCATGGTCCCCGAGCTCATGGTCCCCGGGTTCGAGGGCGGCTGGGCCGGTCGCGCCGGCGTGGGCTCGCGGTCGGGCAGGACCGCCGCTGGCTGGGAGCTTCTCGAAGCGGGCAGGGCGAGCCCCTGGGCAACCGAGGCCCGGACGCGCGCCGTCACCACGCGACCGGCCGCGAGCACGCCACCCACGTGTTGCGGGCCGGCGGCCGACTCCCGCGCGAGGTGGACGTAGAGCGTGCACTCACCCGCCGCCGTCACGTAACCCTGGGCCGAGAGCATGTCCCAGTGGCCGCCGAGGCGACGTTCGGTCCGGCTGCCGTCCTCCGACAGGACGCGCACGCTCGGATCACGGATCTCGCCGCTCGCCTCGACCACCGTCCCCTGCTCCAGGGACGCGCCCAGCGCGCGCAGCGCGGTCACGAGGTCCTCCCCGGAATCGGGGGTCATCATCACCCACCTGCTCAGCTCGGTCGTGTCCACGTCTTCGTTCCTTTGTCAGGGTGGCGGCGGTGTCGTCACGCTCATCTCGATCTGATCTTCGGGGTGCTTCCGAGGCGACTCGAGATCACCCGCGACCGCGTTCACGCGATCCGATGGGAGGCCGGCCTTCATCAGCGCCGAGCGAACCGCGTCGGCACGCGCGGAGGCGAGGCGCTCGGCGCGAGCCGACTTGTCGCCGGCTTTGTCGGGGAAGGCCTCCACGACGAGCAGGGCGCGCTCGCGCGTCGCGAGCAGCTTGGCCAGGACCGAGAGAGCGCGCGCCATCTCGGGCGGCACGGCCGAGCTCCCGGGCGCGAAGCGCGGGGCGGCCGAGAAGCCCACGTGGCCGTCGCGGCCGATGCTCACGAGGTTCTTCGAGCCGGCTTCGGGGCAGCCGTCCTCATCGGCTTGTCCGTCGAGCGTCTCGGCTGCGTCGGGGCACTTGTCCTTCGCGTCGAGGACGCCATCGGCGTCGTTGTCGGGGTCCGGGCAGCCGTCCGCGTCCTCGAAGCCGTCTTTGTCTTCGCGCTCGTTCGGGCACTTGTCCGCGGTGTCGGGGATGCCGTCGGCGTCGTTGTCCGGGTCGGGGCAGCCGTCGTCGTCGCGGAAGCCGTCCTTGTCTTCGGCGCCGGCCGGACAGGTGTCGCGTTCGTCGAGGATGCCGTCGCCGTCGTTGTCGGGGTCGGGGCAGCCGTCGTCGTCGCGGAAGCCGTCTTTGTCCTCGGACTCGTTGCGGCACTTGTCGCTCTCGTCCGGGACGCCGTCGCGATCGTCGTCCACGTCGGGGCAGCCGTCCGCGTCGTCGAAGCCGTCCATCGTCTCGGCTTCGTCGCGGCACCTGTCGGACGTGTCGGGGATGCGGTCGCCGTCGTTGTCGGGATCGGGACAGCCGTCCGCGTCCTCGAAGGCGTCTTTGTCCTCGGGCACCGAGACACACGCGTCGTCACGATCGAGCACGCCGTCCGAGTCGGTGTCGAGGCCACGCGGCGCGTACGACACACCGAAAGAGAACCGGAAGCGCGGCGCGGTCGCGCCTGCATCCGTGAACGGGATGGGGCCGCCGCCTGCGACGAACCCGCCCAGGTCGCCGCCGAGGCCGGGTGCCATGCGCGCCGAGACGATCCATTCGCCCGGAACGAGCAGGGGCTGATCTTCCCCCTGACCAGCTGCGGTCACGAGCGCGAACGCCTCGGCGCCGGCGCTTAGGCCGAGCGGCTCCCAGATGTCGACGTAGGCTCCGAGGGACGTGTTGATCTGCGTTCCCCAGGTGGCCTGGCCGAGCTCTTCCTCCGGGCGGATTCGCGCGCCGACCTCCGCCGCCACGGTCAGGCGATCGTAGCGATAGTCCGCCGTGAGCGCGGGGACGGCCGTGCCGGCGCGAGCCCCGCCGAACGCGTCGCCCTCACCGAAGGGCGCGGTGAACTCGAAGCGCCCGACGAGCGAAAGGCCGTCCGCGTCGGCGCGCCTCGGCCGCGGCAAGATGGCGAGGGCGAGCCCGAAGCGCGCGTCGCGCATGACGCTACGCGGGAGGTCGTCTTCGCCCCCGAGCAGCGCCTCATAGCCGTCGCCGTCCTGGTAGAGCGTGACGGGCGCGGCGGCGGTCAGCTCGAGCCTGTCCGTCACGCCGAGCGCGAAGAGGAACGTCGCGTTGAAGAGGTTGTCGACGACGTACACGTCGCGCCCCTCCGGATCGGGGCCCTGCGCTTCGAACCGGAGCGGCCGCGACGAGTAGCTCCCAGCCAGGCCGAAGGCGACCTGTCCGGGCGGGGTCGTCAGCGCCGAGCCGATGGAGAGGAACGGTCCGCTGCCCGGGCGGAGCCAGAGGTTGTCGACGTCGATGCAGGTCGAGAAACGGAGGTCGCCCGAGCGCGGTCGTGGGGCGCAGTCGTCGCCGCGCGCCTCGCTGGCGCTCGAGAGCGCAGCGAACGCGAGGCCGGACACGACCCAGGTCAGGGCTCGCATGCGGTTCCGTGTCTACCAAAGGGAGCGCCGGTGAGCTACAGCGCAATGCACTCCGTGCCTCGACACAGCCTCCCCGAGCTGCCCTTGCTCCTCGCGTCCGCGTCCCCTCGCCGGCGCGAGCTCCTGGAGCGCGTGGGCCTCCCGCTCGTCGTCCTCGCGGTCGACGTCGACGAAACACCGCTCCCCGCCGAGCCTGCCGCGGCTTACGTGGAGCGCGTCACCCTCGCCAAGCTGGCGGCCGCGGGGCAGGCCGCCTCGGCCCGAGGAATCGGTCACGCTGCCTGTCTCGTCGCGGACACGACGGTCGTGGTCGACGGCGCCATCCTGGGCAAGCCCGCCGACGCATCGGAGGGCGCCGCGATGATTCGTGCGATCGCCGGGCGGGCCCACGAGGTGTCGACCCGGTTCGCGATCGCGCTCGCCGGACAGGCCGGGGTCGCCCACGCCCAGACCGTGACCACGCGGGTTCACGTCCGCGCGCTCGACGAGGACTTCATCGCGCGGTACGTGGCCACCGGAGAGGGGCGCGACAAGGCCGGCGGCTACGCGATCCAAGGGCTCTTCTCGTCGGCCATCCCTCGGATCGAGGGCTCGTACACGAACGTCGTCGGCTTGCCCGTGTCGGAGGTCGTCGAGGCGCTCGAGGCGCTGGCCGTCCTCGCGCGCTTCCCGCTCGTCGAGGCGGCTCGGTGACAGGCGGCCCGCCCGGGGCGCCTCCGGCCCAGGCGCCGCGTCGCTTCGAGGACACCGCCGTCGTCGCGGCGGTCGCGCTCGTCGCGCGCCTCGCCTTCGTCGTGTGGGCCTGGAACCGGATCGGGCCCGTGGCCGACGGGACCTACTACGACACAATCGCTCGGCGCCTCGCGTCCGGCTTCGGCTACACGTGGCAATGGCCTGACGGTACTGTCACGCCCGCGGCTCACTATCCGGTCGGCTATCCGGCGCTCGTCGCCTTCGCGTACCGGATCGGCGGCGCGCACCCGGGTGTCGCCATGGTGCCGGGGGCGCTGCTCGGTGCGCTCGGCGCCGCGGCCCTCCATCGCGCCGTCGCCGGTCGGACCACGCGCCGGACGGCGCTCGCCGTGGGCCTCGCCTTCGCCCTGCACCCCGCGCTCCTCTCGTACACGCCGGCGCTGATGACCGAAGGCATCACCGCCTCCCTCCTCGCGATCGCGCTCTACCTCGGCGCGCGCGCGTCCGAGCGGGGGCTCGGGCGCGCCGCGCTTTTCGGCGTCGTCATCGGTCTGGTCACCTATGTCCGGCCGCAGAACATCGTGTTCGCCCCCGTCTTCCCGCTCGCGGGGTTCCTCACGGCCAGCTGGAGCAAGGCGCGGCTCGGTCGCGCGCTCGTCGCCGCCGGGGTCGCGACGGTCGTCGCGTTCGCCGTCCTCGCCCCTTGGACGGCGCGAAACTGCAGCTCGATGGGCCGATGTGCGCTCGTCAGCGTGAACGGCGGTTGGAACCTCCTCATCGGGACCGATCCCGACGCGGGCGGGTCCTGGGCGCCGATCAAGGTCCCCGAGCCCTGCCGCGAGGTGTGGGACGAGGCCGCGAAGGACACGTGTTTCGGAGACGCCGCGCGCCGGACCATCCGCGAGCACCCGCTCGCCTGGGCCGCGCTCGCACCGCAGAAGCTCGCCGTCACCTTCGAGTACTTCGGCGCCGGGCCCTGGTACCTCCACGCGGCCAACCCCGCTGCGTTCGGCGACGGCGCCAAGACGGTCTGGGGAGCGCTCGAGACCCTGGTCCAGCGGCTCCTCCTGGCCGCCGGGCTGGTGAAGATCATCCGCTTGCTCGAGCCGGCGGTCCGCCGCGTGCCGGGGCGCTGGGGGCGACTCTGGGCGCCGCTCGCCGCGGTCGCCCTCTGTCTCTCGGGGACGCTGGCCGTGCTGGCCCTCGCCGCGCTTGCCCTCGTCGCGTCGGTCCATCCTCAGACCCGCCGGCTCGTCGCCGCGGACGTGCCCGCTGCGGCGGCGCTCATCCTCCTGACGGCCGGCATTCACGCCGCGTTTTTCGGCGCGGGGCGCTACGGGCTGGTCGTCATCCCCGCGGTGATCGCGCTCTTTTGCCCCCGGGCTCGGGACGACGCACCCGGCTTTTGACATCCAGGCCCGAACCCGGGCATCCTTCTTTCATGCCGCTGATCGAGACCGAAGAAGCCGCGCGCCGGCTTGCCCGCGCCATCGCGAGCGATCTGTCCCTCTACAACGAGGAGAAGATCGTGAAGGGCATCCAGGAGGACGACCTCTTCACCAGCCTCGCCGAGGAGATCGAAGAGGGCAGGGCCCTCTACAAGAGCCGCGTCTCCGCGGATCTCTACCACAAGAATTTCTACGACCGCGCCCTCGTCGACATCCTCGTGAAGTCGAAGGGGCACGTCAAATCGAAGGTCTGGTAGCTCCCCGCAGCCGCGCGAGCGCCGCCTGCATGTCGGCGGGCATCGCGCTCTCCCATCGATAGGCCTTGCCCGAGCGCGGGTGTCGAAACCCCAAGAGGCGCGCGTGCAGGGCCTGTCGCCCGAGACCCTCGGCGAGCTCGGCCAGGAGGGCGTCTTTCGGGCGCTTGCCGTAGAGCGGATCGCCCAGGATCGGCGCGCCCCGCTGCTCCGCGAGGTGCACGCGGATCTGGTGCGTCCGTCCGGTCTCGAGCCGGCAAGCGACCAACGTCGCCGCTCCGAGCGGCTCGAGCTCCGTCACGTGGGTGATCGCGCGCTTGCTTCCCGCGACGCGACCCTTCGACGTGAAACGCAGCCGATCGCGCGGGTGTCGCCCGTACGGCGTGTCGATCGTGCCGCTGCCGGGAGAGCCGACCGTGATGGCCACGTACTCGCGCTCGATCGTGCGGGTGGAGAAGAGCTCCTTGAGCGCCTCGCGTGTCTCGGCGTTCTTCGCGACGACCAAGAGGCCGCTCGTGCCCTTGTCGAGCCGGTGCACGATGCCGGGCCGCACGTGGCCGGCCCCGGCGTCGTCCGACAGCTCCTCGGCGCGGAAGCCCTCCCGCGCCAGGAGGCCGTGCACGAGCGTCCCCGACCAGTTGCCACGCGCCGGGTGAACGACCATGTCCCCCGGCTTGTCGATGACAATCAAGTCATCGTCTTCGAAGACGACGACGAGCTCGATCGAAGCGTCCGCCTCCACGTCGGTGCGGGGAGCAGGCGCCGGGCGGACCTCCACCTGCGCCCCCTCGCGCACGGCGCTCGACGCGGCGGCGGGCGCGCCGTCCACCGTCACGAGCCCGGCCGCGATCCAGCGCTGGACCTCCGCCCGCGAGACGGCGTGGCCCTCCTGCCGGAGCGCCCAGACCACGAGCTTGTCCAGCCGATCGCCCGAGGAAGCGAGGGCGCCGGCCGCCGCGGTGAAGACGACCGGTCCGGTCAATAGTCGGAGTCGCCGTCGTCGCCGTCGTCCCCGCTCGAGAGCTCGGGGTTCAGCGCGACATGCGACTCGAGGTCTTCGAGGCGCTGCGCCTCGGTCAGATCGATGACCCCGGCCTGCTCCGCGAGGTAGAGGTCGAAGGCGGTGTAACGCGGCCAGAAGCGAACCAGCGTGTCCTCGTGGTCGATGCCGAGGATGAGCAGCTCCCCGTCTCGCCGGGCCTCGCCGAGGTAGAGGGCGTTCCACGGGTGGCGGGGGCGGTTCGGCAGCCGAAGGAGCTTCGTGCGGATGCGCGAGTCCGTCCAGCCGAGCTCCGTCTTGGCCTCCGCGAGCTTGCGCACGCTGGTGAGGCGCGGCCGAGGGGCCTGGGCGCTATTGCCGAAGCGGCCGCGGCCGTGCCACCCCTTGCCGAGCGACGTGAACGTGAAGTCGAAGCCGAGGAAGGCCCGCAGCGTCGGCGGCAGCTCGACCATGAGCTTCGACTCGAGGCTATCGAGGGCTCCGCGGCCAGCGCCGGTCGGGCGCTCGCCTCCCCGCTTGGCCACGCGGGCCTTCAGGACGGAGATGACGTGCTCCACGAGCGGTAGACCGCGTTCGATGGTCGGCATGGGCCAGGAGGGGATGAAAGAGTCGGCGAGGCGCCCGGTCCACGCCCGCCAGGGGCGGAAGCAAACCGAAGGACTAGCTGCGGGCTAGCACGCTTTTCGCGGAGCAATCAAGGGTTAATTGATTTGACGCCCGGAGGGCTCGGTTTGCCGAGGTGCGGATGCCGTGCCCGCAAGGCCCCGTAGGCCACGAAACCCACGAGCACGGCGAACCACAAGGTGGCGAGGCGACTGAGGAGCATGGCGGCCGTGGCGACCGGGCCGGGGACACCGCCGAGCCCGACCATCGACTCTTCGAGCACCTTCTCGGTCGCGCCCAGCCCGCCGGGCAGGGGGGTCAGCGCGCCCGCGAGGGTCGCCGTGGCGTAGAAGAAGACCGCCCTCGGGATGTCCAGGAGCGCGCCGAAGCCTCCGAGGATGATCCAGGTCCCGAGGCCCTCGAGGGCCCAGCCCACCACCGAGAGGATGGAGGGGATGACCAGCGTTCGCGGCGAGGTGATGAACCGGAGCTCGGCGAGGGCGAGCTCGATCTTCGGGACGACACGCTTGCCGATCGCGCCTGCGCGCCCGGGCAGCCGCGGCAGCGGTGCGAGCGCGAAGCGACTCAGCGCGGGGACGCTGACGAACCCCAGCAGGAACACGACGAAGAGGGTGCCGAGCCCGGCCCACAGGAGCCCGCCCGGAAAGACGGAAGCCCCGAAGGTGATGAGCACGATCACGCCGACGAGATCGGTGAGCCGCTCGGCCGCGACGATGGGGGCCGTCCGCACGACGTCGATCCCGCGGAGGTCCCGCAGCACCACGGATTTGAAGACCTCGCCGACCTTCAGGGGCGTGACGGTGAGGACGAAGCCCGAGAGGAACACGAGGAGGCTCTCTCCCCAGGGTATCGCGCGCGGCAGCGAGCGCCTCGGCTGGATGCCGAGAACCGCCAAGTAGTACTCCCATTTCAGGAAGCGCAGGAGGTAGTTCACGAACGAGAGCCCGCACGCGATCGCGAAGGTCGTCCACGCGAAATGCGTGAGCTCCTGCTCGATCTTCTTCGTCCCGCGGATCGCCACGAGCACGCCGTAGAGCACGACGCTCACGAGCATCACCAGGATGACGCGCGCCCCGAGCTTGCTCGGGGCCGCGTTCTGGGGCGAGGCGCTGGGCGCTCGATCGTTCAAGGGCGTCGGGGTGGGCGGGAAGAGGGCGGGCCGGCTCTGCCGTCGCCGCGCGAGGAGATCGGGCCCACGTCGTCTCGGTTTCTTCGAAGCCTGCGGCGAACCAAGACGTAGACGAAGGCGGCGGTGAAGACGACGGCGAAGGCCGCGAGGCCGCCCACGATCCAAGGTGAGCTCGTGAACTTGCCTCGACCCAGCTGGCTCTCCGGCCGCTCGTAGACAACCGTCTGCTGGGTCACGCGCGGACCCTAGCCAGAGCCGGCGCATGGGACAAGCGTGAGGATCTTTGAGCCGAGACGACCCGAAAGGGCGGCCCGCCGTTCGCCCCGACCGTGTAGATTGGCTCGGTTCAACCTCCGAAGGGCGACGATGAGACGGTTCTCGCAACTCGCTTTCCTTGCGCTCGTGGGCGTCGCTTGTGGGCGCGCCGGGCTCGATCCGTTCCCCTCCGAGGGCGGCAGCGGCCAAGGAGGCGACGGCGCCTCGGGGCCGACGACGACCACGAGCACGAGCACGACGACCACCACCACGACCGGGCCCAGCTCGGGTGGAGGCGGCGAAGGCGGAGGCCAGACGTGCACCGTCGCCCAGCAATGTGAAGACGGCGACCCCTGCACGACGAACCTCTGCGCCGGCGGCGTCTGCACCTTCTTCCTCCGCGACGACGACCAGGACGGCGCCGTCGCGGTCGCGTGCGGCGGCTTCGACTGCAACGATCAGAACCCGGAGGTCTTCCCCGGTCACCCGGAGGACTGCTTCGACGGCTCCGACAACGACTGCAACGGCGTCGAGGACTGCTTCGACCCCGCCTGCGACGACGTCCCCAACTGCGGCTGCCAGCCCACGACGGAGCAGTGCGGGAACGGCGAGGACGACGACTGCGACGAGCTCGCGGATTGTTTCGACACCGACTGTATCGGCACGCCCGCCTGCGGCTGCCTGCCCACCGAGGCCGGGCTCTGCCAGAACGGCTTCGACGACGACTGCGACGACGACTTCGACTGCGACGACGCGGACTGCGCGAGCACGCCTGCGTGCCAGTGCCAGGCCCAGCAGGAGAGCTGCGACAACGGGCAGGACGAGGACTGCGATCTCCTCGTCGATTGCGGCGACCCCGATTGCCAGGGGCAGTTTCCTTGCGCCTGCCAGCCTCCCGGCACCCCCGAGATCTGCAACGACGGCTTCGACAACGACTGCGACACGCTCCCGGACTGCGCCGACGCGGACTGCCTCGCGACCCCGGCTTGTCAGGTTTGCACGGCGGAGGTCTGCAACGACGGCGCCGACAACGACTGTGACCTCAAGATCGACTGCGCCGACGAGGCCTGTTTCCTCACGCCGAGCTGCCCGGTCGGCCCCGAGATCTGCAACAACGGCCTCGACGACGACATCGACGGCTTCGCCGACTGCCAGGACCCCGACTGCGCGCAGACCCCGGTCTGCCAGCAGCAGCAGGCCAACTGCCTCTCGCCCAAGCTCATCCCGGGCAGCGGCACGTACGTGGGCGACACGACCGGGAACGTGAGCGAGACGAAGGGCTCCTGCGGCGGCGACGCTGGCGAGGCCGTCTTCTATTTCGTCCTCGACGATCCGGCCTTCGTCCACCTCGACTCGTCCGGCACGAGCTTCGACTCCACCCTCTACGTCCGCACCGGCGCCTGCAACTCGGGCCTCGAGATCGGTTGCGACGACGACAGCGCCGGTATGCTCGCGGCGGAGCTCGAGTTCACCATCCTGTACCCGGGCACGTACTACGTCTTCCTCGACGGCTTCGCGGTCGACCCGTTCGGCGGCGCAAACGAAGGGCCCTTCCAGCTCAACGTGGAGATCCTGGAGAACCCGCCGGAGATCTGTGCGGACGGGATCGACAATGACGGAGACGTCTTCGTCGACTGCGCCGACCCCGAGTGCACGAACGTCGGGGCCTGCTTCAACTGCAACGGCGGGGCGCCGCCCACGGCCGAGTTCGAGCCGTCGCGCTGCACCGACGGGCAGGACAACGACTGCGACGGCGTCACCGACGGCGCCGACGACGACTGCCACGCGAGCCCGGTCTACGTGACCGAGTTCTGCAACGCGATCGACGAGACGCAGAACAACATCATCGACGACTTCAGCTGCCGCTGCGCGAGCGACGCGGACTGCGACGAGATCGGCCAGCTCTGTTACACGAGCACGGTCAAGGCGTGTGGCGTGCCTTGCCAGAACATCTTCGGGATGGGCATCTGCGCGTTCATCGCTCCGGGGTCGGTCTGCAACATGGCGACGTCGCAGTGCGAGTTCCCGTGATCTGCGCTCTTATCGACCTCGCGCCAGGGCCGTAAGATCCGGGGAGCCACCGGCTCGCTCATGGGTCTCGCTCGATTTCCTCTCCTGTCCCGGTACCTCGACGGTTTGCCCGCTGGGCTGGCCTCGTACCCGGAGGCACAGGCGAAGGGCTCGGTCATCCGCGTGCTCGTCACGACGGCGCCGGTTCGGGTCGACCCGGACGAGCTGCCCTCCGAGCTCGCCGTGTTCCTCGAGCGACCGCCGCTGCCGACGGCCTGGGTGAGCGAGGTTCAGCTCAACGCGCTGGGCCTCGTCTACGAGGACGCGATGCCACACCACGCCTACGAAGCCTGGGTCTGGGAGCGAAACCGGGCGATCCTCACGAACCCGCTCTACAAGATCCTCTTCTGGATGATCTCGCCCGAGCGCCTCTTCGTCGGGCTTCCCCACCGCTGGTCGGCCTTCCGTCGCGGAACCGAGCTGGCCCTCGTCGACCAGTCGGCCGGCCGGGCTCGCCTCCGGCTGACCTTCCCGAAGAACCTCCACGACAAGGCCACGCTCGCCAACGTCTGTGTGGCCGGCCGTGTCGTCGCCGAGGCGGCCGGCGCGAAGGCCTCGGACATGGTGGTCGAGTCGTATGCGCCCACGTCAGCCGTGTTCGCCATCTCGTGGGCCTGACGACGCCGCGGCTCGCGGGACCTCCGGCGGAGGCCTGCTCGGCCTGAGCTCGCGCGCCGCTGCTTCGACGGCCCTCGCATAAGCGGCGCTCGCGAGCCTCGCTTTCAGGTTCTCGCCCGTCGCGAGCACCATCCGGCTCGGCTTCCACGAGACCGCGACGCCCTTGTCGTCGACGACCTCGCCCGCGGCGAGCGCCTTCGATGCTTCGAACAGCGTTCGCCCGTGTGTCGCGCGGCTCAACGCGAGAAAGAAGGCCTCGTCCGTCGGATCGAGGAACGCGAAGAGGCGCCTCGCTTGCGCGGCCACGTGGTAGTGCGACGGCACGACGGTGAGGCCCTCGTAGCCGAGGCGCTCGGCTGCCATCACGAGCATGCCGATGACGATGGCGAGACACCCGAGCCCAGGGTGCTTCTGCCCCGGCAGGAGCGGCTC
The DNA here is from genome assembly GCA_016794345.1 of Myxococcales bacterium. Classification (GTDB taxonomy): domain Bacteria; phylum Myxococcota_A; class Polyangia; order Polyangiales; family Polyangiaceae; genus Xiheicaenibacterium; species Xiheicaenibacterium phototrophicum. The sequence goes on from JAEUKE010000245.1 coordinate 14,091, forward strand.
GCCGGGCGGCGGCTTGCGCCACGCGTCTTGCAGGAGCAGCCACTCGATGGAGAGCATCCGAGCGCCGTCGACGAGCACCTCGTCGACCAAGAGCTCGATCAGGATGTCGTGTTTGGTCGCGTTTGCGTACACGCGCAGCCCCTGGCCGCCGCCGCGTCGCGGCGGCTCGGGCGAGATCTCGAAGTCGTGGTAGCCGCGCGACCGAAGGTGCTCGGCGAGCCCGTATCGTTCGAACGCGACCTCGAGCCCGTAGCCGCTGTAGAAGCTCAAGAAGCGCGGGTCGGCGTCTTTGCCCATCAGATCGGCGTAGATATCCGCGTCGGTCAACGCGAGCTCGTCTCCTCCTTGGCCCTCCATGGCGTTGGACAGCGAGCTCGACGAGAGGGAGGTCCGGATGCGCCGGAACGACGCGAGGGACTTCTCGTCGCTCGAGAGGATGGGCCGGTCCTCGCCGGAGAGGAGCCACACGAGCGTCCTGGCGGTGTAGCGCCACGTGTCGGGACCGTACCCGCCCGCCAGGAGCACGACCGTCGGGGTGCCCTTGGCGCGCTCGAGGACCATCTGATCGCGCGTGGCGATCGCCTGCGCGGAGAGCCGGAAGCCGCCGAGCGGATCGCCGATCGCGACGTCCGTTCCGGCGAGGAAGAAGACGAGCGCCGGGTCGGCTCGCACGAAGGCCTCGTCGAGGTGGGCCTCCAGCGTGCGCAGGTAGGTCTCGTCTCCCACCGCGGGCCCGAGCGCGACGTCGATCGCGCGCGCGACCGGCGTACGGTCCCACGCTTCCCCGTGGATGGAGAAGGTCGTGACACGCTCGTCGTCGGCGAACATCGACCGGGTGCCGTCGCCCTGGTGCGCGTCGAGATCGACGATCAGGACCTTCCCCGAGAAGCCATCCGCGCGCGCCCTATCGACTGCGACCGCGACGTCGTTGAACGCGCAGAAACCGGTCCCCTGATCGCGGCGCGCGTGGTGGTAACCGCCGCCGAGGTTGTAGACCGGGCTGCGGATCCAGGGGTATCGCAGGGCGATCGACGTGGCGAGCACGGTGCCTGACGTCGCCCAGCGTTGCGCCTCGAGCAGCCGAGTCGCGACCTCGGTCGTGTGGGGGCGCCCGCCGAAGACGCGCTCGAGCTCCTTCGGATCGTCGAGGCGGCTCAGGTAGTCGGCCCCGTGGACTCGGAGGAGATCGCCGACGCGCAGGCGCTCCGGTCTCAGCACGGTCCCCAGGTCGATCCATCGCCTCAGCGCGAGGTACTCGAGGATGCGCTCGCCGCGACGGTTGTCGACGAGCGGATCCTCCGGCAAGCGGTAGGCAGGGTGGTACACGAGACGAACCCGCGGCAGGCCCCACTTCGCCTGCATCCGGCTCATCTCCCGCCGCGCAGCGCGAGCCGCGGCCGAGGCCAATCGCATCAAGGATCGCGAAACCGCAAAATGCTCCGACATCGGGGCGCTCCTTGGGCGACGCAAGAGAGGCGCTCGAGCTGGACGTCTCGGCACCCCATCGCGACGAATACGGCCTGCATCGTGTGGGTTGTGATCTCGCAGAGCCAGGGGTGGTGCCCCGGCCAGTCCTCGATCGTCGAATCGGCGATGCCCTCGTCGAGCATGATCACCCTTTTACCGGTCGAGTGGAGGAGGTTCCAGGCCCGCTGGATGTGCTTCGCGTAGAGCTCCGGGCTCCCGACCATGCGGAACAAGAACTGGTAGACCCCGCGCGTGAGGCTCCGCACCGCGAAGTGGTTCGCCTCCGCCGTGATCGACCGGAGCTCGTCCTCGTCGTGTCGGGCCGCGATCGAGTCGAGGATCGCGTGGACGATAGGAGACGGGTACCAGACGTTCGTGAGCAGACCCAGGCCCGGCCGGGCGACGTCGAGCTGCCGAGAGAGGTGGGGCGGCAGCCGCCGACCGAGGTCCACGGCATAGGTGGAGCCGTAGTGCCGCTCATACCAGAGCAAGAGCTCGCGGATCGCGCCCCCTTTGATGAGCGCCGCCTCGACCTCCCCCTGGCTGATCATGACCCGGACCGCCCGGGGGAGGCGCGTCCGAGGACGCGTCGCCGGACCGCCTCCGGCGCGAGCGCAAAGACACGCGTCGCGGCGCCGAGCGCGCGCGGATACACGACCTGCCTGGGTTTCTCGAGCAGCCGGTGGACCACGTGCCGCGCGACGTCTTCGGGCTCGGCGAGCTGCGGCATCGGGTGGGTGGCCCGCGCGACCATCGCCGTCTTCACGAAGCCGAGACGAACGTCCGTCACCGCGACGCCCTTGTCCTCGAGATCCATGGCGAGGCAGGCGAGCAACATGGAGAGCCCGGCCTTTGGCGAGCAATAGGCCGCCGCCTCGGGCAACGGGCCATACGACGCGAGCGAGCCGATCCCGACGAGGTGTCCCCGGCCGCGCGCGATCATCGCGGGCAACGCGCCCGTGAGCGTCGCGGCAGCCCCGCAGAAGTTTACGTGCAGAGGGCCGCGGAGCGTCTCCCACGCGAGCGGGTTCGCGCCGGAGGGCGCGCCCTGTCCAGCGTTCGCCACGACGAGATCCAGCCCGCCCATTGCGTCGTCGAGCTCCCGCATCCGCGCTGCGCAACGGTCGGCGTCCGCGACGTCCAGCACCTCCACCGCGGCCTCGCCTCCAAGCTCGGAGACCTCGGCGGCGACGCGCGCGAGCTCCTCGGCCCGGCGTGCGACGAGCACGAGGCGCCTCGTCCCACCCCGGGCGAGCTCGAGCGCGAGCGCGCGCCCGATCCCGCTCGACGCACCGGTGATCAGGGCGCTCCGCCAGCGGTCAGCCATGAGCGGACGGATCGCGGGGTGGGTCGACGCGCCGGCACACGAGGACCGTCCGCGGACGCTGCGCCGAGATCGGCACCTTCTCGAAGCCCCCATACGCAGCCTCGATCGTGAACCCGATCGATTGAAGCACCAAGCGGATTTCGGTGAAGGCCCAGAGGCGGACCGAAAACATCACCTCGCGCTGCTTGCCGTCCCTCACGTAGGTGCGGCGGTCCACGAAGCGGCCGGTCTCCAGATCGAACTGCTGCCTGTCGATCATCATGTCGCCGTTGCCTTTGTCGAGCACGGCGACGCCCGGCAGCCGGGTCATGAACTCACGGGTGCGGAGGTCGAGCAAGAACCTGCCGTCGGGGACCAGCGCGCGGTGGACGCAGCGGAGCGTCTCGACCTGATGGTAGTCGTCGAAGAACCCGAAGGCGTCGTAGAGGCAGACGACACGGTCGAACGCGCTCTCGATCTCGAAGGAGCCCATGTCGCCGCGCACGTACTCGACCTTCAGGCCCTCGGCCTCCGCGTCCCGTCGCGCGACGTCGAGGAAGCCGTCGACCAGGTCCATGCCGAGGACGTCGTAGCCGCGCCGCGCGAGCTCGTTTGCGTGCCGGCCGTGGCCGCAGCCGAGATCCAGGACCTTCATCGGCGGCTTGGCTTCGAGCACGTCTTCCAGGAAGGTCACCTGCGCCGAGGTGTCTTCGGCGCGCAGGCTCTCTTCCATGAAGTAGAGGTACTCCTCGGCGTCGAAGAGCTGCGTGAAATCGAAGAACATCGGCTCGGGCATCGCGCCCGAGCGTAGCGGATCATCCCGGAACGATCTTTAGGAGCGTCACGGTGGTGCGCGCGGCCTCCTCTTCGGTCCACGCTATCGGAAGGCCTCCGTTCTCCCAGGGGACGCGGTGGTCTTCGAAATGCGGCGAAAAGGGGTTGCCCGATTGCCCGGCGAGGAGCGCATAGCGGCTGTTCGCCCAGCCGCCGACGTCGATCACGACGCGGAGGTTGGGCACGCCGATCGGGCCAGCCAGGGGATCGGCGAGGTCGAGCGAGCCCTGCACGATGGTCGTGGCGTCGCCTGCGAACGGCCTCGGCCCGAGACCGAGCGCGAAATCGAGCGCGCGAGCGGTCTTGCCGAACGGGTGATGGAGCCGCAGGGGGCGGACGTCGCCCCAGCGCCACGTCGAGGTGTCGACGCCTCGCTCCTCCTTCAGTCTCGCGACCGCGCGACCCAGGGCGCGGGCGATCGCGGCCGGCCAACCCTCGTCGAACCAGCCCTCGGGTTGCTCGCGGATCAACCGGGACAGGTGGGACATCCGCCGGGTGATGAGCGTCGTGTGGGGGAGGGCCGGGTGGAAGCCGGCGCCCATCGCGCGCCCCGCGGTGCGCGGCGCCTTCACCGAGAGGACACGCGTCACGAGCGAGCTCACGAAGAGGGCCCACACGCTCGCGCCGACCGAGCTCGCCGCCATCCGGCCGTCCCACGTCGCGAGCAGCTCGCGCGCCAGCGCGGCGCCGTCGTCGGATGGTGGCGAGGCGAGCACGCGCTCTCGAACCTCGTTCCAGACCGGCGTCAGCGTGTCCTTCTGCAGATCCTGCGTGGATGCGATTGTCCAATCGCGTCGGCTCGACAGCACCTCGACGAGGCGCTGCTGGCGGTAGCCATCGAGCCAGTCCACCCCGAAGAACGGCTTGCCGTCCTCATGGGGGCAGGGCGCGTTGTTCGCGCTCGCCACGAACCCCTCCGGCGGGTCGTTCGTGAAGGGCATCGACTCGAAGGCGACGGGCTCGTCATCCCAACCCGAGTCCGGCAGCCAGCCCGGGCGCGGCATCGTCCCGTGCCCGCTCCTGCGCACCGGTACCTCGACGCCGAGCCGCCACGCGAGACCTCCCTTCACGTCGGCGTACACCACGTTCACGCTGGAAGCGGAGCCGTCGCGGAACAGATCGTGGAACGCCTCCCGGCTCTCCGCGAGGTGGGCACGGTAGAGCCCGGTGTACGGGCGCCGCGCGAGCCAGGTGGCGGCCATCGAGAGCCCTTGCCCGCGCCCCAGCACCGGCCCGACCATCGGCCCGCGCTTCGTGACGAGCACGTCCTCGATCACGCTGGGTCGGCCCTTCACGTCGATGCGCTCGGCGCGGTGCTCACACGGGGCGAAGCCGTCTCCTTCGCGCACGCTCCGGCCGTCGGGCCCGACCTCTTCGATGAAGAAGTCGGTGTTGTCCGCGTGGGCTGCGGTCACCGCCCAGGCGCAGTGCTCGTTGTGGCCTATCGCGAAGCCAGGTGTGCCCACGAAGCTCGCCCCGGTCACGCGCCAGCGCGGCGTGTGCAGGTGCGACAGGTACCAATGTACCGGCACGTCAGGCGGCAGGTGAGGGTCGGCCGCGAGGATCGGGCGGCCCGTCGCGGAGCGCTCGACCCCGACCGCCCAGGCGTTCGATGCGCCGCCGAGGGGCGCGAGGGCCCGCAGCGCCTCGAGATCTTGCAGGAGCCGCTCGGCGGCATGTCCCGCGCGGGCGAAGGGCTCGCGCGACGACGGCATGTCGCCCGGATAGGGCGCGTCGATCGCGAGGAGCGCCTCTTCGCCGTCCTCTTGCCAGCACTCGAGACGGAGCAGCTCGACGTCCCAGTTCGACGCGAGCGCGAAGCAGAGGAGCACGCTCACGGCGTGCGGATCCGCCGCGTCCCACGCGGTGGGCTCGCAGCCGAGGAGCGCGAGCTCGTGCGCTCGGCGCTTGGCGCCGAGGCGGACGCCCGCGGTGATCCCACGCGCGTAGGCGTCGAGCTGCGCGCGAACCTCGGGGCGCGCGACCTCCAGCTGAGCGCCCGCGGCGCGCTTGAACCCGATCCGACGCGCGAGCCTGTCGACGGGCAAGCCTTCTTCCCCCGCGACCTCGGCCAGCGTCCCGCGGACCGTACGGACGAGCAGCTCGAGCTGCGCGGCTCGATCCTGGCCGTGGCAGAACCCGAGGCCGAAGAAAGCGTCGTCGTCGTTCTGGGCGAAGATGCTCGGGATCCCGTGGGCGTCGCGCCTTATCTCGATCGCCGCGTGGAGACCGGTCGCGTGGATCGTGCCTTCGTGATGGGGGAGCCGATCCCCGAGCGCGGCGCGGAGCGCGAGCTTGGCGAGCTGGCGGAGCCTTCCCTCTGCGCGAGGCGTCATGCCGGCGCTCATAGCGGGAGCAGAAGGATGAGCAAACCCACAAAGCGCCCTCCCGCGGGGGTCACAAGGCGCGACGCGCGATCTCCACCCCCGGCTTGATCTTCTCGCTCGGATGCACGAGGACCTCGGCGCCTTCTTCGAGACCTTCGCGGACCTCGACGCTCGCCGCGTCCCGCTCGCCGATCTGGATCGTGCGGAGCTCCGCGCGACCTCCGACGACAACGTAAGCGGCCCAGTCGGCGCCCGACTTGAAGGCCGCGCCGAGGGGGATCGTCACCGCGTCGAGCTTCTCCGAGACAAGCACCTTGGACTCGACCCGGAAGCCATCTCCGAGCCGACCGTAGGCGCTCGCGGGGTTCTGGATGTCGAGCACGACGTGCACGCGCTGCTCCTCCACGCCCAGCGCGGAGAGCCGCGTGAACGCGCTCGGCTCGATGACCCGCACCCGTGCGTCGAGGATCGCGCCGCCCCACCTGTCGATCGTGGCTCGCGCGCCGGGCTCGATCTTCACCGCGTCGCTGGTGAGGACGTCGACGGCCACCTCGAGCTCCTCCGGATCTCCGATCTCGATGAGCGGGGTCCCGGGCGCCACCGGTCCTGCGCTCTCCGACAGGACGCGGAGCACGCGGCCGCGGGCCGGCGCGGTCACCTCGAACTTGTCGGATACGGACTTCTTGTCGCCGATCCGGCTGAGGGCGCTCCTGGCCATCGCGAGATCGTGGGCCGCGATCCGCACCGCGAGCTCCGCGGATGCGAGCTGCGCTTTCTTGACGCGCTGATCGTAGTCGGCGCGCTCGACGACCTCGCGGGAGACCGCGCCGTCCTTCCCTAGCGTCTCCGCCTTCGCCGCGTCCTCTCGCGACTGCTTCTCGGCGAGCCGGGCTGCGTCGAGCAGGCTCTCCGACTGCTTGCGCTGCGCGTCCGCAGCGAGCACGCGCGCCTCGGCGCCGGACTTCGTCCGCTCGTCGAGGAGCGGCGGCTCGGAGGGCACGATGGTGGCGAGCACGTGGCCGGCCTCGATCGGATCGCCGGCGCGCAGCCCGATCCGGGCCAGGTTGCCCGCGAGCGGCGCGGACACCACGTATCGGTCCTTGACCCGCGCCTTCCCCGTCGCGTCGACCGTGACGCGGAGCGGCCCGCGCGCGACCCGCGTCGTCTCGGCGGGGACCGGCTTGGGGAGGTACGCGTACACGATGAGCCCGATCGTGGTCGCCGCGGCGGCGACCACGATCGTTCGGCGGATCCACCGCCCAATGTTCCGCGCCAGCTTCTTGTTCGCCACGCCTCATTCCCTCGTCTTGAGAACACCGATGAGATCCAACGCGTCGATGCGGCGCTTGATCAGGACCGCGCTCACGAGCGCAGTCGCGACCGTGACCGCGACGGCGAAGGCGTACGTTCGATCGCTCACGTCGACGCGCATCCGATAGAGCTCGGGATCGGTCGCGCCCGCGACGGCGTCGGTCAGGAGGCGCCCGAGCCAGAGCCCGAGCGGCAGCGCGGCCGCGACATACACCGCGATCTCGCTCAGGAGGAGCGTCGCGATTTCGCGCCGGGTGAAGCCGAGCACGCGCAGGCTCGCCAGATCGCGCGCTCGCATCGAGAGCGCGACTCGCGCGCTGTTGTAGACGATGCCGACGGCGATCGTCGCAGCGAACAAGGTGAGGACGAGCGTCGTCGTCCACAGGTAGGACGTCTGCCGCTTGAACAACGCGAGCACCACGTCCCGGCGGAGGACCGAGCCGACGCCGGGCATCTCCTTCAGCCGGGCCTCGACCTCTTCGATGCGGCCGTGCTCGACCGAGAGCGCTGCGCCGGTCGCGACATTCACCTCCCCCAGGAGCTCGTGGACCTCCTCCAGGCGGGCGTGCGCTTGCATTCCGAAGAGCTCGTTCGAGATGCCGGAGACCACGACCTCGACCTTGCGTCGGTCCCCGGAGAGCACCTCGATCGTCACCCGGTCGCCGGGCTCGACCTCGAGCCGCTCGGCGAGCACCTCGGTCAAGACGAGCCCGCCGGGCGGCATCTCGTGGACCCGCATCGGGTGCTCGACCAGGCGCCGGAGCACCGCGCCATCCGCGTGCCCGACGAGCCCTACGTCCCGGTACCGCTGGGCCGAGCGCACGCGGACGGGGACCGCCCGCTGCTGCTCGGCGCCCACCACGCCAGGCAGGTGCCGCAGCTCGTCTACCGCGGCACCGTCGAGCGGCTCGCGGAACGAAACCAGGAGGTCATCGCGCGACGCCGTCTGGAACTCGAGGTCGAAGAGGAGGTCCATCGCGTCGTAGCCGAAGCGCGCGGACACCAGCGTGGCGACCGCGGTCGCGATGCCGAGCGTGTAGAGCACCGTGCGGACCGGCCGCCGCGTGAGCTCGCGCACGACCATCATGCCCGAGGCGCCCGCGAGCGCGGCGAGCCCGAGCCGCTCCACGAGCGAGCGCTCGTAGCGCGCTGGAGGCTCGGCCTGCATGGCCTGCGCAGGCGGGAGGCGCACGGCGCTCCAGACGGCGGTCAACGCGCCGCCGAACGCGGCGATCGCGCTGGCGACCACCGCCTTGATCGCGACCTCGGCGTCGACCCGGAAGCCGTATGAAGGGAACCGGAAGTAGTCCGCGTAGAGCGAGGTCAAGCCGCCGCCGAGGTAAGCCCCGAGCCCCAGCCCGATCCCGGTGCCGACGAGCACCATGATCGAGACGAGCTCGATGTAGTGCGACGCGATCACCAGGTTCGAGTAGCCGAGAGCCTTGAGGGTCGCGATCTGTGGACGCTCGAGGTTCACGATCCGCGACAGGACGACGTAGACGAGGAACACCGCGACCCCGAGGAAGATCGCGGGTGCGACCAGGGCGAACGTCGAGAGCTGCCGCAGCTCCGCGCTCAGCATCAGGTGCGAGGGCTGCCTGTCGCGAGCGTAGGCCCCGAGCCCGCCGTACGGCTCGAGCACCCGATCGACGTTGCCGAGGACCGCGCGCTCGCTCGCGTCGTGGTTCAGGGCGAGCAGCGCGTCGTTGAAGGCTCCCTCCAGCTGGAACGCGGGGGCGAGCACGTCCTCGCGCATCCAGAACACGCCGACGCGCGCCTCGTCGGCCATCGGCTCGCCGGCGCTGACCGCAAAGACGTATTCGGGCGACATGGCCGTCCCGCTGACGCGGAGCTCGCGGAGCACCCCGTTGAGCACGGCAGGGACGGTGTCGCCGGGCTCGATTCCGTGGATGCGCGCGAACGAGTCGAGCACCAGCACCTCCTCGCCGTGGCCCGGCTCCGGCATGCTGCCGCGCCGGACCTGCACGTCGCAGAGCCGGGAGCGGCCCGTCGCCGGGAGCGACACGATCTGGGCGAGCACGGGCTCGGTCATGTCGGGCAGCGGCACCATGGCGGCGACGACGAGGCGCACCTCGGCGGCCTCGACGCCGGGGATCGCTTCGAGGTCGGCCTGCAGCGCGCGCGGGGCGCGCTCGGCGTGTACGAAGACGTCGGCGAAGCGGTGCGACAGGTAGAAGGCGTCTCGCGCAAACACGAGCGAGCCCTGCGCGCTCGCGAAGGACACGTAGCTCGCGATGCCGCTCGCCACGACGAGCGCGATGGTGAGCGCTTGGCCGCCGAGGCGCCACACGTCGCGCCAGAGCTTCCGCGTGAGCGCGCTCACCATTGGATTTCGCTCGCCGTGACCCGGTGAGGGTTCCGCTCCACGCCGGTGATCTTGCCGTCTCCCATGGTGATGACGCGATCGGCCAGCTTGGCGATGGGCGCGTTGTGGGTGATGACCGCCGTCGTCGTGCCGAGCTCGCGGTTGACGCGCTCGATCACGGAGAGCACGAGCTGCCCGGTGCGAAAATCGAGCGCGCCGGTCGGCTCGTCGCAGAGCAGGACCTCCGGACGCTTCGCCACGGCCCTCGCGATGGCGACGCGCTGCTGCTCCCCGCCCGAGAGCTGGGCGGGGAAGTGGTCGAGCCGTTCTCCGAGGCCCACGAGCTCCAGGGCGTCCTCCGCCTCGATCGGGTCCTGGGCGATGTCCGTGACCAGCGCGACGTTCTCGCGCGCGGTGAGGCTCGGGATGAGGTTGTAGAACTGGAAGACGAAGCCCACGTGCTCGCGCCGATATCGGGTGAGCTCGGCCTCGTCCGCCGCGGTGAGGTCGTGGTCCCGGTAGATGACGGTGCCGCTCGTCGGGACGTCGAGGCCGCCGAGGATGTTGAGCAGGGTCGACTTGCCGCTCCCCGACGCGCCGAGCAAGACCGCGAGCTCACCCGGAAACAGCTCGAGATCCACACCACGCAAGGCGTGCACGTCCACCTCGCCCATTCGGTAGATCTTGGTCAATTGTCGCGCGGAGAACACTGCCTCGTCGGCCACGGCGCGCCACCCCGCAAGATGAATGCCGTGCGCTGGGTCAGCCCCGTTGTCGAAGCGCGGCCGCACGTCCTGCGTTTTCGCGCACCGGCTGCAGGATAGTGCTCTCGGAGCCACGCCGTTCGGATACCATCTCGCGAGGAGCTTCGGCCCTGCGTACTGGCGACGTCATCGGCGATTGGTTCGAAATCGAGCAGCTCGCTGCGTCGGGCGGAATGGGCGCCGTGTTTCGCGCCATCGATCGGCGAACCGGCGAGCGTGTGGCCGTCAAGGTGCTCGCCGAGAAGCGCCAGAGCCACACACCTCGATTCCTGAGGGAGGCGCGCCTCCTCTCGGAGCTCGACCATCCGACCATCGTCGGTCACCGGGCCCATGGGGTCGACGCCGACGGCAGGCCGTGGCTGGCCATGCGTTGGCTCGATGGCGAGGACTTGGCCGAGCGTTTGGCGCGTTCGCGGCTCGACCCGGAGTCCACCGTCGCGCTCGGCGTCAGGCTCTGCGAGGCCCTCACGTTGCTCCACGCGAGGTCCGTCGTGCATCGGGACATCAAGCCCGAGAACGTCTTTCTGGAGGAAGGCAGGACTGACCGCGCGGTCCTTCTCGACCTCGGCGTCGCGCGACAGCTCGAGCGGCGAACCCGGCTCACCTCGACGAACGAGGTCGTGGGCACGGTCGGGTACCTCGCGCCGGAGCAGATCGAAGACGTCGACCCGATCTCGCCCGCGTCCGACCTGTTCGCGCTCGGTTGTGTGCTCTACGAATGCCTGACCGGCGAGCCGGCGTTTGCGGGGCCACATCCGCTCGTGGTGCTCGCCAAGGTGCTGCTGGTCGAGCCCCCGCCCATCCGTGAGAAGCACCCGGAGGTCCCGCCGGCGCTCGCGGATCTCGTGCACTCGCTCCTGTCCAAGGCCATCAAGAACCGGCCGCGCAGCGCGAAGGAGGTCCGCCGTGCCTTGCTCGACGTCGCGCTCGCGGACATCGGCGCGCCGGCCCCGTTCGCGGTGACCGAGCGGCCGCCCCCGCCCGCCCGGATCGGCGCGATCGAGCTCCGGGTCGTGACCTTCCTGATCGTCGAGCCGCGCCCGGTGCCGCCGGACACCCGCACGCGGCCCATGGATGAGCACCTGGAGGAACAAGCGGTCGCCGATCGCATCGCGGCCGCCGCGGGCGCGCGCCTGCGCTGGTCCGCCGACGGAATAGCCTTCGCGATGATCGAGGCCGGCGAGACGCCGGGCGACCGAGCCGCGCGCGGCGCGCGGCTCGCCCTCGAGCTCGCGCAGCTGCCCTGGGTGCTCCGCGTCGTCGTCTCGACCGGTCGCGTCGAGTGCCTCGACGTGTTGCCCGCGCACCCGCTCCTCGACCGCTTCGCGCAGAAGATCCGAGACAAGGAAGGACCGGAGGGGGCGTTCCTCGACGCGGCCACCGAGGCGCTCCTCAGCGGCGAGGTCGTCGTCGTCGGTCCGGCGAATCGTCGCCGCATCGTCGCGCGCGGCGCGTCTCGGCTGCCCCGCACCATCCTCGGTCGCACGCTTCCGTGCCTCGGCCGCACGCGCGAGCTCGCGGTGCTCGACGGCGCCTGGTCCGCCACCCTGGAGGAAGGGCGAGCGCGCGCGGTGGTCGTGACGGGACCCGCCGGCGTGGGCAAGTCCCGGCTGGTGACGGAGTGGCTGGCCACGCGCGCCCACGGCACCTCGTCGGTGGAGGTCCTCCGCGCCGCTGCCGACCCGATGCAGGCCGGCACGCTCGGCGTGGTCGGCGATCTCATCCGCTCCGCGGTCCTACGCGCGGACGACGGAGAGACCAGCCCGAGGGGTGCGCTCACGCGACACGCGGTCCAGCTCGGCCTCGAAGACCCGCGCATCGTCGCCTTCCTCGGCGAGCTCGCCCGCATCGACGGTGACGAGCCGATCGTCCACCCCGCCGTCCGGGCGGCGCGGGGCGACCCGCGCGTGCGGGCCGACTGGCTGGAGCGGGCCTTCTTCGCCTGGATCGAGCGCATCGCCGAGAGGCCGGTCATCTTTGCGATAGAAGACATCGGCTGGGCCGACGAGGCGTCGGTGAGCTGGCTCGGGCGTGCCTTGCGCCGGCACGCCGATCGACAGCTCATGGTCCTCGGAACGAGCCGGCCCAAGCTCGAGGACCGCCTCTCGTCGCTCGGGGAAGACGCGCCTCAGCATTGGATCTCGCTCGGCCGGCTCTCGCTGTCGGCCTCGAGCGAGCTCGTCTCCATCGCCGCAGGGGAGGCGCTCGACGCCGAGGCGCGAGAGGCGGTCGTGTCGCGCGCGAACGGACACCCCTTCTTGCTCGAGGAGCTCGTGCGGCACGCGGTCGACAGCGGGACGCGATCGCTGCCGGACAGCGTGCTCGCGATGGTGCAGCTCCGCCTCGACAAGCTGGGCTTGCTGGAGCGACGCCTCTTGCGCCTCGCCAGCATCTTCGGCGAGCGGTTCACCGAGGTCGATCTCGCCTCGCTCGCCGAGGCGGAGGTGCGCAGCGCCCTCGTCTCGCTCGAGCGCGCCGAGGTCATCGGCCCCGAGGCGGAGCCCGGGCGCTGGTCGTTCCGCCACGCGCTCGTGCGCGAGGCGGCGTACGAGTCCATGTCGGCCGACGATCGATCGCGCGCGCACGAGACGGTCGCGGCGATGCTCGACAAACGCGGCGAGCCGCCCGAGGTCGTCGCGCGTCATTTCGAGGCCGCCGGCCTCAACGAGGAGGCGGCCGCGGCGCTCGTGTTCGCGGCCCGTCGCGCCCTCGAGCGCGGCGTCCCCGCGGAGGCGCTCCGTCTCGCGGATCGCGCCGCCCCGCTCACCGAGGTCCCCGACGTGAAGGCCCGCGCCTGGGCTTACGCGTCCGGCGCATCGTCGATGATCGGCGACGTCGGTCGCGCGGCGAAGCTGGGCGGCGACGCGATGGAGGCCCTCTCTCCGGAGCGAGAGGAGTGGTTCATGGCCGCTTATGGTCCGTGCCTCGCCTCCTATCAGCTCGACACGTCCCGGGTACCCGCGGTCACCCGCGCGCTGCTCTCGACCCCGCCCGCGTCTGTCCCGCCGACCATCCTCAGCGCGTACGCCTTCTCGGCCTGCATCCTCGTCCTCTATGGCGTCGCCGCGACGCGCCCGCTCGCGCAGAAGGTCGTGGCGGTGGGGCGCGAGGTGGTCGCGGCTCACGGCATCGAGGCGGAGCCCTTCCTACGGCCGCTCCAGACCGTGCTCGCGGTCGTCGCGCTGCGCGAAGGGGACGTCGCAGAAGGATGGCGTCACGCCGTCTCCGCGCTCGGCTGGTGCGAGGCGATCGGCGCGCAAGGCCTGGTGGACACGGCGGAGGTCTTCACGTCGCTCGCGGCCATCGAGGTCGGGCGCGGGCAAGAGCGGCTCGATTCGCTCGCGCGGGCGCGGCACGCGCTCTTCATCGGGGAGAACCTGCAGCAGGCCCATTTCGGGCTCGCCGTCGAGCTTCGGGCGCTCGCGGCCTCGGGCGGCCGCGGCAACCGCGCGTCGCTCGAGGTCGAGATCGACGCGCCGACCGCGTACCACGCCGGCTGGTACGCGAGCCAACGAGCCACGTTCGTCGCCGAGATGGGCGATCTCGAGGCGGCGGCGCGGATGGCCGCGCCGCTCGTCGCGGGGCAGTTCCCCCTCTTCGACGGCTTCGCGCGCAGCTTGTCCGCTCGCGCCGACGTGGAGGCGAGCCGCTTCGAGCAGGCCCTCGCACACGTGGCGGCCTTCGATCTGTTGTCCCAGGAAGGGCAGACCTACCCGCTCGAGCGCTCGTGGATCGATCTCGTCCGCATTCGCGCGCTGCGCGGCCTGGGCCGCAAAGACGAGGCCGAGGCCGCGCTCGACGCGGCCCTCACGCGCATCGCGCTCGTGTCGTCGCGGCTCGATCCGGGTGATCGATCCTCGTACGAGTCCGGCCTCAGGCCCAATCGCGAGATCCTCGAGCTCGCCGGCGACTGACGCCGCCGTCGGCGGATGCGGTGGAGGACGCTCGAGAGTCGGGGGTTTACGACCGAGCGCCGATCTGCGATCCGTAACGGAACATGCGCCGTGTCGTTCCCTGGCTCCTCGCCCTGTCCCCCCTGCTCTCGTACGGTTGCGGGGACGACGGTCCGACCGGAGGTGGGGGCGCTGGTGGCTCGAGCACCTCGAGCCAGGGTGGGGGAGAGATCCCGTGCACGACCGCGGACGAGTGCCCCGCCTCCACGAGCGAGTGCGCGCTCCGGGTCTGCGAGAACGGCGTCTGCGGCACGTCGCCGGTCGCCGCGGGCACGCCGGCCAAGACGCAGGTGCTCGAGGACTGCAAGCGCATCGAATGCGACGGCGCGGGCACCAGCCAGACGGTCCCCGAAGACGACGATTTCAAGAATGACAACAACCCCTGCACCACGGACTCGTGCAGCATGGGGATGCGCGTGAACGAGCCGCTCCCGGTGGGCACCCCGTGCAGCGAGACGGAGGTCTGCGACGAGCGCGGCTCCTGTGTCGAGTGCCTGGGCGCGACCGAGTGTGGCATGGCGACCGAGTGCTCGACGCCGACCTGTGAAGGCGGCGCGTGTGGGATCGATTTCGCGCCGAGCGGCCAGCCCGTCGCCGTGCAGACGGCCGGTGACTGCGAGGCGGTCGTCTGTGACGGAATGGGCTCGACCACCGCCACCGACGATCCGAAAGACGTCTTCGACGACTCGAATCCTTGCACGCTCGACGAGTGTCAGGCGGGCGAGCCCGTCCACACCGCGCAGCCCGGCCTCTCTTGCGGAGCAAACGGCACGTGCAATGCGCAGGGCCAATGCGTCGGCTGTGCTCAGCCCTCGGATTGTCCCGGCACGGACGACTTCTGCAAGACGCGAACGTGTGACGCCGGCGGCGTGTGCGGCTTCTCGTTCACCGCCGCGGGGACCGACCTCCCGACCGCGCAGCAGACTGCGGGCGACTGCGTCACGCTGGAGTGCAACGGCAGCGGCCTCGTGCAGCCGCTCGTCACGTCGGGCGATCTCCCGGTCGACGGCAACGAATGCACGCTCGACCAATGCATCGGCGGCAGCCCGATGAACCCGCCCGCCTCGCAGGGTGCTCCTTGCACGATGGGCGGCGCCGTCTGCAACGGGATGGGCACGTGCGTCGATTGCAACACGCCGGCCGACTGCTCCGACCCGCCCGGCGCCTGTGTCGTCGCGGCCTGCAATGCCGGAAGCTGTGGCCAAGAGAACGCCCCGAACGGTACCGTGTGCGTGGCGCCGAGCTGCAGCGGCGGCGTCCAGCAGCTCGCCGACACCTGTCAGGCCGGCGCTTGCGCGGACGGCGGCTCGAGCGCGTGTGCTCCCTTCGTCTGCGGGCCGTCGGCGTGTACGACGAGCTGCGTCGACAGCGGCGGGTGCGCGAGCGGGGCCACGTGTGACACGGGCCTGGCGGAGTGCACCACCGGTCCGACCTGCACCGCGTATTGCGCCACGATCGAGGCCAACTGCACGGGCAGCAACGACCAATACGTCTCGAACGCGGCGTGCCTCGCCTCGTGCGCCGGCCTCCCTGACGGAACCGCGGCGGATGTCTCGGGCAACACCGTCGGCTGCCGCACCTACCACGCGGGCGCGGCGATGGGCTCCCCGGCGGTGCATTGCCCTCACGCAGGCCCGGGCGGCGCCGGCGCCTGCGGCAACGACTGCGACGGCTTCTGCGCGATCGCGCTCGCCGTGTGCACGGGGCCGAACCAGGTCTACGCCAGCCTGAGCCAGTGCATGACCGAGTGCGCGGGGTTCCCGACGTCGCCGCCCTACAGCACCGCGGTCACGTCGGGTGACAGCTTCGCGTGCCGCCTGTACCACCTCACGGCCGCATCGGTCGATCCGGCCGGTCACTGCTCCCACATTCCCGAAGGCTCACCCGTCTGCAACTGACGCCGGTCCCGAGGCACACGCGTTGCACACCTCGGCCGCATGGAAGCATGTGCGGTCTGCGGTAACGCCTACGACAAGTCCTTTCGCGTCACCTCCGGGGCTCAGACGCTCACGTTCGACTGCTTCGAGTGCGCGATCCACAAGCTCGCGCCCCAGTGCGCGCACTGCGCCTGCCGGATCGTCGGACACGGCGTGGAGGCCGGCGGTCGCATGTTCTGTTGCGCGCACTGCGCGAGGGAGATGGGCGAAAAGCGCGTCGCCGACCGCGCGTGAGCCTCGCTCGAGCTGGACGGTCGAGCCCTCGTGAGCCAGGCTCCCGTCGTGCTTGCCTCGGAGTTGGTCGAGCTCGATCAGGATCACCCCGGCTTCCGTGACCCCGTCTACCGGGCGCGGCGGAACGCCATCGCCGCGCTCGCGCTCGCTTACGAGCCCGGGCAGCCGGTGCCCAGCGTCGACTACACCGAGGAAGAGCACGGCGTCTGGCGGACGGTATGGGATCACCTCGAGCCGCTCCACGAGCGCTACGCGTGCGCCGCCTACCAGTCGGGCGCGAGGGCCCTCGCCCTCGACCGAGGCCGTATCGTCGAGCTCTCGGAGGTCAACGCGGCGCTCGCCCCCGTGACCGGCTTCGCCATGCGCCCGGTCGCCGGTCTTGTCACGCCCAAGGCGTTCATGGACCACCTGGCGGACCGAGTCTTCCTCGCCACCCAATACATGCGACACCACTCGCGGCCCCTCTACACGCCGGAGCCCGACGTCGTGCACGAGATCATCGGCCACGGCCCGTCGCTCGTGCAGGCGGGGTTCGTGCGGCTCAGCCTGGCCTTCGGCGAGGCGAGCAAACGCGCCCCGGCGGAGAAGGTCGATTCGCTCATCCGGCTCTACTGGTACACGCTGGAGTTCGGCGTCGTGGAAGAGCGCGGCGCGCTCAAGGTCTGCGGCGCGGGGCTCCTCTCGTCATTCGGGGAGCTGGGCCGCTTCGAGCGAGAGGCCCGGCTCGTGCCGTTCGAGATCGGGCGTGTGATCGAGACGCCCTTCGACCCGACGAGCTACCAGGACACGCTCTTCGTCGCGCGGAGCTTCGAAGATCTCGTGAGCGACCTGGTCGGTTGGCTCGAAGCAGAGGTTCGCTGAGCGAGCCGCCGCCGCACGGCGGTATCCGTTCGTGGCGCTCGACGCATGCGCCGAGATGTGGGAGCGGTGAGCCGTGAAGAGCGTCCTCGAGATCGGCGAAGGGTTCTACAACCTACGCGGCGCGCTGACGGTCCGCGGCGTGTTGCCCATCGGCACGCAGGCGTCGCTCGTTCGCCGAAAGAGCGGGGGCTTCATCCTCCTCGACGCGATCGATCTCGACCCCGACGCGCGCCGCTTCGTCGACGAGCTGACGAATCGCGGAGAGGCGGTGGAGGCCGTGCTCCACCTGCACCCGTTCCACACGCTCTTCGTGCAGCGGGCGCACGCGCTCTACCCCGAGGCCAAGCTGTACGGGACGGCGCGGCACAAACGCCTCGCCCCCGAGCTGCCCTGGGAGGCTCTCTCGACGGACCAGCCCGAGCTCCATGCGCTCTTCTCCGACGAGCTCGAGTTCTCGGTGCCGAAGGGGGTGGATTTCGTCCCGAGCAACGAGAACCTCCATTTCTCCTCCGTGCTCGCGTTCCACCGTGCGTCGCGGACGCTCCACGTGGACGACACGCTCAACTACGTGCGCCTCCCGCGTCCTCTCTCCATCTTCAAGAAGGACATGCTGGGCTTCCATCCGACGCTCGGTCGCGTGCTCGAGCGCCGCGCCGGCGCCGCGAAGGACTTTCGCGCGTGGACGCGCGAGCTCGCCGATCGCGTCCGCACGATCGACAACGTCTGCGCGGCGCACACGAGCGCGCTCCTCGGCCGGAAGAACACGGGGCCCTCGGTCGCGGAGCGCGTCGAGACCGCCATCCGGAAGGTCGAGCCGAAGCTCGCCGCGCACGAGGCCCGCTTCGGCTGAGCCGCGTCTCAGCCCTGCTCGCCCGGCTTGGAGCCGTAGAGCCGGGCCAGCGTCTCGAGCTCGCCTTCGTCCAGCCAGACTCCCCGGCAGTCGATGCAGACGTCGACGCGCACCATCGTCCCGATGCTCCACTCGCGCTCGAACATGGTGCCGTCGCACTTCGGGCAATCGAGCGGTACACGCTCGGCCTCGGCTGTGCCGTCCTCGGGGCGCCGCGCCTGAGCGAAGGCGCGGCTGACGAGGCCCGCGCGCTCCGACTCCGCCCAGCGCCCGCGGCGCTCGCCGGCGGACTCCAAGCGCTCGAGCTCGCCCGCGTCCAGGAAGGTCCCCCGACAGACAGGGCAGCGCTCGAGCTCGAAGCCCACTGGGTGGCGCTCCGTCACCAGGTCCGGCCTTTCCTCACGCCGGTCTGCAGCCTCTCGGTAGACGCTCGTCTTCTGTGCAGTTCGAACGCATCGAGGGCAGCGCATCCAGCTCGTTTCCCATCGCGCGGCGGCGGACACAAGCGCCGAGCCGAGGGCCTCACGATCGAGCTCCACCTCTCGCCAGCGCGGCGCACTCGCGGGCGCGCGCGCGGAGAAGCGCCCGCTCGCGCGCGTTCTCCGTCATCGAAGCCGCGCGCTCGAGCTCGACCTGCGCCTCGGCGAAGCGCCCGAGCTTGAAGAGCAGATCCCCGCGCACGCTGGGGACCAGGTGATACCGCGCGAGGGATGGCTCATCCGCGAGGGCGTCGACGAGCTCGAGCCCTTCGGCTGGGCCGAAGGCCATCGCGACGGCCATCGCGCGGTTGAGCTCCACCACCGGCGACTGCGTCAGCTCGGCGAGGGCGTCGTAGAGCGCGACGATACGGCTCCAGTCCGTCTGGTCGGCTGTCCTTGCGCGCGCGTGGCACGCAGCGATCGCAGCCTGCAACGTGTAAGGCCCCAGCGGTCGCGCGAGGGACTCGGCGCGGGCGAGGGCCGCGAGGCCTCGCTGGATGAGGAGCTGGTCCCATCGCGATCGATCCTGCTCCAGGAGGAGGATCGGCTCGCCGGTCGGGGTCACGCGCGCGCGGCTCCGCGATGCTTGGAGCTCCATCAAGGCGACGAGCCCGTGGACCTCGGCCTCGCCCGGTACGAGCTCCGCGAGGATCCGACCCAGCCTCAGCGCGTCGTCGCAGAGGTCCGCGCGCATCCAGCTGTCCCCGCGTGTCGCCGCGTACCCCTCGTTGAACACGAGGTAGACCACCTCGAGCACCGACGGCAACCGCGCGGAGAGCTCCGCGCCGCGCGGGACCTCGAACGGCACCTTCGCCTCGGCGAGCGTCCGCTTCGCGCGGACGATCCGCTGCGCGATCGTGGGCTCCGGCAGGAGGAACGCCCGCGCGATCTCGTCCGTCGTCAGGCCCCCGAGCAACCGAAGCGTCAGCGCCACGCGGGCATCGGTCGAGAGCACGGGATGGCAGGCGACGAGCACGAGGCGGAGCAGGTCGTCTCCCACCTCCGCGTCGAGCGCCGACTCGAGATCGGGCGCGGCGCCCGGGGCAGACTCGGCCTCGTCCCGCGCGAGCGCCTCGTGTTTGCGCTCCACCATCTTTCGGCGGCGGAGCGCGTCGAGCGCGCGGTTCTTGGCGGTCGTCATGAGCCACGCGCCGGGGTTCGCGGGGATCCCGTCGGCTGGCCAGCGCTCGAGCGCCATGATCAACGCCTCCTGTGCGAGGTCCTCGGCCATCCCGACGTCGCGCACCATCCGCACGAGGCCGCCGAGCAGCCGCGCGGACTCGATCCGCCAGACTGCCTCGATGGCCTCGCGCGTCGCTCCAGCGGTCATCACGGGACCCTCAGGTCTGGGCGAAGTCTTCCATTTCGTAGAGCGGCCGGACCTCGAGCTCCGACTCCTCGCCGGGCATCGGATCGGGGCAGCGCCTTGCCCACTCCAGCGCCTCGTCCAGCGATTTCACCTGCCAGATCCAGTAGCCGGCCACGAGCTCCTTGGTCTCGGCGAACGGTCCGTCGACCACGGTCTTCTTCCCGGCCGCGAACCGCACGCGTTTGCCCTGGCTGCTCGGCTTGAGCCCGTCGCCAGCGAGCATGACCCCCGCCTTGATCAGCTCCTCGTTGAACTTCCCCATGTCGGTGAGGAGCTTCTCCGAGGGCATCACGCCTTTTTCCGAGTTCGCCGTCGCCTTCACGATCACCATGACGCGCATTGTTCTGTTCCTTTCTCTCTCGAGCGCGGCCGCTCCGAATCGGCCGGCTCGCTCTCTCATCGGGGCGACGAACATGCCCGGTCCGGATCGACGAGGCGACGGACTTTTTTTCGAAGGCCGCCAGTTGGGCCCCTCCGGCGCCCGACCTTTGCAGCGCCGGCACGGGTGTTTGGTTCGGCGGGACGTGATACGCGGTCGACATGTGGCTCGCGCTCGGCCTCCTCACGTGGCTGATTGCCACGATCGTGGCAGCACCGGCCTGGGCGGACGAGCCGGTCATCGAAGAGGGCCGAGAACGAGACGTGCTCGCCCTCTTCGCACCCTACGAGCTAGGAGGCGAGGTTCTGCCCGGCTGGATCCTCTCCGAGGTCCAGATCGAGCCCACCCGGGTGATCGTCGCGGCGCTCGGGCCGCGCGCGGAGCGTTCCGAGATCGTGCTCGTCCACGAGGACGCCGCGGAGAGCGAGGAGGTCACCGCGAGCTTCGCCGTGCTCCGCTCGCCCATCGACAACGAGGTCGCGCGCCACGTCCAGACCCGGCTCATCGAGGCCGTCCGACGGAACGACGGCGGCCGATTCTGGCGCGCGATTCGGCCGCTGCCGATCGATCGACCGATCTCGCGCGGCCCACCCCGGCTCGGCGTCTGGCTTGCGTTCGACGGTCTCGTCCTGCTCGTCGGGCTCGTCCTCGTCGTCGTTGCGCTCACCGTGCGCGCGCTCCGGTCGGCGCCCAGCTGGGTGAAGCTCGCGGTCCCGTCGGCGTTCCTCGCCGGGCTCGCGCTTCGACTCGCGCTCGCTCAGCCCGCGCTGCTCGGTGCGTGGCCGTGGTCGCGGATGGGCCCCCACGCACGCAGCGTCTTCGAGAGCGCGCTCGCGGCCGCGTTCGTCGAGCGCTTCGGGCTGTCGGTGCCCTACACCGATCTCTCCTTCTCGATCGGCCTCGTCTACGCGGGGCTGATGCCGCTCGTGCTCTTCGCTCACGCGACGCAGGTGCTCCGCGACCCGCGAGCGGGCGCCTTCGCCTCCATCGCCGTCGCGCTGTCGCCGCATCACATTCGCTTCTCGCGCTGCGAAGACGCGTTCGTCCCGTCGCTCGTGCTGACCTCGACCGCGTTTGCGCTGCTCCACACCTTTCTCCGAGATCGCGCGCGACCCATGCGGATCGCCGCGGCCGCGGTCCTGCCGCTGGTCCTCTGGCCTGCCTACCTGCTCCGGCCTCTCAACATCCTCTTCGTTGGCATCTTCGTCTGGGCCGCCGTGGCGCTCCACCCGACTGAAGCGCCACGAGCGCGGCGCGCGATCGGCGCGGCGATCGCGGCGCTGGTAGGGGTCGGGGCCTGGTTCGAGCTCCAACGGGACCACGGCGAGCAGCTCGCCGACGCGGGCGGCGCGCCGTGGGTCTGGCTCTCGCGGGTGCCGGGCACGTTGCTCGATCCCGAGCTGAACGTTCTACTCCAGCCGGGGCTGACGCCGCCGGTGTTGCTCGTCCTCGCGGGGATCGGGGTCTGGTCGCTCGTTCATCGGGGCGAGCGACGTCTCGCGCGTTTCCTCGCGGCCTGGCTCGCGGTCTTCTTCGTCGCTCACTGCTACGTGGTCGACGCACCCATGATGCCTCGTTACCACCTGCACCTCCTCGTGCCGCTGCTGCTCGCCGCGGCCGTGGGCGCGACCGAGGCCGCCAGGCGCTCGCGCCCGGCCATCATGCTCGCGGTCGGAGGCTTGTTCGTCACGCCGCTCCTGGCCCGGCACGTCGTCGGAGATCTCTCGTACGCCGACCAGCGGGAGCATACCTTCGTGTCGCGCGCGCGTGATCTCGTGCCGGAGGGGTGCACCGTCGTCGAATACGTCGGCGACGAGGGAAGCGCAGACGCGCGCTTCGCACGCATCGGTCTTCGCCTGGGTGGTCCGTCGCCGCAGCGCTTCGTCTCGCGCGCCGTGGGGCGAAGCGAAGGTCCGGCGGCGCTAGTCCCGTGGAAACGGAGTTTCCACGCAAACAACAATGAGTCCACTCAGGAACAAGCCGCCGCTTCGCCCGGGAATTCGGGCCGCCTTCGCCCCGTCAGGGGCGGCCCGAATTCTTCAAGAAGTGTTGGTTCCAGGGGACTAGCCGAGGCCGTGCTCTCGGCGCCGGGCGAGTGCGTCTTCGTCTACGAAGGCCTGGCTTGCTGGGGCGGCAAGGAGCGGAGCGAGCCCTACGCGCCGGCGTGCGCCGCGCTGGGCTCCATCGAAGGGCTCGACCTTGCCGCCGAAGAGACGTTTGCGCCGAAGACCTACGAGCGCCGAGTCCTCCGCGGACTCGATCCGGCCGCTGGAGCCGTCACGCTCCGCCTGCGAAAGCGCTCGGGCCCGCCTCGCTGACGCGCGCCGTCGGATCGTTGGTACGCTGGCGCATCTCGATGAGTCGGCTCTTCCCGCTCGGTCTGCTCCTCCTCTCGATACCGACCGCTTGCGCTCCGACCGCGCGGCAGGACGCGAGGCCGGAGCCCTCCAGCTCACCTCTATCGCCCGCTGTCAGCGTGACGCCGCCCGAGGCCACCGTCGCTCCGCAGCCGAGCGCTTCCGCGGTCCCCCCGGCCGCGAGCGTCGCCCCTGCCGAGGTTGCACCGGAAGGCTTCGAGCCGATCCCGGCGAAGCGAAAGGGCGGCTTCCCGGGGGTGGCGTTCAAGAAGGCCCGCGCGTTCGCGTTCGATCTCTCGGTGAGCGGCAAGCCCGTCTGTCGCGCGCCGCTCGATCCAGACGGCACGCTCTGCAGCACGGTCGAGCGCGACGGGGTCGAGCTCTCCGCCGCCCAGGTCGAACGGCTGCTCGCCTTGCTCGGCCAACCCTCCACGTTCGGCGGCGGGGCCAAATGTTTCCTCCCGCACCACGGAGTCGTCTTCTACGACGAGCGCGAGACGCCGGTCGCGGAGCTGTCGTTCTGTCTGCTCTGCGACATGGCGCTCGCGCATCCGGCGATCCCGCGGACGCGGCCGAGCGACACGGGGGAGGGCCTCACCGGTCTCTCCGAGAAGGGCAACGCGGCGCTACGCGGGCTCTGCAACGAGCTCGGGCTGCCGAAGTGCAACGCGCGCTCGCCGCAGGAGTTCGGCGCACCCGAGTGAGCCGACCACGGCTCCAGCTCGGCGACGGAGCCCGCGTTACATCGCCGAGGGCGTGTTCACGAAGGCCGCGTAAGGCCGGCATTGCTGGCCGCGAAGCGACGGACAGGCCGGGAGCGGCGTCTGCGACGCGAGGCCCCCGACGACGGGCAGGAGCACGCTCGACGGGTGCGCGGCGTCGTGTCCGATGTCGTAGCTCACGTCACCGTTGAAGGTCTTGAGCACGAACGTCCACCGAGCGCGGCTGTCCCCTGGCGTATCGACGAGCAGGCGGACGCGCGAGCCGGCGCGGAACGTGTGGCTGAACGCGGCGATTCCGACGCGGGCTTCGGTCCACTCGCCAGGCACGAGGAGCGCTTCGTCCTCCTGGCGGTAGCTGTGCTCGGGCCACAGCGCGGTGGCGGAGGCCGCGAGGGCGCGGTGGCTCGCGCGCAGCCAGCCGCTCTGCACGAACATCTCCTGTCCGTCGGGGCGCACCTCGGTCAGGTTCACCTCGAGGTCGGCGTCGTCGACCGGCGAGCGGATCCAGAGGTCGGCGCTGGCGCTGCCGACCATGACGAGATCGCTCGCGAGCGGCGCGGTCTCGAAGACCACCGCCATCGCGTCGTCGGGTTGTGGCCAGACGTAGTCGGGGAGCTTGTCCCAGACGTCGCCCCCCGGGGCGATGATGCCGCGGTCGCCCGCGTCCGGGTCGAGCTGGAAGCTCGAAGCGGCCGACGCGTCGAGCGGCGCGCTCGCGGTCATCGAGCCGTCGGACTGGAAGTAAAAACGCGTTGGCGTCTGCTCGGGCGGCGGCCAGGCGTCGAACCAGATCTCGTGTGTCCCTTCGGGCGCCCCGGGGTCCGTCCCGCCGCCGTTCTCGAAGATGACACGGAGGGGCTGTTCGGCCTCGTAGGCCGCCTTTGCCTCGTCGAACGTCGGGTAGCTCGCGAACCGATCGGGCGGCAGCTCGAGCGAGGCGTCGAACACGTTCTGGAAGAGGTTCGGGGCCAGCGTGCGGACGATCGGATCGATGACCGGGATCTCTTCGGCGACGTAGATGTCGAGGAAGGCCTTCCACTCCACGAGGATCTGCGGCGCAAAGCCGTCGGGGTGGATGCCGTTGTAGATGGTGAAGCGCGTGATCGGCGCGCTCGTGAACCGATCGAGGAGCGTGAAATAAAACGGCCCGGTCTGCTCGTCTTGCTGCGAGCTGACCAAGAACACGGGCACCTCGATCTCGTCTGCGAACGCCGTGGGGTCGAGCGGCTTGACGACGTCATCCGTGTAGTAGGGGTTCTCCTCGGACTTCTTCACCACGTCCGCCTTCTGGCCGTGGAGGAGCTGGTTCTCCTCGCAGGTGGTGTCACCCGCGTCGACGCGCGCCTGCTCCCAGCCCTGTCCGTAGGGGTCGGCCTTGTCGAGCACGTTCGTGATCCACTCGAGCGCGAAGCCGTCGTTGTAGATGCCGCCCGGGCGCATGGTGGAGTGTGTCCCGCCGACGACCGAGAGAGGCGTGATCGCGGCGAGGCTCGGCGGGTGTGTACGCGCGACGAACAGCTGCGTGATGCCGGGATACGACAGCCCGGTCATGCCCACGCGGTTGTTCTTCACCCAGCTCTGCGCAGCGACCGTCTCGATGATGTCGTAGCCGTCGAGGAGCTGCAGCTGCTCGAAATAGTCGTAAGCGCCGCCTGAGCAGCCGGTGCCGCGCATGTTCACGCCCACGGTGGCGTAGCCGTTCAGCGCCGCGATGAGCGCGCTCTCGTCCTTCGGCGCGTCACACAGGACGGGTAGCGTGTCGCAGAGCGTTCCGAAGTCCCCGATGGGCTCACCCGGCTGCGAGGGGGTGTAGCCGGAGTAGGTGACGATCGTCGGGTAGGGGCCGTCTTCGATCGGGCCGGGGAGCGTGACGTACGCCGAGAGCTTCGTTCCGTCGCGCGTCGTGATGTAGCCGAACCCGGGCTGGAGGGTCTGGCTCGTGTAGAAATCCTGCGGAGGCAAGCTGTCCTCCGCCCTCATCACACGGACCGGCGCGTGTACCTCCGGCGGCGTCAGGCTCGCGCCGACGACGCGGTAGTCGTCGCCAGGCGGGACCTCTCGCAGCACCAGGCTGCCGAGGTCGTCCGTGATTCCTGTGGCCACGACGGTGCCGTCCGGGGTCTGCACCTCGATTGTCGTCGATGGTGGCGCTTTCCACACGTGCACCTGCTCGACGCTCCCACGCACGCTGAGCTCGGACGCTTCGCCGCCTCCGCCGCCCGCGCCCGCGCCGGTGGTCGAGCCTGCGCCCGCGCCGGTCGTGGACGTCGTTCCGAGGTCGTCGTCGCCGCAAGCGCCCGAGAGGATCACGAGCAGGGGGGCCGCGAACGGAAGCCGCTTGAGCATGACCGGCAAATTCGCAGAGCTACGGCGGCGCCACAATGGGGATGTGACGCACCGGAACGCTCGGCCTCGCCGCCTCGCTCGCCCGGCGTCAGGTGCCGAACTTCCGCACGACCTTGACCAGCGCGTCCACGACGTGGGGCTTGCTCTCGAGATCCGGCGCGGCAGGCATGGAGGGGCTCTTGCCCACCGCCGCGCCGCCGAGCAGGATCGCCTTCTTGATCTGCTCGTCCGTGACGGACTTCTGCCACTCCTTGTCCGTGTAGTCGCGCGGCTTCGGCGTGAGCGCGGCGGCGCCGGGCCCGTCGCCCTTGCCGGTGTTGCCGTGGCAAGAGCCGCAGCGTTGCTCGAACGTCTTTCGTGCGGCCTCCTCGCTCAGCTCGGCGGGCGCGGCGGGGGCCGGAGGCGATGCGCCGGTCGCCTTCCCGGCGGCCTGCGACGACGACGCCCCGCCTTTGTCGCCGCTCCCGCACGCTGCCAGGAGGAGCGCCGCGCCGACCAAGAACCTCGACCATCTCGAATTTGTCATTGTCCTACCTCTTCATCCATGCGCTCGTCCGCACGAAGGCGGCGAGCGCTCGTCATCCCACCAAGTCGCTCCGCGCGAGCCGCCGCGACGCAAGCGCGATGGCGACGCTGCCGAGGAGCGCCGGCCATCCGATCCCGATGATCAGCGACCACCGCGGTCCGAGCGTGTTCGCCAGCCAGAAACCAACGGGCCCGAGCACGGAGAGCTCCGGGTCGATGCCGCTGAGGATGGCGATGCGCGACGCCTCGACCGGGTTGACGGCCGCGAGGCCGAACACGATCTCGGGCTTCAGCTTCCAGCGCAGGAGCGCGCCGATGAGCCCGAAGTCGTGCAGCACCGCGGCCGTGAGCCAGGCGACGAGCGCCAGCACCGTCGCGCGCTCCGCGCTCTTCGCCCCCGACGAGATCCACAGGCCGACGCCGACGAACGCCCAGGCGAGGCTGAGCACCACCGCGAGCGCGCGGACCACCATCGGCGCGAGCGCCCCGTCTCTGCCTTCGCCGAGCCCGTAGGCGAGCGTCAGGAGGAGGAGGACGCCGAGCGGCGCCACGACCACCGCGAGGCGTGCGATGAGGGTCGCGCGAAGCCACTCCACGCGCCGCACTGGCTGGGCGAGGAACAGCTCGAAGAAGCCGCTCGTTCGCGCCCTGACGATGCTCTGGCTTGTCGCGACGAGCGCGACCAGCGGAATGGTGAGCACCATTGCGTTGGAGAGGTTGAGGACGACGCGGCTCATCCCCGTGAAGCCGAGCACGCTCGACTCGCGCAGGCCCAGCCAGACGAACATCCCGAAGACCAGCGAATAGGTCGCGGCGGTCAAGATCATCCACCGCGAACGCAGCGCCTCCGCGAGCTCCAATCGATAAAGTATCGTCGTTCTCTCCGCGATCACCTTCATTGGCGTCCCCTCGTGCGCACCGACGCGCGCACCGCATCCCAGCCGAGATCTCCCCGGGCCATGTCGATGACGTAGCCGAAGCTCATGGGGGTGTGCTCACCCGCGCGAAACAGCGCTGAGCCCACGTCGATCCAGCGCTGCTCGGCGCCGTCTCGGGCCCACGCGCGAGCCGGGCGTTTGTCCTCGGACCAGAGGGCGAGGCAGCCAACGTCGTCGAAGTAGGTGCGGGTCCCATCATCTTCAAGGGCCTGCGCCGCGAAACGCTGCTCGCTCACGAGCATGGCGCAATGGGCGCACGGTTGCTTGCCCCAGACGGGGTCGACCGGGCCGTCGTCCGCGGTACAGCTCGCCGCAAGCGAGAGCGCCGCCGCAAGCCCCAGGAGAGCTCGGCGCCTCACGAGACCGCCCTCAGCTGGGGCGGGCGCTGGGGTCGGGCCTGCAGGGCCGCGGCCACGTCGTCCACCGGGGCGATGACGATGTCTGCCAGCGCGCGCTCGTGCTCTCGCAGGATGCGTGCGACGACCGAGACCTTCTCTTCCTGCGAGAGTCGCGCCTCGAAGCGACCGTCCTGCCGCCGCGTGAAGCCCCGCGCCTCGAGGAACCGAACGGCCGGCTCGGCGTCTCCCTTGAGGGCGACCTCCACCCGGAACGCCCGGAGCGCGTCGAGGAGCGTCTCGAGCGGGACGTCGCGGTGCACCCGGCCGTCCGACAGCTCCACGACTCGATCCACCAGCTGCGTGACCTCCTCGATCCGATGGGAGCAAAGGACGACGACGCTCCCTCCGGGCCTCGCGTCGAGCTGACGAAAGAGCTCCGCCCGCGCCTCGCCGTCGAGGTTCGCCGTGGGCTCGTCGCACACGAGGACCGGCGCCTCGGTCGCCATGGCCATGGCGGCGAGGAGCTTTTGCTTCATCCCGCCGGAGAGATCGCGAAAGCGCTTGTTGCGGCTGGCTGCCGGGTCGAGGCCGAAGGCGCGGGCGCGATCCTCGATCGCGCCCACCGAAAGCCCTCGCAGACCGGCGAAGGCCCGCACGACCTCGGATAGCGGTGCCTCGATCGGAGGCGCGATCTGAGGGATGTAGGCCACACCCCGCAGCGCCAGCTCCGGCTCGCGTGCCACGTCCACGCCCGCGATTGTGATTCGGCCCTCGAATCGAATCAGCCCGAGGAGGCAACGCAGGAGCGTCGTCTTGCCGGACCCGTTCGAGCCGACGAACGCGACGCGTTCGCCGCGCCCGATTCGCAGCGCGACGCCATCGAGCGCCGTGATGGGACCAAAGCTCTTTCTGACATGGGTGACTTCGATCATGGTTGCTCCATCGCGCGCGCGACGCGCGGAGAGGGGTCGGTCAGGACGACCTTCGCCGAGAGCACCGGAACCGCGTGGGCCACGGCGTCGAGCAGGCTCATGGCCGCCGTCGCATGGAAGAACCGCAAGGAGGGGTGCGTGTTCGTGAGCTCGCTCGAGAGTAGTTTTTCCTGGTAGGCGACGTCGCCGAACCCGTCCCGATCGAGGTCGTACCCCTCGTAGTCGCTGAAGTGGTTCCGGCGGAACTCCACGCCGAGCGCGTCACCCGCGCCGTCGAGCTCCACCATCGACGCATTCTCATGGAAGTCGTTGTCGTGGAAGCGCGCTCCCTTCTCGGAGCCGTGCAGTCGCAGGCCCACGTCGTTCAAGGCGAGGACGTTGTCGTCGAAGGTCAGCTTGCTCCCGGGCTTGCGGGGCGTCTGGTCGAGGTAGGCGCCGACGGTGTTGGCGACCAGGTAGTTGCGCCTCAGCTCGACGTCGTCGGACTCCTTGAAGCCGAACCCGATGCCCGCGGCCCCGCGGGCCCCTGCCACCACGTTGTCTTCGGCGACGACGCGGCTGCTGTACATCACGAAGACACCGACGACGTTCCCGACGATCCGGCTGCGGCGGACGGTCGAGTCGTGTGCGTACATGAAGTGGCTGCCGTAGCGGCTCCGCGTCACCAGGTTGTCCTCCAGCGTGACGTGGCGCGCGTACCAGACGACGATGTCGCGCGAGTCCTCCACGAAGCAGCCGCTGACGCGGGCGTTGTCGCTCTCCCAGATCTTGACCGCGTCTCCTCGCAGCTCCGGATCCTCCGCGCGCCCGATCACGTGGCTCTTCTCGACCACGCAGGCAGGGCAGAGCTGAAGCGCGATCCCGAACAGAGCGTCCTCGACCCGCACGTGCGAGAGCACGACGCGCTCTCCCTTGGCCTTCACCCCCGCGTCCTCCGCGGTGTGCCTCTTGCCCGAGCGACGCACCACCACGTTCTCGAGGTGGACGTCGTCAGCATCGATTGTGACGACGGTGCGCGTCCCGGTGCCCTGGATGATCGCGCCCGCCCTTCCGACGAGCGTGAGCGGCCGCTTGATCTCGAGGTCGATCTCGTAGACGCGGGCGTCGAGCCCGATCACGGCGGGCCCTGCCGGGTCCTTCACGAGCCGCGTGAGGGCCGACTCGTCGTCGGCGACGACTGCGCCATCCGGCAGGGGTTGGTCGATCGGTCCGACCCCATCGGGCTTCGTCGCGGTCGACTGCGCGGCGGCCTCTCGCCCGGCCCCGCGCCTGGCGAAGCCGAGCCCGAACGAGGCCACGATCGCGAGCAAGAGGAGGGCCGCGCCGAGCCGTCCGCCACGCTTCACGAGCGTTTCCCTTCAGGCAGGACGAGCAGGCGCGGGCAAGTCGCCGAGCAGGTCTCCGCGCGACTGCAGCTCGCGCACACCTTGCGACGGAGGAGCACGCCCAGTCCGACAGCCGCGAAGCCCGCGACCGCGAGCCAGAAGCCGAGCGCTGGCGTCGCGAAGGTCCCGAACTGACCGATCTGGCCGTTGCCGAAGAGCTGCGGCGTGAACACGCCGATCTTCAGCGGAGCGCGCGGGTCCAGCTCGTGGCCGAACTTGTACAGCCAATAGGAGGAGTCCGCGACGAAGACGATCGGGAAGAGCGCCGCCGGCACCGCGACGAGCTTGTTGAGCTTCCGGCCCGCGGCGACCGAACCGACCACGACGAGCGCGGCGATCGCCGCGACGCCATAGCTCGCGAGCCGTCGCTCCGTCTGCGCTGCGTCGGCGAGCGACTTCATGCCGATGTAATGGTTGAGGATGTTGACCTCGCTCACGTCGCCCGAGACCCCCGTGAGCGAGATGACGAGCTTGAGCCCGCCGGGGTATTGCGGGGCGTAGAGCCAGAAGCGCCACCAGGGTTGGAAGAAGGAGGCCGCGATGAGCCCGGCCGCCGCGAGGGCGCACGCGAGGACCGCGAGGCGTGAGAGCGTCGCTGGCGCGCCGCGGCGCGGCGCGGCGGTTTCCTGCTCGGCCACGTGGAGGTGCACGTGGCCGTCGCCGCGACGCGCCGCCGGGGCGAGATGGCCAGCCGCTCCCGGAGAGGCTGGGTGATCCGAGGTCGACATGGCTCAGCCCCCCGTCTTCTTGTCCGCCTCGGGAGCGCTCGCGCTCTTCTCCTTGGGCTTGACCAGAAGCCACCCCTGCATCTCGAGGTGGAGCGCGGAGCAGAACTCCGTGCAGTAGAACGGATAGACGCCGGGGGCATCGGCCACGAACGTGATGTTCTCGTGTTTGCCCGGCTCGAGGCTGACGTTCACGTTGTACATGTCGATCGTGAAGCCGTGTGTCTGGTCCTCCCCGGACTCGACGCTCGTGATGTGGAGGACGACCTTCTCGCCTTGCTCCACCTCGATGATGTCGGGCGTGAAGTGGCTGCGGATGGCGGTCATCCACACGTGGACCTCGCCGTCCTTGCGTTCGATGCGCTCCTTGCCGCCTTCGACGCGGTTCTCGTCCACCTGGCCTTCGGCGTTGGTTCCGGGCGGGTACGCCTTGATCGTCTTCAGCTTGTCGACCTTGATCATCTGCGAGTAGTGCGGCTCCGCGTTGCCGATGGGCGCGTCCGAGAGGATGCGCATCTGCTCGCCCGTGATGTCGACCAGCTGGAAGTTCTGGGGATAGAGCGGACCGACTCCAGTGAATCGATCCATCGACATCTTGTTCATCGCGACGACGTACCGTCCGTCGGGCGAGACCGTGTCTCCCTCGGCCGACAGGATGTGGCCGATGTTGTAATGGACCTTGACCTTCTCGACTGTCTTCAGGTCCTTGAGGGACCATTTCGCCACCACGCTCTCGAGAAACACGGAGGTGTAGGCGTAGCCCTTGTCGTCGAAGACCGTGTGCAGCGGACCGAGGCCGATCTCCACCTGCCCGCGGATCGCGTCCTTGAAGGAGAGGATCGGGAGGCCGAAGTCGTCCTTGCCCTCGAACTTCTTCTCCTCGATGAGCTTCTTGACCTTTTCGAAGCTGTAGACCGTGGCGTGGGTGTCGAGCTTTCCGCCGACGACGATGTCCTTGCCGTCCGGCGTCACGTCGCAGCCGTGGGGGCTCTTGGGCTCGCCGACGAGCGTCAGCACGCCCTCCGCGCCGCTGACGCTGAGCGGGAGCACCTTCATCCCCTTGATCTCGGTCCCCTTGCCAGCCTTGATCAGCTCCTCGGCCTTCCTCCAGTTGATGATGTGGAGGTAGTCCATGTCGTTCTGCGAGGCGCCCGACTCGATCGGGGGCTTCTTGTCGAGAGTGCCGCCGGTCGCCATCTCCGAGTTGAAGGAGTTGATGAACGCCCAGCCGTCGCTGTCGAGCTTGCCGGCGTCCGCGAGGTCCTGCGTGTACGGAGGCAGCTCGATCGCCCAGGACTGGGTCTTGTCGATGCGGCCCTTCTGGCGATCGAACTTCCAGAACACGGCGACGCCGCGGTACTTCTCCTTGAACTCGGAGAGCGGCGCGTAGTCTCGCCCGAGCGGCGCCGGGTACTGGCTGGTCTCGATGACGTAGTCGGTGTTCGGGGTGACGAACGCGCCGCCGTGATCGCTCGCCGCCAAGGGGTTCGCGACGATCTGCTTGGTGGCAAAGTCCTTCAGGTCGACGACCGCCACGCGAGCGTTCGCCTTGTCGTTCACGAACAGGAACTCGCCGTCGTAGTCGCCCTTCGTCTCGGAGAGGTTGGGGTGGTGCACGTCGGCCCAGGAGATCTCGTGACCAGCCTGGTGCCCGTCGGCGAGGATCTTGTTGCTGTCGCCGCCGAAGCCCCAACCCTGCCAGGACTCCGGTGTGAAGACGCCGATGACCTTCAGGAGGCGCATGGACGGGACGCCGATCACGTTGACGTTTCCCGACTGCCCGCCCGAGGCGAAGATCATGTACTCGTCATGTTTCCCGGGAGGCACGTAGGTCTTCAGCGCCGCTTCGACGTCGGCGTCGGTCAGCCCTCGCGCGGCCATCAGGTCCTTGACCGACTGGGACGCGCCGAGGTCGACCTTCTGCTGTTGCTCATGCTGGTTGACGCAGCCGGCGTAGCTGACGCCGCCGAGACAAGCGAGGAGAAGACCCGAGCCAACCAGTGTGTGAAGTCGCATGTCGCGTTCGCCTCCGGGTGCGTCAGGACGACGCATCTGCGCGGCGCATCGCAAGCCACGGACCACGGCGACTGCCTCTCAAGTTCGAGAGCCCCACGAGTCGGGCATGTGACCTTTCCGGAACCGCCGGAGGTCACTCTCGAAAGTGAGAGTCAGCGACTCTCGTATGCGAGAGTTGCGCGTCCCGCAGCGGTTGCAGCCGATCGCAGCCGGTGCGTCGAAACGAGCGCCCAATCGGCCCGGTGAGCGAGAAATGCGGCCGAAAGTGCGATTGGGCCGATCGTTGCGTAGGCTTGCGCCCGATGCAGGAGGCGAGGCGGATCGCTGCAGGCGGCGAAGGCGCCGGGTTCTGGGCGGAGCTGTGGCTCCGTACGGCCCTGCGCGGCGCGCTGCTCGTCGCCGTCCTGTTCGGCCTCTACGAGATCCTCGAGCGTACGTGGCTCGCGGACGCCGACCTCGAGGTCTTGCACAAGCTGCACCTTGCCCGCGGCCTGACGAGCTCGTTCGTGCTGGCGACCTGGGCGTTCCTCAACGTGCGGCGTGCCCGCCTGGAGCGGGATCGCGAGCTCGAGACGAGCCTCGCGCTGCTCGAAGAGCGTGTCCAGGCGCGCACCCGAGAGCTCGAGGAGGCGCGGGCGTTCACCGAGCTGCTGTTCGACACGATGCGCGAGCGCATCGTCGTGCGCGACGAGTCAGGCCGCGTCGTGAAGCAAAACAAGGCCGCCCGCGAGGCGCAGGTCCCTGGTCGTGCGTGGGAGATCGAGACGGTCGAGGTCCCGCCGTCCGCGTCCGGCGGCGGGCTCGTGATCGAGGTCCAGCGAGACGTGACGGAGACCCGAGAGCTCGAAGCCCAGGTGCGGCACCAGGAGAAGATGGCGAGCCTGGGGCTCCTCGCGGCCGGCATCGCCCACGATCTCGGCAACCCGCTCGCGTCGCTCTCGACGGAGCTGGAGCTGCTCGAAGACGAGCGAGATCCGGCGGTCATGCGTGACTCGCTCGGCGTCCTCGCTCGGCACGTGGGCAGGATGACGCGTACGCTACGGGGCGTCGTCGACTTCGCGCGCCGGCGCGGCGACGATGTGACCGACGTGGAGATCGCCGACGCAGTGGAGGACTCGGTCCGGCTCGTCTGTCACGACCCGCGGTGGACGCACGTCCAGCTCGACACCCGGCTCGCGGCCGACCTCCCGCCGGTCACGATGGTCGAGGATCAGCTCGTCCTGGTCCTCGTGAACGTGCTCCTGAACGCCGTCGACGCGATGTCCGGAAAGGGGTCGATACACATCGAAGCCCGGCATGGGGACGGGGAAGTTACGCTGACAATCGAGGACGACGGGATCGGCATGCCGCCCGAGGTGCTCGCGCAGGCGATGAAGCCGCTCTTCACGACCAAAGGTGACCGTCGCGGGACCGGCCTCGGCCTGGCGGTCTGCGAGCGCGTCGTCCGCGCCGCCGGCGGAGCGCTCACGCTCCAGAGCGCTTCGGGCCGCGGTACGACCGTATCCATCGTGCTGCCGGCTTCGCGAGGCAAACGTCATGGCTGAGCGCATCCTCGTCGTGGAGGACGAAGCGACGCTGCGCCAGAACGTGGTGCGATACCTCGAGCGCGCCGGGCACCAGGCCGTCGGAGTCGAGACCCTGGCGCAAGGCACCAAGGCGCTCGAGTCGTCGACGTTCGACGTGCTCGTCACCGATCTTCGCCTGCCCGACGGCAGCGGCATGGATCTCTTGCCGGCCGTCGAGCGCACCTCGCCCGGCTGCGTCACGCTCGTCATGACCGCGTACGCCTCCATCGAGGCCGCCGTCGACGCGCTCCGGCAGGGCGCCCACGACTTCATGCTCAAACCGCTCAGCCTGAGCGACCTGCGGCGCCGTATCGAGCACATCGCGGCGCACCGCAGGCTCGCTCGGGAGAACACCGAGCTTCGCAGGATGCTGCACGGGACGGACAGCCCCTACGAGTGCCTGCGCTGCGGCGGCCCGACGATGCGCTCGCTCTGCGCCATGCTCGACAAGGCCGCCGTGAGCGAGAGCAACGTGCTCGTGGAAGGCGAGAGCGGGACGGGGAAGGAGCTCGTCGCTCGCGCGCTCCACGAGCGCTCGGCGCGCGCGACCGGTCCCTTCGTGACGGTCGACATCCGCGCCGCCCCGCAGAACGCGGCCGAGAGCTACCTCTTCGGCGCGGCTCGAACCGCGACGGGTGAGCACCGAGACGGGCCTTTCCGCGCCGCCTCCGGGGGAACGCTTTTCCTCGACGAGGTGGGCGAGCTGGACCTCGGGCTCCAAGCCAAGCTGCTGCGCGCCGCGGAGACGAAGGAGATCCTGCCCTGCGGGGCGGAGAACGGCGTCCGGGTGGACGTGCGAATCGTCGCCGCGACGCAGCACGATCTCGAACGTCGCGTCCGCGAAGGCGCGTTCCGAGCCGACCTCTTCTATCGGCTGGGGATCGTTCGGCTGCGGGTGCCGCCTCTCCGCGAGCGACTGGAGGACGTCGTGCTCCTCGCGGAGCGCTTGCTCGAACGCCACGCGGCCGCGCAGTCGAAGTCGGTCCGGTACGTCTCGCCCGAGGCGCAGGCGGTGCTCTCGCGTTACGGGTGGCCCGGCAACGTACGGGAGCTCTCGAACGTGATCGAGCGGGCCGTCATCCTGTCGGACGGCGACACGATCACCGCCTTGGATCTCCCGACCGAGATCGGCGTCGCGGCCGGGGATGCCGGCGCGTCCCTGGCGGACGTGGCGCCCGCCGGGGACGGGCCGCTCTCCGAGGACGCCTGCAACTTCGAACGCGCGGTGCTCGGGTTTCAACGGCGCCACCTCGCCCGCGTGCTCCGGCAGGTGAACGGAAACCGGGAGGCCGCCGCCAGGCTCCTCGGCCTCTCGAGCGCGACGCTCTACCGGTACCTCGCGCGCGCAGGCCTCAAGGGATACCAGCCGGAGAAGCCGTAGCACGGTGACGGCGCGTCTATCGGACCGGCTCTCGGCTATCCTGCTCGTCCGTGTCCGGCTCCAGCTCCAGACCTTCCCCGCTCTCCCCGACGCTCTCGGCTACGGCCGAAGCCGCCGCGGGCGCCCGCTTTTCGCCCGGTGACCTCGTCGCGGGTCGCTACGAGGTCCAGTCCGCGCTCGGCCGAGGCGGCATGGGCGAGGTCTACCGCGTGCGCGATCGGGAGCTCGACGAGGTGGTCGCGCTCAAGATGTTGCACCGCGATCTCATCGGTTCGGCGGAGATGCTGAGCCGCTTCCGGTCGGAGGTGAAGCTCGCGCGGCGCGTGACGCACAAGAACGTCGCGCGCACCTTCGACATCGGCGAGCACGAAGGCGAGCGCTTCTTGACCATGGAGCTCGTCGAGGGCGAGACGCTCGGGGAGGTGCTGGTCCGCGAGGGGAAGCTCGCGGTGCCCCAGGCGCTGGAGCTCGCGCGGGGCATCGCGGCCGGGCTCGCGGCGGCGCATGACGCAGCTGTCATCCATCGAGACCTCAAGCCCGAGAATGTGGTCGTGGGCGCCGGCGGCCGTGTGGTCGTGATGGACTTCGGCATCGCGAGGGCGAGCGCCTTCGAGGGACCGGGGCTGACCGGAGGCGGCGCCATGGGGACGCCCGCGTACATGGCCCCGGAGCAGGTCGAGGGCGTGGAGATCCTCGACGCCCGCGTGGACGTCTACGCGTTCGGCACGGTCCTCTACGAGATGTTGACCGGGAAGCTCGCCTGGAGCGGCACCTCCCCCTACCTCGTGGCCACGGCGAGGCTGACCTCGGCGCCGCCCGATCCGCGCGCCGTTCGGGCGGAGCTCGCGCCGGCGCTCGCGACGTTCGTCCTGCGGTGTATGGCGCGAGACCGCTCGGACCGGTTCGCAGACGGGCGCGCCCTGCTCGCCGCCATCGACGAGCTCGCGTCGGCGCGGGCCGACGTCGACGCCTTCGAGCGCCGGTCCGGAGCGGATGGGCTCGCCGACGACATCGCGCGGCAGCTCGTCTTGATGGACGGCAGGTCCGCCGTGCACCACCGTGTCCTGGAGGAGGTGCTCGACCTGCTTCGGTCGGCTCGTGGCGGTGAAGTCGCGGCCCTGTTCGAGCGCGCCTGGCAGAAGCGCTCGTTCGAGGGGCCCTACGAGCGGCCTCTCCTCGTGCTCGGCGCGCTCCGGGCGGACGCGCGCGCCGAAGGGCCCACCCACCCGCTCTTCGCCGCGGTCGCCGCCGACAGGCCCGACGCAGCGGCGGTCACCTCGGAGGCGCTGCGCGCCTCGCTCGCGCGGGAGCGGCTCGGGTACTGGATCACCGTTCGCACGAGGCGAGTCCAGACGAACGAGACCACCCGCGCGATAGCGTGGCTGTGGCCCGCGACCCTCGCCCAATCCGGAGATCGCAGGCGTCCCCTTGCGCTCTTCGACATCGGCGCGAGCGCGGGCCTCAACCTCACGGCCGAGCGCTTGCCCCGCGCGTGGACGCGCTCGACAGGCGAGCCCATTCCCATCGCGCACGATCTCGAAATCCGGCGCCGCGTCGGGTTCGACCCTCGCCCGCTGGACGTGAAGAACGCCGACGACCGAGCGTGGCTCGAGGCCTGCATCTGGCCGGAGCAACGCGACCGCCTCGCGCGGCTCGAGGCTGCGATCGCGGCGTTTCGCTCGGCGGCGCCCACGCCGGAGCTCGTGTTGCTCCGCGCGTCGTCCGTGCCTGGCCGTCTGGAGGCGGCCTCGACGACCGTCGCCTCTGGCTCCCTGGCCATTGCGTACCAGACGCTGGTTCGTGGCTACATCCCCGAGGAGGAGCGATCGGTCTACGAGTCGGGCATGCGCGCCTGGCTGGAAGCCGGCGCGAGCGGGGAGCGAATCTGGGCCACGCTCGAGCTCGAGGAGATCGGTCGCCCCGACGTCTCGTGTGCGATCGATGTGCACGTCGGCGTCGGCGGCTCGGTCGAGGTCGTCCGCCTCGGACGCACGAGCTACCACCCGAGCTCGATCCAGGTCGAGCTCGGCGCCGAAGCGCGCCTCGCGGAGCTGATCGGATGAGGG
>JAEUKE010000228.1 GCA_016794345.1 Myxococcales bacterium
CTGCAAGATGGACGGCGAGGGCTGCGAGGCCGGAGACGAGTGCTGCAACGGGTATTGTCAGCCCGACGGGGACGGCGATCTCGTCTGCTCCAACATGCCGCCCAACGGGGACTGCTCACAGCCGCAGGAGATCTGCACCACCGGCGCGGACTGCTGCGACGCGACGAACCTCTGCATCAACGGGTTCTGCACGGTTCAGCCGCCGCAATAGCGATCGCGAAGCCAGCGCTCAGAGGTTCTTCGACCCCTCGACGGTCTCGCCGGGGTCGAAGCCGTCGAACTGCTCCTCCACCGAGGAGCCGTCGACGCCGACGACGCGGATCGTGAACGCGCCTTCGCCGAACCCGCCGGCGTCGGTGAAGGTTCCGTCCGGCCCGCGCTGCAGCGCGAAGTAGTCGGTATGGTTTGCGCTCTTCACCTCGACGCGATCGATGGCGATGCGCGGGTTGCGGACCCAGAGGCTCGTCCAATACGGGTTCGCGCCAGTCTGGAACTGGTAGTGCAGCGGGCCGCTCCCCGGGCAAGAGACGAGGCGCCACGTCATCGTCCTCGGATACTCGCCTTGGTTCAGGAGGTCGTAGGCGGCCTGGCTCACGTCGATGTTGCCGGGCGCCGCCGTCTCCCCGTACGTGACCACCCGCGCGATGACGGTCTTGCCCTGCGCCGTATCGATCTGGATACACGCATCACAATGGCTACCGTCCGCGCCCACGGCGTTCGACACCCCGGCGAGGAGCTCGCCCTCGAGCGCCTGGATGGTGGTCGGGTAGGGCGCGCACGCGTTCCAGAACGACCCCTCCCACTCGACCGGACCGAGGTGGTACTCGCCCGCGTGCTCTTCGCCCAGCACATCCCCGCCTGGGCCGGTGGTCGCGCCGGCGCCCGGTCCGGCGCCCGGGCCGCTGCTTCCGGCGCCTACACCGTCGTCATCATCCCCGTCTCCGTACGAGCTGTCCCCGCAGCCGGAGATCCAAGCCGAGGTCGTCGTGAGGAAGAGAGCCAGAGCAAGGTTGCGGAAGGGCATGGGTCGGCCTTGCCCTGCAGCTTGTGTACCCGAGCGGAGCGCCGAGATCGCCGCGAGAGTCCGCTGTCGGATGTTGTCCGCTGCAGACTCGGCTCTGCAGGGAGCTGCAGAGCCGACTCCTCAGCTCCGGGAATAGGTCGTCGTCGGCCCGGCGTAGCGGGGGGGTATGCGTCCGTCGATCATCACCTGGCTCCTCTCGGTCCTCGGCATCTTCTTCGCGGCGCGTGGCGCCTCCGCCTGCCCCTCGAGCTCCACCTCCGAGATCCGCCTCCTCGGAGTCGACGCCGAGGGGAACGCCGTTCGCTACAGCGAGCAGTGGAGTGAGAACGCCGGCATCACGTGGCACGCCTTCCTCGCGACCGACAAGGAGGGATCTCCGCTCGCGTCGATCAGCATCGAGGACACGACCATGACGGTCGACGACCCGACGGGCTACTTCGACGCGTTCAAGAAGCTGTCGCCGGAGGACCCGCACCTGATCGAGAGCGCCATCGTTCTCGGCAAGAAGCTCGAAGCTCCGACCAAGAAGCGGAAGATTCGCCACGTGAAGAGCGAGACGCAGTGCGGCTCGATCGAGATCGAGTCGAAGAGCGGCTGGCTACGCGTCGCCGAGGTGGGCGTGCTCTCCTACCAGTTCGAAGGCGTGTGCCCACCGCTCCGCCTCGAGGCGCTCGAGCACGACGGATCGAACGCGGTGTTCGTGCGAGTGAAGTACTTGCTTGGCACGAAGCCTCACGGCGACTCGGCCAGGATCTACGAGGACTACGACGAGCTCCACGTGATCGGGAGCGCGCGAGTCGCGGCCGCGGAGCTCGCGCTCCTCGGCGAGCGGGCGCGCACGAGTCGCAAGCTCGACGAGGCCATTCCCATGCTCGAGAAGGCCATCCGTCTCGCTCCCGAGCTGATGCCGGCGCGCAGCAGCATCATCCGTGCGTACGCCCAAGCTCGCCGCGACTGGGTGTCGCTCGAAGCGCTGCTCGACACGCCGATCGCGGAGCGCAAGACCGTCATCGGCGCTCCGCCCAGCGACGAGCTCCTCGCGTCGCTCTGGCCCGGCGTGGAGGATCGCGAGGAGCCGTGGGCCTGGGAGGGACGCGGCGAGCCCTCACGTCACGGCTCGTTCTGACGAGGCCCCTCGGCGGTCACCCCATGAGGGCCTTTTTCATCCCGGCGACCGAGACCGACGCGCCGCCGAGCGCCCAACCGCCGTCGACCGGAATCACGGCGCCCGTCACGTAGCTCGCGAGAGGCGAGGCGAGCCAGAGGCAGCAGTT
>JAEUKE010000021.1 GCA_016794345.1 Myxococcales bacterium
CGCATCCAGCTTGTAGAGCTTCTTGGCGCGGTAGCTCCCCACCCACAAGGAGCCTGCGTGGTACGCGACGCCAGACGTGTCCTCACCAGCCGGGCTCGGGAGGTCGGCGAGGACCTGCCCCGTCTCGGGGTCGACGCGGCGGATGCGACCGCCGGCCGCGACCCACAGCGACGTCCCGTCGAACGCCACGCCGGCATCCGCGGGGACTCGCAGCGAGCGCTCCCGCTTGCCGCTGCCCTGGTCGATGGCCACGACCTCGCCGGTCTCTCCGTGCGCGAACCAGACTTTCCCCCCGGCAGCCTCGACTCCGTGAACGGCGCCGACCCCGTCCACGTCCACTTCCTTCGTGATGTGTGCTCTTGCGCGATTCGCCATGACGTTCCTCCTGGCGTGAAGCTAGTGACCCGCCTCCCTCCGCGCGAGAAACATCCCTGGCGCGATGCGGGCGCTCACCGCTGCCCCCCGGCCCAGATCGCGGAGAGCTGGCAGAGCAGCGTGAAGGTCCCTCGTGCCACGCTCCTGTACCGCCGCGACCGAGCCTTCCCAATCGCGACGACGCGGCCGGCCCGCTCCAGGCCACCGAGCTTGCGCTGAGCCGTTCGCTTCGCCAGCCCGAGCGCCAGCGCGACCTCCTCCGTACGCCAAGCCTGCCCGTCCGAAAGGAGCGCCTCCACGTCCGCCTCTCCTGTCGGCTCGAGCGCATAAATCATGACAATTTCGTCATTTATTAGGAGGCGGTAGCCCCCGCCCGAGCTCTCGATCCCGAGCGGCTTCGGCAGGAGACGTCTGAGCCGCCCGATCTCGACTCGCAGGTTGGCGAGGTGAGACTCGTTGACACGTCGTGCCCCGAACGTGGCGACCAGATCCGCGGGCGGCACCACCTCGGGCGCCCGCGTCGAGAGCAGCTCCAGCAAGCGAAAGAGGAGCGGACGCTTCGCGAGATCGACGACTCGCCCACCCACCCGGAACCGCCTCCTCGGTACGTCGAGGATGGTCTCCTCCGTCACCCCGCGCAACGCGGCGAGCTCGAGCACGTCGATCGAGCGGTTCGCGTCGCCTCGCACGACGCGCGCGGCTGGCGCCCGGAGCCGCGCTTCACCGGCCTCGATCTCGGCGAGAAGGAAGCCATGCCGCGAGCGCTCTGCCGACGCGCGCGCCTCCCGGAGCCGTGTGAGGCACGAGGCGACGTCCCCTTCGGCGAGCGCGACCTCCGCGCTGCAGAGCCGAATGATGGCCGTCGAGAGCGCGTCACTTTCCCCGGTCCTGCCCGCCAGCGCCGCTTTCGCCGAAGCCGTACGACCCCCGAGGAGCTCGAGGCGCGCACGAAGCACGGCGACGAACGTGGCGTTCGCGGGGTCTCGCCCGAACGCGCCCTCGCAGGCGGCCAGACCCCTGCGCGCCCCGGCGAGATCGCGCCTCGCGAGCGCGATCTCGACGAGTGCCAGCTCGGCACGCGCCGCGGTCTGGGAATCAGATGCAGCGCGCGCGACTCGCGTCGCATCGCGGAGGCATCGCTCCGCCTCCTCGTGCTCCTCGAGCTGGGCGAGCGCGGCGCCGCGCACCGCCAGCCCGAGCGCGTCCTTCCTACCCGAGGCAAGCGAGAGCGCAGCGAGCGGGTCGCCGCGCCTGAGGGCCTGGGCTGCGCGCTGCGTGTCATCGGCCGGGGAGG
This sequence comes from Myxococcales bacterium, assembly GCA_016794345.1. Classification (GTDB taxonomy): domain Bacteria; phylum Myxococcota_A; class Polyangia; order Polyangiales; family Polyangiaceae; genus Xiheicaenibacterium; species Xiheicaenibacterium phototrophicum. The sequence continues at coordinate 1,670 of JAEUKE010000021.1, forward strand.
GCACGCGCAGAGCATAGGCGAGACACCCTCGCCGGCCAGGGCGTCAGGGGCAGGGGCTGCTCGAGGGACAGATTCCGACCTCCGGACGCGGAGTCGTGACCTTGCAGCCCGCGATGTTCTCGAACGTGTTCGACGAGACGAAGTCGACGGAGTCCCCGTAATAGGCCAGGTTCACGCCTCGCTTGGGGCTGTCGGAGAGCAGGCTGGACGTGAGCATGCTCGCCTCGGGCTTCTCGAAGAACGTGATCAGCGCGTCCTCGTCGGAGAAGGAGCCGTCGGGCTCGCAATGGAAGCTG
>JAEUKE010000028.1 GCA_016794345.1 Myxococcales bacterium
GTGCTCCTGGGCGCATTGCTCGAGGGTCTCGGGTGTTACGCCGGCCGAGCTGGGCACCTCGTCCACGCTGAACCCCAGGCCACCGAGCTCGGCGCTCATGCGCGACATGACCGGGCTCTCGGGCTCGGCGACGATGACGACACGCTCGGTGGCGAAGGCTGTCACGGACGCGAGGAACGCCGAGAGCCCCGCCAGCGCCGCGAGCTCACGGGCTCGCTTCATCGAGCACGCTCCTCGCGAGCTTGCTGTGCGCGCCATTTGGGAACCGCGCGAGGTACCGTTCGGCCGCCGCCCGCGCGGCGCCATTGTCTGCGCCGCGGCTCTTGATTTCGAGGATTCGCCCGAGCGCCTCGGGCGCCAGCGGGCCATCCGGCGCTTCGGACAGGTATTGCTCGAAGGAGGCGACCGCGCTCGAGTTGGGGAACGCGAGGGCGCCCAATGAAAAGAGCGCGCGCTGGGCCTCCTTCGTGCCCGGATGGCGCTCCCGCACCGCCGCATACGCTTCTCGGCTCCGCGCAGCCTTTCCTGCGAACCGGCAGGCATCCCCCAGGAGCAGGAGCTCCGACGCCGAGCTGGACGCGAGCGTGGACGCGAACCCGGCCTCCTCCGCGACGTTCACCGCCTCGACGTAGTTGCCTTCCAATGCGAGCGGCTGCCAGCTCCGCCGGTCTGCCGGGGCAGCCGACGGCCGTGCGCTCGCGACTGCAGCGGAAGACGACGGAGGTGCCGGGCTCGGGGCCGGCTTCGCGGTGTCGGCGACGGAGGCCGGCGGGCGCGGCGCGACGCTCGACTTGTCGCTCAGCGAGATGCGTTGCCCCGCAACGACGAGGCGTGGCTCCATCCCGGGGGCGGTCACGAGCACCCTGCCGTCGAACATCTCGAGGTCGAACACCCGTGATTCCGGGTCCCACGCCATATCGAAACGCGTCCCTCGGACTTCGACCTGGTAGGGGCCCGAGCGGAAGACCCAATTCAAGCCGCGCTCGGGCGGGACCGAGACGCTGATCTTGCCGTGCTCGAGCGCGACTTCGCCCCCTTGGGGGCCCGAGCGCACCACCTTGGCTTGACCGCCCGCTCCCACGAGGACGGTCGTCCCGTCGGGGAAGGCATAGGGCACCTCCGCTGCCGGCGCGACCAGCTCATCCGGAACGGCGAGCGCGGGCGTGGCCGGCTCGCGTCCGACGAACCAGACAAGGACGAGCAGCGCCGCGGCAGCGAGGGAAACGAGGCCAAACGCGCGCTTCCGCGCGGAGCGGGCTCGGCGATCGCGGCGCGCAGCGAGCCCACGCGTGACCTCTCCCGTCAGCTCGGGACCGAGCACCGTCTCATCCTGGTGCTCGGCGACGAGACGGCCGAGCTCGCGAAGCGGCTCGCTCATGTTCGTTCCTCCCCCGATTCGTCGAAGCGGCTGCCCTGGAGCCAGCGCTCGAGGCTCGGGTGCGCCGCCGCGTGGACTGCGAAGCGCTTGTGGGTCGCGACGAGGCGACGCTTCAGCGTCGCGAGCGACATCCCCATCGCCTCCGCGACCTCGGTGAGCTCCATCCCTTCCAGGTAACGGAGCGCGAAGAGCGTCCGCTCTTCCACGTTCAGCTTGCCGAGCGTTGCATACACGGCGCGCACGGCCTCGGCCGACTCGGGGTCGCGGTCGTCGAGGGGGTCGGCCTCGAGGCGCTCGCCGAAGAGCCACCGCCATCGGATGCGCCGCCGGAGCACGCCCTTGGCCTGGGTCACGGCCAACGCGGTCACCCAGGCGCGAAAGGCCTTGGGATCGCGTAGCTTGCCGATCTCGTCCACGCAGCGCAGGAGCACCTCCTGCGCTGCGTCCACCAGGTCCGGATCCGACCCGAGGATTCGGGCCAGGATGCGGGTGACGTGGGGGGCGTAGCGACGGCAGAGCCAGTCCGCGGCCTGGGTATCCCCCTGTCGGATCTTCTCCACGAGCGCTTCGTCCGAAGGCTCGGGCAAGGCGCGCAGGACCACGGCCCCCTTCCGGGGCTGGCGCGCGAGGGGGTCCGAGGTCGGACGGGTCACACCCTCAGGCTGCCCCCCGAGGCGCAGACGGCTCAACTATTTTCGCGGCGGGGGAGAAACGCGTCGCGGCGTCCGCCCGTGCGTCGGCGAACACGGCGACGTTGCATGCCGGAAGCGCAGTGACGTCGCCGTTCAGAACGCCACTGCAACCCGGGTCGTGAGCTCATGGTGCAGCTCCGCCTCGGGATCACCGGCGATGGTCTCGGGGACACGCGCGAGGTTGTCGAGCGACGCGCCGGCTTGCGGCACGTAGTAGACATTGTAGGCGACGCCGACGTTCGCCATCGAGCTCTGCCATGCCCGCACGGCGGCGCCGATCTCCCAGACGCTCCCGAGGCTGTCGCTGACCGAGGTCGGGCGCGGTGTCTTCGGATCGTAGTCGCCGCCCCGTGATGCCCCGTCGTACTCCGCTCGCACCCGCGCGAGCCGAAACGCGAGCTCGAGCGCCGTATCGGTCCGGGGCGTCTTGTCGAAGTCGACGGTGCGGGGGCGAATGTAGCCCGGCGCTTCCGTCAGGAAGGGCTCGCCGAACGCCCAGAGCCCGAGCTGGGCGTACCAGCTCATCCCGCTGACCGTCCCGAGGCGCTCGGTGTTCGTCGCCTGGAAGCCGTCCACCGCTTCTCTCGTGTGGTTGGCGACGTAATAGGCCTCGCCTCGGAAGTCGAATCGCCAGAAGGGGACACGCATCTCGAGCCCTGCGAGGTTCTGCGCGCCGGATGGGATGACGTGGGTGAAACGGCCTCGGCTGTCGCGATAGCCGAGGTCCCAGAGGCCATAGCCCTGAGCGGTCCGGACGAGCGGGTAATCGTAGGTGACACGCTCGGGATCGCGTTGACCATGGCGAACGCTCACGCCGAAATGAGCACGACGCACGACGCAGTCGGTGAAGTGAAACGGCTGCACCCGAACGCGCGCCATCACGTCCGGATCGAGGTCCTCGGCCGGCCGATTTTTTCCGTCGCCAGTCACCACCGCGACCTCGTAGCTGATCAGGCGATCGTCGATGTCGCCCCATACCGTCAGACCGAGCTCCTTCTCCCCCGGAACGACGAAGCTCCGGATGGGCATGGCCCGTTCGAGCAGAGGGAGGAAGTCCTGCCGCGTCTGGTTCTCCAACGTGATGGGCGTCTGGGCCTGGCCGACCTGGAAGTTGAGCCACGGGAACGCGGCGAAGTTGATCCACACGTTGGCCGGCACGAATGTCGTCCGGTCGGGTGGCGCGCGGCGCGCGAGATCCGCCTCCGGAGCTTCGGCGGACGGCGAGATGGCCGGCAGCGGAGCCACGTCCGGGTCGATTGCCTCGCCGAGCTCCACCCCCGCCAAGAAGGACCACCTCGTCAGGATGGAACCACCGAGCTCGAAACGCAGGCGGCGCAGCGCGACCTGGCTCGTGACGCCAAGCGTGGTCGAGAGGTCGCTCGCGTCCGAGCCAGTGGCGAGATAGTCGACCTGGATCCGTGCCGTGGGAATGATGCGCACGGTGCCGGCCGGATCGCCGACGAAGAGGTGCTCGTGCCAACCAGCAAACGGTGCGCCCACCACAGGTACAGCCGGAACGACCGGATCGTCGGCGGCGGCGATGCCCGACCAACAGAGCACCGCGGCGGCGAGGAAGGTCCGCATGTCGCTTGGAGCCTCCGAAGCCACAAAGGATTCACCTCGCTCCGCCGCCCGTCTCTTCGGGGCGCCTCGGCCGCCGGAGGTTTCGCGTATCCTTCGGTGCCCATGAGCACCTCCCCGCTCCCTCGAACCTCCCGTCGGTCCCTCGACGCCCTCCTCCTGGGCCTGCCCCTCCTGGTCGCCTGCGGGGAGACGAAGAAGAAGGAGGCCGAGACCGAAGAAGAGGAAGACGACGACAAGCCCAAGAAGAAGAATAAGAAGAAGAAGGACGAGGAGGCGAAGGCCTCGGCGAAGCCGAGCGCGACCGCCGCGCCCACCCAACAGCCGACCGCGAAGGCCTCCGAGCCCGCCGCGCCCAAGAAGCCCGCAGGGCCGCCCGCGCTCGCGGCCGGCCAGTGGGTCCGCTACGAGAAGGCGGATCCGGAGAAGGCCACGACCGAATACCGGATCATCCAGGTCGACAATGACGGCACTGTCACCCTCGAGGTCGACGAGTCCGCCGTCGGTGCCAAGTCGACGACGGAGCTCGTGCTCGGTCTGAGCGACCGAACCTCGACCGACGCCATGGTGGTGAAGAAGTGCCGCGTGAAGACCAACACCGGGGTCGTCACCGTGCCCGAGAGCGGCGTCCGCACGAGCATGATCCGCATGCTCCGCGACCTGAGATTGCCGTCATTCGAGGGTGACAAGCAGGAGGACGTGACCGTCCGCGCTGGAACGTTCAATGGCTGCCTGGTCCGCGCCATCGAAGAAGACATCCTCGGCTCCAAGCTGAAAGCGACCGCCTACTACCACGACTCGGTCCCCATCAACGGCTTCGTGAAATACGAGGGCAAGCTCGACAAGGCCAAGGCAACCAAGGAGCTGGTGGCGTTTGGCTTGACCGGCGCGAAGGCGCAGTTCTGAGCGGCACCGCGGGCCGCCCTGGCGTATGCTCGAGCCATGCACCGCGCTTGGGGGATCGTCGGTCTGCTCGGCTTCGTCACAGGCTGTGAGGTGTCGGCCCAGAGCGCCGCGAGCGGCTCCGAGGGCGGAGGCGGGGCCGCCATGACGTCCTCGTCGACCAGCGGCACCGGGATCCCCTTCGACACCTGTGCCCCCAGCCCCCCCGGTTGTCCGAACGCGCCGTTTGCAGCGTGTGATCCGGTCGAGGAACCGGAGCACGCGCTCTACGTCGACGTGACGAGCCCCGAGCTCGGCGCCACCGAGTGCTCGCCGCGTTCGCCCCCGTGCCGTTGCCTCCGGAGGACGTGCGAGGCGTCATCCGGACGAACGCATCTCCCGACGATCCCGAGTGCGCGCCGAGCCCCGGCACCGAGCGGCTCGTCTGCGTCTATGGCAAGGGCGTCGCTTGCCTGGTCGAGGGTTCGACCGAGGGGTGGACAGTCGTCGCGCCCGCTTCCGCGACGGACGCGTTCCTCGACGCGGCGCAGCTCACGCCCAGCCGCATTCGGTTCGTCGGGGAGGGTGGTCGCCTGGGCCGCGTCGAGCGCTCGAACACGAACGCGCTCACGTGGACCGAGGAAGAACGAATCACCGCTGCATCGCTTCGCGCAATCGAGGTGGTCGGCTCGCAGGCCGGTTTCATCGTCGGAGACCAGGGGGCCTTCCTGGACTTCACACGCGACGCGATGGCCGCTTGCGACACCGGCGACCAAGACTGGCTGCTCGCTCCCGGCTACGCCCATTTCATCAGCGCGAGCGGGGAAGTCTTTGGTCCCCATTGGACGGAGGAAGGCGGCAGCGGGAGCTGCGCGGCGCAGCTTCCGGAGGGCGGCTACTACCGTGCAGCCACCTCCTACGAGGCCGGCACCACCTGGGGGCTCCGCTTTGCCGACGCGCAGCGCGTCTACGAGAAAATGACCGGCTACACGGATTGAACAGGAGCACGTGCCGGCGCCCGCCTTGGGCGGCGCCGATCTACGGAAGGCCCTTCTTCAGCCCCGCGCCGATCTCGACCTTCACGACCGCGTCCTCCAGCCCCTGCCTGTCGAGCGCGCCGACGTGCCGCAGGCGCTCTCGACCGTCCCGATCGAGGACGACGATGGCGGGAACGTGGTGCAGCCCCGCGAAGGGCCCCTCCCCTCGGATCGTCGCAGGGTCCGCCATGGCGACCGGGAACGGCAGCTCCAGCGCGTCGACGAAGGCCTGGACCATCGGCTTGTTCTCGGGCGCCTCGAGCACGACCACCGCGACGTTGACGCGAGGGACGTGCTCACGATGAAGGTTCTCGAGGAAACGCACCTGCGCCTGACAAAGGACGTCGTAGGTGGCGATGAACCCGATGACCGTGATGCGGCCGGCCATGGCCTCGGTCGAGATCGGCCGCCCCCTCAGGTCCGTCCAGGCGTAGCTCACGGGAGGGCCTGCCAGCACCGCAGGGGAAGCGGTCGGCCGACCGGCCGAGGGAGGTGGCGATGCCGTGCTGCTCGCGCACCCAGCGGCGCAGACCGAGAGCCCGAAGAGGAGCCCGGAGCCGAGGAGCAGACGCGGCGTCATCACGCCACGCTACTCCTGCGTGCTCGGCTCGTTTTCGATCCTGGCGTCGAAGAGGCCGGCGAAACCCACCATGGAGCGCGGGATCTCCTGGCCATGACGCCGCTGCGCAAGGATGGCGAGCGCGAGCTCTTCCACGACGGGCTTCAACGGAGTTCGCTCGAGCGTGATTCCCTCGATTCGGTAGCCGGAGGTCGGCGCCTCCTCCGCGCGGATGATCGGGTCGAGCCGCACCCAGACGAACCCGGAGTGCGGGGAGAACCGGACCGAGAGCACCTGGACGAACTCGACGTAGAGAGGCGCGACGAGCACCGCGATGCGCGTGCGGTCGGGCGCGACGCCGCGGAGCGCGATCGTTCGCTGGAGGTCGACGGAGGGCACGTCGTTCGCCATCGCGGCGCGGATGCGCTCGATGCGACCCGCGTCGGCTTCGACGCTGAGCAGCGGCGCGTAGAGCGCGACCTTCGGAACGCCGAGCTTGGGGCTGTCTTCCTCGAGCGCGGTGAGCCAGGCCTCGCGACCATCGGCCGAGAGAGCGCCGTAGACGTGCGCGGCCGCGATGGCGGCTTCCGGGTCGCTCGCGAGGGCAGACAGCCACTCGCGCCAGGCGGCGAGGATACGAGGTTCGACGTCCGACACGGTTACCGCCCTCGGTCTCTCGGAACGAAGCGCGCGCCCTCACACTCGCGGACGACGTCCTCCGCGAGCTCCATCACCGCGCCCGCCCTGTCGGGCGGGCCTGCGATCGTGATCGTCCCTCCCGACTCCGCGAACACGTTCGCCAGGCCTTCGCTCGCCTCCACCACGCTCTTCACGTACACGACATCCAACGGGCTAACCTCGATCTCGCATACGTAGAGCCCCCGTCCGGCCTCCTCGACCGGGAGGACGTATCGAGGTTTTGCACCGCTGTCGGCCGGAGGCAACGCCATGAGGGCAAATGCACGTTCGCAAAACTCCCGCCCGAGATCTAGCCTTGACGCGACGAAGCCATGTCAGTTCTGCGCCGACCGAGCCGCCCCACCGTTCCCAAACCGGCTCCTCCGCGCCCCACGCCGTCCGAGGAGGACCTCTTCGATCCGGCGCTGCCTCCGAGCGAGCCGGCCGATGAGGACGTCGGACCGAGCCAGACCGACGACCACGACGAGCTGTACGTCCGTGACGAGCACGGCGGCACGGACGACGCAGCCGCGGGAGACCTCGACATCGGCGAGCTCGTGGGCGACGACCACACCGTCTCGCACGGAGACAGCCTCGAGGGTTTGCCCGACGACGACGCGGAGCCCGCGCTCTTCGACGAGGTGCACGGCTCGCTCGTCGACGACGGACCTGTGGACAACGATCATCACGAGCTCCTGCAGGACCTTCTGCCGAGCTCGCCGGACGACGGCGGCGCGGAGGGCACGTCGGACGGAACGGAAGGGGAGCTGCACGAGGACCAGCTGCCCGAGCTCGACGCCGACGCCGAGGGCGAGCTCGAGCTCGACGAGATGCTGAAGCAGCTGGGCTTCGCGAGCGAGGGCGGCGAGACGTGGGAGCAGACCGCGGCGTTCGGCTTCGACCGCGCGCTCGGCTGCGTCGTCGCGAGCGACGGCAGCGTCGCGGCCGCCGGACAGGCGCTCGTCGTGATCGGCAGAGGTGAGATCGCGCCGCGCTCTCGTCCCCTGGCGGACGCCGCGAGCGCTTGCGCCTGGCTCGGGCCGCGCGTGCTGTTCGCGACCGCGCGCGGCGTCCACGTGGCCGAGGGCTCGGGGCCCGACGTGCTCGCCATCGCGCTCCCGAACGTGCGTGCGCTCGCTGTCGCGGCAGGTCGGGCGTGGGCGCTCGCCCAGAGCACCCTCTACGCGATCGACGCGCGAACCAACGCCTTCGAGGTGGCGCGCACCGACGTCGCGCAGATCGCGTCGTCTCCGAGCGCGCTCTACCTGGTTGCCGGCACCGGGGCGGACGCACGCGTGCTCGCGCTCCGAGCGCAGGACGGCGACTGGCAGGATCTCGGGGTCGCCCCCGAGCCGCTCGAGCACCTCGGCCGCGGGGCGAGGCTCGTGACGAGCGCAGCGGGAGCCGTCGCTGCGATCGACTCGGCGCAGACCTTGGTCTGGCGCCCGGGCGCGACGCGCAGCACGGCCGTGCCCCTCGACGACGTCGTGGCCGCAGTATTCTGCGGGGATGGCCCCCACGCGCCGCTGCTCCTCGCCACGGAGTCCGGCTCGCTCAGCTTGTTCGAGGAAGGCCGCGGCCTCTCGGAGGTGGGCTCGGCGCCGTTCGCGCCTGTCGCCCTCGCGTGGGACACCACCCGGGATCTCGCGTTTGCGGTCGGGCCGAGCGGCCTGGTCGCGCTCGGACCGCGGGTGAAGCACTGAGCGGCGACGGCTACCCGAGGAACGCCGCGTGCACCGCGCGCTGCGCGTTCGCGACGTCGTCGGCGCGAACGACGGCCGTGAGGCGCAGCGGACCACCGGCGAGGGAGACCGGCTTGATGTCGACCGTGGACAGGGCGCCGAGGAAACGCTCGAGGTGCGCGGCCGAGTCGGCGAGCCCGTCCCCGACGACGCTTACAGAACCGACATTTTCAATGACCGTCGCCTCCGGGAGCCGGCCGGCCAGCGCGCGTGTGGCCGCCTCCGGGGTGGGGACGTTGAGGAGCGGGACGAGAGCGCTGCCGCCGCGTGGTCCCTGAGCGAGATCTTTGAAGGTGAGGTTGGTCTCGCGCAGGCCGGCGAGCGTCGGGCCGGCGTCCGCGGTCGTCCAAGAAACGAAGAGGAGCTTCTGTTCGGCGCAGACGGCGCGCGCGCCGGGCTTCGCTTGCCCGGCCGGGAGGATGACCGTCTCGCGGCCGCGATCGAACGTCGAGCGCGCGTGGATGGTGATGCCGCGCTTGCGCGCCCACTCGACCGCCTGCGCGCAGATGACCTTGGCGCCGCCCTCGGCCATCTCTTGCAGCATGGCGTGGTCGAGCTCCGGCAAATGGCGCGCATCGGAGACGACCCGCGGGTCGGCCGAGTAGACGCCGTCGACGTCGCTGTAGATCTCGCAGCGCTCCGCCTGCAGCGCCGCGGCGAGCGCGACGGCGGTCGTGTCCGACCCGCCGCGGCCGAGCGTCGTGATCTCGCGTTTGTAGCTCATGCCCTGGTAGCCGGCGATGATGACGACGCTGCCGCGGTGCAGCTCGTCCTCGATGCGGTGCGGGCGGACCTCGATGATGCGCGCGTCGAAGTGCCGGTCGTTGGTGAGGATGCCCGACTGCGATCCCGTGAAGGAGATGGCGGGCTCGCCGCGAGCCTGGATCGCGATCGAGAGGAGCGACATCGAGACGCGCTCGCCGGTCGAGACGAGCATGTCGAGCTCGCGGCGCGGCACGTCCACACCCGGGGCCGCGACGTCGTTCGCGAGACGGATGAGCGAATCCGTCGTCTTGCCCATGGCGCTGACGACGACCACGACGTCGTAGCCTTGCCGCTTCGCCTCGACCACGCGATCCGCGACGCGGCCGATCTTCTCCACGTCGGCCACGGAAGAGCCGCCGTACTTCTGGACGATGATGGGCTTTTGCTCGGGCTTGCTCACGAAGACCTCTCGCGCTCGATCCTGCGCGGTATCACGGCCCCCCGCGGCTGGCCAACTCCGGTGCGCGCCCGCCTCCGTCCTCGAAGACCCGAGGGAGCAACCGGAGTCGGGGAGAAAAGGCTCGATGTTTCCAAGGCTTCGCGGCGCCCAGAAGCCGAGGCAGGTCTGGCGCCTGCGCGCGTACATTCGAGCCGATGTCGGTAGAAGCAGCCATCGAGAACGGTGACTTCCTGGGAGCGCTCGCAGGCCTGGAGCAGGAGACGAACGGCCCCGCCGCCGATCCGAGCCGACTCCTGATGCGGTTCAACATGGAGGTCCGGCTCCAGCGGTTCCAGGCCGCCCAGGAGACCATGCGCCGGCTGGTCGCCGCGGCGCCTCAGCTCGCCGGACCGATGGGCGCCTTCGCAGCCGCGGCTCAGGCGGAGGAGCTCGCCACGTTGCGGCGACACGACCCCCGCTACGCCGGCAAGGGCGCGGCGATCGGCATGCCGCCGCCGCACCTGATCGCGTTGATGAAGGCTTCGGCCTGCCACACGAGCGGCGACGCGAACGCGACACGGGCGGCGCTCGCAGAGGTGGCTTCTCTGACACCCGCGACCTCCGGGACGATCACGCGTGTCGGCGGAGCCGCGGAGCGCTTCACGTCGATCGCGGACTCCGACGCGCTCACCGGCGCGACCCTCCCCTTCTACGACGGCGCCAAGCTGCTCGATCTGGCGTTCAGCGAGCTCGCGTCCATCGCGTTTCATCCGCCGGCGACGTCGTTCGACGTCATGTGGTCGGTGGCCGACGTCGAGCTCGTCGACGGGACGAGGCTCCGCGGGCGCGTTCCCTCTTACTACGCCGGCACGGGCGTAGCCGAAGACGGCCCCGTGCGAGCGGGCCAGCAGACGACGTGGAACCACGATCGCGGCTATGCGCTGGCGCTCGGACAACGGGATTGGTCCGTCAACACGGCCGATGGACGCCAGGTGATGGTCGGAATCTTGGGCGTCCAACGGATCGACTTCGACAACGCTCGTCGCGCACCGATGCATCCCGCTGGAGCGGGCGGACAAGCGGGCTGGGGGCAAGCGTGGCCTGCACCTCCCGCGGGCGGCGCGGCGCCGGGCGCCGCTCTTCGGCCTGCGCCCGGCTGGGGTATCCCCGTCGCGGTGCTGACCGCCTTCGCGGGCGTCTCGCTGTTCTTCTACCTGGGGATGCTCGGCGGTCGCGCGGTGGGGGAGATCGTCTTGGGCCTCCTGGCGGTCACGGCGATCGCGGGCATCGCGGCCGCGGTTGCGGGCCTCCAGTCGCTGGGGCGCAAGCACAAGGGCGCCGGGTTCGCCACACTCGGTATCGCCGGGCTCGGCGTCCTGGCCGGCGGCGTCACCCTCGCCATGGACTCGGCGCACCGAGGGAGCGCCCCGCCTCCCTACAAATACGAACCGCCTCCTCGCACCGCGACGACCATCGACAGCTACGTCGACCTCTGCGAGCGCGGCGAGCCGTTTCCGGGCGCGAAGAAGTACAAGAAGGGCACCAGCCCGAGCAAGGTCGCGGTCTTTCGCAAGTACCTGGACGAGAAGACTCCTTCGTTCAAGCGTGACGGAGGCGCGGAGCGGTTCACGGGGCTCATCGCGAAGGACGGGGACACCGCCGACGTCGAGCTCGTCGCGTGTGTCGAGCTCAAGCGCAAAGGCAAGCCGCTCTTCTGCAACTACTACGGCGCCCAGGTGGAGGTGTTCGACATGACCCACCAGCTTCGGATCCTCGAGGCGGCTACGGGCAAGGTGCTGAAGGAGGAGACCTTCGATCTCGACAACCGCACCGAGAAGTGCGCGAGCTCGGTGACAGGCAGCCACTTCCAGGGGGCCGACTACGTCCCCAAGGTCGTCTCTGCGTTGCTCCCGCTGGAGCCCGACGGCGTCGCGCTGCCGAAGGCGAGCCGCTTCGATCTCGACGCCGTCTGCTCGGGCAGCCCCATCCCTCAGGCCGCCGCCTACAAGCCCGGCGACAACAAGCGAGGGGCACACCTGGTGTACTTCCCGACGGCAGAACAGAGCTTCACCCGGGAGGACATGCCGGACGGCCTTCTGCCCACAGAGCCCTTCGACGACGACGTGACGAAATACGAGCTGGTCACGTGTGTCACCGGAAAGCCGATGAAGAAGAAGGCCGACTGCGACTTCACCGGCGGCAAGGTGCTGGAGATCCACGACGGCGAGATCGAGGTCGCGACGTACGAAGCCAAGACCGCCAAGCTCGTCGAGAAGAAGACCTTCAAGGCCACGTCGAGCGGGTGCCCGTACACGCACAAGTTCTTCGGCGCGCGCGACAAGCGCATGCTCAAGGTGGAGCCTGCGTTCCAGACCTACTGGGGAACGCTCACCGGCTCGCCTGCCGCCGCGGCCAAGCCTTCGCGGCCGGGCGGCCAGGGCACCGGCCGCCTCGACGAGCGGCTTCGGTAGATCGCTGCCTCAGGCGCGCGAGACCATCGACTCGTACAGCGCCGCCTCGTCCGCGCGACCTTCTCGGCGCGCGGTCTCGGCGAGGCGGCGGAGCACCCTGTCTCGTTCGGCTTCGAAGAAGGCACGGTCGGGCCCCTCGGACTCTTCGTATTGGCCCGACACGAGCGCAAGGAGCTCCATGTCGCGCCCGAGCCTCTCGAGCAGCTCGGCCAGGCGCGCCGCGTTGTCTCGGTCTGACGGCGCCGCGCGCAGCCGCTCGGTCAACTGATCGACCAGGAGCTCGTCGTCGATCGGTTCGGGCTCGGACGTCGGCGCGAGGGTCTCGGCGGCCGGAGGAGCGATCACCGGCGGCGCCGGGCGCGGAGGCTCGGCCCGTGGCAGAGGCTCGGCCGGAGGCGGAGACGCGGCTGCGGCGCCCGCGATGCGCCGAAGCTCGCGCGACGCCTCACGGTTCGACGGCTCGAGGCGCACCGCAAGCGCGAGGTCTCGCTCTGCTGCGCGCGGATCGTCGAGGAGCTGCTCTTCGAGCTTGGCGAGCTCTCGCAACGCGGCGGCGAGCGAACGCGTCTCCTCCCGAGACGCGGTGGCTTCTCGGCTCTCGACGAGGCTCCGCAGCCGAGCGGCGGCGCGGCTCGCGCCGGTGCGATCTCCGATCTCGGCGCGCCACGTCGCCTCGGCCAGGCGCGCCTCGGGTGCGGCCGCCACGTCCTGCGGGATCTGCGCGACTCGCGCGATGGCGGCGGGGCGGTCGTCCACGTAGGTCGCGAGGAGCCGCGCGAGCTCGAGATCGGGCGAGCGGTCTCGATCGGGGTTCGACTCCTCGAGCTCGATCGCGCGAGCGAAGAGATCGAGGGCGCGCTGCGCCTTGCCGATATCGCGGAGCGTGCGCGCGAGGCCGAGCACCGCCGCCGCGCTCTTGGGCTTCTGCCTGAGCGAACGCTCGAACCAGGTCTGCGCCTCGGGCAAGTGCCCGCGACGGAGCAGCTCCTCTGCCACGCGCCGGCAGGCCTCGAAGCGCTCCGAGGCGGGGACGGCCGCCTCGACGTGCTGCGCGTCGCCCAGGGCGCCCCTCAGATCGCCGGACGCGAGCCGGGCGCGCAGGCGCTCCCACCGAGCCGCCTCGAGCGACGGCGCTCGAACGAGCGCGCGGTCGAGCGCGTCGCGACGCGCGCGCGGATCTTCCGTGAGGCGAGCTGCGCGCAGCCAGGCGAGCCCGGCGAGCGGGCCGAACGTCTCGTCGGCCGCGGCGCGCGCGGCGGCGGCGTACGCGGCCTCCGGCTCGCCGACCGCTTCGAGGACGAGGCTCCCGAGCAGCCCCGCGTTCGCCGCGCCCGATACGTCGGCGAGCGTGGCGAGCGCAGCCTCGGCGCGATCGCCGGCCGCCTGGTCGAGCGCAGCCAGACGCATCGCGATCTCCAGGTGCTTCGGCGCGCGTTCGAGCGCGCCGAGGTACGCGGCGCGCGCCGCCTCGAGATCGCCCGCGAGCGCGGCGTCGTCCGCCTCGGCCGCGAGCTCCGCCGCTTCGATCGCGCGAATCGCGCGGCTCGTCGGCGCCGGAGGTGCGCCGCTGCTCCGGCCGACGACACGCAGCCGCGTCGCGGCGAGCTCTTCGAGGGAAAGGATCACCCCGCGGCTCGACGGCGCGCGCGCCCCCAGGTCGGGCAACACGTGCCGCGCGATCTCTCGGAGCGGCTCGCGCGCCACGAAGGCGCCGCCCCTTCGTTCGGCCCACCCTTTGAGCGCGACCCCGACGGCGCGCATCGCCAGCACGTGCGCCGGCCCGTCCAGGCCGAGCCCGCGCGCCTCTTCGACGAGGAAGCGCAGGTCTCCCTCGAGCGGGGCGAGGACGACGTCGAACGCGAGCGCTGCTCCCCCGCTCGTCAGACCGACGGCCAGCGCGGAGGGCTCCACCGCCAACGTGACGGCCACGGGCCGACCGGCGCCGAGCTGTCCACGCAGTCGCGGCTCGAGGTAGCGGGCGAGCGCGGTCAGGTCGACGGCGACGGCGCCCTGGACGAGGGTGCCTCGACGATGACGGAACCGTGAGACCCCTCCCGAGAGGTCGAGCGGGAATCGGAGGTCGTCGAGCCGCACCGCGAGATCGTCGACCTCGAGGGGGCCGAGGCGGACCACCCCACCGAGCTCCATGCCCAGGCTGCCCTGGGAGAGCGCGAGGCGCAGCCCCGCCGCGACCGGGCCCCCGCGGTCGGGGGGCTCGGGGGCGGAGCGGGGCTGCCGCAGGCTGGGGGTCTTGGCGCGCCGTGCGCCGGATATCATCGGGCCGATCGTATCAGCGGCACGACGGGGCGTAAAAAAGCGCGCTCACTGACCCTTGGCGATCTTGTCCTTCAGCTTCTGGATGAGGGCGTCGTAACCCTTCTCTTTGTAGATCTTCACGAACTGCGACCGGTAGCTCTCCACCGTCGACACGTCCTCCGGGATGATGTCGATGATCTTGAACTTGCCGCCCTTCTCCCGGACCAAGAAATCGATCTTGATGGGGTCGGCGCGGTCGTCGGTCTTGTGCGTGGCGACCATCTTCACGAGGGTCTTGCCGTCGCCTTTCGACTCCTCCCCCGGGTAGTCGATCCGGAACGGCAGCACCTTCTTCATGTTCCTGTCGTAGGCGGCCGTGACGAGCTGCTTGAGGAGCCCCGTGAACTCTTTCTTCTGGGCGTCCGTGAGCTTGTCCCACTGATCGCCCATCGAGGCCTTGGCGATCTCGTCGTAGTCGAGCCAATCATCGAAGATCGCGGCGATCTTCTTCTTGTTCTCCTGCTCCTTCTCGAGCAGCTTGAAGAGCTCCTCCTGCTTGGCCTTCACCGCGTCTTTTGCGGCGCCGGCGAACGCCGGGACGGCGGCCAGGAGGACGAGCGCCGAAACGAGGGACAGGAACGTGCGTCGAAGCGAGATCACGAAGGGCCTCTTGTTCGGGTAGGAGTCGGGACAGTTGCTAGTACGTCGACGAAGAAAATCCAGCCCCTATTCACCCGGGGCTGCGGCCGTCGCGATCCTGCTTCTTGCATGCGATTCGCGCAGTTCTACGCCCGTGACGGGCTCCGCGAGCGCGCGGGACGTGAACGTCGCGATCGACCCGGGTCGCGTCAATTTGCTGCCCGACGCCTCCTTGAGGCTCGACCCCGACCTCTTCGACGACGCGGGAATCAGGCTTCCGCGGGTCGACTCTTCCGGGCCTGGGCAAGCCCGGCCTTCGGGATCAACACGCTGAACGTCGCGCCTCGTCCGTCGATGCTCTCGACCCGGATGGTCCAGCCGTGGTCGTCGACGATGCGCTTCACGACCGCGAGGCCCACCCCGGTGCCGTGTGATCGGGTCGTGAAGAACGCGTCGAAGAGCTTCCGCTTGGCTTCCTCGGGGATACCCGGGCCCGCGTCGGACACCTCGAGGATGGCGCCGCCTTCGTCGCGGGCGAGCCGGACGCGGACCTCGTCGCCGGGTGAGCTCGCCTGCACGGCGTTGCGGACGAGGTTCCAGAGGAGCTGCCGCACCTGCGCCGCGTCGGCGTTGAGGCGCAGCTCGTCCGGGCCTTCGTAGCTGACGGAAACGTCCGTGCCACGCCCCGACTGCGAGGCGAGGAGGACGACGTCTTTCGCCAGCCCGACGGCCTCGACCTCGCCGAGGGCAGGCGGCCTCGGGCGCGCGAGCTCCAACATATCGCCCACCAGATCGTTCAGCCGTCCCGCCTCTCGCTGGACGATCCCGCAGAGCCGGCGATCTTCCTCGCTGAGCGCCGGGCTCATGCCGAGGAGCTCGATCGAGCCGGCGATCGAGCCGAGTGGGTTTCGGATCTCGTGCGCCAGGCCGGCAGCGAGTCGCCCGAGCGCGGCGAGCTGCTCGGCACGCTCCGCCCTCGCGCGCGCCTCTTCGAGGTCGCCGCCTGCCGTGCGCAGCCTCTCGGCCAGGTAGCTCGCGAGGCCCGTCACCGTCGAGAGCGCGACGAAGTTCGCGATCATCGGGTAAGCCGTGTCCCCCCAGGTCGTCACGTAGACGCCGGGGAGCTGGTCGGGCGGGATGGGGAGCAGCCCCTGGTTGAGGCCGATGGCCAGGCCCACGTAGGCGAGGCAGGCCGAGACCAGCGCGACGACCCCACCTCGCGTGCCGAGCGCGGTCGCGCCGACCAGGCAGGTCAGGCCGTAGAGCGACACGCCGCCGCTCGTCACGCCCCCGGTGACGTAGATGAGCGCGGTCCAGATGAGCTGGTCCGTCACGAGCTGGACGAGCGCGACCCGCTGCGGCATCCGCCCCGAACGGAGGAGCAACCCGTAGACGGCCGACGCGCCGTAGGCGACCGCCACCGAGATGAAGGCGATCGTGGACGAATAGCCGCCCGTCTGGCCTCGCAGGTAGACGAGCGTGATGAACGCGAGGAAGAGCGTGAGCACGAACAGCCGCAAGGCGGCCATTCGCGTCAGCCTCCGGACCAATTCGGATGACGCGCTGTCGGGCTCACGCCCGGACGGCGCAGGCACCTCGCTGGTCACTCCGCCTTGATCTTGCCGGCCAGCTCGAAGATGGGGAGATACATCGAGACCAGCACGACGCCGACCATGGCGCCGATGATGACCATGAGGATCGGCTCGAGCAGCGACGTGAGCGAGGCGACCGCGACGTCGACCTCGTCCTCGTAGAAGTCGGCGATCTTGCTGAGCATCGTGTCGAGCGCGCCGGTCTGCTCGCCGACCGCGACCATCTGCACGACCATGCCCGGGAAGACGTTGACCTCCTTCAAGGGGTCAGCGAGGTTCTTGCCTTCGGAGATGCGCTGCTTCGCGTAGAGCAGGCCCTCCTCGATGACGAGGTTGCCCGCCGTCTTCGCGACGATCTCGAGCGCGTCGAGGATGGGGACGCCGGACCCGAGGAGCGTGCCGAGCGTTCGGGAGAAGCGTGCGACCGCGATCTTCTGCAAGACGTTGCCGATGATCGGGAGCTTGAGGATGACCCGATGGACCGCCCGTTTTCCTTGGCGCGTGCGGTAGAACATGATCGACGCGACCACCACGGCGATGGTGATGACGATGATCAAGGGCAACATGGTGACGAAGCCCTTGGAGGTCGCGATGACCATCTTCGTCAGCCAGGGGAGCGCGTCCTTCGCGCCGAACTCCGCGAACATCGACTCGAAGGCCGGGATGACCCAGGTCAAGAGCACGGTCATGACGATGACCATGATGACGATGACGGCGCTCGGGTACGTCAGCGCACCGCGCACCTGCCTCGCCAGCTTGACGCGCTTCTCGATGTAGACAGCGAGGCGGTTGAGGATGCTGTCGAGGATGCCGCCGATCTCGCCCGCCTGGACCAGGTTCGTGAACAGCTCGTCGAAGATCTTCGGGTGACGGCGGAGGGCGTCGCTGAACGTGGAGCCTTGCTCGACCGTCGACTTGATGTCGCGCAGCGTCGCCTGGAAGAACTTGTTCTGCTCCTGATTGGCCAGGATCTCGAGGCACTGAACGAGCGG
Organism: Myxococcales bacterium; assembly: GCA_016794345.1. Classification (GTDB taxonomy): domain Bacteria; phylum Myxococcota_A; class Polyangia; order Polyangiales; family Polyangiaceae; genus Xiheicaenibacterium; species Xiheicaenibacterium phototrophicum. Next base: position 17,644 of record JAEUKE010000028.1, read on the forward strand.
AAGACCGGCGTCGATCATCGTCGCGAACTGACGGATGAACTTGACCAGGTCCTTTGCGTCTACGCCCGTTCCAAGCTGAAAGTTCAGGCTCAGCTTCTTCGAGACCTTCGTCGGGCTCAGCTGTTGAGCGCGCAAACGCTGGTGGACGGCCGCCTCGTTCTCGGCCTCCATCGTGCCCTTGCGCAGCTCGCCCATGCGGCCGCGCGCTTCCCAAGCGAACTCGCTCATGATGTGTCCTGAGAGGGCGAGGATACGCGGCGGCGGCGAGAAGGGTCAAAAGCCACGTACGAGGCTTGGCCTCGCGGGCGGGGTACATGTAGGACGACCGGCATGCCCCGCAGCCCCTCCGTCGACCTCTCGGACGTCGCCCGACTCGTGGTCGACCGGTTCCGCGCGGCGCCGGCGGCGGCGATCGCGGCGTCGTTTCGCGGCCGCTGCGGCCTCGGGGCCTCGGGGGCTCTCGAGCCGGGCTCGGCTCGCCCCGCCTCGGTCGGGACGCCGTTCGACCTCGCCTCGGTCACGAAGCCCGTCGTGGCGCTCACCCTCGCGCGCCTGGTCCGCCAGCAGCGCATCGCCCTGTCCGAGCCCCTGGAGGAGGTCCTGCCGGACCTGCGAGGGACGTTCGCGGGGCGCGTCCCGGTCGAGCTCTTCGCCGCCCATCGCTCCGGCCTCGCGGCCCACATCGAGCTGTTCGCACCCTTGCGTGAAGGCCACCCGGTCGACAAGGCCGAGGCGATCCGCCGCGCCGCCGAGAGCCGGAGGCCCGAGTGCGAAGGGCCGGCTCCGGCGGAGGGCTTCCCGCCGATCTACAGCGACATGGGCTATCTGTTGCTCGGGCTGGCCGTCGAGGCCCGCGGCGGCGAGCCGCTCGACGCGGTCGTCACCCGCGAGGTGACCGCGCCGCTGGGCCTCGCCGACCGCGTCGGGTCGGCGCGACAGATGCGCGCGCAGCTCCCTTCGTTCGACGCGGAGGTCGCGCCGACCGAAGACGTCGAGTTTCGCGGCGGCGTCGTTCGAGGCGTGGTGCACGATGAGAACGCCTGGGCGCTCTTCGACGCCGCGCTCGCAGGACACGCCGGCCTCTTCGGAGACGCCCCGTCGGTGCTATCGATCGGTGAGGCGATCTTGCGCGCGCTCGGGAGCGACGACGGCTGGCTCGGGCCGCGTGACCTCGAGCCGCTCGTGCGCGCTCGGCCAGGCGGGACGCTCCGCGCGGGGTTCGACGGGCGCAGCGACGCAAGCCCGAGCTCCGGCTCACGCTTGGGCCCGCGGACGTTCGGGCACCTCGGCTTCACCGGGACGAGCCTCTGGATCGATCCCGACGCGCAGTTCGCCGGTGTCTTGCTGACGAACCGCGTGCACCCGACGCGCGCTCACGTCGCGATCCGTGAAGCGCGACCGGCGGCGTACGACGGGATGTTCACTGCGCTTGAGCGCGGGTAAGCTCGGTCGGTGACGGCGCAGGTCCCCGACAGATCGCTCGCGCGGCCCGCCGTGACGAGCGAGCGGCCGCTCGCCGAGCACAACGCGAGCGCGCTCGCGCCGCGCAGGCCGCCGCTGCAGAGCTATCGGTTCATTCGGGCCTACTGGACGACGTTCCTCGTCCTCGGGAGCTACCTCTGGACGTTCTTCTGGGGCCGCTTCTTCAAGGAGGCCTGGCTGGAGGCGCGGCTCGAGGTCATCCACGCGAAGAACGCGCGCCGCGTGATGCTCACGATCGTCGACCTGCAAGGGCTCTTCATCAAGGTCGGCCAGCTGCTGAGCGTCCTCGCGAACTTCCTCCCTGCGCCGTTCCGCGACGGGCTCGCCTCGCTCCAGGACCGCGTCCCCCCCCGCCCCACCGCCGAGATCAAGGAGCGGATCGAAGGCGAGCTCGGGCGCAAGATGAGCGAGCTGTTCTCGCGGTTCGACGAAGAGCCGCTCGCGAGCGCCTCGCTCGGCCAGGTACACGAGGCCGTCCTCGAAGACGGCCGCCACGTGGCGGTGAAGGTCCAGCACGCGAACATCGACGAGATCGTCAAGCTCGACCTCCGCACGATCCGTCGAATCATGACAATCGTGTCACGATTCCTTCCCGCCAAGAACCTCGACGTCTACTACCGGCAGGTGAAGGCGATGATCGAGGAGGAGCTCGACTTCGAGCGCGAAGCGAGCAACATCGAGCGCATCGCCAAGAACTTCGCGGGGGACCCGACGATCGTGTTCCCCACCCCGGTGCCGGACCGCTCGACCCGGCGCGTCCTCGTCACCACGTTCGTCCAGGGTATCAAGGTCGGCGACCTGCGCCGCCTCGACGAGGCCGGCATCGATCGCAAGGCCCTCGCCCGGAAGATCGTCGAGACCTTCTGCCAGATGATCTTCGTGGACGGCATCTACCACGCCGATCCGCACCCCGGGAACGTGCTCGCGGGCCCCAAAGGGGAGCTCGTCCTCCTCGATTTCGGGGCCGTCGCCGAGCTCTCGCGCGACATGAAGGAGGGCATCCCCGAGCTGGTGGAGGGCGTCATCCGCCGCGACACGGACCGCCTCATCCGCGCGCTCCGGAAGATGGGCTTCATCGCGCGCGGCTCGACGGAGGACGTGAGCGAGCGCGTGGTCGAGTTCTTCCACCAGCGCTTCCAGGAGGACGTGAAGCTCGAGAGCTTCAACCTGAAGGACATCAAGCTCGATCCGCAGAAAGGGATCGAGAGTCTGATGAGCCTTCGGAGGATGGACATCGGCCTCCGCGAGCTGTCGGAGGCCTTCCACGTCCCGCGGGACTGGGTCTACCTCGAGCGCACGCTCCTGCTCCTCACCGGCGTCTGCACCGAGCTCGACGCCGAGATGCACCCGGTCCAGATCATTCATCCGTACGTCCAGAAGTTCGTCCTCGGCAACCGCGACTGGGCCCAGGTCGCGCTCGAAGCCGCGAAGGACATGGCCCTCAAGGCCGTCACGCTGCCGGACGACCTTCGCAAGTACCTGATGCGGGCCAACCGGGGCGAGGCCGAGGTGAAGGTCCGCGATCTCTCGAAGGCCGCCGGTTCGATCGCGTCGAGCGTACGACAGCTGGCGCAGGTCATCCTCGCGGTGGCCCTTGGCGCGGGCGCGGTCTACGCGAGCTCGATCGGCCTGACGGAGGTCGCGCAGTACCTCGCGTGGGCCGCTGGGGCTGTAGGCTCGATCGCGCTCCTCGGAATGCTGGTCTCCAGATAGAGCGAGAGATCGAACAGAGGGGCGGCCACGGGCACGGCGCGTGCACACTCGGCGGGGCATGAACTGGAAGCGCCTGCTGGTCCCTGTCGATTTCTCTGCCTGCTCGGAGGGCGCGCTCGCGCTTGCCGTCCAGCTCGCGCGCGAGTTCGACGCGACGCTCGATTTGCTCCACGTGGCCGAGGCCCCGCTCAGCTTGCCGGGCTCGGATCTCGCCCGGATCGAGGGCGTCGCCGAGACCGTTCCGCTGCGCGACTACGTCGGCCACGACGTCACCAAACGGCTCGAATCCCAGGCAGAGCGGCTCCGCGGCCAAGGGCTCTCGGTGGCGACGACCGTCGCCATCGGCGACATCGCCGAGACCATCATCGAGGAGGCCGAGCTGAGGCGCGCCGACGCCATCATCATCGGGACCCACGGCCGCACCGGTCTCGTGCACCTGCTCCTCGGCAGCGTGGCGGAGAAGGTGGTGCGTGGCGCCTCCGTCCCGGTCGTGACGGTTCGCACCAGCGAGCGCTTCCGCCACGAGCAACCCGAGGAGGTCTCGGACATGCTCGGAGCGCGCCTCGGCGCCTGAGCGCCGCCGCTGGCGAGCGGCTTTTGCCATGGCGAAAACGGCGGTGTATGGGGTGATGCCTCCCCGCCACGGCCATGGACCACATCGTCAAACACGAGCCGTCGTTCCCGCTGCTCCAGGTCGGACTCGCGCCGAACGAGGTGCTGGTGGCCGAGGCCGGCACGATGGTGGCCCGCTCCACCACCGTCGCGATGGAGGTGAAGCTCAACGCGGGCCGGGGCGCCGGCGCCTGGGCGAAGCTCAAGGCCGTCTTCATCGCGCTGCTGCGGAAGATGGTCGGCGGCGAGACGTTCTTCGTGAACCACTTCTCGTCCCGGACCGGCGGGTGGGTGTGGCTCGCGCCCGCGATGAGCGGCGCCATCCGCCACATGCCGCTCCGCCAGAGCTCGATCGTGCTCTCCGCGGGCGCGTTCGTAGCGTGTGCGGGGGAGGTCGATCTCAAGCTCCGGTGGGGAGGTCTGCGAGCCCTGCTCGCGAAGGAGGGCGCCTTCTTCATCGAGGCGTCGGGCACCGGCGATCTCTGGATCACCAGCTACGGAGCGATCGACGAGATCGAGGTCGACGGCACCTACGTCGTCGACAGCGGGCACCTCGTCGCGTTCGATCCCACGCTCACGTTCGGCATCCGGACGGCGGGCGGTGGAGTCATGGGCTTCGTCGCGTCCGGGGAGGGCCTCGTGTGCGAGTTCCACGGCCGTGGCCGCGTGCTCGTCCAGTCCCGCAACCCGGGCGCGCTCGTCACCTGGCTCGGGCGGGTCCTTCCGTGAGCGCACGATCATGCAGGTGAACCTCCTCTACAAACCTTCGCAGACGCTCGCGCAGATCTGGCTCGGGCCCGGCGAGTCCGTCGTCGCGGACAGTGGCGCGATGGTCGGCATGAGCACGAACGTCGTCGTCGAGACGCAGTCCGGCGGCATCATGAGCGGCCTCAAGCGCATGTTCGGCGGAGAGTCGTTCTTCCGGAACACGTTCACGGCGCATGGGGCCCAAGGCGAGGTCCTGTTCGCCACGCCGCTCTGCGGCGACATGGTCGCGGTCGACGTGGGCGCGCGGCAGTGGTGCATCCAGAACAGCGCCTACGTCGCCTGCAGCCCGTCGGTCGCGGTGCAGACCAAGTCCTCCGCGAAGGGCTTCTTCTCCGGCGCGGGCTTCTTCATCCTCGAGACCAGCGGCGCCGGCCAGCTCGTGCTCGGCTCGTTCGGAGCCATCGAGGCCGTCCAGGTCGACGGCGGGATGGTCATCGACACCGGCCACCTCGTCGCCTGGGAGGCGACGCTCAAATATTCGGTCGGCCGGAGCGGATCGGGCTGGGTCTCCTCCATCCTCTCCGGCGAAGGGCTGGTCTGCACGTTCGAGGGCCAGGGCATCGCCTACGTCCAGTCGCGCAACGCATCCGAGTACGGAGCCGCCGTCGGCGCGCTCCTCCCCGCGAGAGACGCCTGAGGGACCCGTGAGAAGCGAGATCCGGCACAACCCCGACTTCGGCCTCCTGCGAGTCACCTTCGATCAGCCCGGTGAGACCATCATCACCGAGGCCGGCGCGATGGTCGCGCGTGACTCGGCCATCGACATGAAAACGAACCTCCAGGGCGGGCTCGGCAGCGCGCTCAAGCGGAGGGTGCTCGGGGGCGAGAGCCTGTTCCAGAACACGTTCACAGCGACGAGCCCGAACCAGACGCTCTTCATCGCGCCGCCGGCCGAGGGGACGATCGAGTGCGTGAACCTCGAGCCCGGGATGGAGCTATTCCTCCAATCCGGAGCTTACCTCGCCTCGGTCCCGTCGGTGATGCTGGACACGAAGTGGCAAGGGGCGCGAGGCTTCTTCGCCGGTGGCCTGTTCCTGCTCCGCGCATACGGACACGGACCAGTCTGGTTCGCCACCTACGGTGGGCTCCACGCCATCGACATCGGCACGACTTACCCGGGCTATGTCTGCGACAACGCCCACATGGTCGCGTTCTCGCAAGGTTTGAAGTACGAGGTGCAGAAGCTCGGCGGCCTGAAGAGCCTCTTCTTCAGCGGCGAAGGGCTGGTCTGCAAGTTTTCGGGCCAGGGTCGCCTCTGGCTCCAGACCCGAAACCCCGCGGCGCTCGCCGCCTTTCTCCACCCCTTTCGCCGCGTAGGCGCTAGCGACTAGACTTCCCCCTGCCTCCCATGTGGAAGCTGACGATAGAGGACGACGAGCAGAAGCAGGTCTCGCTTCAGCTCGCGCACGAGGAGTACTCGGTCGGCCGAGACGAGGCGAACGCCATTCGTCTCACCGATCGCAACATCTCGCGCAAGCACGCCGTGCTCGTCCGCAACGGCCAAGGCTGGCTGGTCAAAGATCTGGCGAGCTACAACGGCACGTTCGTCAACGGCGAGCGCGTCGCGGACGTCCATCACGTCGGCCATGGGGACGTCGTCCAGCTCGGCGACTACCGCCTCGAGATCCAGGACGACGCGCGCTCCGCCGTTCCCACGGCGCAGCAGCAGGTCCAGCTCCCCCCCCACCACCGCCCGGACCGCCTGGTCGTCGTCGTCGGCCCCCAGCCCGGACAGGAGTTCTTCCTCGACAAGGACCACTTCACGATGGGCCGGAGCGAGGACGCGGACGTCTCGGTCAACCACAGCTCGGTGAGCCGCTTCCACGCGGAGCTCTTCGCGGTGGGCAACGGCCGCTACGAGATCATCGACAAGGGCTCCGCCAACGGCATCCGCATCAACGGGCAGGAGGTTCGACGCGGCTTCATCGAGGCCGGGGACGCGCTCGAGCTGGGCGACGTGCGCCTGCGCTTCGTCGGCGCCGGGAAGATCTTCCGCGCCGGGTTCGACACGCGGCAGATGCTCCCCGCCGTCACCGGTCTCGACCCGGCGCTCATGGCGCCGGCCCGCAAGCCCTCGTCGAGCTCCAGCATCCTTCGCATGGTCGGGGTCGGAGCGCTGCTCGGCGTCGTGGGTGTCGGTGCGGCCGCGGCGTACGTCGCGACGAAAAACAACGGCGGCAAGACCGAGCCGACGGCGAGCGCATCCGAAGCCGTCAAGGAAGACCCCGGCAAGCCGCAGCTCGAGCAGGCGAAGAAGCTGGCGGAGGGCGGGGACCTCGAAGGCGCGCACAAGGCCATCGCCGCGATCGACGCGACGTCGCCCTCGCTCAAGGACCCCGCCGTGCAGGAGATCGAGGGGAAGTGGGCCGACTCGGTCATCGCCGAGTCGGAGAAACACACCGACGATCCCGCGAAGCAGGTCGACCTCCTCTGGAAGGTCGCGACGACGCCCACGGTGGACGACGCTCGCCGCAAGAAGGCGGCGGAGATGATCAAGAGCATCGACCCGACGATCGAGGTGCCGACGAACACGCGGCCCGGCACCGCTCCGCTGCCTGCGCCGGTCCCGACCTTCAAGCCGAAGCCGAGCGCGACCGCCTCCTCGGGCAAGGGCCCCGACGGCACGGATCGCAAGGCGCTCGACGATCCGAAGGGCAAGATCGCCGACCTCATGAGCCGCCTCGACTCGCTCAACGAACGAGAGCTCGGTCAGCTCGTCGGCCTCTGCGTGCAGGAGAACAACGCCGCCTGCCGCAACAAGGCCGCGAAGCGCCTCCAAGAGCTCCAGTCCGGCAAGTCACCCTGAGGCCAGGGGTCGAAGGTGGGGTGACGACGGCGCGATCCAATGGATCCGCCGTTATCCGGCCGATCATCGGACGCTTTCCAGACACGGCAGAACATTGCGGTAACGTCGCGCAGATTTCGACGGAAACGGATTGAAGCCAGCTTGCCCGAGGTGGCACGGGGTGTGAACACTTTCGGCCAGCCATGAGAGCCCGAGCCCTTCCCTTGTTGCTGGCAGGCCTGCTCCTCAGCGCGTGCAACCTCCTCACCGGCGCCGACGAGTTCGTGGTGGACGGCGACGGCGACAGCAGCAGCGACGGCGACGGCAGCAGCGACGGCGACGGCAACCCATCGGACGGAGATGGAGACGGCAGCGGCGCGGGGATCGGCGCGGGCGGGGACACGGGCTCGGGCGGCACCACCTCGAGCGGTCCAGTCGCGACGCTGGACGACGCGACCGGCGTGACGATCACGCAGGTTGCTTTCTACCAGGGCGTGAAGTCGACGGTCTTCACGAACGGCTCCGTCACGAACCCTTCGCTCTCGCTCGTCGCCAACCGGCCGGCGGTCGTGCGTGTCTTCGTCGATCCGGCCGGCGCCTCCGGCGCCCCCATCACGGCGCGGCTCTTCATCGGCAGCCAGGCCCCGATCGAGACCGTCGTGTCGAGCTTGCAGAGCGGCACCGACGGGAATTTCTCGAGCACGATCAACTTCGACGTGCCCGCCGCCTACCTCACACCGGGCGCCACGTGGCGCGTCGAGCTGAAGGAGGACATCGGGACCTCGGCCGGCCCCAACCCCGGCGCCACGACCGGCGACGGCAACCTGGCGCTCGAGCAGTCCCACGCGCTGCGCGTGACGCTCATCCCCGTCCAGTACCAGGCGGACGGCTCGAACCGCATGCCGGACACGTCGGCCGCGCAGCTCGAGCAGTACCGGCAGCTCTTCATGAAGCTCTACCCCACGACCGAGGTCGTGCTCACCGTGGGTCCGACGTTCGGATGGAACCAAGGGATCAGCGCGGGCGGCAACGGCTGGGACACACTCCTCAACGCGATCTCGGAGGAGCGGCAGAGCGCAGCCGCGGCGTTCGATGAGTACTACTACGGCATCTTCGAGCCGGCCTCGAGCTTCGGCGCGTTCTGCGGCGGCGGCTGCGTGGCGGGGCTCGGGTTCATCGGCGAGCCCGGCGGCGAGTACTCGCGCGCCGCGATCGGGCTCGGCTACTCGGGCGACAGCGCGACGTGGACCGCCGTGCACGAGGTCGGTCACAACCACGGCCGGCCCCACTCGCCTTGCGGCGGGGTCTCCGGCGCCGACCCGGGCTACCCGCACTCGGGCGGCGACATCGGACAATGGGGGATGGACCTCTTCACGAAGCAGCTGATCGACCCTGGCTACAAAGACCTGATGAGCTACTGCGAGCCGAGCTGGATCAGCGACTACGTGTACGAAGAGGTCCTCGACTTCATGCAGGCGACCGGCGGCAGCCAGAGCCTCTCCATCCCGGCGGAGGAGCTGAACCAGGAGTACGAGCGCGTCTCGTTCGGCCCCGAGACGGCGAGCTTCCTGTCGGCGATGACGATGGTGCGGCCCCCGATGGGCGAGCCGAAAGACGTCACGGTGACCACGGCCTCCGGAGAGACCAAGACCGTGAAAGGAACCTTCTATGCGTACGATCACATCGACGGCGGTGTGCTCTTCGTGAAGAAGGGCGCGACGCTCCTCCAATCCGCCGCCATCGATCTGAAGGTCCGCGGCGCGGTCGTTCGCCGGGCGGCTGCGCGATAGCGAGCAGACGTCGCCGCGAGGTATGCTCGGCCACATGGGGTCGCGCTTGCTTGCGTGGTGGGCCGTCGTCGCGGTGACGACCGCGTGCTCGGAGGTCGTCATCGAACCTGAAGATGGGGTCGCATCAAGCTGTGCCGCGGGCCGGACTACCTGCCCTACCCCTGACCCCCCTGGCCCTGCGCCCTGGCCGTCAGAAGCCGAGCGTCAGTAGCCGAGCGACCGAACGTGCGCGACGAGCTCGCGGTAGAACGCTTTGTGATCGAACGAGTTTCCGAAGCCCGGGCCATCCCCGAAGAGGTGGCCCACCTCGTCGAGGTGATCGCCGGGGATGCAGCCCCAGAACTCCCCGTGTTTGGCGTCGGCGACCCGAACGAGGCCATCGTTGGGCACCGAGCCGTTCCCGTCGCAGAGCGACTCCGTCAGGAGGAAAAACGGGTCGGTCGGGTCCTCCACCGTCTGGAGGGCGTCGACGAAAGGTAGCTCCACGTCGGGAACACAAACCTGGCTGCCGAGGTGGTAGTCCGTCCGCCCGGTGATGCTCGCGTAAAAGACGCCGGGCGAGTCCGGGTACGCGGCGTTGAACGCCGCGATGCCGGGCTGGGAGAAGAGATGCATCGGCTTGGACACGGCGGTCTCGTTGCCGAGCTGGTCGTAGAGCGGCGCGCCGATGGCGTTCACCAGGTCGTCGACGATCGCCGACACGTTCGGATCGCCGATGAGGCCGAGCGCGACGTCGGCCACGGGCGTGCCCCCGTGTGGCGTGGCGACCGTCACGACCGCGGCGACGAGATCGGGTCTGTCGTGGGCGACCACGCGCGCGTCCAGCCCCCCCTGGGAGTGGCCGATGATGACGACCTTGTCTTTGCCCGTCATCGAGAGGATCTCCTCGATGTGGCCGGCGAGCTGCGCGCCGCGGAACGTGGAGTCGTTGAACGGATCGACCGCGGGCGTGAAGACGAGCGCCTCCCCGTGGTCCGCCAGGTCCTCTCTCACCTCGTAGAAGTAGGTGGCGAAGTCGGCGCCGGCGAACTCCTCGAAGCCGAAGAAGCCGTGCGCCAGCACGATCGGATAGGGGCCCGTGCTCTCCCCGCCCGCGCCGCCGCCGCCCGGGTGCCCCGCGCCCCACGCGCCAGTCGACGGCGCGCCCCCCGATCCGGACGCGGTCACACCGGTCACGCCAGTCGTGACATAACCGTCATCATCCTCGATCGGCGTGGTCTCCTCCGAGCAAGCCCCAGAGCCGAGCACGGCGATCACGCTGGCCCCCAACAGAGCAAAGCCGGCCCCGCGCAACATCCGGACGTTTGTCGCTTGGGCGCCGATCGCCGTCAAGCGGCCGACCCCCTCGACCGCTACATGGAGCGCGGGTAACTTGCGGCGACAATGCGATCGACAGCAGCAGCGTTGCTTGTCGCACTCTGTGCGACGTCGTGCGGGGGGTCACCCGCCGCCGAGCCGCAGACCGCCGAGGGCGGGGCCGAGAAGCCGTCCCAGGCCTCGCCCGACGCGACCTCCGCGCCGGCCAAAGGCAGCCCCGACCCCGCGGCCGACGACGGCACCACCGTACCCGCCGACTGCAAGCAGAACGGCGAATTGTGCCTGCCTTCGGCCGCGTTCACGAAGCGGCTCTGCAGCGGCATGAACCCGGACATCGCCCTCGCCTTCTTCCGGAAGGGCACGCCCTTCACACGCGCCTACATGAAGATGAACGTGGACGCCTGGAACGCGTCCGGCGGCGCGAGCTCGGCGGACAAGCTCGTCTTCGACGAAGAGGTCATCATCCTCCTGTCGCGCAAGAACGAGACGGGCATCCAGGTCAGCGGCGCGTCGGGCGGCTACGACGTCCTCCGGTGGGACGGCACGTGCGCCACGCTGAGCGCGGAGGAGGTGACCCTGACCGTGCCGCCGAAGGCGAAGAACGCGAAGGTGGTGTGGAAGGACTTCTCCGAGGCGACGCAGAACGCGCTCCTCGGCGACCCGACCATCGCCAAGCTCAACAAAGAGCGGCGCGACGAATGCAAGGGCGCCTCGATAGGCGAGGTCTCCAAGAAGTGCGTGACCCTCGTGGACAAGCTGAGCGAAGCCATCGTCGGCTACGTCCGCAATGGCGGGGAGGTCCCGCCGCCTGCCAAGCTGAAGTAGAGGAGCCCCCTGATGAGCCTCTTGGACGAGCTGAAGAAGCACACCACCGTCGTCGCGGACACCGGCGACATCAATTCGATCGAACGGTTCAAGCCGCAGGACACGACGACAAACCCGTCGCTGATCGCCGCGGCGGCGGAGATGCCGGCGTACGCGCCCATCGTGGACGGTGCGCTGGAGGCCGCTCGTGCGGACCTCGGCGCGGGGGCGACGAAGGAGGCGATCGTGTCGCACGCCATCGATCGGCTCTCCGTCTCGTTCGGCCAGAAGATCCTCCAGATCGTCCCCGGCCGCGTCTCGACCGAGGTCGACGCGCGCCTCTCCTACGACACGGAGGGCACGCTCGCGCGGGCTCGAAAGCTCATCGGCATGTACGAGGCGGCGGGGATCCCCCGAGAGCGGATCCTCATCAAGATCGCCTCGACCTGGGAAGGCATCCGCGCGGCCGAGGTGCTCGAGACGGAGGGCATCCACTGCAACCTCACGCTCCTGTTCGGCTTGCACCAGGCGATCGCGTGCGCCGAGGCGAAGGTCACGCTCATCTCGCCCTTCGTCGGCCGCATCCTCGACTACTTCCTGAAGAAAACGGGCAAGGCGAGCTACGCCCCCGCGGAGGACCCGGGCGTCGTCAGCGTCACGCGCATCTACGAGTACTTCAAGCACTTCGGCTACAAGACCGAGGTCATGGGCGCGAGCTTCCGCAACATCGGCGAGATCATCGAGCTCGCGGGCTGCGACCTGCTCACCATCTCGCCCAAGCTCCTCGCGGAGCTCGAGGGCAAAGAAGGAGAGCTCGTCCGCAAGCTCGACCCCGAGGCGGCCAAACAAGCCAAGGTGGAGCGCATCGACATGACCGAGGCGCGCTTCCGCGCCATGCACGCGGAGGACGACATGGCCTCCTTCAAGCTCGACGAGGGCATCGCCGGCTTCACCAAGTCCCTCGAGCAGCTCGAGCAAGCGCTGCACGCGCGGCTCTGACCGAGCCCCCCGCGGCCCGGTCTACCTCTTCGCGCCGAGCGGTGATAGCGGTCGAGGTGCATGCAGGCTCGCGCCTATCCGACCGGTCGCTACTGTCCGCGCTGCAGCTACCCGCTCCACCACGCCGCGACGAGCATGGTCTGGGTCGACCACTGCTATCGGTGCGGCGGCTCGTTCCTCGAGCTCGGCAAGGCCGGCAAGGCGGTCGGCGAGCACGCCGACCCTTCCAAGTGGCGCGTGGAGGCGTTCGCGCGGCCGCCCGCATACGGGCACCTGTTCTGCCCGTTCGGGCACGGACGCATGGTGAGCTACCACATGCACTCGGAGGGAAAACACGTCGAGATCGACGCGTGCCCCGCCTGTCATGGCCTCTGGTTGGACGCACGAGAGGCCGGCTTGCTCGCGGCCATCACGACGGAGGTTCACCACGAGCACGCGCGGCCGGGCTCGAGCAAGGGCAAGATCGGGGTCGCGGCGGTGTATCTCCTCCAGCTCGCCACCATGCTCCCGGTGGAGGCCTACAACCCCGTCAAGCGAAAGCCCCATTTCATTCATGCGACCGTCGTGCTCCTCGCGGTCATCTTCGGGATCGAAATGGTGTTGATGGGCTCCGGCGCGATCGATCCTTTCATCAAGACGTTTGGGCTCGTGCCCGCGGACGTCGCCAGAGGGAACGCGATCTCGATCCTCACCCACGCCTTCTTGCACGGGAGCACCCCTCACCTCCTCGGAAACCTCTACTTCCTCTGGATCTTCGGCGACAACGTGGAGGACCTCCTGGGAACCTGGCGCGCCCTCGTCCTCTACGTCGTGAGCGGCATCTCGGGCGGCCTCCTCTATCTCGTCTTCGAGTCGGGGAGCCGGACGCCCCTCGTGGGCGCCTCGGGCGCGATCGCTGGCCTCATGGGCGCCTACCTCGTCCTCTTCCCGAAGGTCCGGCTCTGGGTGGTCATCTTCTTCGCCCAGTTCAAGATCCGGGCGTTATGGTACATGTTCATCTGGCTCGGGCTGCAGGTGCTCATCATGCTCGACCCGAAGTCGAACGTGTCGTGGCACGCGCACCTCGGCGGGTTCGCGGCCGGCGTCGGGCTTGCGTTCGCGCTGCGACGCAGCGAGCCGGTACCCGGCGCCGCCGCGAGGTGACGCGCGGCGCGCGGGCTCCGGCTCACACCGCCGCGCTCTTGCTCGCCATGAAGAAGTCGTGCGCGAGCAGCCCCGGCACGCGGGTGACCGCGTCACGGTCGTAGCTCGGGACACGCACCGTCTCGGCCGTCCAGCCGGTCGCGCTCGCGAAGACCCTGACGGGTGCGTCATTGAAGCGGAAGTTGGCGACCGGGGCGGTGACCTTCCCCTTCTCGATCAAGAACACGCCGTCGCGCGTGAGGCCGGTGATTGTCATCGTCTTCGGCTCGAGCCACCGGACGTACCAGAACCGCGTGACGAGGAGGCCTTTGTCCACGGAGGCCACGAGGTCGTCCACGCTCGATCTGCCGTCGGCGCCGACGAGCGCGAGCGACTCGTGCCGTCCGGTCGGGGCGCCGCCGGCCTTCTTCGCCCAATAACGGGATCGCGAGAGGAGCTTCAGCTCGCCCGAGTCGAACCACGTCGTGGGGGCGAGCGCGAGCCCTTCGCCGTCGAAGGGGGCGCCGGGCGTCGCGGCGTCGAACGGATCGCTCTTCATGCTCAGCCCCTTGGCCAGGAGCCTCTCGCCGACCCTCGTCCCTCCGCCGGCCTTGGCGAAGTAGCTCCGCTGCTCCTCGGCCGTCCGCGCGTCCATCGCGTCCTTCAGGAACGATACGAGGGTCGCCACACACGCCGGCTCGAGCACGACGGTGTATTTGCCCGGGTCGAGCTCGCGCGGCTTCTGGCTGGCGACCGCCTTGTCCACCGCCCGAGCGGCGACCTTGCGCGCGTCGACGTCGGCCACGCGGTGGGAAGACTGGGCGGCCCACCCCGAGCCGGTTCCGTCGGTCGTACGCGCCGTGGAGCTCACCTCGGCACGAGACCCTCTGTGCTCCGCGGCGAGCCCCTCGGAGCTGGCGAGCCCGACCTCCCAGCTGCACGTCGTGAGGAACCCCGCCCCCTGTACGCCCTTCTCTTTGGCGACCGCGATCGCGGCGCGCGCTCCGTCGGCGCCGACCTGCGGGTCCACCTTCGCGGTGGCGGCGTCATAGGCCGGCCCAGGCTCGCGGTAGCTCTGCGGCCCGAGCACGGGCATCCACTCGGGGTCGTCCGGCGCGAGCTTGGCCATGGCCACCGCCTTCGCCACGAGCTCCTCGTGTGCGCTTTCGTCGAGCTGGCTCGTCCTCACCGTCGCGTGTTTCGGACCGAGCGCCACGGTGAGGACGACCTCGGCGATGTCTGTCTCGCCGGCGCTGGTGATCTCGTTCACCGCGTATCGCGTGAACGACTCCGAGCCGACCTCCGCGCGGACGAGCGCCTGCGCGCCGCGTTCGGCGCGCTTGACCCGCTCGACCAGGCTCGCGGCGATCTCCTTCGGCTTCCTCATGTTCGCTCCCGCGTGCGCAAGATGTTGACCCCGCGGAACCTCGCGGGCGGGCAGCCATGGCTCACCGCGTTCGACTGCATGGGCTCCCCCTTCCCGTCGTAGAGCGTCCCGTGCAGCTCGAAGCTCTCCGCGCCGCCGACGAGGTCACACGAGCGCCAGAAGTCGAGCGTGTTGCTCTGGTACGCGGCGTCGCGCACCACGCCAGCGATCTTTCCGCCCTTGATCTCGTAGAACATCTGCCCGCCGAACTGGAAGTTGTAGCGCTGGTGGTCGATGCTCCAGGAGCCGTCACCCGTGACGAGGACGCCGTCGTCGGTCGCGGCGACGATGTCGTCGAGATCGATGGCCTCTGCGCCCGGCGCCAAGGAGACGTTGGGCATACGCTGGAACGGAACCGAGCGGTGGTCCTCCGCGTAAGACGTCCCGCGGGAGGCCTTCTCGCCGATCCAGCCGGCCTGCTCGCGCGTCGTCTGCCAGCCGGCGAAGCGGCCTTTCGTCACGATGTCCCACCGCTGCGTCCTGACACCTTCGTCATCGTAAGCGCAGCTCGCCAGGCCGCCCGCGGTCGTCTTGTCCGCGTAGAGGGTCACCGCGTTCGACGCGTAGACGAGCTTGCCGGTCTGGTCAGGTGTCGCGAAGGACGTCCCCGCGAGGTTTGCCTCGTAGCCGAGCGCGCGATCCAGCTCCGTCGGGTGCCCGACCGACTCGTGGATCGTGAGCCAGAGGTTGGAAGGCGCGAGCACCAGGTCACGTTTGCCCGGGCTCACGCTCGGGGCCTTGAGCTTCTTCACCGCGTCCTCTGCCATCTTCCGGACGTCCGCCTGGAGCGTGGAGCCGCTGACGTGCTCCCAGCCCGCCTGCATGGGCGGCAGCTCGTGCGCGCGCGTGACGAACTCGCCGAGCTTGTCGTCTTTCGCGGTGATGACGTAGCCGGCGCCGACGCGCACGATGCGCTGCTCGATGACGGAGCCCTCGGTCGAAGCGAAGACCTTGTGCTCGTCGAACGCCTCGCAGTCGGCCTCGAGGAAGCCGACGCCCGCCACCTTCTTCGCCTCGGGCCAGAACGAGAGCAAGAGCTCCGCCTTCTCGGCGAGCGAGACCTCGAACGGATCGATCTGCATGGGGGTGCGATAGACGTCCGTGTATTGGCTGACCGGCGCCAGCTCGATGGGGCGAACGCGGGCCCCCGCGCTCGCCTTGGCCACCACAACCGCGCGCCGGGCGGCCTCGCGGGCCGACTCCTCCGAGACGATCGGCGACGAAGCAAAGCCCCACGCGCCCGCCAGAAGAACACGCACGCCGATGCCGTACGAATCGCGCGACCCGACGTCGACGATGTGGTCCTCGCGCGCGGCGAGCCGCTCGTGGCGACGCCTGTGGACGCGCGCGTCCGCGTACGTGGCGCCGAGCGACTTCGCCTCGTCCAGCGCGCGGCCGAGCACGTCCGCGAGGACCTCGTCGGGCAGCGGGCGCGCGCTCGGCGGCTGCCGCTTGTCTTCCGGCTCGGGCAGGTTCGCCGAGCCACACGCCGTGGCGAGGGTCGCCAGCGAGCCGCGAATGAGGAACGCGCGTCGGCTGAGCATTGCGGCAGGCTACCAGGCCGGTAGGCTCGGGAGCATGCTTCCTCGCCGCGGCCTCTTTGGATCTGCGACCGTCGTGCTCCTCTCCAGCGCGGCGCTCCTCGCACCAGCCAGCGGCTGCTCCTGTGACGCCGGCGTGGAAGGAACCGGAGGAGAGGGCGCCACGCAATCCGGTCCGGGGCCCAGCTCGGGGACGGCGAACCAGGGCGGCTCGTCGGGGACGTTCTCGACGGGCTCCTCGACGAGCACCGGTCCGAGCGATCCGTGCCACGTCGCGGACGATCTCGACGCGCTGCCGCCGTGTGAGGTGAAGGCGCCGGCGGACGCCTTCGATCCGGTCGTGCAGTGGGCGTGGACCGCCCCGACCCAGGGCAACTTCTACAGCGGGAGCCTGGTGACGCCGCTCGTCGGCAACTTCACCGACGACGACGCCAACGGCGAGATCAACCTCTGCGACGTGCCCGATGTCCTCGTGGAGGTCTTCGCGCCGGGGGCGACCGGCGCCGAGGCGACGATCTACGTTCTCTCCGGCGCGACCGGCGAACAGGAGGCCGCGATGAACGGCGTCGTCGACGGCAACATCAACCCGGCCTTCGGCGACCTCGACCAGGACGGACTGCCCGAGGTCGTCGCGGCCACGCCACAAGGCAACGTCATCATCTTCGAGCACGACGGCACGCTCAAGCTGACCGGCGCGAAAGGCACCTGGCCGACCTACGGCGACTTCGGCGGCAGCGCCAACCTGGGCGCCTATTGCCACGCGTTCGCGATCTACGATCTCGACGCAGACGGCTCCCCCGAGATCCTCGGCGGCTTCGACGTCTTCGACGCGGGGGGGCAGCTCCTCTGGACTGCCAGCGCAGGCCTCAACGACATCCCCGGCGAGCCGTTCTGGTGCCCCACGCCGACCGCGGCCGATCTCGACGGGGACGGCAAGCTGGAGGTCATCTACGGGCACGCGGCCTACCACCACGACGGCCAGCTCGACTGGCAGGTCGGCGGCAACCCCGGCCATCCCCACGTCGCCAACTTCGACGACGACCCAGAGCCGGAGGTCCTCGTCAACACCGACCAGGGGATCAGCCTGATTCAGCATGACGGCGTCGTCACCTTCGCAAACCAGCGCCCGAGCGGCGAGGCGCCCAGCGCGCGGTGCTGGGGCAAGCCTGGGGTCATCCACGACTTCGACGGCGACGGGAAGGCCGACCTCGCCACCGGGACCTGCCTCAACTACTCGATGTACAAGGTGACGACGTCGCTCGCGACCATCTGGACGCAGCCGGTGTCGGACCAGTCGGGCCTCGCGACCGGGACGGCCTTCGACTTCCTGGGCGACGGCATCGCGGACGCCATCTACGCGGACGAGACGACGGCCTACGTCTTCGAGGGCTCGAGCGGGATGCTCGAGCTGAGCGTGCCTCGCAGCTCGGGGACGCTCGTCGAGTACCCGGTCGTCGCCGATATCGACAACGACGGATCGGCCGAGTTCATCGTGGTTTCCAACAGCCCGGGCGGAGCGACCGGGGAGACGTTGACCGTCTACCGCGACGCGATGGACCGCTGGACGCCCGCCCGCCGCATCTGGAACCAACACGCGTACCACGTGACCAACGTCCGCGAGGACGGGACGATCCCGCAGAACATGAAGAAGAGCTGGCAGCTCCTCAACACCTTCCGCACGAACTCGCAGGTCGAGGCGGGCGGGAACTGCGAGCCGCCCGTGCCGCGGTGACGTCGCGCT
>JAEUKE010000076.1 GCA_016794345.1 Myxococcales bacterium
GTCGCCTCGCGCGCGTCGAGGCCGGCGATCATGATCGAGCACATCGTCTCGACGCGATCATCGATGGGCTCGAAGGCGATGGGCATGTCCTCCGCGCGGCGGATCTCGATGGAGACGACGCCGTGCATCGCCGCCCAGAGAGACTGGGCGACGAGCTGGGGGCGATCGGCGTGCGCGGGGAAGTGTCCGGCCGCGATCGCGTCTTCGACCGCGAGCTCGAGCACCGCGTAGGCGTCCTGCTCAGGGTTGCCGCGCTCGACCACACCGTCGTGTTTCACGTTGGGTAACGCGTCGAGCACGAAGAGGATCTTGTATTGGGCGGGGTGCTCCAGGGCGAAGCGCGCATAGACCCGGGCGAGCTCGCGCAGGCGCTCGATCGGGTCGGCGACCTTCTGCGCGCTCTGGAAATGGCTCCCGAAGGCGAGGAAGTCGGTCTGGCAGATGGCGCGGACGAGCGCGTCTTTGTCGGCGAAATGCGCGTAGAGGGCGCCCGGCGTGTATTCGATCTCCTCGGCGAGGCGGCGCATCGTCAGCGCGGCTTGCCCTTCGCTGACAAGGATCTCCCGGCCTGCGTCGATGATCTTCTTCTGGAGCGCGACTCGCTCCCGCTCGCGCCGCTCGGCGGTGCCCACGACTCCTACCTACCTCGGTCTCGTAGACCGTTCGGAGCAAAGACATTGACATGAGATTGAACAGTGTTCAATCTCCAAACATGGTTTGTGCAGGGGTGTCTCTTCGCGCGGGCTTTCTCCTCCCCCTCCTCCTGGTCGTTGCCGCCTGTGACCGGGCCGTCCCCGAGGTCGCTGCGAGCGAGGCGTCGGGCGAGCCGGCGCAGCCCGTCACGCTGGCCAAGATCGACAGGGGAGAGGTCGAGCGGCCGATCCGCGCCGCCGGGCTGGTCACCCCGAAACACAACGCCGACATGGCCTTCAAGGTCGGCGGGGTCGTGAGCGCCGTCCTGGTGGAGGACGGGACGCGCGTGAAGAAGGGGCAGGTCATCGCCCGCATCGACCCCACCGAATATTCGGCCGGCGCCGCCCAGGCGAAGCGGAGCCTCGATCAGGCCGAGCGCGATCTCAGCCGCGCCAAGGCTCTACACGCCGACAAAACCGTCGCGCGTGCGACGCTGGAAGGCGCCGAGACCGCGGAGGCGATCGCGCGCTCCCAATACGCGGCCGCTGCCTTCAACGAGCGCCACACGGTCCTGACAGCACCGTCAGATGGCGTGATCGAGCGACGAATGGTGGAGCTGGGTGAAATCGTCGCTCCCGGCCGACCTGTGGCGCGGTTCCTCGGCACCGAGCGCGGGTGGATCGTCTCGGCAGCCGTCTCCGACCGCGACGCCCTCCGGCTCCCCGGCGGCGGCGTGGCGCGCGTCGTGCTAGACGCCGCACCGGACAAGCCCCTCGAGGGGACGATCACGGATGTCGCCAGGCTCGCGAACCCGCGAACGGGCACCTTCCAGGTCGAGATCACGCTGCCTCGGGAGCTGCCCTTCGAGCCGCGCAGCGGCCTCGTCGCCAAGGTGACGATCCCGACGATCGAGCGCCCGCCCGCGACGGTGCCGATCTCCGCCCTCCTCGAGGGCGATCGAGACAAGGCCTTCGTCTTCGTCGCAGACGGCGGGAAGGCCAAACGTGTACCGGTCCGCGTCGCGTTCCTCACCGCCGATCGGGCCGCGCTCTCGGCCGACATCGCGGGGTACGACGCCGTGGTCGTCGAGGGCCAGACGGAGCTTGTCGACGGCGCTCCCCTCCGCGCCGCGGGGCAGGAATGAGCCTCGTCGAGTTCGCGGTCAAGCGCTGGCAGTTCACGCTCGTCGTGCTCCTTGGGCTCGTCGCGCTCGGGGTGCAGTCGCTCTCGGCCATCCCCAAGGCGGAGGACCCGACGTTCCCCGTCCCCATCTTCGGGGTCGTCACGGTCCTGCCGGGGGCGACGCCCAGCGACATGGAGCGGCTCGTCGTCGATCCGCTCGAGGCGCGGCTCGACAGGCTCGACGACGTCAAATCGATCAAGACGCAGATCGACGAAGGCCTCGCGGTGATCCAGGTCGAGTTCACCGCCGGCGTCGACGCGGATCGAAAATACGACGAGGTGCTCCGCGAGACCTCCGCCGCCAAGAGCGAGCTCCCCGCGGACGTCGCTGCCGTCGAGGTGCGCAAGTTCAACGCGGCCAACGTCAACATCGTGCAGCTCGCGCTCGTCAGCGACACGGCGCCTTACCGGGAGCTCGAGCGGCGCGCGCTCGATCTCGAGCGCCGGCTGGAGAGCACGCCCGGCGTCGGCGACGTGACCGTCACGGGCCTCCCCGACCAGGAGGTCACCGTCGCCCTCGACATCGAGCGGATGGTCGCGCTCGGCGTTTCGCCGGTGGAGGTCTCGAACGCCATCGGCCTCGAGGCCGCGAACATCCCCGCTGGGACGGCGGACGGCGGCGCGCGCCAGCTCAGCGTCAAGACGAGCGGCGACTACGACTCGGTCGACGCCATCGTCGAGACGCCGATTCGGGTTACGGGAGAGGGAGACGCGCTCCGCGTCGGGGACGTCGCCGAGGTGACCCTGGGTGACGCGGAGGCGACGCAGCTCACGCGCTACAACGGGAAGCGCGCCGTATTCCTCGCCGCCCCGCAGAAGGAAGCGCAAAACGTCTTTGCCGTGCGCGACCGCGTCCACGCGGAGCTCGACAGGTGGCAGAAGGACCTGCCCGCCTCGATCGCGCTCGAGCGCGGCTTCGATCAGTCCAAGAACGTGGCCCACCGTCTGAGCGGCTTCTTGCGCGACTTCGGGCTGGCGATCGGGCTCGTGCTCCTGACGCTCCTGCCGCTCGGGCTGCGGGCGTCCATCGTGGTCATGGTGTCGATCCCGCTCAGCCTGGCGATCGGCGTGAGCTTGCTGCACGCGTTCGGTTTCAGCATCAACCAGCTGAGCATCGTCGGCTTCGTCATCGCGCTCGGCCTCCTGGTGGACGACTCGGTCGTGGTCGTCGAGAACACCGCACGCTGGATCCGCGAGGGCACGCCACCGAAGGAGGCTGCCATCCGAGCGACGCGGCAGATCACGCTCAGCGTGCTCGGCTGCACGGCGACGCTCATCCTCGCTTTCGTCCCGCTGCTCTTCCTGCCGGGCACGGCCGGCCAGTTCATCCGGAGCATGCCGGTGGCGGTGGTGGTCACGATCGCGGCCTCGCTGCTCGTCTCGCTGACCGTGGTCCCTTTCCTCTCGAGCCGCCTCCTGGTTCCGGAGGAGGAGCACGGCAACATCGTGTTCCGCGGCCTGACGTGGCTCATCGGGATCACGTTCCGCCCCATCCTGAAGCGCGCGCTCGCCTGGCCCAAGACGACGGTCGCGCTCAGCCTCGCCCTCTTCGGTGCCAGCCTCCTCCTCGTCGGGCCCATCGGCTTCAGCCTCTTCCCCAAGGCGAACGTCCCGCAGTTCCTCGTCACGGTGAAGGCGCCCGAGGGCGCGAGCCTGGCGGAGACCGATCGGGCCGTCCGCTTCGTCGAGGCGGAGCTGGCCAAACATGACGATATCGTCAATGTGTCGGCGACGGTGGGCCGCGGCAACCCGCAGATCTATTACAACCTTAACGCGCCCGACGAGAAGGCCAGCTACGGCGAGGTCTTCGCCGAGGTGAAGGGCTACGAGCCGGCCGAGGCAGCCCACATGTTCGACGAGATCCGCGCGCGCCTCGCGGAGTACCCCGGCGCGAAGCTCGAGCTGAAGGAGTTCGAGAACGGACCGCCGCTCGACGCGCCCATCGCGCTCCGGGTGCTCGGCAGCGACCCGGTCGAGATCGAGGCGGCGGCGCGCCAGGTCGAGGCGATCGTCGAGTCAGCCAAGGGGACGCGCGACGTGAACAACCCCGCGCGCGACCGCCGCACGGACGTGCGGGTGCTCGTCGACCGCGACAAGGCCGCGAGCCTCGGTGTCACCCAGCCTGATGTCGACAGATCTGTCAGGCTAGCACTGGGCGGGATCGACGCGGCGACCTACCGCATGAGCGGTCGAGACGAGAGCCTCGCGATCCGCCTGGTGGTCGCCCGGGACCCGGCGCGGGTCTCGACGATCCCCGGCGGCCCGCGGCCCACGCTCGAGATCCTCGACCGCGTCTACGTGCCCGCCGCCGGCGGCGCCGTGCCGCTCGCGCAGGTGGCGAGCGTGGTCCTCGAGCCGTCCCCGACGACGATCCGCCACTACTCGCGCGAGCGGACCGTCGTGGTCACCGCCCAGGTCGCACGCGGCGAGAACACCGACCGCGTGACCAAGCAGATCCTCGCGGACGTCGCCGGGCTCGAGCTGCCGCCCGGGGTACGAGTGGTACCCGCCGGTGAGATCGAGAGCCGGCAGGAGAGCTTCGGCGGCATCGGCGCGGCGAGCCTCATCGCGCTCTTCGGCGTGCTCGCCGTCCTGGTGCTGGAGTTTCGGACGTTCAAGAGCACGCTCATCGTTGCGTCGGTGGTGCCCATGGGCATCCTCGGCGGCCTCGTCGCGCTCTACGTCACGGGCAACACGCTCTCCTTCACCGCCACGATCGGGTTCGTCGCGCTGATGGGTATCGAGGTGAAAAACTCCATCCTCCTCGTCGACTTCACCAACCAGCTGAGAGCCGAGGGCATGGGGCTCGACGACGCCATCCGCCACGCCGGCGAGGTGCGCTTCGTCCCCATCCTGCTCACGACGCTGACCGCGCTCGGCGGGCTCGTCCCGCTCGCCCTCGAGCGCTCGCCCCTCTACTCCCCCCTCGCCATCGTCCTCATGGGTGGGCTCATCAGCTCGACGATCCTGGCGCGCGTGGTCACGCCGGTCCTCTACAAGCTGCTCGCGCCTCAGGTGGAGGCCGTCGCTCCGGAGGAGCGCACCACCCCAGCTTCAGCTCTTCCCGCGGCGGCCTGATCGGAGGGGTGGGGGTACGGCGGATCCACCATCTGGCTCCCGATGGAGACGGTGGCGGGCCATGAAAGCGAGTGTATTCGCATGTAGGTGCAGCGGCACGGCGATTGCCAAGGGCTCCGGCATCCGAACGAGCTGCCCCTGACTCCCATCCTTCTGCCGGAGCCCGCCATGAACCGCAAATTCGTCTCGACCGTCTTCGCCGTCCTCGCCCTCGCCTCCACCCCCGTCCTCGTCGGCTGCGAGGCGGAGGAGCCCACGGTGGGGGAGGAGCAGAACGCCACCGCCACGAAGAACGCGAAGATCGAGACGTTCGTCGGGCTCGACGGGCAGCACTACTTCAACGTCATCGCCGGCAACGGCGAGAAGGTCCTGCGCTCGGAGGGTTACTCGAGCGCCGACGCTGCCGAGACCGGCATCGAGGCCGTGAAGGACAGCGGCGTGGACACCGAGAGCTACGACCTCCTCCAGGCGGCCGACGGCACCTGGTACTTCAACCTCGTCGCGGAGAACGGCGAGATCATCGGTACGAGCCAGATGTACTCGACGAAGTCCAACGCGAACCGCGCGCTCAAGGCGACGCGCGAGATCCTCGCGAAGGTGAATCGTCAGGAAGCGGCCGAGACGGGCGGCGCGTCCTTCAATGTCTTCAAGGGCCTCGACGGCAAGTACTACTTCAACCTCAAGGCCGCGAACGGCGAGATCGTCCTCGCGTCGCAGGCTTACACGTCGAAGGCGAACGCGAAGAAGGGCGTCGCGTCGATCCGTGACAACGGCGGCGACGTCGCCAACTACGAGGTCCGCGACGCGCAGAACGATCAGGCGTATTTCGTGCTCAAGGCCTCGAACGGCAAGGTCATCGCGACCGGCGAGACCTACGTCTCGGCCTCCAACGCGGAGCGCGCGATCGAGAGCATCAGCGCTCTCGTCCTCAGCGAGAAGATCGCCGACCCGAAGTGAGACCACGCCCTCGGAGGGCGTGCGCCCCCTCGACCTCGGGTCGAGGGGGTTTTCTGTTCTCCGGAGCGTAGACGGCGGCGCCATGCACGCGATCCGGGTCGAGCCCAAAGAGCTCCGGTTTCCCAACCGATGTCTCCGCTGCGGGGCGCCGCCGACGAGCGCGTACATGATGCCGTTCGGGGAACGCCGGGTGGAGGTTCCGCTCTGCGAGCCCTGCTCGCGAGCGCGGTTCTTCGCGCGCGCGGCCTGGGTGGTGGGCGGCGTCGTCGGTTCGATCGTCGCGCTCGTGTGCGCGGCGATGATCCTCGACGTGGTCGCCCCGCTCCCGAGCGACCCAGCCGCGCGGAAGACTGTCGCGATGCTGGTCGCCGTGGTCCTCATGGTGCTCGCCGGCGTGCTCGGGACGACCCTGATCAAGAGCGCGCTCCGACGTCATCGGTCGAGCTGGGACCCCGTCCTCGCGACCGAAGGCGTGGACGAAATCGCCTTCCGAAACCCATCGGATGCACGCGACGCGCTCGCGGCCTCGCACGGCGGCGCGGCAGAGGGCGGGTACCGCGCCCCGGCCGACGCCGTCGCGCCTTACGTCCCGAAAGGAGACCCGCTGGTCTGGGTGATCCCGGCGATCCTCGGGGTAGGAAGCGCGATCGGCTTCGTGGTCCGCTGGACGGACTTGAACGCCGGCAAGGAGATCAGCGTCTCCTCGCTCGAGGCGATCGCCTTCGAGGTCGGCGGCCGATTTGCGCTCCTCGGGTTCTGGGTGTTCGTGAGCGGCTTCTTTTTCACGCTCGCCGTGATGTTTCGGCGGGGGCGTCGTGCGGCAGGTCGCGCCACCGCGTCGAAGAACGGGTAACGTTCGCCGGCATGGAGCCGGGTGATCGGTTCGACCGCTTCGAGATCCTGACGCAGCTCGGAGAGGGCGGCATGGGGCGCGTCTTCCGCGCGAACGACCCCAAGCTCGGGCGCGAGATCGCCATCAAGCTCCTGCCTGCCGGCGACGGCAGCGAAGAGTCGCGCCAGCGAATGCTGAGAGAAGCGCGGGCCGCGGCCGGCATCGCGCACCCGAACGCGGTCGCGGTCTACGACGTCGGCGAGCACCCCGAGGCCGGTCCCTTCATCGTGATGGAGCTCGTGCCGGGGACATCGCTGCGCGCGAAGGTCGGCGACGAGCACGCGACGACGAGCGAGAAGCTCAAGTGGCTCGACGAGATCGCGGCCGCGCTCGCAGCAGCCCACGAGAAAAACGTCGTCCACCGCGACATCAAGCCGGAGAACGTGATGGTGACGCCGGCGGGGACGGCCAAGGTCCTCGACTTCGGCATCGCCAAGCAGACAAAGGCCGAGGTCGATCCGAGCGCGCCCACCGCAGCGTCCGGGGCAGGCTCGCTCGCGACGCTCACGGCGGCGGGCGTGCAAGTCGGCACGCCGGTCTACATGGCGCCCGAGCAGATCCGCGGGGACGCGGTCGATGCGCGCACCGATCAGTTCGCCTGGGGTGTCGTCGCGCACGAGCTGCTCTCCGGCAAGCCGCCGTGGGTGCTCGAGAAGGGGGCGCTCGGGCTGGTCGCGTCGATCCTCACCGACGAGCCGCCCGCCCTCGACGGCGTCGAGCCGCGCGTCGCGGCGGTGATCTCTCGCGCCCTCTCGAAGGAGAAGGCCGATCGGTTCGAGTCGATGGCAGCTCTCCGCGCGGCGCTCGGCGAACGTCCGGTCGACTCGGGGCCGAGGCCTGCCTCCGCGCCCCGCGCGGTGCACGCCCCGGCCCAGGCTCGCTACGACACCGCGACGCTCAAGGCGATCTTCGAGCGGGCCATCGTGATGAAGCAGGGCGCCGCTGGAAAATACGAGACCTCGGATCTCGTGGAAGCAGCGCGCGAGATGGGCATCGACGAGGCGACCGTGCTCGAGGCCGCTCGCGACGTCGAGCGCGCGCGCGACGTGCCCGACCTGGACGTGCTCCGGGCCGAGAAGCGCAGGAAGAACCGGGAGAGCTTCTTCTCGCACCTCGGCGCGTACGTCATCGTGAACACGTTCCTCTTCTTCATGTTCGGCGGCTTGAACAAGGCCGTCTTGCTCGGGTGGGGGATGGGCCTCGCGTTCCACCTCTGGGGCGTCCTCTTCCCGAAGCACAAGTCGGACGACGAGCTGATCGAGGAAGCCGAGCGGCGCCGCTCTCGTGGCGAGCGACCCCGATCGCGCGACGAGGAGCCCGTCCGAGCGGCACCCAGGGAAGTCGAGGAGGGCGTGCGCGTGCTCCTCTCCACGACGGCGAAGCGTCGTGGGGCTCGCGTGGCCCTGGAGGATCGCGCCGACGAAGGCGACGAATCGCTCGCGCTCGAAGAAGCTCGTGAGGCCGAGGCGGCCGAGCGTGACCGGCGCGTGCGACGCTGAGACGCCGTCGCGCCGGCCGAGCCCTGCTGCTCGACCGGCGCGAGCCCTCGCGTGACCGCCCTCACCGCCGAGACGTGGGCTCGTCTTTCGTAGGCGTCTTGGGCTTCTGCTGCTTCATGGGCTGCTGCTTCATGGGCTGCTGCTGCATGGGCTGCTGCTGCATGGGCTGCTGCCGCATGGGCTGCTGCTCCGTGCCCTCGCCCGGCTGCGCGTTCACCGGGATGACGATCTCGACTCGCCGGTTGTTCGCGCGCCCCTCGGGCGACGCGTTGTCGGTGATGGGTTCGTCCTCGCCGTGGCCCACCGCCCGGATGCGATCTTGCGGGACGGCCTCTTCTGCTGGGGCAACAACGACCACGGGCAGCTCGGCCGACCCGCGGGCTCACCAGGAAGTCTCGCACGGCCTCCGCTCGCGAGAGCGAGAGCTTCTGGTTGCGGCCGTGTCGGGTGCGTGGTCGCCACATCGGCGCGCCCTTGGGGCCTCGCGGTGCTTCAGCGGTGTTCGGTTACCGTGATCGAGTTTGCCGCTCCAAGGGCTCCCTTGGGTGAGAGCCCTTTCCGCGGCAAACAAGCCCCCCCCTCTGCACCCGCCGCTCGAGCGTCAATGGCGAGGGTCGGTCAAGGCAACCGACCCTCGCTGTAGCCCAAGCCCGTGGCGGAGAGCCCCGCGGCGTCGAGCGGGCCCGCGAGGTCGGCCGGGAGCGGTGCGGTGATGGAGATGACGATGCCGTCATCTGGGTGGGGCAGCTTGAGCTTCGCCGCGTGGAGCGCGAGGCGCGTGAGGCCGAAACGCTCGGCGAACAGCCGGTTGTGCTCGCTCCGCCCATAAGTGGAGTCGCCCACGATCGGGTGGCCGAGGTGCTTGAGGTGCCTTCGGACCTGGTGGAAGCGCCCGGTCTCGGGCTCGGCCATGACCAGCGAGTAGCGGCGTTCGCGCAGGGGTGAGCCCGTGACCTCGGTCGCCGACAGGAGGACGACGCGTGTGCGCGCGTCGACGCGCGGCCCGCCCTCGTCGCGCGGGACCGGGTGGTCCACGAGCGCCTCGTCGGGTGGCACGCCCCGAACGAGGGCGAGGTAGACCTTGCGCACGCGTCCCTCCGAAAACGAGCGTCCGAGCGCGGATGCGGCCGCCTTGCTCTGCGCGCAGAGCAAGACGCCGCTCGTCGGCCGGTCGAGCCGATGCACGGGCGCGGCACCGGCGAAGCCGAGCGCAGCGAGGCGCGCGACGACGTCGTCTCCCGTCTGGTCGAGCCCGCGATGGACCGCGAGCCCGCTCGGCTTGTCCAACGCGAGCAGGCCGCGATCGTTCAGGAGGACGGGCAGTTCTCGACGCACTGCGTCTTTCGACCTATACCACGCTGGTCCAGATGGCCGACGGACCCCCGCCGAGCAGCAAGATCGCCCCGCTCGGCGCCGCCGAGGTGGACGTGGTCGTGATCGGCGGGGGGGTGAACGGCGTCGGGGTCGCGCGCGACGCGACGATGCGCGGGCTCAAGGTTGCCCTATTCGAGCGCAACGATCTCGCCTTCGGCGCGAGCGGCAACTCGAGCGGGATGATCCACGGCGGCCCGCGGTACCTGACCTACGATCCGGCCGTCACCGAGACGAGCTGCCGGGACTCGGGGCACATCCAGGCGATCGCGCCGCACCTCCTGTTCCGCATCCCCTTCCTCGCCCCGGTGGAGGCGTCCGCTCGCGCGCGCGTGATGCTCACGCTGATGGACGCGTTCTTCGAGGGCTACGACGAGTTCCAGCCCCTGAAGCGGGGCAAGCCCCACACGAAGCTGGACGCAGACGAGATGCGTGCGCTCGAGCCCGGGCTGCACGGCGACATCGTCGGCGGCATCTCCTTCGACGAGTGGGGGATCGACGGCGCGCGGCTCTGCGTGGCCAACGCGCTCGACGCGGCGGAGCGGGGCGCGCGTCTCTTCGTCGGCACCACGGTCGACGCGATCGAGCGCCGCGAGGACACCGGCGCGGTCGTCGCGGTGCGCTTCCGCGATCTGCGCAACGGTCGCACCGGGCGCCTCACGACGAGCGCGGTCGTGAACGCGACGGGCGCGTGGGCGCCGGTGACCGCCGCGCTCGGGGGGCTCGACGCCGGCCGAGCGCGCGTGCGGCCTGGCAAGGGGATCCACATCGCGTTCGACCGCCGCTTGACGAACTACGCCATCGCCGCGCGCACGATCGACAACCGTCAGATCTTCCTCGAGCCCTGGCAGAACATCAGCGTGGTCGGCACGACCGACGACGACTTCTACGGCGATCTGGACGACGTCGTGGCGACCAGCGAAGAGGTCCGCTACCTCGTGCAGGGGATCGCGCGGGTGTTCCCGGCCATCACCCAGGCGCGCGCGATCCACACCTGGGCGGGGGTGCGCCCGACGCTCCACGCCTTCGGTCCCCACGAGGACGCGCTCTCTCGCGACCACCGCATCATCGATCACGCGGCCCACGGCGCGCCCGGCCTCTACTCGATGATCGGCGGGAAGCTCGCGAGCTATCGCCTCTTCGCCGAAGAAATGACGGATGTGTTGGCGCATCGGTTTGCGCTCGGCGCGTCGTGTGCGACACACAAGACCTTCCTCCCCGGCGGCGACGAGGTGGTGGACCCGTTTGCGCTCGCGGAGCGCCTCGAGATCGACGCGGTCGCGGCGCGCCGCCTCGTCTACCGGCACGGCTCTCGCGCGCGGCTCATCGAGGAGCGAATCCAGTCGCGTCCGCGCGAAGCGGCGGTCGTTTGCCCGTGTGAGCCGGTGCTCGAGGCGGAGGTGCGCCACGCGGTGAAGAGCGAGCTCGCGCGGAGCGTGGAGGACGTCTCTCGCCGGACGCGGCTCGGGCTCGGCGCCTGCGGAGGGATGCGCTGCGCGCTGCGGTGCGGGCAGATCGTGGCGGAGGAGCGCGAGCTCCCGCCGCGGCTCGGCCGCGAGATGGCGGTCCGCTTCCTGGTGCAGAAGGCGCGGGCGCGCGTCGTGGCGCTGGGCCCCGAGCAGGCGCGACAAGAGTCGCTCGCCATCGCGGCGACTCGGTCGGAGCTCGGCGTGCGCGAGCTGTCGCTCGAAGGCCAGGCGGAGTCGGAGCCTCGATGAGCGCCCGCGTCGCGGTCGTCGGCTGGGGCGCGGCGGGGCTGGCAGCCGCCCGCGCGGCGTCGTCGCGTGGCGCTCGGGTGACGCTCATCGCCTCCGGCGCTGGCGCTACGTCGTTCTACACGGGCGCGGTGGACGACGTGGACTGGAGCGAGCGCGAGGCCGCCCAGGCCCTCCTGGGTCAGCGGCTCCTGGCCGGCGCGCTCGACGAGGAGGTCGCCGCGTACGCGTCCGCGCTGACCGAGTGGATCTTGCCGCCTGCGGGCGATCCGCTCCCGCGGCTCGCCACGGTGAACGGCGTCGTCCGCTCCGCTCGCGGCCGAGATCGCACGCTGCTCGATCTCGCCTCGCTCGCGGGGAGGCGGGTGCTCGCGCCGCGCGTGCCGCGTGCCGGGTGGGACGCCGACGCGCTCGTGTCGTCGCTCCGCGACGAGGCGGAGCTCGGCGTGACCTACGAGGCCATCGACGCGGTCGTGCTCCGCTTCGCGGACGAGTCGCGCATCGCCGACGCGGACCTCGCGTCTCGCTACGACGAGGACACACGGCTCGATTGGCTCGCCGCGCGCCTCGCGCCGTTCGTGGAGGCGACCGGCCGCGCGAAGGCGGCCGTGTTGCTCGGGCCCTGGCTCGGCGCTTCGGCTTCTCGCGCGGCGCGCCTCGAGGCTCGGCTGGGCTGTCCGGTCGGCGAGGCGCTCTCCACCACGAGCCTCGTGCCCGGCCTGCGGCTCGAGGCCGCGCGAGACGCCTGGCTGCAGCGGAGCGGCCTCGCGGTGACGAAGGGCCGCGCCACGCGGATCGACGCCAGCTCGGATGGCGGGACGAGTCGCTCCGGCTCGAGCCCGGGTGCCCTGACGATCACCGTGCACGGCGCGGAGCCCGTGGTGGCGGACGCCGTCGTCCTGGCTGCGGGGGGGCTGCTCGGCGGTGGCCTCGTCTACGACCCGCCGGAGCACGGCTCCGCGCCGGAGGGCCCGGAGCGCACCCGGGCGCCTTTCCGCCTGTCGATCGAGGCGCCTGGCGCGCGCGTCGCGACGGGCGCGGCGTTTGGGGTGGCAAGCTCGGTGTTTGGCCCCGTGCTCGACGCCGCGTGGCCCGCTCCCGGCGCGCCGGGCATCCTCGAGCGCGTGGGCGTCGTGACGGACGAGCACGGCGCGTGCGCGAGCCGCCTCTTCGCCGCCGGCGACCTCGTGGCGGGGGCGCGCCGCACGATCCTGCAGGCCGTCCTCTCGGGCGCTCGCGCCGGAATTCGAGCCGCGACCGTGCTCGATCAACCCGTGCCGCGAACCGTGCTATCGGCTTGAGACCCTCGTGAGACCCGCCCACCTCGTCCCTCTCCTGTGCCTGGTCGCGTGCGCGCCGGCGCCGCCCCGCGCCTCGATCGCCGGTGGGCACGTCATCGCGCAGTCGGCCTTTCGCTCGCCGCTGCTCGTCCTCGAGGCGGGGACGGGGAAGGTGCTCGCCACGTTGCCCGCGGACGGGTACGCCGACGCGCCGCCGACGGCAAAGGGCCTCTTCTTCGTGCACGGCGACGGAGGGCTCGTCGCTCGCAGCGCCGCCACCGGCGCTGCGAGGTGGCGCGTCTTCTCGAAGGCTTCGTATTACACGTCGCCCGTCGCGACGGACTCGGCGGTGTTCGTGTTCGATCCGAAGCCCGACGCCCACGTCTGGCGTGGCTACGCCACGGAGAGCGGCGCGAAGGTGTTCGACGTCCCTTGTGACGACTACGCCCCGCTCGCGGCCGGCGGCGGGCTCCTCTTCACGATCGAGGACGGCGCGCTCGTCGCGCGAAACCTCGAGGACGGCAAGACGAAGTACCGCGTGGTGAAGGACGTCGAGGCGCCGATCGTCGCCGCGGAGGAGCGGTTCTTCGCGCGCGTGGACGATGGGCTCGGCGTCTTCCGGTCGGAGAACGGTCGACTCGAGCGCACGCTGGACGTCGGCACGGACGCCCTCGCCACGGTCGGCGGCGTCGCGCCGGGCCTCGCGGCCACGACGGACGTGGTGATCGCGGCAGGCGACGGCGGCGTTCGCGCGCTCGACGCCTCCACCGGAAAGAGACGTTGGGAGATCACGCTGGAGGACGCCGAGAGCCTCGCGCTCGCAGGTGAGGTGCTCGTGGTCGGCGCCGGGGAGACCGTCGTCGGGCTCGACCCCGCGAGCGGGAAGAAGCGCTGGTCGACGCCCGTCGAGCCGAGCGTCGACGGTGTCTCCGCAGGGGGCGGCCTGGTGGCCGCGCGCGCCGGGTCCCACGTCGTCGTCCTCGAGGCTGCGACCGGCAAGCGCCGCTTCGCCCAGGAGCTCTGACACCGCGCGCCGCACGCGCGCGGCCGATTGGCGCTACACTACGCACCGTGGGTCCCGGGTCGATCATCGCGGACCGCTTCGAGGTCGTCCGTCCTCTCGCTCGGGGCGGGATGGCCGACATCTTCGAAGCGCTCGATAGGACCACGGGAGACCGCGTGGCCCTCAAGGTCTTGCGCGAAGAGCTGACGAACGACGCCGACACCCTGGTGCGCTTTCGTCGGGAGGCGCAGGCGGCCGGGGCGGTACGTCACCCGAACGTGGCGCGCGTCTTCGAGTGCGGCGCCACCGAGAAGAACCGGCCGTTCATCGTGATGGAGCTGCTCGAAGGCCGCGATCTGGCGCACGAGCTCGACGCACGCGGCGTCCTGCCGCTCGCCGACGCGGTCCGGATCATCACCGAGGCCTGCCGCGGCATGATCGCCGCACACGAGGCCGGCATCGTCCACCGCGACCTGAAGCCTTCGAATCTCTTCTTGGCGCAAGACGGTGGACGGATCGTGACGAAGGTCCTCGATTTCGGGATCTCGAAGTACGTCGCCCAGGTGGACGAGAACGTCACCCTCACCAAGGCGCTCTTCGGCTCACCGCTCTACATGTCGCCCGAGCAGTTTCGCTCCGCGAAGGCCGCCGACCATCGGAGCGATATCTGGTCCTTGGGCGTCATCTTCTACGAGATGCTGACGGGGCTGCCGCCCTTCGTCGCCGAGAACGCTCCTTCGGTGGGCCTCGCGGTCACGCGCGAGCCACACGTCCCGCCGACACAGCGGAGGCGCAGCCTGCCCAAGCCGGTGGACCTCGTCATCGACGGCGCGCTCAAGAAAGACCCGCGCGAGCGGTACCCGTCCATGGCGGCGCTGCTCGACGCGATCGGCGGGATCCTGCCGAGGCAACGCGAAGACACGCCGACCCAGCTCCAGGCGGTCCCCTCCGCCTCGGTCCCGCCCAAGGCCAGCGCGCCGCCTCCGGCATTCTCTGCGAATCTGACTGAACCGTCATCGTATCCGCCGCGGGCCGTGCCGGCCTCCGCGCCGCCGGCGCCGAGCGCCCCGGTGGACGACCCGACGACCCAGGTGGACCCGATCGTGGGGGTCCGTCCGGCTTCGCCTCCGCCCTCCGATCTCGACCTGACGCGTGATCTCGCGGCTCCGCTGGCGGCCGCGTTCCACTCCTCGCGACCACCGAGCGACGTGCGGTCCGACCCGCGGTCGTTTGCGTTGCCGATCCCGTCCGAGCCGCCGCCCGGTCACCGATCCACGGAGCCGACCGCCTCCACGGTGCCGCCTCGCGCGCCGCCCCAGCGCCCGTGGGCTCTCGCCTTTGTCATGCTCCTGATCGGCGCGGCCGGGGCGACAGCGTTTTTCCTCCTCCGGTCGCCCGCGAGCGCGGGAGGCGCGGCGGAGGTCCCGGCGCAGGCGCCGGCCTCGCCCCCCGAGCAGACCGCGCTGCCCGTCGAGCCGCTCCCCACGCCATCCGCCGAGCCCGCGTCGCCTGCCGAGAGCGCGTCGCCTGCCGAGAGCGCGTCGCCCGCCGAGTCTTCTTCGGCCGCGGAGCCGAGCGAGCCGCCGCCGAAGAAGGGCGCTCCGAAGAAGAGGAGGAGCCCGCCCTCCGGCGGTCCGAAGTCCAACGACAAGGGGCTCTTCATGCCGAAGGGCATCTGACGAAGGCGCGCCTCAGCCGCTGAGCTTCTGCTTGAGGCGCCGGAAGGCCTCCGCCAGCGCGAAGTCCTTCCCCTTCGTCGGATCGAGGGGGATGTCGGCGACGCGGATCGGGGAGAACGGCTCCGGGCTGGGCGGCGCCTTGACGACCTCTTGCCGGCGCGAGGCGCCGCGTGCCTCCGCGGCGAGGTGTCCTTCGAGATCGCGCTCGCGCACGACGTCGGCCTCCTTCTCGGGCCGGATGACGATGTCGGGCTCGATGCCCTGCGCCTGGATCGCGCGCCCACCCGGCGTGTAGTACCGCATCGTCGTGAGCCGCAGGCCGGCGCCGCCGGGGAGCTCGAAGATCGTCTGCACCGAGCCTTTCCCGAAGGTGGCGGCCCCCACGACGGTCGAGCGGCCGCTGTCCTGCAGGGCGCCCGCGACGAGCTCGGCCGCGCTGGCGGTGTATTCGTTCACGAGGGTGACGACCGGGAGATCGACGAGCGCGCCGCCGGGCATCGCCTTCACCGTCTCGAGCACCTCGCCCCGATGTCGCGTGGAGTAAATGACACCACTGTTCATGATCTCGTCGGCGACGAGCTCCGACTGATCCACGAGACCTCCCGGGTTGTAGCGCATGTCGAGGAGGACGCCGCGGAGCGCTCCCGGCTTCTCGGAGCGGACCTTCGCGATGTCGCGCAGGAGCTCTTCGTGGGTCGTCTCCTGGAACTGCTTGAGCCGGACGTAGAGGACGTCGCCGTCGAGCCGCTTCGCCTCGACGCTCGACACGCGCACGACCTCGCGGGTGATCGACATCTCGATCGGATCGTCGACGCCCTCTCGTCCGATCGTCAGCTTCACGGGGGTGCCGGCCTCGCCGCGTAGCAGGTTGACGATCTTGTCGACTCGCGAGCCGCGGAGCGCCTGGCCGTCGACCTTGAGGATGCGGTCCCCTGGCCGGATCCCGGCGCGCTCGGCGGGTGAGCCCTCGATCGGCGCGATGACCGTGACGAGGTCGTCCCGGAGGTCGACCTCGACCCCGATCCCGCCGAATCTTCCCTCGGTGTCGCTCTGGAACTGGAGGAACTCCTCGGCGTTCATGTACGACGAGTGCGGATCGAGCTCCTCGACCATCCCGCGCATGGCACCGTCCAGGAGCTTCTCGCGCTGGGCGGGCTCGACGTAGTTGTGCTCGACCAGGACCAGGACACGGGACATCTGGTCGAAGGGCAGGTAGGCGCTCTGGGCCTGGGTGGTGGCGACCGCCGGGCGGCCTAAGTTGGCGTTTCCACAGGCGTAGCCCAGGCCGGCCACGAGGCAGAGCTGACCGAGGGTGAGGGCCCGACGAGCGGAAGAGCGGAGGAAGAGGGGAGGCGCCATGGGGGTATCCAAGATACCCCGAGCTTCTTGGTCCAATTGGTGTGTTCGGCTATCGTCCACGTCTCGCCACGGAGCCCCGCGAAAATCGGGGGCGCCGAGCCCATGGCTCGGTCGGCGGGCGTGTGGCTGGGTCGGCCACGCCCCTCCAGGGTACGAGCGTGAACGCATGGCAGGCGCTTCGGACCGCGAGCTTCTCGAACGTGCGAAGACCGGGGACGCCGAAGCCTTCGGCCTGCTCGTTCGGCGACATCAGAAGCGAATCTTCCGGCTGGCCGCGCACCTCACGCGGAGCGCTGCCGAGGCAGAGGACGTCACCCAGGAGACATTCGTTCGGGCCTACCAGGCCGTCGACCGATTCGACGGCCGCAGCGAGCCGTTCACCTGGCTCTACCGGATCGCCGTGAACCTGTCGCTCAACCACATCCGCTCCCGAAAGACCCGGCAGTCGGTGGGCAACGAGGACGATCCGCGGCTGGAGGCCCTGCTCGCCGAGACCCGGCCCAGCCTGGGCCGCGATCCTTCCCGCTCGACGGACGAGAAGCGAACCGCGGAGGCTCTCCTCGCGGGCATCGACTCGCTCTCCGAGACGCTCCGCACGACGCTGCTCCTCGTCTGCCTGGACGGCCTCTCCCACGAGGAGGCCTCGAAGATCCTCGGGGCGCCCGAAGGGACCATCGCCTGGCGGATCCATGAGGCCCGGCGCAAATTGAAGGCGTTCCTGACGGAGCGCGGCCTGGGAGGCGAAGTGGAATGAGACCCACAGATCCCGCAGAGTGGCTCCGGGAGTCCGGGGTGCCGAATCCGTCCGGCGGCAACAAAGACGACGCCGCCTGGGACGAACGAGCCGACATCATCGTCCAACGTGCCCGTGGGGCTCAGCCCGCCACCGACCTCGACGAGGTCTTGGGCCCCGTCCCGCTCGAGCCCGAGCCGGGAGAGCCGCGTCACTCTTCTTCCGCAGCACCAGTCATCGTAGGAGCGACAAGCATGTCTGACAGCAGCAACAGCGATAGGCCCAACGCCTCGAGCCCGCCCATGTCCCAGCGATCGGCGTCTGGCCCGCAGAGCATGCGAAGCCGGCCGTCGTTGAAGGAGCTCGCGGAGCGCGTGTCCAAGACACCGCCTCCGGCTTCGAGCATCCCGAGCGCGGCCTCGACGCCGCCACCCGCTCCCGCTCCTCCGAGCTCGCTCAGCGCCGTCGCGCAGGCATCGCTGAAGGCGAGCCCTCCGACAAGCTCGACGGCGACGCCGCTTCCTGCGGTGAAGGTCCCGTCCTCTCCGCCGGCGTCCGTCGCGTCGCCGGTCTCCGTCTCGCCGGCCAAGACGGCTTCCGATGCGCCGCCGCCGTCCGCGGCAGCGCCGGTGTCGGCTGTCGCGCCTGCTTCTGCTGCCGCTCCGGTGATCCCGATCACCGCCGCGAAGGAGAAGAAGGAGGAAGAGAAGAAGGGTGGCGGGTTCGGGGGCATCGCCATCGCGCTGATCGGCGTGGCCGCTGCCGCGGGCATCTTCTTCTTCCTGCGGACGAGCGACAAACCCAAGCCGGAAGAGCCCACGAAGCAGGCGCAGACGCAGCCCGCGGAGGAGCCCACGGCCGAGCCGGCGGCCACGCAGACGGCCGAGCCGGCGCCGCAAGCGGAAGCTCCGAAGGACGACGGCGCGATCGACATCGACAACCTCGCGGAGGCTTCGGCTTCGGCCACGGCGACGCCGGGCGGCCCGCTGCCTGCCCACAGCGGCGCGGTGGCGCTGAACGACCCGAACGGGCCGGCCAACAACAAGCCCGAGAAGGTCAACGCAGACGGCACGCTCGACGAGGCCATGCGTGACGCGGCCGGCGTCGAGGGCGGTCAGAAGGCCGACGCGACCCCTGCCGCGGAGGACGAGAACAAGCCGAAGAACATCCCGGACCGCCCGCCGACGGGCAAGGTCACGGCGGCGGTCGGCGCGGTGATGGGCGGCGCGAAGGCTTGTGTCGCCGGCGCGGACGAGGCGTCCCGTGCGACGATCACCTTCGGCTCCGACGGCTCGGTCAAGTCTGTCTCGGTGTCGGGATGGGCAGCGGGCAAGCCTGCTGCTTCCTGCATCCAGAGCGCGCTGAAGGGCGCGAACGTCGGCCCGTTCTCGCAGCCCACGTTCGTGTTTGGCGTCTCGATCCGACCCTGATCTTTCCGCCGAAAGCACCGAGAGGCTCCGCCGAGCGATCGGCGGAGCCTCTGCCATTTCACCCCCCGGGCGTCGCGGTGACTCAAGGAGCACAAAGCACGGAGAGGCCCCGCCAAGCTGGTGGCGGAGCCTCTGTCCGTTTCAGCTCCCTCGCGTCGCTCGAAAGCTCGGCGCAGGGGAGAGCGCGATCACTTCGCGGCGGGCTTCGTCGACTTCAGGCGGCCCTTGAGACGGGAGGCCCGGTTGTCCGGGATGACGCCCTTCTTGGCTGCCTTGTCGAGCGCGCGCTCGGCGGCGACCACGAGGTCGGCCGAGCCCTCTCCGCCAGCCTCGGCGGCGGCGCGGGCGCGCTTCACGATGGTGCGCAGCGCGCTCTTCGCCGCTCGGTTGCGCTCGGTACGGGTGATGCGCTGGCGGTTGCGCTTCTCTGCAGATGCGTGATTGGCCATCTTCGTTTCCTACTTCTTCTCCGCGGGCTTCGCGTCTGCGGCGGTCGCCGAGTACCCTTCCGGGTGGACCGGGAACGCCGGGGTGCCGTGCGCGCGGTTGTACCGCTTGGTCTTCGTGCCGGCGGTGCGGGCCTTGCGCCTGCGGATACGGGAAGATTGCTGCGTTGCGGAGACCATGGGGAGCGGCACATTAGTCAGGGCCGCCTTTCTGTCAAGCTGCGCAAGAAACAAGGCCCCCACCCGGAGACCGGGAGGGGGCCTCGGCGACCGCTCGAGGGCTACGAGGCGCGGCCGTTTGCGAGCTGGCCCTTCAGCTCCTCACGGAGCCGCTTGGCCGCCGGGCTCTGGGGCTGGGCGGTCCCCGCCGCGCTCTCGGCGCCGACCTTCTCGGAGAGCAGCATGGTGAAGAGGGCCTCCATCACGCTCGACCCCGAGCCGCCCCCGTTCGTGCTTCCGCCCACGACGACTCGCGGTACCACCTCCACGCCGCTCTTCTCGATGGCCTCCGAGAACCGCGTCATGACCTTCTGGGTCATCTGGAGCTGCGGGCCGCCGTAGGCGCGCACCTGCTCCTCGATGGCCATCGCCTCCGCGATGCCGACGCGGGCAGCACGCTCCGCCTCGGCCTCGGCCATCTTCCTGACGCGCTCGGCCTCGGCTTCGGCGAGCGCCTTGATCTGCGCCGCCTGCTGCAGGGACCGCTCGTACTCGGCGCGACCGTGGTTCGCTTGCACGACGACGCTGAGCTCGCTCTCGGTGATGTGCTGCTGCTGCTCGGCGCGAGCCTGGGCCTCGCGGAGCTCTCGCTCCTTGACCGCCGCGCGCTCTTGCCTCGCGTACGTCTCCACCTGCTCCTCTGCGATCTGGCGCATGCGGAGCTGGCGGAGGATCTCCTCGATGTGGGTGTCGCCTTGGCTCGACGCCGGCGTTCCGATGAGCACCTCCTCGAGCTCGAGGTTGTACCGACCGAACTTCGCCTTCATCTCCTCGCTGGCGGCTTCCTGGATGTTGCTGCGCTCCTGGAGCAGCTCGATGAGCGTGCGCGTCTGGCCCACGTTCTTGAAGTACGCCGCGACCATGGGGTCGAGCGTCTGCTCCACGAGGCGCTTCACGTCGCCGAAGCGCTGCACGACGAGCGGCGCCTTCCGGTAGTCGATGTGCACCACCACGCTGAGCGGGAGCGAGGGCTCGAACGCGTCTTTCGTGATGAGTGACACCTCCGTCAGGTTCTCGTCGAAGCGATGCGACCCGATCTCGCGTTTGTTCCACTTGAGGATGAAGTTGGTCGTCGGGACGAGCACCACCTTGCCGGCGTACGTGTTGAACGCGTACTTCCCCGGCAAGAGCGGCTCGCTCCAAACGCCGCGCCGG
Organism: Myxococcales bacterium; assembly: GCA_016794345.1. Classification (GTDB taxonomy): domain Bacteria; phylum Myxococcota_A; class Polyangia; order Polyangiales; family Polyangiaceae; genus Xiheicaenibacterium; species Xiheicaenibacterium phototrophicum. The sequence continues at coordinate 20,632 of JAEUKE010000076.1, forward strand.
CCGCGCTCGACCAGCTCGCCGTGTTTGTACTCCACGCCGGAGAGGTCGTTGCCGGCCTCGCCCGTGTAGCTCACGACCACGCCTACCGTGCCAACCTCCACCACGGTCTTCGAGAGGAGCTCGACCGTCGCGAAGAGCCGGTTCAGGTAATACGTGCCTTCCACGAGCACCTGGAGCTGACGACCGCGCCGGCCGCCGGCCACGAGGAAGCGCTCCGGGTCCTGGAACGAGTTGTGGTACGTCGACTGCTCGCGCGGGTCGTCGCCGACCACCGGCGCGATGAGCTCCCCCTGGCCGAGCGCAGGGCCGTCGTGAACGGTCACCACGCCGAGCAGGTCGTCCTCGCCCTGGATGACGAGCGGCCGGAAGCCGTCGCGCTCCGCGATCATCGCCTGCATCCGGGCAAAGAGCGGCAGGTCGTCCTGATCGAGCGGCAAGAAGTAGATCCTCTCGGCGGTGATCACGATGAACTGCGCGAGGTTGATGGCGTAGGTACCCTCACGGAGCACGCGGCGCTGCGGGCCCCGCTGGCCGCCGGCGCGGAGGAACGCGGCCACGTCCTGGAAATGACCACAGGCGACGTCGCGCGCGAGCGACTGCTGCTGATGGAGCGGCACGCCGTCACGAGCGAACACGTAGCCGATGCGCCCCTGCGGGATCGTGACGAGCGGAGCGGTGCGGACGCGGTACATGAACGGCATCCGCCAGTGCAGGCCACCGCGCAGCACGTCAGGCTGAAACCCCGCCTCGCCTTCGAGCGCCACCAGGCCTTGCTCGACCGAGCCCGAGCCCGAGAAGCGCTTCTCGACCACGCCGATCCGGTCGTTGTGGATGTAGCGGACGCCGAGCAAAAAGAAGGACAGGAGCGCCCCGGCTCCTGCAGCCAACCAAAGCGGCCACATGACACGTATCTCCTTCTCGCGAGCGCGCCGTCAGGGACGCGTTCACGTAATGGGCTGAGATCTGGTGACGGCCGGCCGCCGTGCAAGAGCGTACGCACCGAAATCGGTAGCGCGCCCGACGACTCGGCCGCAGTGCGTCAACGACCGCCGACGCCGAGGTCCGCGGCTCGCGGCTCCGCAGGTGCGGAGCGGCCGCCGCACCCTATCGCTTTGAAACAACGGGGAAAACGGGCGCGAAGCGCTGGCATCGCCGTTGCGAGGCGCCCATCCCATGCGACATCACGCCACGCTCTCCCTCTTCACGGCGCTGGGCATCGCGGCCTTCCTCGGCTGTTCGGGCGCGCCGTCGTCGACCTCGGGCCCCGACGCCGGCATCGTCGCGGCTTCGGGGTCGGGCTGGAGCTCGAGCCCAGCGAGCAAGGCGATCGACGACGCGCTCGCGCGCGCCTGGACGGCGAAGGGGCTCACCCCCAGCGCGGACGTGGACGACGCGACCTTCCTGCGGCGCGCGACGCTCGACATCGTCGGGCGCATCCCGACGGTCGAGGAGGCGCGTGCGTTCCTCGATGACGGAACCGTCGACAAGCGCGCGCGCGCCGTCGACCGGCTGATCGCGAGCCCCGAGCACGACCGCCACCTCGCGCGGACCTGGGAGACGGTCCTCCTCGGCGACGAGGTGAAGGAGCGGATCGTCGATCGCGCCGCGTTCCGTCGCTTCCTCGAGCGCCGCTTCGCCAAGAACGCGCCCTGGGACGAGATCGTCACCGAGATCGTCACGGCGGAGGGTCGGACGAGCCTCGGCGGTGAGCGCAAGCGAGGCTCGGCGCTCCTCGACGACCCCGAGATGGGGACGCAAGAGGCCGACCACGGCGTGAGCGGCGCGGCGAACTACTACCTGCGCTTCGCGAAGGCACCGCAAGACATCGCCGGCGTGACCTCCCGCGCGTTCCTCGGCGTGCAGATCCAGTGCGCGCAGTGCCATGACCACAAGACCGAGTCGTGGAAGCAGGCCGACTTCCGGTCGTTCGCGTCTGCCATGGCGCGCGTGAAGATCGAGCCGATCGACCGGACGAAGGGGATGATGAGCGTGTTCGAGATCTCGAACGCCAAGCGCCCCCCGCGCAAGCTCCTGCGCGACGACGACCTGCGTGCCATCTTCGATGCGCCGCCGCGCGCGCTCGACGGGACCGATCTCACGGATGCGCCCAACGTGCGCGAGGCCCTGGCGAAATGGATGACCTCGCGCGAAAACCCCTGGTTCTCGCGGGCCATGGCGAACCGCGTCTGGGCGGAGATGATGGGCCAGGGCCTCGTGGAGCCCGTCGACGATCTGCGCGAGAAGAACCCGGCGATCGTCCCGGAGGTGCTCGACGTGCTGGCGGAGGGCTTCGAGGCGAGCGGCTTCGACGTCGACTACCTCTACCGGACGATCGCGCTCTCGCAGGCGTATTCGCGCGTCGTGACCGAGGGCAAGGGCTCCGCCCGCGACGACCTCTTCGCGCGCGCCGAGCTCCGGCCGCTCGGCAGCGATGTCTTGCTCGACTCGCTCTTCGTCGCGACGGACCTGGAGCACCTCCTCGAAGAGCGGGCTCCCGAGCGGGCCGATCTGGTGAAGGCGTTCCTCCGCCGACAGATGCGGTTCGTCTTCGAGAGCGACACCGAGTCGAATGGAGAGAGCTACGACGGCACGCTGCAGCAGGCGCTCTTCTCCATGAACGGCGCCATGCCCATCGCCGCGACCACCGTGGCGCCCGGCACGGTGCTCTCCTCCCTCGTCGGGAAGGATGACGAAGCCGTGATCGAGGAGCTGTGGCTCCGCGCGCTCTCTCGGCGCCCGGAGGCGAGCGAGATCGCGGAGGCCAGGGCGTTCGTGAACGGCCCCCATCCCGATGGCGGCGCGAACGACGAGGGGCGCCCCGCCCGTCCGCGCGGGAAAGAGCGAAGGCTCGTTCCGCCCGCGGCCCTCCGCTCCCAGGCCGACGACGATCGCGAACGCGCCTACGAGGATCTCTTCTGGGCGCTCCTCAACTCCAGCGAGATGAACTTCCGGAGGTAGTCATGAGCTCGAATAACGACAGCCTTTTCACGCGTCGCAATCTCCTCGCGCTCGGAGGTGCAGGCATCGCGGCTTCGCTCGTCGGGCCCGCGCTGCTCTCTCCGCGGTCGGCCGAGGCGGCGGACAAGAAGCCCGCCAAGGTGACGAGCTGCGTCGTCCTCTGGATGCAAGGCGGACCGAGCCACATCGACACCTTCGACCCCAAGAAGAAGTCCGGCGGGCCGGCCAAGGACATGGCCACGCGCGCGGGCGGCGTCCGCATCTCCGAGCACCTCCCGCAGGTCGCCGACGAGATGGACAAGATCGCGCTTGTCCGCGGCATGTCCAGCAAAGAGGGCAATCACCAGCGGGCCCAGGAGCTCGGCCACACCGGCCACCCGCCCAACCCGACCGTGCGCTCTCCCTCGATCGGCGCCTGGGTCGTGCGCGAGCGTGGCCCCTCCGAGCTGGAGATCCCCTCGTTCATCAGCCTGGGCGGGCCGAGCCACGGCGGCGGCTTCTTCGGCAACGCCTTCGATCCGTTCATCGTGCAGCGCCCGGGCGAGATGCCCGACAACATGGCGCCCGCCCGCCGGGTGTCGACCGATCGCGCAAGCTCGCGCCGCGCCGTGCTGGCGAAGCTCGACGAGCGGTTCGGCGCTCGTACGGGTGATCCGCAGGTGAAGGCGCGGCGTGACCTCTATGCCCGCGCCGAGAAGATGATGCGCGCGAGCGCGACGAGCGCGTTCGACCTCTCCGGGGAGCCGAAGGCCGTGGTCGACGCGTACGGGGACTCCGATTTCGGGCGCGGCTGCCTCGTGGCGCGCCGGCTCGTGGAGCAGCGTGTGCCCTTCGTCGAGGTCTCGCTCGACGGGTGGGACACCCACGAGGACAACTTCGAGCGCACCGGCAACCTGATGGCCAGCCTGGACCCGGCGATGGCTTCGCTCATCCGGGATCTCGAGGAGCGCTCGCTGCTCGACTCGACCTTGATCGTCTGGATGGGGGACTTCGGACGCACGCCGCGAATCAATGGTCGTGAAGGTCGCGACCATTACCCTGCGGCGTATTCGGTGGCGCTCGCCGGTGGCGGCGTACGCGGCGGGACGGTGTTCGGCTCCACCGACGAGGAGGGCGCGACGGTGGTCGACGGGCCGACCTCGGTCCCCGACCTGATCGCCACGATCGGCTGGCGGCTGGGGGTCGACCCGGGGATCATCGCGTGGACCCCGCAGGGCCGCCCCTTCAACTCGTCCGCCGAGGGTACGGTCAGGAAGGATTGGTTCGGCTGATCGGGCTCAGTTGGGTGCGCGAGCTCAGGGAGCGCAGCGGGTGATCGAGACCTTCTGGGTATGGACAGGCGTCAGCGGTTTGTCCTGGGCGTTGGTTGGGACCTCCGTGATCGCCTTCACGACGCTCACCGGGTCGCACCGGCCGAAGATCGTGTAGTCGCCGTCGAGGCCGGCCACCGCCACCTCCGCCACGATGTAGAACTGGCTGCCGTTCGTGTCCGGGCCGGCGTTGGCGTAAGCGAGCGTTCCGGGTGAGTGTGTCTCGCTCGCGATCTCGTTCACGAACTCGTAGCCGGGGCCGCCGAAGCCGTTCCCCTGCGGGTCCCCTCCTTGCGCGACGAAGTCGTCGATGACGCGGTGGAACGTGAGACCGTCGTAGAAGCGCCGGCCTTTGATCCAGCTGCCGCCGTCCTCGAACGGCCGCCTTCCGCGGGCCAGACCCACGAAGTTTGCGACGCCGATGGGCGCGATCTCGGGGAAGAGCTCGCAGGTGATCTGGCCCATCTCCGTGTCGATGATCGCGCGGAGCGGGCCGGGGCCCTCCGGCAGGCCTTCGAGCGCCTCGTCCATCGTGAAATCTCCGGCCTCGGGGTCCGCGCCGCCGCCGAGGTTCTGCTCGGGGATGTCGGTGTCGCCGCAGGGGTCGCCGCCGCCCATGCCCGTCGAGGTCGACGAGCTCGTGCTCGAGCTTGTGGTGGAGCCGCTCGTCGAGGCGGTCGTCGAGGCGGTCGTGCCGCCTCCCGATCCGCCGCTGCTCGAGCCGTCGTCCCCGCAGGCGGGCAAGACGAGGAGGAGCGCGACGAGAGCAGCGGGACGGGTGGAGCGCATGCGTCACGCTACCACGGGGCCGGAGCCGCGAGTTTGGTAGGCTGCTGTCCGATGTCTCCCCGCGCTCGTGTCTTCGGTGCGCTCTCCTTCCTGGTCTTTGCTGCCGGCTGCGGGGACGACGAGACGTCCCCGCAGCCGGGCGAGCAGCCGCTGACGATCCCGGAAGGATGCAACCCGCTCTTCGCCCAGGCGGCGGACGAGACGACCGGGGTGATCTCGGGGGACTGTCTGTTGCCCTTCCCGAGCGATTTCTTCCGGACCACCGACGGCGGCGCGCCGAGCGTGGTCGTGCCGGAGCCCGCCCAGATCCGCTTCGAGGAGGTGCCGGTCGACTTCCTCTCGTTCCACCGCCCCGACGGGTTCTCGGTGGGGACGCCCATCCTCGCCGTCTTGCCTGCGCCCATCGACCCGGCGCCGCTCGTCTTCTGGACCGGCGACATCGCGCGATCGACGACGGCGGCGAGCCCGACCCTGCTCGTCGACGCGGACACGGGGCAGGCGGTGCCTCATTTCGCCGAGGTCGATCCGCGCGCCTCCCTCGTGCCGGATCGGCAAGCGCTGATCATCCGCCCGCTTGACCGGCTCGAGCCCGGGCATCGTTACGTCGTCGGCTTGCGAGGGCTTACGAAAGCCGACGGAACTGTCATGGATGTGCCGGCGGGTTTCGCGAGCCTGCGCGACGATGGGGGCTCGCGCCACCCCGCGCTCCAGGCGCTCTCGCAACGCTACGAGGGCGACGTCTTCCCCGTCCTGGAGGCCGCCGGCGTTCCTCGGGGTGAGCTCTTGCTCGCGTGGGACTTCACGACGCGGAGCGAGGCGTACGCGACGACCGATCTGCTCGGGGTGCGTGACGACCTGCTCGCTCGCGCGGCGAGCTTGCCGCCCCCGGTCGTCGTGTCGGAGGAGATCGACCCGAGCCCCCACGTCGCGCGGCGCATCGAGATGACCATGACCGTGCCGCTGTATGTGGACTCGGCGAAGCCGGGCGCGAAGCTGGTCGGTCCCGCCGGGCAGTCGAGCGGGACCGCCGAGGTCCCGATCACCGTGTGGATCCCGCCGAGCGTCGAGGACCGCATGCCCGGTGACCCGCCAGCGCGGTTGCTCCAGTTCGGGCACGGCTTCTTCGGGGATCGATCGGAGTGCGACGATTTCCCGGCGCAGCTCGCCGATGAAGAGGGCTTCGTCGTCGTCGCGGCGGATTGGTGGGGCATGAGCAAAGACGATCGCGGCGTCGTGCTCGACAAGCTCGTCAGCGACCCGGCGAACACGCTGCTCTTCACCGAGCGTCTGCACCAGGGCATGGCGAACTTCCTCGCGCTCGCGTACCACGCCCAGAGCACCATGCTCGCCTTGCCGCAGCTCCAGATCGGCGGCGAGCCGGCCTACGATCCGTCGGCCGTCTACTTCTACGGAATCAGCATGGGCCACATCCTCGGCGGGACCTACGTCGCGCTCTCGCCGAGCGTCGAGCGCGCGGTGCTCGGGGTCGGCGGCGCGAACTTCTCGCTCATGATGTTCCGCGCGAGCCCCTTCAGCGCCTTCTTGGCGCTCATCTCGCTCGGGAACGACGACCCGCTCGACCAGCAGAAGTTCGCGGCGCTCGCGCAGCCGGCGTTCGATCGCGTCGACCCGCTGACGTACGCCCCGTACGTCATCCGCTCTCCGCTCCCGGGTGCGCCGCAGGACAGGCGCGTCTTGTTGCACGCCGGGATCGCAGACGCCTCGGTGCCGAACCTCGCGACGTTTTTCCACGCGCGTGTACTCGGCGTCCCCGTGCTCGAGGGCGCATCCAGCCTCGTCCCGCTCGGGCTGCCGACCACGGCGGCCCCGGCGGACGGGTCCGCCTTCACGATCTTCGACTTCGGGCTGGCGCCGCACGTGGAGGCGACGCCGCCGCTCGAGGGCAACGACGTCCACGACACCGTCCGGCGCCTCGCGGCGAGCAAGGCGCAAGTGAGCGCCTTTCTCCGCCCCGACGGCGAGATCGAACAGACTTGCTCAGGCGTCTGCGACCCGGAGTGAGCCCGCTCAGAGCGCGTCGACCGGCAGCTTGCCGCCGGTGACCTTGGCTTCGAGGCGCCCGCCGGCCTGCGAGAGGCAAGCCTTGGTGATCGGTGCCTGGTCGAGGCGCGGCGCGCCGCCTCCTTCCAGCGAGCCGAGGAAGTTTGGCCAGGTCCTCGCGAAGAGGACCAGGACCGCGCCGAAGCCCGCTTCGCGCACGTGTACTTCTCGCTCACGGATCTTCGCGAAGTCCGCGCCGCGGTCGCCGAAGCCGGCGACGAGGAGAGGAAACAGAACCGTCATGATCTCGTTCGGGGTCGCGCACCGAGCCTGAGTGAGCTGCGCCTCGATGCCGGCCTTGCCGTTCTTGCTCAGCGCCCAGCTGCCGAGCGCGGTGAAGCCCCCCGCGTTCAGGGTCACCGAGAGGGTGCCGTCGTCGAGCAACACGCGCTTGGGCTTGGCGAGCTCGATGTTCCGCATCGACTCCGCGAGACCCTGTTTCGCGATCTCGCGACGCGAGTCGGTGCCGAGCCCGTCGCCGGCCGCGCCCACCGCGGACAGCGTCATGAGCATGCCGGAGGCGGCGCCCGTCTCGGCCGCCTGATCGGCGTCGGCGCAGAGCGAGAGGTCGGCCTCCGGATCGAGCTTCGTGCATCGGTCCTTGGGGCCGCCGGAGGGTGCCTTCGTCCTCGCGCCGAGGAGGGCGGCCTCGCGCTCGAGCGAGTCGTCGGCGTCGACGAAGTCGATCTCGACCTGCGAGCCGCGGATCGTGGCGGTCGCGAGCCCGAGGTGGCGGCTCGCGAAGACGAGCGCCGTGCCTTCCGGGGCGAGGCCGCAGAGGCTCTTCGCGGCGGCGGGTCGCGGGGCAGCCGGTTGCCCGGCGGACGGGCAGCGTTCGACGGTGAACGCCTGCATCTTCGAGAGGGTCGCAGCCATCTTCGCCGCGACGTCGGCGCCGGGCGCGGCCGTCGCGAGGAGCCGGACGTGCACGCCGTTCGGCGGGAGCTTGGTCAGATCCCGCTGCACGCCGGTGAGCCCTTTCCCGCCGGCAAGCGCCTTCACGATCTTCTCGAGCGGGGCGCGGTCGGGCCCGGTCACCGAGAAGGCGATCGGCGCTCCTGCCTCCAGGCCCAGGTCTGCGAGCAGAGAGCGCACGCTGCCGCCGGGGAGCGCGTCCGACAGCTCGCGGGCGAGGCGCTTCGGGTCCTTCGTCCAGGAGAGGAGCGTGTCCGCGGCCGCGGGGCGGAACCAGCCATAGACGGCGGCGTTCGTGGGCAAACGCGCGATCGCCGCGGCGGTGTCGATCGTCACGCGCGCCACGGCGGGCGGCGCGGCCTCGGCGGGGCCGCTCTCGGGCGCGCTCGACGAAGCGGCGAGCGCCGGGGTGGCGGGCGCCGCGGTCGCGGCCTTGGTGACGGGAGGTTCGGCGGTGGGCTCGGCCCCGCCGCAAGCAATCAGCGCCGACGCCGCCATGGCGAGGATGAGGCTCCGCATGGCGCGGAGCATACTCCTGCCCTCAGCGATCCGTCGCGCTCGTGCGACCTCGAAGCCACGTCTCCCAGGCCGCGAAGTCCCCGCCCAGCTCCCGTACGACCGCGTCTCGCGCCGCGTCGGAGAGCGCCATGAACGTCCCCTCCGCCTGGGCGAGGAGCTCTCCGCTCGAGGCGACCACGAGATCGCCGCGCATGTGCATGAGGCGTCGTTGGTCTTTGACGAGCTCTCCCGTCGCGCGGAGCGCGACGCCGAGCGGCGCTGGCCTGATGAAGCGCAACGAGAGCTTCGCCGTCTGCACCCAGCGATCGTGGAGGAAGGCCACGCGCCCGATCGTCTCGTCGAGGATGGCCGACACGATCCCGCCGTGCAGGACGGAAGGCCAGCCCTGGTGGTGGACGGCCGGCGTCACCTCGGTGAAGACGCGCTCGCCATCGTCGTAGAACACGGCGCCGAGCCCGTGCGGGTTCTCCGTCCCGCAGACGAAGCAGAGGGCTGACCCGGGTTGGCGCGCCTGTTCCACGGATCAGGGCATAGTCCAGAGAGACCGGTCTGTCAGCGAGATCACGCGGCTCGGATGAGAACGGATCAGAAACGACATGCAGCATGAATGAACACCCCTGGCGCCGAAACTAGGGGTGCGTCGGTTTTCTTGGTGCTGGAGAACACCCGCACCAACGAGGGGATCTCATGACACGTTCGATCGCAAGGCTCTGGGCTTTTGCGAGCGCGGGGCTTCTCTTTGCCTGCGCTTCGCCTGACGACGACAGCTGGCAAGGCGCCGCGGGCGACGACCTGGAAGAAGAAGAGGGCGCCGGCGGAGCCGGCGGCGCGAAGCAGGGGACCACCGTCGCGACGGGGACCACCACCACCGGCACGACGAGCGGCGGCCCTTCGACGACCGGCTCGAGCACCACGTCGGCGAGCACCACGAGCGGCACGACCTCGGGCGGCGGCTGCGACGTCGGGTCGTGCGACAGCTGTCAGTCCTGCGCGACCAACGGGCCTTGCGCGTCCACGATCGATGCCTGCTTCAACGACACGGACTGTTACGCGCTCATCGACTGCCTCAACGCCTGCGTGGACGACGTGTGCGCGAACGCCTGCGCGAACGCCCACCCGAGCGGGATGCAGCTCTACATGGCAGCGGCGGACTGCGTCTTCTGCACCCAGTGCAGCGGAACCTGCGGCGCCTGCCTCTGACATCGAGCCGCTCCGCCGTCCTCGAGCTGGCACGTGGTGGCACATGCTGGAGGTCTGCCGCCAGCGATTGCGCCTGGGCGGAAGGTCGTCGCGGCCGGCACGGAGGCTGCAACGCCCCCTCGCGTGCGAGCCTGCTCCTTCCTCCTCTTCGCGTGTTTCCTCTCGGTCGGCTGTGACAGCCAGGTCGTCGACGACGGCGAAGGCGGAAGCGGCGGTGAAGGCGGCCAGGGCGGTGGTTGTCCCGCGGAGGCGCCCGACGCTGGTGCGTCGTGTGACCTCGCGGACATGACCGAGTGCCGATACAAGAACAATGACAGCTGTGTCGTCACGTATCGCTGCGAGCCCGTCTTCCCGGAGGAGGGAGCGCCGAGCGAGTGGGTCGATCTCGGCCAGATCGATCCGAGCTGCGGCTGCGTCTCGGAGATGTGCGCGGCCGGTGACGACGCGGTCGCCGTCTGCCCCGCAGGCTTCACCTGCTACGAGGTCTTCGGGTGCGACGCGCCGACGCTCTGCGCCGCCTCCGGCAGCATCCTGGGAGCCAAACACGACGGCGACTGCACCACCGCGAACGAGTTCGCGTCCGCCTGCGAGGCAGCTGGCGGCGTGCTCGGCGACAACTGCCAGGACGCGGGTTGCGGCGGGCCGGGCTACTTCGCGACCTGCTTCGAGCCTCCGCCGCAGCCGACCGCCTCCGAGTTCTCCTGCGGCGGCCTCTTCAACTGCGACGTGGGCGAGCTCTGCCACCTGGTGAACCCGATCGCCGACGGCTGCTTCGTACACACCTGCGAGCCGCCTCCGAGCGCCTGCGCCCAGGACGTCTCGTGCGCCTGCCTCGAGACGAGCTGGGGTGACTCCTTCCTGGGCTGCGAAGAAGACGCGACGGGCAACCCGACCGTCTCGACGTCCCCGTTCTGAAGTTGCCTCAGCCTCGCGCGGCGGCCCACGCGAGCATCTGCTCGCGCGGCCAAGCGTTGACCACACGCGCCTCGGGGAGCCACGCCTTGCTCGCGTGAAGGGCGGCGAACTCGACGCGCCGGAGCTCGCGTGAATGGTGCGCGTCGCTGGTGAGGACGAAGTTCACCTTCCGCCCCCGCGCGGCGCGCATCACGTCGAGGCTCACGTCGAGGCGAGGCAGGCCCCCGTTCACCTCGAGCGCCGTGTCGGTGCGCTCGGCCGCGTCGAGGATGGCCCCGATATCGAGGTCCACCCCGGGGCGTCCGCCCAACATGCGCGCGGAGAGGTGGCCGATCATGCGCACGCAAGGGTCTTCCATGGCGCGGATCACGCGGCGCGTCTGGGCGGCGCGGTCGAGATCGAAGTGGTCGTGGATGGACGCGAGGCAGAAGTCGAGCTCGCGGCGGAAGGCGTCGTCGTAGTCGAGCTCACCTTCGGCCCCGATGTTGAGCTCGATGCCGTGCAGGATCTTCATCGACGGTCCGATGGATTCCTGAAGCGCGGCGATCTGCGCGCGCTGCTCGAGGAGGGCGTCGCGTGAGACGCCGTTCATGCTCAGCTTCTCGGCGTGCTCGGTGATCGCGACGGCGGCGTAGCCACGCTCCTTCGCCGCGGCGACCACCTCCTCCAGGTCCGAGCGGCCGTCCCCCGAGACCGAGGTGTGGACGTGGAAGTCGCCCCGGAGCGCGGCGCCGTCGATGACGCGCGGAAGCTCGCCGCGCTCGGCGAGATCGATCTCACCCATGTCCTCGCGCAGCACCGGGTGGATGAAGGGCAGGCCCAGCGCGGCGTAGATCTCCTCCTCCGTCTCGGAGGCGACGACCTTTCCGCCGTCGATCTCGGAGAGCGCGTATTCGTTCAGCGTGAGCTTTCTCTCGAGCGCGCGCTGGCGCATCTTGATGTTGTGGCCCTTGCTGCCGGTGAAATACATCAGCGCGGCGCCGATCTGGTGCGGGGCCACGACGCGCACGTCCACCTGCAAGCCGCGTCGCGTGACGAAGCTCGATTTGCCCGCGCCCTGCGCGAGGATGCGATCCACCACGGGCAACGCGAGCACCGTCTCCATCACCGGCGCGCCCTCGTCGGCCGCGGCGACGATGTCGAGATCGCCCACGGTCTCGCTGAAGCGGCGGAGGCTGCCGCAGTACGCAGCCACGTGGACGCCCTTCACGGCGGCGAGCTCCGCGACGAGCCGTTCGGCGAGCGGGAGCGCGACCGCGATGGGCGTGCGCTTCTCGCCGCCGGCGGCCGCCATTCGCTCCAGGCTCTTCTCCAGCTTCTCCTCCGACGTCTTGCCGAAGCCCTTCAGCTCGCGGATCCGATGCTCGGCGATCACGCGCCGCAGATCGTCGATGCTCTGGACGCCGAGCTCCGTCCGGAGGCGCCGGATCGCCTTCGGGCCGAGGCCCGGGATGCGCATCAGATCGACGATGCCTTGGGGGTGCTTCGCGCGCAGGTCCTCGAGCTTCTGCACCCGCCCGCCGTCGAAGAGCTCGCGGAGCTTGCCGGCCGTGCTCTTGCCGATGCCGTCGATCTTCTGCAGCTCGGCCGCGCTCAGCTTGGAGATGTCCCCAGCGAAGCCCTCCACCGCGTGTTTGGCGCTCTCGTAAGCGCGCACGCGGAAGGCCTGCGGATCGCCTTCGTCCAGGATCGTGAGGTCGCGCAGCTCCTCGAGCAGCTCGATCGCGTCGCGTTTCGGGTCCGGCACGCGCGAGAGCTTAGCAGGGCCGCGGATCGAGTACCCTTCGACGCGTGGCGAAGGACGAGCCGCCCGAGATCCTCGACGTCGGTGGACGCAGCGTGCGGGTGACACACCCGAGCAAGCTCTATTTCCCCAAGGCGGGGATCACGAAGCTCGAGCTCGTGCGGTATTACCTGGAGGTCTCGGACGGCGCGCTCCGCGGGATACGCGACCGGCCCATCGTGCTGAAGCGCTACGTCGAGGGCGCGGAGGGCGAGGCCTTCTACCAGAAGCGCGCGCCGGCCAATCGTCCGGATTGGCTGCGGACGGTCACGCTGCGGTTCCCTTCGGGGCGCACCGCCGAGGAGATCGTGGTGGACGACGCCGCGGGGCTCGCCTGGATCGCGAACCTCGGCTGCATCGATCTCCACCCGCACGCGATCCGCTCCGGCGATCTCGATCATCCCGACGAGCTCCGGGTAGATCTCGACCCGGGGCCGGGCGTGCCCTGGGCGGACGTGCGCGCGGTCGCGCTCGAGGTGAAGGCCGAGCTCGAGTCGCGCGGCCTCGTCGGATGGCCCAAGACGAGCGGCTCGCGCGGCATGCACATCAACGTGCGCATCCAGCCGAGGTGGTCGTTCTCCGAGGTGAGGCGGGCCGCGATCGCGCTCTCGCGCGCGGTGGAGCGGCGGGCGCCGTCGATCGCGACGAGCAAGTGGTGGAAGGAGGAGCGCCACGGCGTCTTCCTCGACTACAACCAGAACGCAAAGGACCGCACGACCTCGTCGGCCTATTCGGTTCGGCCGCTACCCGACGCGCGCGTCTCGGCGCCGCTGCGCTGGGACGAGGTGGCCGACTGCGACCCGGCGGACTTCACGATCGCGACCGTGCCGGCGCGCTTTCGGTCGATCGGCGATCCACACGCGCCGATCGACGACGTCGCGTTTTCGCTCGAGTCGTTGCTGGAGCAGGCGGATCGGGACGAGGCCGAGGGGCTCGCCGACGCGCCGTGGCCGCCGCACTACGAGAAGCAGGCGGGGGAGGCGCCGCGCGTCGCCCCCTCGCGGAAGAAGACCGAGGTGACGCCCGCGGCGGCGGCGCCCGCGGCGGCGACGGGGCGGCGGAGGCCGACCATGCCGCTCCTCGTCATCGCGCGGGCGCGAAAGAAGGAGGACGCCCTGGCCGGCCTCGAGCGCTGGAAAGCGAAGCACCCGGAGGCCGCCCTGCACCTCGCGGAGGCCGATGTCCTGGTGGACACGATGCGCGGCCGCTCGAGCACGTGGACACGCATCCGCGTGAACCTGCGCAACGTCCCCGAGGACAAGCGGCCGTCGCAGGAGACGCCCGATCCCGACGACGACCTCAACTTCTGGGGCCCCCCCCAAGGCTGACGCCTCTGTCAGATCAGTTGGCTGCGCACTCGCCTTCGCTGGCGACCGCGACGCCGGCGCCGTTCGCGAAACAGGTGTTGCCGTAGGTGATGCCGTCGCACCCGCAGACGGGCGCGTAGTACTCGGGGCAAGCCTCGGGGATCGGCTCGCACGATCCGAGGGCGTCCGCTCCGCCGCAGATGTCCTCCAGGGTGTAGTTGCAGAACTGCCCTTCTTCGCAGGGCAGCCCCGCGAAGCCGCCGCACGCCTGGCCGGAGCAGGCGCCCTCGTGGGCGATGCTCATGCTCGCGGCGCGTGCCAAGCAGGCGTTTGCGTACGTGACGCCGTCGCAACCGCAGACGGGCGCGTAGTTCTCCTGGCAGTTCTCCGGGATCGGCAGGCAGGTCCCGAGCTGGTCCGCGATGCCACACTGCTCCTCGTAGCTGCAGAAGAACCCGGCCTCACACGGCGTGCCGGCGATCCCGCCGCAGGCCTCGCCGCACGCGCCGTCATGGAGGACACTGACGCCGGCGCCGTTTGCGTGGCACGTGTTGCTGTACGTCTGGCCGTCGCAGCCGCAGACCGGAGCCCACTCCTCGGTGCAGACCTCGGGCGTCGGCTTGCAGACTCCCTGCTGATCGGCCGCGCCGCAGAGGTCGCCCGGCGCGTAGTCGCAGAAGTACCCGGGCTCACACGTCTCACCCGTGAAGCCCCCGCAGGTGGACGGCAGGTCGACGCAGCCGCAGCCGCAGTCGAGGCTGTTGAACATGACCTGGTTCTCGCTGCAGAACGCGATCTCCTGCGAGCACGTGATGTCTCCGGCGAACGCGCGGTAGTGCACGTCTGCGGCCGTCGGGTCGGGGCACTCGGGCGAGACGGGGCAGTCGTTGCCGTCGAAGATCGGGCAGAAGTCGTCGCACGTGTCGTCGCCGTACCAGCCCTCGAGCGCGCAGATGTCGTTGCCGTCGCCGTCGACGCCGCCGAGGGCGCGCGCCTGGTCTTTGGTGAAGCCGCTCTCCCCGCTCGTCTGGCAAGCGATGGCGGCGAAGGACAGGAGCGGGAGGAGGGCGAAGGGTTGAATTCGAAGCGACATGGCGGATCTCCTTGGAAGCTGAGGCGTGCAGAGCCAGGCGAGCTTTCGGCTCGCTCGAAGCGGGTTCCTGTAGGTCCCTCCCCGCTTCTCCCCCCTCCGCGGAGCGAAGGGGGGACAGGGGGGAGAGGGTTAGCGGGTGATGGTGATCGCGCGGCGCCCGGCGGTGGGCGCGACGATCTCGAAGAAGATGACGTCTTCGTCTTCCTGCGTCGTGGTGACGGCGCGGACCGTGACGGTCGTGGCCTCGCCGGCGCCGAGCGCGATCGGCGCGGTCGGCGAGAACGTGAAGCCGGCGAGCCCGCGCCGCAGCCGCGGGGCCGCGATGGTCAGCGCTTCGGCGCAGCCGTTCGTGACGACGATGGAGCGGGCGTCGCCCTGTCCGTCGAGCTCCAGCCAGAGCGCCGGCTCGATGGTGAGGCACGCGAAGTCGACGGGCGACGAGACCAGGTTGCCGGACGCGTCGAGGAGCAGGTCGACCGGCTGCGAGCGCGCGTCTTGCGTCTTGGCTTGCAGCCGGAGCTCCTCCGAGAGCGCGCCGTTGACCACGATCTCGAAGCTGCCGTCCGGCTGAACCGGGGCGACGCTCGGCGCGTCGTCACGATCGAGGTTTGTGACGACGACGGAGCCCTCCGCCGGATCGACGGCGCCCGGGGCGCCCACGATCGTGATGCTCTCGAGCAGGCTCTCGGGCGTGAGGCCGACGCTGACAAGGCCGCCGTCGAGCTCGGGGGAGTCCACCGGAGGGCTCGGCTGCGGGCTGACCACACACCCCGCGATCGCCATCGCGGCGAACGGGAGGAGGGATCGGAGGAGAACATCTCGAAGCACGGTCAGGGACTTTGCAACGATGGTGCCATGCTCCCACACCCTCCGGAGACGCGAAATCGTGCTGGTGAATGTCTCATCTATTGTCTCGACTGGGCCAATGAGACATCTTGTGAGACGTCGTGGAGACTGGGCTGCTCGTCGCCGACCGGTATCGCGTCGTCCGGTCGCTGGGCTCCGGAGGCCTCGCCACCGCCTTCCTCGTCCACGACGAGGCGCTCGACATCGAGGTCGCGCTCAAGCTCCTCCACCCCGGCGTCGATCCGCGCCCCCTGATGCAGGAGCTCGAGACGCTCGTCGGGCTCGTCCACCCGTCGCTCGTTCGCGTGCACGACTTCGGGGTCGCGACCGTGGCGGGCGCACCGCGCCCGTTCCTGACGATGGACGCAGTCCTCGGCGCCACGCTCGACGAGCACGCTCGCGGCCGCACGTTCGCGGACCTCCTGCCTTGCCTCGTCGACGTGTGCTCCGCGCTCCTGGCGTTGCACGCGGCCGCCAGCTGCCACGGCGACGTAAAGCCTGACAATATCGTCATCGATTCGCGCGGCCGCGCGACGCTCCTCGATCTGTCGTGCGCGCGCCGCGTCGGTGAGCCGGGGGGAGCCGAGATCGCGGGCACGCCGGGGTACATGGCGCCCGAGGTGCTCCGGGGCGCGGAGGCCTCGCCGCTCCAGGACGTGTTCGGGCTGGGCTGCACCCTCCGCGCGATCGCCCCGGCGCTCGCCGAGCCCCTCCCGCCGGAGATCGCCGCCCTCCTCGGGCGCCTCACCCACGAGGACCCGACCCGGCGGCCGGCGAGCATGGCCGAGGTGCTCGAGCACCTCGGCGCCCGGCCGGGAAGCGACGCGGCTCTGCTGCGGCAGCCCCGCCGGCTGATCGGCCGCGGCGCGGAGCTCGCGGCGATGCTCGCGCTGGTGAGCGCCCTCGAGGCAGGAGAGCCCGCCGCGCGCGCTCTCCTCGTCGAAGGCCAGGCCGGCGTCGGGACGAGCCGCCTCTTGCGCGAGCTGAAGTGGCAGGCGCAGCCGAAGGTGCGTGTGGTCGAGGCCTTCGCTCACGCGCCGAGGCCTATGCACGCGCTCTTCGCGCGGGCCGTGGGCGCAGATTTGCCGAGCGAACCGGCGCTTGCGGCCGTGGCCACCGCCGACAAGCTGCGCGCGCGTGGCGAGCCGACACTGCTCCTCGTCGACGACGCGGACGCGCTCGACGATCCGGATCGAGAGGCGCTCCGCGCGCTCTTGCGCCTCGTGGGGCCCGCCGAGCCGTGGGGCGTGATCGCCGCCCATCGCGGGGCGGAGCCGCTCGCGACGGGGTCGGCGGCCACCTCGATCCGCCTCGAGCCTCTCGGGGAGTCCGACGTGGAGGCGTGGCTCGCGGACGTGGGCGCAGCCAGGAGCGCGCGGGAGATCTTCCTCACGACAGGTGGCTTCCCCGCCGACATCGCGGCGCGCCTCGCCGGCGACGAGCGCTTCGTCGATGACGGTTCTGTCGTGAATACTCGGCTCGTCGCGGCGCTCGATCCCGAGCTCGGCCGCGCGCTCGCTCTCCTCGTGGCCATGGGGCCGCTCGCGACGGAGCGCGATCTCGCCTCTGCCCGCGTGTCGCCGGAGCAGCTCGGCGCGCTGCAGCGGCTCCGGCTGGCCGCGCGCCGCGTCGGAGGTTGGGCGCTCGGTCGCCCCGCGATGCGGGAGCGCCTCTCGGGATTGGTCGACGTCCGCGCCGCACACGAGGCCCTCGCGGACGCACGCCTGGAGAGTCTGCGCCAAACCGAAGGCGCCGCGCGCGCGCACCTCGCAGCCGCGGCCGTCCGCCACCTGGCGCTCGCCTCGCGCACGGACGAGGCACTCGCGCTCGTGCGAGCGAGCCGCGACGAGATCGAGAGATCACCCGGCCTCTGGCGCTCCGCGCTCCAGCCGCTCGGACAGGGGCTCGGTCCGGCGCTCGCGCTCGACCTCGCCGAGGCGCTCCTCGCCGCGGGCGACGCGCCGCGGGCGCGAGACGTCGCTGCGCAGGCCGCCCTTGCCGCGACCACCCGAGAGGAGCGGCTCCGCGCCGCGCAGCTCTCGGCGCAGGCCTCGCTCGACGCCGACGACGCGCAGGGCGTGCTCGCGGCGACCGCGCGCGCGGCGGCCTTCGAGCCGAGCGACCAGCAGCGCGGCGTGCTCGCCGACCTCGAGGCGCGTGCCCGGATCCGGCTCGGTGACCACGCCGCCGCGCGCGCGCTCGCGGAGCCCGCCCTCGCAGGCGCGCGCGATCCCGGCGTCCTCGCGAGCCTGCACGAGGACGTGGGCGTCGCCGCGTCGTACACGGGCGACCACGCGGTCGCGCGGGTGCACCTCGCCATGGCGGCCGGGCTCCAACGCGATCTGGTCGCGCCCAAGCGCCTCGTGCGCGCGCTCTCGTATCAGGCCATCGACGCCTACCGCTCGGGCGATCTCGAGGCGGCGCTCGCAGGGTACAAACAAGCGCTCGCGGTGGCGGAGGAGCACGGGCTCGGCGCGCAGATCGCCCGCGCCAGCCTGAACCTGGGGACGGCCTCCCACGCCCGCGGGCGGCTCGGCGACGCACACGCGGCCTACGAACGCGGCCTTCGCCTGGCCACGGCGCTCGGGCAGGTGGATCTCGCGGTGGTGCTCGAGTTCAACCTGGCCAAGCTCTACGCGGACGTCGGCGCCTTCGAGCGCGCGCGTATCCGCGCCGAGTCCGCCCGCGGTCTCGCGGAGGAGCGCGCGATGGAGTTCTTCGTCGCCGCGGCCGCGAGCGTCGTGGGCGATTGCCTCGTGGCGGCGCGTGATTTCGCCGGAGCGACAGGGTGTTTCCAGGAGGCGCGCGCGAAGTTCGAGGCGCTCGGCGCCCACCGCGAGGCGTTGGAGGAAGAGATCGAGCTCGCGCGGACAGAGCTGGCGTCGGGGGCGGCCGACGCGGCGGCCCGGCGCGTGGTGCGGGCCTCGAAGGACGAGACCCTTCAGAGCGCTCCCGATCTCGACTCGCGCGCCGCCACGCTCTCGGCGCGCATCGCCTTGCACGCGGGCGAAGGTGCGCGCGCCGTGGCCGACGCGCAGCACGCGCTGCGCAAAGCTCGCGAGGCGTGTCAGCCCGATCTCGAGGCCGAGGCGCACGCGGTGCTGGCCGACGCGGCGGCCGCGCTCGGCCAGAGCGAGGACAGCGCGCGAGCGGAGGCGCGCGCGCGGGACCTTTGGGCGTCCCTCGTCGAGAGCCTCCCCGAGCCCCTCCGCGCCGGGTTTCTCCGTCACCCGCGCCGCCGCGACCTCGGCCAGAAGGAGATCGCCAAGCGGGCCCTTGCGCGAGACGGTCGAGCGGAGAAGCTCGAGCGGCTCGTCGCCCTGTTCCGCAAGCTGAACTCCTCGCTCGAGACCTCCGACGTCCTCGCGATGACCCTCGACGCCGCCATCGAGCTCACCAACGCCGAGCGAGGGTTCCTGCTCTCGGCGCCCGCCCAGGGCGAGATGCGCGTCGCCGTCGCGCGAAACATCGACCGCGAGAAGATCGGCAAGAGCCACCTCAAGTTCAGCCGCGGCATCGCCGAGCGCGCCGTGGAGACGGGCGAGCCGGTCGTCACGGTCGACGCACAGGCGGACGAGCGCTTCCGCGAGAACGCGAGCGTCCACGCGATGAAGCTGCGGAGCGTCCTGGCCGTCCCCATCCGCTCCCCGGACGGCGTGCTCGGCGCGCTCTACGTCGACAACCGGTTTGGCCGCGGGCGGTTCGATCCGGAGGACGTCGACCTCCTCCTCTCCTTCGCCGATCAGGCTGCGCTCGCCCTGCGCAACGCGGAGCTCCTCGCCACGCTCCGCGAGCGGACGAAGGAGCTCGAGGCAGAGCGCGCGCGCATCGCCCAGGTCGCGCGAGGCCAGGCCGAGGAGATCGATCGGCTCGCGGAGGCCGTGAAGGTGAGGCAAGAAGCGCTGGAGAGCCGCTACGACTACGGCGCCATCGTGGGCCGGAGCCCGGCGTTGAAGGCCGTGCTCCGCACGCTCGACCGCGTCGTCGATTCGCCGCTCACCGTCCTCGTCACCGGCGAGAGCGGCACGGGCAAGGAGCTCGTCGCGCGCGCAGTGCACTTCGCGAGCGCGCGCAAGGCCGGGCCGTTCGTGGGGATCAACTGCGCGGCGCTGCCGTCGACGCTGCTCGAGTCGGAGCTCTTCGGCCACGTGCGCGGCGCGTTCACCGGCGCCGACCGCGATCGGACCGGGCTCATGGTCGCGGCCAGGGGCGGGACCCTCTTCCTCGACGAGCTCGGCGAGCTGCCGATCGAGATGCAGGCCAAGCTGCTACGCGTGTTGCAAGAGCGCGAGGTCCGGCCGCTCGGCAGCACCGAGGCCGTGCCCGTCGACTTCCGGCTCGTCTGCGCGACCAACCGAGATCTCCGCGCGGAAGTGGCGCGCGGTCGGTTCCGAGAGGACCTCTACTTCCGCGTCGGCGTGGTGGAGCTGCCGCTGCCGCCTCTCCGGGCGCGGCTCGAGGACGTGCCCACGTTGGCGGCACATTTCCTCCGGCGCGCTTCGGAGCAGCTCGGCCGTCCGCCGGCGCGCCTGTCGCCCGCGGCGATGCGCGCGCTGCTCGCCCACTCGTTCCCTGGGAACGTTCGCGAGCTGGAGAACGTGCTCACGCGCGCCGCCGTGTTGTGTGAGCGAGGGGAGATCGCACCCGAGGATCTCGGGCTATCCCGGTCGGCTGGCGCGCTCGTCCGGCGTCGCGTGGCGCCGCCGGACGAGCGCGCCGCTTACGTCGCCGCGCTCGAGGGCGCGGGCTGGAACGTGGTGCGCGCCGCGCGTGAGCTCTCGGTTCCCCGCGCGACATTCTATCGAAAGCTCGCTCGCTTCGGCCTCGAAGGTCCGAGGGCGCAGAAGCGGGAGAAGAAGAGCTAGCTGCCGGGGGCCGCCGCCTCGCCGAAGATCTTCGCGAGCTCGAACGGCGGTGTGACGTCGAGCTGGTCGTAGCGGCAGTCGGTCGTGCGCTTGTCGGAGCGCCAGCGCCGGAACTGGGCGGTGTGCCGGAAGCGCGCGCCCTGCATGTGGTCGTACGCGACCTCGGCCACCAGCTCGAGCCGGAGCGGCTCCCAGGACATCGATTTCCCGCGGCTCCAGCGGCTCTTGGCGTCGGGGCGACGGGCCCACTCGGCCTCGTCTCCAGCCCAGTCTTTCCAGGGGTGGCTCTCGAGCGCATTCTCCCGGTACGGCTCGAGGAAGGTCACGAGCTCCCTGCGCTTCGCCTCGGTGAAGCTCGCGGTCACGCCGATCGAGTGCAACACGCCCGCGTCGTCGTACAGCGCGAGGATGAGCGAGCCGACGTGGGTGCCCTTGCCGTTTTTGTGCCAACGGAAGCCGGCCACGACGCAGTCGCAGGTGCGCTCGTGTTTCACCTTGATCATGACTCGTTTGTTAGGCTCGTAGACGCCCTCTTCGCGCTTGGCCATGACGCCGTCGAGGCCTGCGCCTTCGAAGCGGTTGAACCAGTCCGTCGCCACCGCGCGATCCTCCGTCGCAGGCGTGAGGTGGACCGGCGGCTTCGCTCCCGCGAGGAGCGCCTCGAGCCGAGCGCGGCGCTGTCGGAAGGGGACGTTGCGCAGGTCCTCGTCGGCGATGGCGAGCACGTCCCAGAAGACGACGCTCGCCGGCGTTTCTTTGGCGAGCAGGTTCACGCGTGACGCTGCAGGGTGGAGCCGCTGCTGCAGCACCTCGAACTCGAGCTTGTCGCCCATGGCGACGACGATCTCGCCGTCGAGCACACATCGCTCCGGCAACGCCGCGCGGAGGGCCTCGACCACGTCGGGGAAATAACGCTGGAGCGGCTTGTCGTCCCGGCTCATGAGGACGACCTCGTCGCCGTCGCGGAAGGCGATGGTCCGGAAGCCGTCCCACTTCGGCTCGAAGATCCAGCCGGGGCCCGAGGGCAGCTCGGATGCCCGCTTCGAGAGCATCGGCGCGAGGGGGGGTTGGAAGGGGAGCATCATGTCTCGACCGAGAGAACCTAGCCCCTGGGTCCGGCCGAGTCGACAGCGGGCTCGGCTCGGTTCCTCAGGGCTCGCACCTTCTGTACGCTTCCTTCATGCGGCTCGGGACCGCGCTCTCGTGGCTCGCCCTCTGCGGCGCCGGCGCCTGTTTCGTCGACTCGACGGGTGAGGGCGGAGGCGCGCCCAAAGACACGACGAGCGTCTTCTTGTCCGGCGGCTTCGGGCAAGGGGGCTCCCCGAGCGGCGGCGGCGGTGCGGGAGGCTCGACGGTCTCGGGCATCGGCGGCGCGGGTGCGTGTGGAGACGGCGCGCCGTCCGTCGGCGAGGAGTGCGACGACGGCAACGTCGCGCCTGGCGACGGCTGTGACCAGGCCTGCCAGGCCGAGCCGACGGAGGACTGTCCGGCGACGGCCGTCGCCTTCCTCGGTCAGCTCGGCGAGGCCGTCGACATCTCCGGCAACACGGCCGGCGCCAGCGACACGCTGAGGCTGGGCGACGGGGGGAGCTGCAAGTCCGATGGTCCGGACCAATGGCTCGCCGTGCAAATGCTCGTGTCGGGGACGGTGGAGGCACACCTCGTGGTGAAGTCCGGCTTCGGCGGGAATCACGACAAGGCCGTCCTCCACGTACGCCGAGGCTGCCAGCCCGACCTCTACGAGGACGAGCTCGCCTGCCTCGCGACGAACGGCTCGACACCGGGCGAGGCGGAGCTCGCCTTTTTCGCCCGAGCCGGCGAGACGATCTACTTCGCCGTGGACGGCTCGGGCGCCGGCGACGACGGCACCTACGACCTCGTCGCGAAGCTCGGCTCCGTCTGCGGCGACGGAAACGTGGGTGGCATCGAGCAGTGCGACGACCAGACGGCCGCTTGTTCGGGCTGTATGCGCGTCGACCTCGCCTGCGGCGGCGGGCTGGGCAACGGTACCCACGACACGGTGAGCGGGCACTGCTACGTCGCCTCGGAAGGCTCGCCGGTCGACTTCTGGGCCGCGCGGGAGCGGTGCTTCCGGGCGGGAGGCGACGTCTTCAGCCTCGATCCGAACGACGGCATGTTGCCCGTGCACGTGGGCGACGTCTGGGTGGGCCTCGCCGACTTCGCCACGGTCGACATGTTGGACGAGTTCCGCTGGCTGGGCAGCGGCGGCGTGGGGACGCTGACCACGATGGACGATCCTTCGAACGCCCTCCGGTGCGTGAACCGCACGCCCGCCGCTCAGCTCTTCGATCGCGCTTGCGATCAGGCTCACGGGTTCTTGTGCGAGATCACCCTCGACAACCCGTGAGGCTCCGCCTCACGCAGTAATGACAGAATTGTCAGAATCGACCGGCGATCCTCGATCCCGTCGGGAACGGCAGGGACTCTGACGGTCGTGTCACGCCCCTGTCCACCGACCTGGACGGCGGTGGCTCAGCTCGGCGCGCGCTTTTGCATCGCGCGGCCGTGGATCACGCCCATGACGCCGCCGAGCAGGGCGGCGATGGGGATGAACGCAGGCGGCAGGATCCCGACCGCCACGATGAGCACGCCGAGCGCCGGCGGGATCGCGGCGAGGGCGAAGCCGACGCGGGCCTCCACGCGTGTCCTCCTCGCGAGCGCGAGCGCGAGCGCGGCGTCTCGCAGGTCGCCCCCCGCGAGCGCCACGTCGTGCTCCGCGGCGGAGCTCCCGGCCGCGCCGAGCGCGACGGCGACCTGCGCGGCGCCGAGCGGGCCTTCGTCCAGCTCGGGGTGCCCGAGCACCGCGACGCGCTCGCCGGTCTCGGCGAGCCGCTTCACCTCGTCGGCGCGCTCGGCCGGGGGAACCTCGGGTCGCACGTGCTCGATGTCGAGCGATCGCGCGATGGCCTCGCAGGTCTCGCGTGAGTCGCCGGACATGAGGACCGGCTCGATCTGCACGTCGAGCAGGTACTGCACCGCGCCGCGCGCGCCCGGACGGATGCCGTCTTGCAGCGCGATGAGCCCGACGAGCCGGCTGCCGAGCGCGACGAGCACGAGGCTGCGCCCGAGCGCCTCGAGCTCGGAGAGGCGCCACTCGGCTGAGGCGATGGAGACGCGCTGATCCATGAGGAGGGATCGAACGCCTACGCAGAGCTCTTCGCCCGTGCCGGTCACGGCGACGACTCCGAGCCCGGGGTGCACCGTGGGGTTGCGGATGGGGTCGGGACGAACGCCGCGTGTGCTCGAGGCGCGCAAGATCGCGTGGGCCCACGGGCTCTGATCGGCGCGCGCGGCGCCCGCGGCGAGCGAGAGCACGTCGTTTGCGTCGAAGTCCTTCGCGGTGGCCTCGATCTCGGCGACCTCGGGCTCACCGAGCAAGAGCGTGCCGCGCGCGCAGAACACCGCGGTCGTCGCGCGCGCGGCGCGATCCCACGCGTCGGCGCTGCGGTAGGTGATCCCGCGACGCTGCGCCGCGAGGATGCCTCGGGCGACGTACACGCTCGCGAGCGAGCCGACCATGGCGGTCGACAGGCCGGCGTGGGATGCCACGAAGGCCATCGCCGCGTCGATGGGGCTGCGCGAGATCACGAAGGCAAGGATCCCCGCGCCCAGGGCGGCGACGGCGCTCCATCGCTCGGCGAGCGACCGCGCCGCGCGCGCGACGGGCGCGACCGCGTCGACGCGGCGCCGCGGGTCGAGCACGAGCCGCGCGAACGCGCGATCCGATCCGGCCCACGTGCACGTGCCGACGAGCTTGCCGCGCTCGACGTGCGCGCCGGCGGCGATCGGATCGGGCGCGCGTCGACGAGCCGTCGTCGGCGCGCCGGGCCAGGGGAACAGCTCGGCTTCGCCTTCGGCGATCGTCATGTCGACCGGCACGTCTTCTCCGGCGTGAACGAGCACGCGCTCACCGGGCCGAAGATCGAGCACGCCTTCGTCGACGCCGTCCGCGTTGACGCGGCGCCCGGGGATCGTCAGCGCTGCCTTGATCCAGGCGCGCTCGGCGGTGACCTCGCGTCGTGCGGCCTCGAGGAGCCACGCGCCGACAGCCGCCGCCGTCGTGATGGTGCCGGCCAGGCTCGCGGCCTCCCCCGCGATGGCGAGGGGGGCCGCGATGGCCGCCCACGCCGCGACCACGACCGAGAGGCCGGGCGGCGCGAGGAGCGGGAGCGCGTGTGGATCGGCCGCGTCGGGCGGGGTCGTCGCGGCGCGCGTCGCGAGCATCGCGACGCCGACCGCGGCGAGGAGCACACGCGCGAACAGGAGGAGCTTTCCGCCTCCGGCGAGGCCGAGCAGGACCGCGAGCGTCCCGGCGACGACGGCGATGAGGAGCAACAGCGCGCCGACGTCGCGGGGCTGCGCGGGCGCCTCGAGCGGGGACGCCGCCGCGTGGGGCGAGAGCCGGCCGATCGCCTCGACAAGGCCGCGGTCGTCCTCGAGCTGCGGCAGCGGCGGCAAGACGTCCTCCGGGACCACCGGAGCGTGCGCGGGCTCGATGGGCGCGGTGTGCTCGGGCGGCGGCTCACGGGGCGCAAAGGGCTCCAGCAGCGGGGCCTCGCCGAACGGCGCCAGGAAGGCAGCGCGGCAGGTCTTGATGTCGCAGAAGTAGTGGAGCTTCTGATCGAAGATGGCGACGTGGCCGGCCCGGAGCGGATCGATGAGCTTGCCGCAGGCGGAGCAGGGGATCGGGTCCGCGACGGGACCGGCAGCGCGCACCTCGAGCCGCCTCGTTACCCGCCCGAGACCAGGTCGAGGCGCACCGAGCGGAGCGTCTCGTCGAGGCGCTCGACGGCGAGATCGATCTCGGCGTCGGTGATGACGAGCGGCGGCGTGAAGCGGAGGCCGCGCCCGCCCGCGATGGTGAGGAGCAGGCCGCGCTCGCGGGCCCTGCCGAGCACGGCGCGCGCGTCCACGCCGGGCTTGAGCACGAGCGCGCGGAGCAAACCTTGGCCTCGCTCCAGCTCGCACAGATCGGGGTGCTTCGCGGCGACCGCTTGGAGCTTCGACGAAAGGAGCGCCCCCTTTCTCTCGGCCTCTTCCACGAGGTGCTCGTCGTCGAGGACCGAGAGGACCGTGCGCGCCGCCGCCGAAGCGAGCGGGTTTCCGCCGAACGTGGAGCCGTGTGTGCCGGAGGGAAGCGCGCCGGCGAGCCGTTCGGGGACGAGGATGGCGCCGATGGGGAAGCCGCCGCCGAGGCCCTTGGCCAGGCTGACGACGTCGCCGCGGACGCTGGTGTGCAACATGCCGAGCATGCGCCCGGTGCGGCCGATGCCGGTCTGCACCTCGTCGAGCAACAGGAGCGCGTCGTGCTCGTCGCAGAGCGCGCGCAGGCCCTCGAGGAAGCCGGGGGGCGCGGGCGTCACGCCGCCTTCGCCCTGGACGGTCTCGACGAAGATGCCGCACACGTCGGGGCCCATGGCGCGACGCACGGCCTCGAGGTCGCCGTACGGAACGTGGGTGACGCCCTCGAGCTTGGGGCCGAAGCCCTCCTTGTAAGCGGGCGTGCCGCCGATGTTGACCGTCGCGAGGGTGCGGCCATGGAAGGCGTTGTCGAACGCGATGAAGCGGAATTTCTCGGGCTTGCCCGCGGCGGAGTAGTGCCGGCGCGCGAGCTTGAGCATGGCCTCGTTCGCCTCGGCGCCCGAGTTGCAGAAGAAGGCCTTGTCGTAGCCGGTCTTTTCGCAGAGCTCGCGCGCGAGCAGCACGTTCTCTTCGTTGAAGAAGTAGTTGGAGACGTGCATGAGGCGCGCCGCTTGCTCGGCGATCGTGCGCACGAGCCGCGGGTGAGCGTGCCCCAGTGCGCAGACGGCGACGCCGGCCGCGCAGTCGATGTACTCACGACCCTCCTTGTCGTAGAGGCGCGAGCCCTCGCCGCGGACGAACACGACCGGCGCCTGCCGGTAGTTGCCGAGGAGGTATTTCTGCCCCAGAACGACGAGCTCGGCCATCGAGAGGTCTTCTTGAGGCTCGGGGGAGGGGACCGTCGGCGGGACGGCGCTCGCCCGAGAGGCGGGGGAAGACGAGGACGCAGGAGGCGCGGACATGGCTCGGTCCGGCTTTACGCCCGATCGTCGGGGGGCGCAAACCGGCCGGTCTTGGAATCGGCGAGGGGTGCGTAGTATGGTCGCGCCCCCCTATGAGCGAGTCCGACGAAGCCGACAAGAAGGAAGGCGGAAACGGCGCCGATCCTGCCGAGGGCAAGGAGGCTCCGACCGAGCCCGTCGCCGAGGGCGAGGCTGCCGCGCAAGAGGTCGATCAGGTCGCCCTCGCCAAGGCCGAGGCGCAGCGCTTCCGCGACCAGCTCATGCGCACGGCGGCGGACTTCGACAACTTCCGCAAGCGCTCGCGACGCGATCAGGAAGACGCCACCCGCAAAGGCAAAGAGAGCGCCCTGAAGGAGCTCTTGCCCGTGTTCGACAATCTCGAGCGCGCCATCCAGAGCAGCGAGAAGGCCCCCGACGTGAAGGCCGTCGTGGAGGGCCTCAAGCTCGTCATGCGGCAGTTCACGCAGTCCACCGAGAAGATGGGCATCAAGCGGGTGCCCACGGTTGGTCACCCGTTCGACCCGACCCTCCACGAAGCCATCCAGCACGTGGAGTCGACGGAGCACGCCGCGGGCGTGGTCGCGCTCGAGGTCCAGGCCGGCTACCAGCTCGGCGACACCCTGCTTCGTGCGGCCATGGTCGCGGTCTCCAAGGGACCGCCCCAAGCCGCATCCGCGCCCGAGGGCGAGGACGCCGCCGAAGGCAGCTGACCCGCCGGGGGGGCGCGCACGCCCTTCCCGGCCTGCGAGCACCCCAGATCTCGGAAGAGTTCCGCGCCAATGGCGACGGCGCGGGGGATTGGTCTATGCTGTGCCCTGCATGGGCAAGGTGATCGGCATCGACCTGGGAACGACCAACTCTTGCGTGGCCGTCGTCGAAGGGGCCTCGGCTGGAAGCGTTCACGACGTGAAGGTCATTCCGAACGCGGAAGGCGCGCGCACGACGCCGTCCGTCATCGGCTTCCCCGCGACGGGAGAGCGCTTGGTCGGTCAGGTCGCGCGTCGCCAAGCTGTCACGAACCCGGAGCACACCGTCTACGAAGTGAAGCGCCTCATGGGGCGGAAGTTCAAGGACGAGGAGGTCCAGAAGCAGCGGGAGCTCGTCTCGTACCGCCTCCAGGAAGCGCCCAACGGTGACGGCTGGGTGAACGTCCGCGGCCGCGCGATGTCGCCCCCCGAGATCTCCGCGATGGTCCTCACGACCATGAAGGAGATCGTCGAGACCTACCTCGGCGAGCCCGTGACGGAGGCCGTGATCACGGTCCCCGCGTACTTCGACGACGCGCAGCGGCAGGCCACGAAAGACGCCGGGCGAATCGCCGGACTCGACGTCAAGCGCATCATCAACGAGCCGACGGCGGCCGCGCTCGCCTACGGCCTCGACAAGAAGCAGTCGGAGGTCATCGCGGTCTACGATCTCGGCGGCGGCACGTTCGATATCACCGTCCTGCAGCTCGCCAGCGGCGTCTTCAGCGTCAAGGCGACCGGCGGTGACACCCACCTCGGCGGCGTCGACTTCGATCAGAAGATCATCAACCTCCTCGCAGACGAGTTCGCGATGGAAAACGGCATCGACCTGCGGAAGGACCGCATGGCGCTGCAGCGCCTTCGCGAGGCGGCGGAGAAGGCGAAACACGAGCTCAGCTCGTCCCTCGAGACGGCGATCAACGTGCCGTTCGTCGCCGTCTCCCCCAGCGGCGGGCCGCTCCACCTCGAGCGGAACATGAAGCGCAACGAGCTCGAGATGCTCTGCCAGGATCTGGTCGAGCGCACGATCGAAGCGTGCAAGCGCACGCTCGCGGACGCGAAGCTCGGCGTCGAGCACATCAACACGGTGGTGCTCGTCGGCGGCATGACCCGCATGCCGGCCATCCACGCCGCGGTGAAGGCGTTTTTCGGCAAGGACGCGAGCAAGGAGGTGAACCCGGACGAGGTCGTCGCCGTCGGGGCCGCGCTCCAGGGCGCCGCGCTCGCCGGCCAGATCGACGAGGTGCTCCTGCTCGACGTCACGCCGCTCTCGCTCGGCGTCGAGACCGGCGGCGGCGTCGCCACGAAGCTCATCCCGCGGAACACGACCGTCCCCGTCGAGCGGAGCGAGGTCTTCACGACGAGCGTGGACAACCAGAACTTCGTGCCGATCCACGTCGTCCAGGGTGAGCGCGAGATGGCCGCCGACTGCCGCAGCCTCGCGCACTTCGAGCTCACCGGCATCCCGCCCGCACCGCGGGGCGTCCCCAAGATCCAGGTTACCTTCCGCATCGACGAAAACGGCATTCTCCGCGTCGAGGCGAAAGACCTCGGCACCGGTCGTGCGCAGGAGATCCGCATCACGGCGACGAGCGGTCTCTCGGGCGACGAGGTCGAGCGCCTCGTTCGCGAGGGCGACAAGTTCAAGGAGACGGACAACCTGCGCCGCGAGCTGGCGCAGCTCCGGAACCAGGCCGAGACGCTCGTGTACACGACGGAGCAGGCGCTCGCCGGCTACGCCGACATCCTCGACCCGGCCCTCGTGGACGAGGTCCGCACCGACGCGCACAACCTCCGGCTGCTGCTCGACGGCGGCGGCGACCTGACGTCGCTGCGCGACGCGTACACGAGCCTCGAGGCGGCTTCGTTCAAGATCGCCGAGTCGATGTACGGCACCGGCGAGGGCTGACGCGTCTTGGCCACCCGGCTCGGCGAGTTCGAGATCGGAATCGAGCTCCCGCTGTCGGGACCCGAGCGCCGCTTCCGCGCGTTCTCGGGCCGGCGTCACGGGGTCCTCGGCTTCTCGAGGGACGTGACGATCTTCGTGACCACCGACGCCGACGTGGCGGAGGAGCAAGCCGTCATCGAGCGCGCGCGAAGCGGCGTCTCGCTGTCACACGCCGGCGTGCTCCGCGTCCTCGGTACCGGTCGCGGCACCATCGACGGCGCCGAGCGCACCTACGTGGTGTACGAGCGGTCCGACGCGCCGGCCTTGAGCGAGCTCCTCGCGAGGGCTCCGGCCGTCCCGTCGGCGGTCGCCTTCACAATCGCTGCGGCCGTCGCCGACGTGCTGGATCACGCCCACCGCCGCGGGGTCGCACACGGTCGGCTCGGCGCCGACCGGATCCTCATCGGGCGCGAGGGCAGCGTCCGGCTCGACGCCTTCGGGCTCGAACGGAAGGGCTCGCCCGGAGAAGACCTCGCCGCCCTGGGGCGAGTCCTGCGCGATCTGAGCGGCGGGGACGAACACGGGCTTCGCGCGGCCGAGCGCCTCGAGCAAGGCGAGCCAGGCAGCGCCGGTGACGCCAGCGAGCTCTTCACGGCGCTCGCGTTCGAGAAGGGCCCGGCGCCCGGAGATCGCTCGATCGCGGCCTGGGTCGCCTCCACGGCGCAGACGGCGCCGGCGAGGAAGGGCCGCGGCGCCGCGGTCCGCCTCGAAGGCGAGCCGGCCGCGCTCGAGCCCGCGCTGAGCGAGCTCGAGCGCGCGGGGGCCGACGTCGATCGCCGCGCCTCGATCGCCGTCTTCTCGGAGTCCGGCGTGCCGGACCTGGAGACGGCGATCACGCTCGCTCGCGCCGTTACCGCCGAGGGCGTCGTCTCCGCTGCCGTCGTCGCCGTCGCGCTCGACGCTACCCCCGCCGAGGCCTTCTCCGGCGAGCTCTCGAACGTGCCGCGCGGGCAAGTCTGGGTGAGCGCGGAGGTGGCCGAGGAGGCGCGAGCTTCGTTTGTCTTCTCCGGCGTCGCCGAGGCAGCGGCCGTCTTCGCGGCCGCCGGCGAGCGCGCGGTGGCGACCGCGGGGCGGTTCGTCGGTCGCAGGGCCGAGCTCTGGCAGCTGGCCGAGTCGCTGCGCGAGGCCACCGACCGCGGTCCCATCCGCGTGAGCGTGACGGGCCCTCTCGGGATCGGAAAGAGCCGGCTCGTCGCCGAGCTCGTCCGCCGAGCGCGACGAGGCGGGGCGCGCACCCACCTGGTCCGGCTGTCGCTGGTGCCGCGCACGCCGCTCGCCGGTGCGACCGCGGTCGTGCGTGAGCTCGGCGACGATCGCGCCGAGGTGACGGTCGCCGGGCTCGCGAGGGTCTTCGAAGCGGCCGCGCGCGACGCGCCCTGCGTGCTCTGTCTCGACGACGTACACCTCACCGATCGCGAGTCGCGCGAGCTCGTCGACGCAGCTTTCGCGGCCGTGACGCCGGGCACGCGCCTCTTGCTCGTCGACTCGGCGCGCGGCGAGGGCGCCCAGTCGGGCGCGCCGCTCGCGCTGGGCGAGCTCTCCGACGACGAGGTCGCCGAGCTCGTCGCGGCGCGCCTGGGCGCGCGCGTCGTCCCGCCCGAGCTCTTCGAGTCCGTCGTCGAGCGCACCGGCGGCCACCCGCTCTACATCGAAGAGGCGCTCCGCGAGCTCGTCTCGCGTGCCCTCGTCGACGTCGAGAAGGGGGTGGCCAAGCTCCGCGCGGGGGCCGACGTCCGGCTGCCGACCTCGCTCGAGGCGCTGGTCAAGATGCGGCTCGCCACGCTCGAGCCCGTGCAACGTCGCGTCCTCGCCGCCGCGTCCATCGCGGAGCCAGGCACGCTCCCCGGCGCGATCGCCGAGATGGCCGGGCTCCCGCCCGACTCCGCCTCGGAGATCGTGTGGCAGCTCGACAGCGGCGGCTTCGCGCGGCTCGACGACGCAGGTGGTCTGCACGTGGCCTCGGTGCACCGCGACGCCGTGCTGGAGCTCGTCTCGGCCGAGGACGTCGCCGGCCTGCATCGCTCGGCCGCCCGTGTCCTCGCCCACGCGACGACCCCTTCCGCGCTCATGGCCCGCGCGGCGCACCTCGAGCAGATCGATGAGCTCGGTGACGCCTCACGCGCACGCCTCGCCGCCTCGCGCGCCTTCGCCGCCGCCTCGGCCTGGCCCGAGGCGGCGGGCGAGCTCGTCGGCGCGCTCCGAGGCCTCGAGACATTCGCGGAGATCGAGCCGGTGTTGGCCGAGCTGGTCCGCATCAAACAAGCTGCGGGGATGCGCGTCGACATCGAGCCCGTGCTCGAGCGGGTCGCCGCGACCCTCGAGGCCGAGCCGATCGCACCGGCGGACCTCGCCCGCGCGCGCCTCGCCATGGCGCAGCTGCTCCCCAACGCCACCGAGAGCGCCTGGGTCTTGCTCGACGCGGCCGAAGCGGCGCACGCCGACGAAAACGATGCGGAGGTCGCCCGCGCGCGTGTCTCGGTCGCCCGCGCCGCCGCCGCGCCCGGCCGCGCCATCGAAGCCGCGCGGCGTCTCGCGGAGGAAAGCGCGGTCGACGCCGGCACGCTGGCGGACGCAGCCACGATCGCCGTCCTCGCCGGGGACGAGGCGCTCGCCCGCGCGCTCCTCGATCGCGCGGCGCCCGAGAGCCCCGAGGCCCTGCGCCTGCGCGGCGAGCTCTTGGGGCTCGCCGGCGACTTCGAGGCGGCCGAGCGCGAGCTCTGGCGCGCCTCCGAGCGGGCGCGGCAGACCGACGACCTGGAAGAGCACGCGCGCGCGCGGCTTGCCCTCGGCGACCTCCATCGAGACCGCGACGGCGCGCGGAGCTTCGCCGCGTTCTCGGAGGCCGCGCGCGCGGCGCGGGAGGCGGGCGCGCGAGAGGTCGCCGAGCTCGCCGCCATGTACATCGACGCGCTCTCGGCCAAGGTGGACGCCCCGTCGCGCGAGAGCCTCGAGCGACGGCGGCGAAGCGCCGAGGCTCGAGGCTTCGGGTGGGGCGCGCTCGTGGGCGCGGCCCTGTTGGCGGAGCTCTCCGGCGAAGCCGAGCGAACGCGCAAGGTGGCGGACGAAGCCGACGCGCTCGGGTACGGCGCGCTCGCGAGGCGGCTCCGCGGGAGTTGGCGCGCGTGAGCGAGAGCGAGAGCGAGGCCGAGGTCGACCTGGTGATGGAGGGCCTCTGGAAGAAGGTCGGCGCGAGCTTCGACGACGACGAGCGCCACCAGGCCTTCCTCGCCTATTGCCGCGAGTCCGGGAAGCTCGACGAGGCGGCCCGGCGCTACCGCCTCATCACCGAGGGCCGCGACGAGGCGTTTTCGGGCGACGAGGCCGCCGCGGCCCTGGCCAAGAAGCGACTCGGCCAGGTCGCGCTCGTCGCGGTCGCCACGCTCGAGGCCGACCGAACGGAGCCGGGCGCCAAGCGAGGGCACCGCATGGTGCGGATCGCGGCGCTCATCGTGTTCGTGCTGATGATCGGGATGCTGGCCTACGCCCTGCGCCCGGCGCTCGGCCAGTGATCTCCGCTTCGGACGGCGACGCGCGCGGATCAGCGAGCCGCGCCGATCACGTCCCGCTCTCGGCCAGCTTCCGCTCGAGCGCCTCGAGGTGGGCGCGGACCTGGGGATCGGCGTCGCGCTGCGCCTCGATCTTGCGGACCGCGCTCATGACAGTTGTGTGATCGCGACCACCGAACGCGCGACCGAGCTCCGGGAAGCTGCACTTGAGGCGCTGCTTGCAGAGGTACATGGCCACGTGGCGGGCGAAGGCCACCGTCTTGTGCCGGTCCTTCGAGACCAGATCGCTCGAGCGGATGTGGAAGTGGTGGCAGACGTGGCGCTGGATGTCCTCCACGCTCATCGACTGCGGCTTGTGGGCAGAGGCGAGCGCGAGCTCTCCCTTGGCGAACCCGAGGTCCACCGGGCGCCCCGTTAGCGACGATTTCGCGCCGAGCCGGATGAGCGTGCCTTCCAGCTCGCGGACGTTCGAGCGGACGACCTGGGCGAGGTAGAGCGCCACGTCGTCTTCGAGGGCGATGCCCTCGAGCGCGGCCTTGTTCCGGACGATGGCGACACGTGTCTCGAGCTCGGGCACCTGGATGTCCGCGACGAGGCCCCACGAGAAGCGGGAGACCAGGCGCTCTTCCATGCGCTCGAGGTTCTGCGGGTACTTGTCGCTCGTCACCACGATCTGGCGGTCCTGACCGTGGAGCGCGTTGAACGTGTGGAAGAACTCTTCCTGCGTCTGCTCGCGTCCGGCGAGGAACTGGATGTCGTCGACCAACAAGAGGTCGCAGTGTGAGCGATACCGCGCCCGGAACTCATCCATCTTCTGGTGCTGGATGGCGTGGATGAACTCGTTCGTGAAGCGCTCCGCCGAGACGTAGACGATGCGCGCCGTCGGCCGGTCGCTCAGCATGCGATGGGCGATCGCCTGCATGAGGTGGGTCTTCCCGAGCCCCGTGCCGCCGCACATGAAGAGCGGGTTGTAGCGGCGCCCGCCGCCGCCCGCGGCGGCCACCGCGGCCGCGTGCGCGAGTTGGTTCGAGGGGCCGACCACGAAGCTCGCGAAGGTCTGCTTCGGGTTGAGATCGGCCAGGGTCACGCAGTGGGCGCTCCGCGGGGGAACGATGGCCATCGGGCGAGGCTGCGGATCGCTCGCGGGAGGCGCGTCCGACGGGCGGATGTGGATGGTGCGTGGCCGGACCGGGGGTGACGTGAGGCCGCCGGCGATCGGACGCTCGAGCTGCGGGTCGAGCAGCCAGGCGATCTGGATCGACCGGCTCGTCAGCTCACGAAGACGTGCCGTGAGGGTGGGGAGAAAATTGAGCTCGATCCACTCCTGGACGAACTCGTTCGTCGCCCGGAGGGTCAAGACGCCATCGGTCAGGTCATCGAACTGAACGCCGGCGAACCAGGTGTCGAACGTCGCGGGAGAGAGGCTCCGGGTGTACGCGACGGCCTCATCGAATGCCTGGGCAGAAGACAACTGCGGGGTCACGCGAGACCCTGGAGGAGGCGAGAGGGGTAGGTAGGCCATGAACCGGGGACCTCAGCTTTTCCACATGCCTGAACGCTTCCGACTTCCCAATTCATCTCTTTGAAATCAAAGTTCAATTCTTCATTCCGTGGAGAGCTCGAGGCAGGTCGTGAACAGGTTTTCCACAGGCGACGCTCCACCCGGTCCGTTGCGTTCCACCTAGGAGCGCCGGATTCGAGCCATGCTGTTCTTCGCAGCGTCGCGATCGGAGCGGCCCCGGGGGGTCGCCCAGCAGATGCTACGAAGCACGCCCAACCCGCCGGGACAGGCCCGGCACGAGGGGCACTTTTGGAGGTACCACCGAGCTGCCCCGGGCGTCCATCCCCAACTTGTCACATGGGCTTAAGTCTACGAAACCACGGAGCATTTGGTCAAATTGGCGGTCTCTCGGGGCGGTTGGGGAGGCCCAAAGCTAACCGAATCTCATGGATTCGTTGATGTTTCTGGCAATCGAGGTCTCCTACCAGCGGCGCGACTGCGAAGAATCCGTTACTCCGTCGCGTCAAGCCTAATAATCAATAATCATTTCAGTCATTTGTGCCGGAACGTGGCGAATTTCGCCAAGCCGCCCCGAGCCGGGCCCAACTCGCTGCGTCAGCGGCCCCCCTTTTCGCGAGTCAAGCTCGAACAAGGCAAGAAAAACAAGGGGTTGAATTCGTAACCCACAGGCCTTCGAGGCGACCGATCGGTCTGGGCGGCAGCGCGCATGTCGCCGCGTTGTCACACGTTCCTTACAGCTGTGTCAGCCCGGCTCGGCGCAGGCCGGCGGATCGAGGGGGAGGGGGCCCGGTCGGACGACGGCCCCGTCAGGTTTCGGTCGCCGCGAACTTGGCCGGGAGGGGAGACTCCAGCTAGGGCGGGGCACATGCCTCTCCGCTCGCGGGTCTGGACAATCCCCTGCGCCCTGGCGCTCGGGATCGCGCTCGTCGGCGCGCCCGCCGCCGCCCAGGAGGCCGGCGACAAGAGCCCCTTGGTCACGGCCGAGACGCCGGTTCCTTTCGGCTTCAACTACGGCGAGGTCGAGACGACGCGTGCGCTCGCCCTGGCCGGCGCGATGCGCGCCGCGGGGAACGCGACGACGTCGCCGTTCATGAACCCCGCGAACATGGCGCTGAGCCGCGTCTACCACATCGAGGCGCTCGCGACGGTCGTCCCCGAGTTCGGGCGCCAAGTGTACGGCGGTGTCATCGTCGACTCGATCACGAACCGCCTCGCGGGCGGCATCGCGGTCACGGGCGGCTTCCTCGACCTGGGCGACGCCGCGACGAGCCTCGACCGCTCCTGGCTCGACGTGCGCCTGGCGCTCGCTTACCCGATCGCCGACGTCTTCAACGTCGGCATCGGCGGCCGTTACCTGAAGGTCACGCAGGACGGCCTCGGACCGCTCGGCGACGGCAAGGCCTCCGGAGGCCTGAAAGATCCGGAGGGCGACGGCCGCCTCTCGATCCTCAACCTCCCGACCTTCGACGCCGGCGTCAGCGTGAAGATCGCCGATCTCCTGGTCATCGGAGCGTCGGGCCAGAACCTCACCTTCCCGGACAACGGGCTGATGCCGACCACGGTGGGCGGCGGCGTCGCGGTGGCGACCGAAGACTTCACCATCGAGGCCGACGGCAACGCCGACTTCAACTCCTACAACGAGCCGACCGCGCGCGTGATGGCGGGGGGCGAGTACCTGCTGCTCGACCACGTGCCGCTCCGGCTCGGCTATCGCTACGATCAGGGCGCCGACTCCCACGCCCTCTCCGGCGGCGTCGGCTACATCGCCCGCGAGTTCATGATCGAGGCGTCGGTCCGAAGGACGATCGTGGGGCCCGAGGCGACGACCATGGTCTTCCAGGTCGGCTACTTCCTCGAGTCGAGCGGGCTGACGGCGTCGCCCGACGAGCCGGCTCCGTAACGAGCCCCACCCCACTCTGGCATTTACTCGGGCGGGCGTCCGGCTTTTGCTGCGCGCATGCTCGGGCTCGAAACGTCCTCCGATCCGGCGTGGGCCGCGCGCGCCGCCGCGAGCCTCGATCGCGTGCTCGTCGACCACGCGCACTGCGAGATGAAGGCCGCCTCCAACGCGCTCGCGCTCGCGGCTCGTTGCTCTCCCTGGCCGCGCGTGGTGCGCGCCCTCGTCGAGCTCGCCGAGGAGGAGCTCGTGCACTTCCGGCGCGTGCTCGAGGAGATCGAGCGGCGCGGCCTGTCCCTCGGCCCGCCCGAAGAAGACTTCTACGCCGCCGAGCTGCGGCGTCGCGTCGCGGCGACACGGACGCGCCGCGACCTGGGGGACGTGGTGTCGGACAGGCTCCTCGTCGGGGCGCTCATCGAGGCTCGATCGTGCGAGCGGTTCAAGCTCCTCCGGGACGAGCTCGCGCAGCGCGGCGACGCGCTCGCCCCGTTCTACGACGAGCTCTTCACGGCGGAGGCGAAGCACTACGCCGACTTCATCGATCTCGCGGGCGTCGTCCTGGGGGAGCCGGCGAAGGCGAAGGCGCGCTACGCGGCGCTCGCGCGCATCGAGGCCTCGGTGGTGGAGTCGCTGCCGGGGGACGTGACCGTCCATGGCTGACGAGGCCTTCTCATGACGCCCATCGATCTCATGCGGCTCGACCGCCTGGTCGCGCAGCTCTCCGGGAAGCTCCGCGCGTGGCGCCTCTCGGGGCGCGCCGGCGATCCTCCCGAGCTCGAGCGCGAGGCGAGCTCGCTCGCCACCTATCAGGATCTCCGCGACACCAAGGGTGACCCCATCGCGCTCCGGCTCGTGAGCCACGTGGCTGCGCTGACCGCGGACCGGGTCACGCTCGCCGACGAGGTCCGGCTCGCGGCTGCGCGCCGAGCGCCGTCGACGAGCGAGGTCGCGCCGAACGCCCGGGTCGATCGGCTCGCACGCGACCTCCTCGACCCCTCGGGCGACCGGCTGCGGCGCCTGTCCCAGCTGGGCTCGATCGCGATCGCATCCAGCGACGCCCAGCGGCTCTGGGTCGAGCGACGCCGCGAGGCGTATCGCCGCCTCGGTCTGTCGGACGAGACGGAGATCGAGCACGCACCCCTGTCACCCCCGGGCGCCCTCGCGCTCGCCGAGGCCGCGCTCCGCGCCACCGAGTCGGCGTTCGCCGAGCTTCGAGGCCGTCCCCTCCTCGCGGTCCTCGATCGCGCGATCGGCGCCGAGGCGGGCGAAGGTTGGCCGGCCAGGGTGACCGCGCGGTGGGTGAGCGACGTGTTCGGCCGCGGTCCGCTCTTCGACGGTCTGTCCTTCTCTCTCGCACGGCTGCCCGACGCCGTGGGCGCGGCGTCGTTCGCTCGCGCGCTCGACGGCGCGGGCCGCGAGCTCGCCGCGCGCGACCTCCCGCCGGGCGTTCCCTTCTGTGTGGCGCGCGATCCGTACGACTTGCTGGAGGCGCGCCGAGGGGCGCTCTTCGCCAGTCTCGTCCTCGAGCCGAAGCTGCACCAGAAGCGCCTCGGGCTCGGGTCGGCGCGCGCGAGAGAGCAAGCGAGGGCCATCGCCCGATCGAGCGTCGTCTGGGTCCGCATCGCGGCCCTGCGTGCGCTCGTGGCCGACGCCTTGGCGAAGGGCTCGGCGGCGGAGGTCTTTCCGGAGCTGGCGGAGCGTTGCCTGGGTCGCTCCTTGCCGCGCGATCTGGCGGGCGTCTTCCCGCTCACTGGACCGCGCAGCGCGCTCGACCTCGCCGCGGTGTTCGCCGCCGTACGGGACCGCGCGACCTACCGGGAGGCGTTCGACGAGGACTGGTTCGAGAACCCACGCGCCCACGAGGCGCTCCGGCACGAGCACCACGCCGCGCGCCCGTCCGGACGGAACGAGCCCTCCTCGCTGGCGACCGAGGCGGAGGTCGATCGGGCGCTCGCGGAAGCGCTCGCATGATGGTAGCTTCGCGGGTCGGCCCCCCGTGAATCGTTACGGAATCCCCCTCAACGATTTGCCCGCACACTGCCTCGACGCGGTCGACGCCGCCGAGCGTGCGCTCGCCCGGACGCTCGTCGTCCGCGACGGTCACGCGCTCGCCGCGATCGTGCCGATGGCCGATCTCGATCGGATCGATCCGCCCGATCCTGCGGCCAATGGAACGGACCCGCTGCTCGCCATCTGCGGCACGTGCCGCCACGACCCCTTCGTGGACTCGCTGTCCGCAGACCTGGGCAGCACGTCGCTCTGGCACCGCCCCCCTCGAATCCCCGGCTGACGCGTGCCTTATCTCCTCGACACCTCCACGCTGGCCGAGGCTCTCCGGAGCGCGCCCTCGCGGGCGTTCGTCCGGCGGCTCGCCTCCATCCCGAGCCGCGAGCGATGGACGAGCGTCATCACCGTGAGCCAGCTCCTCGTGGCCGCCCGGCGCACCCAGCAGCCGCGGGTCATGCAGGACGTCGTGAGCCTCGTCGCGGCCGTCCGGGTCGCCTCCTTCGACATGAACGCCGCACAGTCGTTCGCGAAGCTCCGCGCGACCGTCGCGCCCGAGATGGACGCGGACGACCTGATGATCGCCGCCATCGCCGTGTCGGGGAACTACGTCCTCGCGACGAAGCGCGTCCACGAGTTCTCCGTCTTCCCCCACCTTCGGGTGGAGGACTGGACGATCTGATCGGCTGACCACTGCCTCGCGGGAGGGGCTGGGGGGATGAAACTACGGCCGTCTGCTCCCAGAACTTGGGGCGGCGTCGGTCGTGGCGCCGCGAAAGCCTTCCGGCTTGCGACAAGGCGTGCTAGGTGGCCGCTCGCACAGCGGTGACTCCCCCCGACCTGGCCTCCAACCCTATGGCCAACGCAAAGAATTTGCTGGTTTTGTCCGGCGCGGACGTGAACGTCGACTTCGACCTCTCGTTCGTGGCCCAGATCGCGCTCTTCGGGCTCTTCATCGTCATTCTGAAGCCCATCCTCTTCGATCCGCTGCTGAAGCTGTTCGAGGAGCGGGAGAAGCTGACCGACGGCGCCCGCGCCCAGGCTCGCGCGATGGATGAGCGCGCCGGTGAGCTCCTGACCAAGTTCGAGGGCGAGCTCGAGAAGGTTCGCCACGAAGCGGCCCGCGATCGCGAGCAGCTCCGCGCCGAGACCGCTCGCCTCGAAGCCCAGATGATGGAGCAGGCGAAAGCCGACGCCTCGAAGATCCTGGCCGAAGGTCGCGAGAAGATCGCGGCCGAGGTCGGCGCGCTCCGGCGCGAGCTCGAAGCGAGCCGCCCCGCGCTCGCGCAGCAGATCGCCTCGAAGGTGCTCGGACGCGAGGTGGTCTCGTGAGCCGCGCCTCGTCGCTCTCCAGCCGGAAGCTCTTCGCGTTCGGTCTCGCGGCCGCACTGGCCGCGGGCGGCACCTTCGCCCTCGCTCAGCAGCCGGCTCAGCCGCCGGCCGGCCAGCCCGCCCCCGCCGGTCAGCCCGGCCCTGCAGGCCAGCCGAAGCCGGGCGCTGCGCAGGGCCAACCCGCCCAGGTCAACCAGCAGCCCGACGGTCCGCCGCCGAACCTGCAGCCGCGCCAGCCGCGCCCCGGCCAGCCGATGCCCGGCCAGCCGATGCCCGGCCAGCCCGGTCAGCCGCGCCGGCCCCTGCAGCCCGGCCAGCAGCCCGGTGGTCCCGGCCAGCTCCCGCCCGGGCACCCGCCCATCCCCGCCGCAGGCGGGCAAGGCGAGGCGCACGGCGGCGGCGCCGAGGGTGGCCACTGCCCCGGCCACGGGCCCTACGATCCGCCCCCGCACATCAACTGGTACCAGGGCCTCCTCGGCGTCAACAACGAGAAGTCCCAGTCCCCCGCGTTCCTCGATCGACTCCTCTGGCGGTACCACAACCCCAAGAACGAGTGCGACACGAAGAACCAGGACCCGCCGCTCCTCGGCTCGGTCATCAACTTCGGCGTCCTCGTCTTCATCCTCTTCCGATTCGGCAAGAAGCCGGTGATGGAAGGGCTCGCGAAGCGCAAGAAGGACATCACCCACGAGATCGACTCCGCGAACGAGCTCAAGCTCGACGCCGAGAAGCGCCTCAAGACCTACGAAAAGCAGATGTCGCGGATCGAGGAGCGCCGGCAGGAGCTCGTCGAGGAGTTCCGCGTGCAGTGGGAGATCGAGAAGAAGCGAATCCTCGAAGAGGCGCACGAGAAGAGCGAGCGCCTCCGCAAGGACGCGCGCTTCCGCGTCGACCAGGAGCTCAAACAGGCCCAGGCGGACCTCCTCAAGGAGGCGATCGACGGCTCGGTCGGCGCCGCCGAGGACCTCCTCAAGAAGCGCGTCCAGTCGACCGACCAGGAGCGCCTCGCGGACGAGTACCTCGCCGCGGTCGGCGCCTCGCTCCAGGGAGCCCAGAAGTCATGAGCTACGACGCGATCGGCCGGCGCTACGCCCAGGCCATCTTCGAGATCGGCAAGGAGGAGGGCAACGCCCTCGCGCTCGCCGATCAGATCCAGGACTTCGCGAAGTCCTACTCCGACAGCGACGAGCTCAAGACCGTCCTCGAGAACCCGATGGTGCCCGAGGCCACGCGCGAGTCCATCGTGCTCGAGCTGGCGCAGAAGTGCGGCGCCAGCGCCTCCGCCCAGAAGGCGCTCCGCGTCGTCACGCGTCGCCGCCGCCTCCGCGCCCTGCCGGACATCGCTCGCCATCTCCGTCGCCTCTGCGACGAGGACGCGCGCGTCGTCCGCGCCGAGGTCATCAGCGCCGGCCCGCTCGGGGACGGCTACCTCGGTCGCCTCAAGGCGGAGCTCGAGCGCGCCACCGGCCAGAAGGTCGTCCTTTCTCACTCCGTCGACGCCGCCCTCATCGGCGGCGTCATCACCCGCATCGGCGATCGGGTGATCGACGGAAGCCTCCGGTCCCGCCTCGCGACGCTGCGCGAGGCCGCCCTCACGAACTGAAGCGCCCGAACGACAAGAGCACGACGATGCAGCTCCGAGCCGAAGAGATCTCCCAGATCATCAAGAAGCAGATTCAGAACATCGACAAGGCCGCGCAGGTCTCCGAGACCGGTACGGTGCTCACCGTCGGTGACGGTATCGCCCGCGTGCACGGCCTGTCCGGCGCGATGGCCGGCGAGCTCGTGGAGATGACCGGCACCGGCCAGTCGCTCTACGGCCTCGTCCTCAACCTCGAGCAGGACAATGTCGGCTGCGCGTTCTTCGGCGACACCTCGCTCGTCAAAGAGGGCGACCAGGTCCGCCGCACGAACCGCATCATGGACGTGCCCGTCGGCGAGGCTGTCGTTGGTCGCGTGCTCAACGCGCTCGGCCAGCCGATCGACGGCAAGGGCCCGATCGAGACGAAGCACCGCCGCCGCGTCGAGGTGAAGGCGCCGGGCATCATCCGCCGCCAGCCGGTCAACGAGCCGCTGCAGACCGGCATCAAGGCGATCGACGCCATGATCCCGATCGGTCGCGGTCAGCGCGAGCTGATCATCGGCGACCGCCAGACGGGCAAGACGGCCGTCGCGGTCGACACGATCATCAACCAGAAGGGCCTCGGCGTCTTCTGCATCTACGTCGCCATCGGTCAGAAGCAGTCGACGGTGCGCCAGGTCGTCGACAAGCTCGAGCAGTTCGGCGCCATGGAGTACACCGTCGTCGTCGCCGCCACGGCGAGCGAGTCCGCGCCGCTCCAGTTCATCTCGCCGTACACCGGCGTCACGATCGGCGAGTACTTCCGCGACACCGGGCGCCACGCGCTCTGCATCTACGACGATCTGTCGAAGCAGGCCGTCGCGTACCGCCAGCTCTCGCTGCTCCTCCGCCGCCCGCCGGGTCGCGAGGCGTACCCCGGCGACGTCTTCTACCTCCACTCGCGCCTCCTCGAGCGCGCAGCGAAGATGGCGCAGGTCTACTACGTCGTGAAGAAGGGCACCGAGGTCCCCGGCGGCGACGAGAGCTTCAAGGGCGCGGACGGCAAGGCGCACGTCGGTGTCCTCGGCAAACACGCCGCGCAGGAGTCGCTCAAGAAGATGGGCGACGGCCACGAGATCAAGCAGGACCCGCACTCGGGCGGCTCGCTCACCGCGCTGCCGATCATCGAGACGCAGGCCGGCGACGTCTCGGCCTACATCCCGACGAACGTCATCTCGATCACCGACGGCCAGATCTTCCTCGAGTCGGACCTCTTCTTCTCCGGTGTCCGCCCGGCCATCAACGTCGGCATCAGCGTCAGCCGCGTCGGCGGCAACGCGCAGATCAAGGCGATGAAGTCGGTCGCCGGCACGCTGCGCCTCGACCTCGCGCAGTACCGCGCCATGGCCGCCTTCGCGCAGTTCGCCAGCGACCTCGACGCGAAGACCCGACAGCAGCTCGACCGCGGCGTGCGCATGGTCGAGATCCTCAAGCAGGGCCAGTTCGTCCCGCTGCCGGTCGAGAAGCAGATCGTCATCATCTACGCCGGCACCACGGGCGCGCTCGACAGCCTCCCCGTCGACGCTCTCGGTCGCTTCGAGAGCGAGCTCTACAAGCACATCGAGGCCAAGCACCCCGAGGTCTACACGGAGATCCGCGAGAAGAAGACCATCAGCGACGATCTCAAGAAGACCCTCGACAAGGCGATCACCTCCTTCAAGGAGAAGTTCGTCCTCGACGAGAA
This sequence comes from Myxococcales bacterium, assembly GCA_016794345.1. Classification (GTDB taxonomy): domain Bacteria; phylum Myxococcota_A; class Polyangia; order Polyangiales; family Polyangiaceae; genus Xiheicaenibacterium; species Xiheicaenibacterium phototrophicum. The sequence goes on from JAEUKE010000076.1 coordinate 63,518, forward strand.
GAAAGACGGCAAGTCGGAGAAGAAGAAGGGCAAGTGACCCGTGGCCTCTCTCAAGGCGATCCGTAAACGCATCTCGACCGTCAAGTCGACGCAGAAGATCACGCGCGCGATGAAGATGGTCGCTGGCGCGCGGCTCAACCGCGCCCAGCAACGCATCACCGAGATGCGCCCGTACGCCCTCAAGACGCAGGAGATGCTCAGCGAGATCACCTCGCGCGTGCAGGCTGCGGTGCAAGAGGGCGCGGAGCAGGCGGAGGGCGTCGACCCGACCGAGCTGCTCCACCCGCTGCTCGCGCTCCGCCAGGAGAAGCGCGTGCTCCTCGTGGTGCTCACGAGCGACCGCGGCCTCTGCGGCGCGTTCAACTCCAACATCAACCGCGCGGCCGAGCGCGAGTACAAACAGCGCGTCGGCGAGGGGCAAGAAGTCCGCGTCGCGGTCATCGGCCGAAAGGGCCGCGACTACCTGCAGCGCCGCGACGTCCCGGTCGACTACATGCCGGGCGTCTGGGACAAGCTCGGCTACGAGACCTCCAAACACGTCGGCGAGAAGATCCTCACGCCGTTCCTCGAGAACGAGGTCGACGCGATCTACCTCGTCTACAACGAGTTCAAGAGCGCGATGAGCCAGCGCGTCACGACCGAGCGCCTCCTCCCGGTGCCGCCGGTCGCCGACTCGGACGGCCTCGACAGCGGCGAGTTCCTCTTCGAGCCGAGCCGCACCGCGCTGCTCGAGCATCTCGCGCCGCTCTACGTCGACATCTCCATCCTCCGCGCGCTCTACGAGTCGCAGGCCAGCGAGCTCGGCGCCCGCATGACCGCGATGGACTCGGCGACGAAGAACGCGACCGAGATGATCGACAAGCTCACGCTCGAGTACAACAAGGCACGCCAGGCCGCGATCACCAAGGAGCTCATGGAGATCATCGGCGGCAGCGAAGCCATCAAGGACTGACCTCGAGCCGGCTGGTGACGTGACTCCAGCCTGCATCGGTATGGCTGCTCTTTCACCCCCCCAACCCCCCTCACGAAGTGAGGGGGGAGCGCGCGTCACCTCGCTCCTCGCCATCTCCCGCTCGCTCCTCGCCATCGCCCCCCTTGCTCCTCGCCATCTCCCCCCTCGCCGAAGGTGAGGGGGGCCGGGGGTGAATCCACAAGGACCGCGTCATGGAGTCGCGGAACGGCGCCAGTTCTTTAGCTCTTCGTCATGCTTCTCGAAATCAACCCTCGGCATCCCGAGCCGAGAAAGATCGGTCAGGCGCTCGCCGTGCTCGAGCGCGGTGGCCTCATCGCGTACCCGACGGACACCGTCTACGGGCTCGGCTGCGATTTGATGAACAAACAGGCCATCGAGCGCCTGTACGTCGTCAAGAACATGCAGAAGAACAAGAGCCTCGCGTTCATCTGCCACGACCTGTCGGACATCGCGAAGTACGCGGTGGTCGACAACTGGGCCTACCGCATCCTGAAGCACAACCTGCCGGGGCCCTACACGTTCATCCTGCCGGCCACGCGTGAGGTCCCCAAGATGGTCCTCTCCAAGCAGAAGACCGTCGGCATCCGCGTGCCCGACCATCCGGTCGTCACCACGCTCGCGCGCGAGCTCGGCCGGCCGATCATCAGCAGCACCGCCGCCCCTCCCGGGGAGGACGCCATGATCGATCCGTCGGAGATCGACGACCGCTTCAAGCTCGATCTCGTGCTCGACGGCGGCGTCTGCGGCATGACGCCGACGACCGTCGTCGATCTGTCCGAGGGGCAGGTGCAGATCGTCCGCGAGGGCGCGGGGCCGATCGACGATCTCGTGGCCTGATCGAGATTCGGCAGGCGGGCGCTGCGTCGTTCCGGCGCCATCCATCGCGGTGTAGGGTGGCGTGATGAAGAGCAACATTGCGATGGCGGCCGTCGTCCTCCTCGCCTGCGGTGGAAACACGCCACTCGAGCCGAAGACGACAACGGCCCGCGACGACCACGAGCAGCGCCGCGACCCGCCCGACGCGAGCACGGCTTCCGTCGCGAGCGCAGCTCCTTCGGCGCCAGCGCCGGAGGCCGCCACACCCACGTTCAAGAGCCCTGCCGTGTTCACCGGCACGCTGGCTGGCAAGCCGTTCTCTGCGCGAAGCGCTTGCGTCAAAGGCACGGGCACCGAGGGCATCGCGCTGGTCGAGATCTTCGACGCGGACGCCGACCTCGACGCCTGCCAGCTCCCGCTCGTCGTCGGCGCGCGTTCGTTCGCGTTCCGGATTCCGTGGAAGACGGACGCGACCCGCGACTTCACGACGTGCAAACACGACCCCCAGCGCGGCGCCGAGTGCGAGGTCCACGAATGGCTCGGGACGCAGCCCAAGCCGCGCCTGCAGAGGTGGGTGAACCGTGACATCCACCCGAAGGGCAGCGCCAGGGTCGTGAAAGCCGTGAACGGAAAAGGCAAGACGGCGCGCGTGTCGATCACGATCGAAGAGGGCAGCGAGAAGCTCTCCGGTGAGATCGACGTCTACTCGACGTCGGACTTCTACTGACGCGCTCGAGTCGTGCCCGCGCGGTACGGCGCCCTATCAGCCAGCGCTCAACCCTGCCGGCGCGCACGCAGGTGGTCGAGCGCCTGCGTCGACATGGCCACGACGGCCAGGTTGAAGTCGAACGCGAAGCCATACCCCGTCCCGCCCGCGTGACTCTCGAGCGCGTCGACGACCTTGCCACTTTGGTCGCGCACCTCGAGCCGCCAGAAGAACTGCCCGTCGGTGTAGCTCAGCATCTTGTAAGCGAGCGAATATCGCGAGCCTTGGCCGCCGCCGAACGTCTCGTCGTCGTCCTTTTCGACCTCGAAGCGCTCGGCGAGCTTCTTGTTGATGGCGACTTTGTCCTGCTCGAAGCTCGCCCGCTGCTCCGGCGTGCGTGTCTCGAGCCACGCCGCCTCGGCTTGACCGTCGTACGTGAAGCCCTCCCACGACACCGGCGCGAGCCCGTAGGCCTTCACGCCCACGAGCGGGTTGGGCTGAGCCATCGTGACGATCTTCACCTCGCCGACGGAGGGGAAACACCCAGCGAGCACGAATCCAAGAGCGAAGACGGCGAGGGTGGCGGATCGGCGTACGAGGTTCATTCTGAGGTGCCTCCGTTGGCGGACTGCGGTTCGGTTCGGGGGCCATGTCGCCACGCCTCGCCCGCGCGTCCATGGTCAATTCTGGCGAAGGAGGGCTTCGGACTGGTTGCTGGAGCAACGACAGACAGCGGCGAACGGGCCCCCGGTTCTGGAGCAACAAATGACTACGGCTGGTAGACGCAGCGAGGCTAGCCTCGGTCGCAAATGGCGACGCGGCTGATCGCGCGGCCCGAGGCTGCCTTCCGGGTCGTGGAGGCCGCCCACAACGGGCAAGGGGATGACCGTGCTTGGGTCGAGCAGATCGCGAAGGCTGCGGCGCCGCTCTTCACCGCCAACGCCCTCAACCTAGGGCTCGTGCGACGGCGTGCGCATCATTACGACGTTCTCGCGGTCGCCTCGCCCTCTCCGGAGCTCGAGCGGTACATGACCTCGGTGACCCCAATGCTGCCGGGGCCCGCGCTCGATCCGCTCTGTCGCTGCCCACAACCCGTGAGCCACATCAGGGCGGCGCTCGGTGAGAGCTTGCACCCCGCGCTGCTCCGGTTCGTCGCCGATCAAGGCGCAGCGGATACCCTCGGACTCGTCGCGATCGCGGACGACTACTCGCTCTCCATTGGCGCACCGTACGCCGATCCGATCGTCATCGATGCACGGGAGCGTCGGGTGCTCACGCAGGTCGCCTTGCACATGGAGGCCGGCCTTCGCGTGCGCGTTCAACCGACCGAGGTGGTTGCGGTGCTCGGTACGAACGGCCGGCTCCATCACGCCCAAGGCGCATCGACAAAAGCAGAGAGCCGCGCTCGGCTGTCCGCGCACGTCAAACAGGTGGAGCGCTGCCGGGCGAGCCGGACCGGTCGTGACGAGCAGGCGCTCGACGCGTGGAGCGCGCTCGTCGCAGGGGAATGGGGGCTCGTCGAGCGAGAAGAGCGCGGCGTGGGTCGCCACTACGCCGTGATCGAGACGAACCGAGCCTCGCGGCTGCGCGCGCTGACCTCGCTCGAGACGCACGCGACCGAGCTGAGCGCTCGTGGGTTGACCGGCAAGATGATCGCCTATGCCCTCGGCATCACCCCCTCGAGCGTGTCGAAGGCGCTCGCGGGCGCCGCGCTCAAGCTCGGCGTCGGCACGCGGACGCGGCTCGTGCAGCTCGTCGCGCGCTTGCTCGCCGTCGGCCCCTCTCCCGAGCAAGACCCCAGGCTGACCGCGGCGGAGCGAGACGTGCTCGCGTTGGTTCGGCTGGGCTGGACCAACAAGGCCATCGCAGCGGCGCGCGGACGGTCCGAACGAACGATCGCAAACCAGGTCGCGGCGCTGCTGAGAAAAATGGAGCAACCCTCGCGTCGCGCATTGGCGGCTTCGGTCCTCGACCGTGGCGTGGGAGACGAGCGCTTCTCGCTGACCGCCTGACGAATCATGATCCCCGAATCATGATCCCGTCGCTGGTCGCAGCTGCCGCGCAGTGCCTCCTGGCGGCGTACAACGGCTTGTCGCTTCTCCGCGCGGGACGCGACGCGGGGGTGCGCGCCGTCGGGCGCCTCTTCGTTTGGTTCGCCAGCTACTCGGCTTGCATCGGTCTGGGCTACGCGCTCGCCGCCGACCGGCCCGATCTGGCGAACCCGCTCTTCTCGCTCTGCCTCTTCGCCGCGGTCGCCTCCTCCCTGGAGTACACGGAGGTCCTACGGCTCCGCGCTCGGCCCGACCTGCCCAAGCCCTACTTCCTGCTCGTACCGGGTGCGCTCCTCCTCGCCACCGCGGGGCCCTGGGCAAGTGAAGCCTGGACGCGAGCGGGCTACGGGATCCTGTCGAGCACCTGCCTTCTCCTGTTGCTCGCCAACCTCGGCCTCTCCACCTGGCTCGGGCGGAAGGCCCAGCACCGGACGCTGCGACCGTACCGCGACGCGATGCTGTGGCCCGTCGCTCCGCTCATCGCCGACATCGCCCAGACGATCGGTGTGCCGTTTCCCGGCTACCGGCTCTTGCGCGACCTCGCGACCCTGGCGTTCCTCTACGCCATGCTGGGCGCGGTCACCCGCGACCCGGTCGAGCCCATCAGCCTCCGCGTACGCGTGCTCTCGGGGACGCTCACGCTGACGTTGGGCACGGTGGTCGTCGCGGCCGAGCTCGCGGCCGGGTCTCCGGAGGTCGTCGGCCGGCTCTTCGCGCTCCTCCTCGTCGTCGCCCTCGCGGTCCCGCTGCTCGTGGCGTGGCTGTTTCGTACGACGTTGGTGACGCCGATCGAGCGCCTCCTCGGCGCCGTCACGAGCGCGACCGCGGAGCGCTTCGCGCCCGTCCCGGTCACCTTCGAGGACGAGATCGGAGGACTGACCCGCTCGTTCAACCAGACGATGGATCGGCTCCAGAGCGCGTACCGAGAGCTGGAGGCCCGATCGTCGGCGCTCTCTCAGCGCGCCCGGGAGATCGAGCAGCTCAACGGCGAGCTCCGGTGGCAGCTCCAATCCCGCACGCTCGATCTCGCCGAGGCGGTTCGCCCGTCCGATCGCGAGCCGCTGCACCTCGACCCTGGCCGTGTCCTCGGCGGACGGTACCGCATCGAAGCTCCGCTCGGGCACGGGGCGATGGGCGCCGTCTATCGCGTCTCGCGAATACCGGACGGAGCCGAGCTCGCGCTCAAGGTCGTCCTCGACCGGGACTCTCGCCTCACCGCACGCTTCGTCCAGGAGGCACAGATCGCCGTCCAGCTCGCGCACCCCAACCTGGTGAAGGTGGTCGACGTCGGGCTCGCCAGTGGCCAGGCGTTCCTTGCCATGGAGCTCGTTCGCGGCGGCAGCATCGAGTCGCACTCCGAGCGTCGCGGCGATCCAGCGTGGGCTCTGCCGGTCCTCGCGGGGGTCGCTCGGGGGCTCGCCGCGATTCACGCCGCGGGGATCGTGCATCGCGACCTCAAGCCAGCCAACATTCTGCTCGCCGAGGACGGCGTCACGCCCAAGATATCCGACTTCGGTATCGCTCGCCCTGCAGGGATCCACGAGCGCGTCGACGGGACAGCCCCGACCGTGAACGGATCGTTCGCGAGCAGGCTCACGGCCACGGGCGCGCTGATCGGCACGCCGGCCTACATGGCGCCCGAGCTCGCGTGGTCCGATACCAAGTCGGCGACCCCGGCGGCCGACGTCTTTGCTCTCGGGCTCCTCGCGTGGGAGCTCCTCACGGGCCAAGAGGCCTTCGCGCGCGCACCGCTGATGCTCGCCACCACGGGGCCCCTCCCGGCCCCGCTCCCGCTCCCACCCGACTTGCCGCTCGACCTCGCGACACTCCTGGAGCGCTGCGTCGCCGAGCAACCCGTGGAGCGTCCCAGCGCGATCGAGATGGCCGACGCCCTGCAACGGGCAGGGGAAGCTGCGCGGATCGGTCACGGCGCCGCCTCCTAGGCAGCGCTGCCGCGCCGGACGAAGGGAAACAAATGACCAAAGCCGCCGGTCTCGCCGTCGGTAGTCTGGCCGCACTCGCACCGGAATGGCGAAGGGACGAACCGAGGCAACCATGAAGCTCACCCGAGGAATCGCCGCGCTCTCGCTGTTTGCCCTGGTCGGGCTGGTCGTGCCGCTGGGTGGCGCCGGTTGCTCGAGCGAGGAGTGCACCGAGCTCTCCTGCAGCGAGCTCTCGGGCGACTCGTCGAATGGGCGGGTCTTCACGATGTGTGAGGACGCCGGCGAAGGTTATGTCCGGCTCGACGACGAGGACGGCGAAGAAGTCTACGAGTGCTTCTGCGACACCAACTTCATGCGCGACGCCGCGAAGCGGATCTGCACCGAAGGGGCGGTCTGTCGAAAAGGGGGAAGCGCCTGCGAGTCATCCGGTGACTGCTGCGCCGGGCTCGTCTGCACGTACAACGTGTGCGGGTGAGCCTTGGCGGTGGGCGATTGGGCTCGTTGCACGTGGCACCACAAGGGCCGGTTGGTCCCGCGGGCGCAACCGGTCCTCAAAGACCTCGTCGTCCCGACGAGGTACGGAAAGCGCCAATACGGATCCAAAGACTCGGGAGCGAGCTGATCCTTCTGGGACAGGAAGTACTCGACGACGGCAGGGTCGTCGGCGGCCGCTGCGAGCACCTCATACCCGTGCTCACGACGACGACCTACCCCGAGGCTCAAGACGCCCGAGGCGAGGAGCGAGCGGGCAGCCTCGTGAATGCGCTCGGCCCACGTTACCCAGGCGCCGCGCCCGTCGTGTGCCGCCTCCACCAACCGGAAGGCCGCCTCGCTCTTCGCAATCAGTCGTATCCCCACTCAGCTGGTTCGAGAGTAGCCCGCGGGGGCAGTCACGGCGTAGTCAATTCTTGCGCCGCCGCCTGCGCGGACGCGCGGCGTCGCTCGCTTGGCTCCGCGCTCGCACGGTCGCGGTGGCCGAGGAGGCGCAAGGCCTTCGTGCAGCATCCGTCCTCCATGTCCCGATGCGACGCGCCGCGGTCTCCCTGCTGCGGTCATCCGCGGCGGTACGTTCGTCGCGCCGGATCAGCGCATGGTGCCGGAGGGACACCTGGCTGGATCGTTCCGTCGGCGCCGCGTGTCCTCGACCCGCCTACCGGCGGACCGCGTGCCTGTCAGGGTGCGGGCAAGTAGCCTCGGACCTCCTCCGTGAGCGCTGCGTATTCGACGCGCAGCGAGTCCGCCCAGGCGGTCCACCTATCCGCGTCCAGGCGCAGCAGGTGGAGATGGTAGGGTTCCTTCTGGATGACGAAGTGGAGGCGCTCGTAATCCGTCACGCCCGCGAGCTCCTTCATCCTGAGCGCTCGGGCGCGTGTGGATAGCTCATCATGCACCAGCGCGAGGGCAGGCGGGGCGTACGGGCTCTCGGTGAACAGCTTGAGCTCGTCGAGCGCTTCGTCGAGCGCGGCGGCATAACGAAGGTCGTCGATCCCTTCGCGCGTGGCTTCCCAGGCGGCGGTGGGGATCGGGCTCCCGTTCTGGTCCGGTATGGTGAACGCCGTCGGCCATTGCTGGTCGTAAGCATTGACCATGACGCCGTCGAAGCCGAGGTGGCGTGTAAAGCGACCGGCGAGCACCCGATGGTAGATCGGGTAGCTGACACTCGATTGCCAATAGGCGAGCGGCTGCGTGATGGGGGCGTGCGGCTCGCACTGGCGTCCGGGAGGATTGGAAGGCGGAGTTTCGAATGCCTCGCCCGCACCAGCTATGGAGATGGCGACGATGGGCATGTCGGCGGGCGCGAGCCACCGCAGCGTGCTCGGGTGATTCAACGAGAAAGCCACCTTCCGCGGCGGGGAGAAGCCTTGGCGCGTGGTGATCGACTGGCTCAGAGACTCAAGGACGGTCTCTCGGCGGATCTTGTCGGGTGGTGCCGAGGAGTCCGGGATGCTTGCCCACCACGCGGTGCGATCGAGGAGCGGCTCGCAGCAATTGCTCGTGACGGAGGCGCTGCAGAGCGTATCGTCGGGGACGAAGCAGCAGACCGCTGAGCAGGTCGCAGAGCTGCAGGCCGATCCGGCGGCGCCGCAGCACGGGGGGGGTGGCTCATCCCTGAGGAACTGCACGACATCGAACCCTTGCTCCAACAGCGCGGAGAGAGCTTCGTTCTCGCCGGCCGTGCCGTCGTCGGCGAGCGCCGCGAGGAGCTGGCGCTTCGGAAAGCTGGCCGCCAGGATCTCGTTCACGGCGGCATAGCCAGCATGGCTCATCGCGGCCGTCATGCCGTGGCGACGCTGATCGACGTACTCACCGACGGCCGACGCGGTCTCGATCAGTTGCGTGCACGCCGTTCCGAGGCCGACGTGGGTCGGACATCGCCCGTAGAACACGCCATTCCAGCCGGGGGCAGCGGGCAGGGTCACGTCGGCCACGACGAGGTCGATGGGGATCGAGAGCGTCCTGCCGCCCTTGCTCTCCAAGGTGACTTCACCGGAGTACTGGCCGGGCGCCGGGCTCTCTTCGGACAAGTCGACCGTCACCCAGATCTGGCGCTCTTCCCCTCCGCCCACCATCGTGCGCGCGGGAAGGCCGATCGCGGCTGCACCCTGGTTCCCGGTCGGGGCGGGCATGCCGTCGGTCGGGCAGAAGAGCAGCGGGCTCTTCGACCCCGGTGGCTGGATGAGCTTCCCCGGACAGACGTCGTCTTCCTTGACGAGGGCGCGGAGCGTCGGCCGAGCGGGCTCATCCACCCAGAGCCAGGCAGGGTCCACCGTGGACACGCCGATCCTCACGTCGACGCGCGTCGAAGGGATCGACACGCTCGGATCGGCGTCGAGGCGCAGGTCTGACGGATAGAGCGTGACCGAATCCGAATCGAATGGCGGCGTCGTCGCCAGCTTGGCGAGCGAGAAGGCGCCGGCGACGGTCTGGTTGCGCGCCGCAAACATCGTGAGGCGCAGGTCAGCTGCAGGCCACCAGTCCGTTGGATCGCCATCGAACCGGTTCGCAGGGCCGACGACCCACGGGCCTGTCGCGCCGATCCAGCGGTATGCGCGCGGATACCGAGCAACCGGCTGCGCTTGCGGCGCCGGCAGGCTGGACGGCAGCGAGTCCGTGGTGGACAGCAAGATCTCCGCCACGGCGACCTCCTCACCGAGTGCCAGGTCGATGTGATGGGGTCCCTCGCTCACGCCGGAGATCGTCCCCAGTGCATACCACCCGGGGTGATCCGGGACCGGAGTCGGCGACGAGGCGATGAGGAGCGGCACGTCGTCCACCCGGGCGGGCGCTCCTTGGATGTTGCCGAGCGGCCCCGCCAGCTTCGCGAAGACGTGGTGCTGAGGCGCCTGGGGAAAGTGGGCTACCCACGTGAGGATCGCGCCGCTCCGCTTCGCGGTCGGGGGATCATCGTTGGACGCTTGGTAGTATCCCCACGCTGGCGCGAGATCTTTGGCGCGGACGAGGGTGTGGGGAGCCTGCGTGGAGGCCGGCGCACGCGGGTCGGCCTGGCAGCTACAGGACTTCTGAGCGGTGCCCGCGCTGGAGGCAACGCCGAGCGGCCCCTCCCTCGAGTCTGCACCGAGGCAACCCGACATCGCGACGATTGCGAGGGCAGCGCCCCCTCTGCGGACCAGCATCCTTCGACCATACCCGCCAAGCATCCCTGCGTGGACGCAGGGAGCGTGGTGATTTTTCCCGCCTCTGTGGCGGCCCTCGACACGTCCGTTGGCCCCCACCGTAGCCAGGCTCCTGCTACCATGCTTTCCCGTGTCCGATGCGAGGCGACGACGCGGAGCCGGCGCATGAAGAAGTACGTCTGGTTCGCCATCCCCGCCCTCCTGCTCGTCGCCGGCGGCGTGTACCTGGGCGCCGTGTCGTTCGGGCGCACCCGTGAATGCCGCCAGGAAGGTCTGTGCAACGGCCTCTTTCACCAGACGACGGACGCGGACTGTCGCGCCGCTCCGCGGGCGTGTTTGGTGTCCGGTCTCTGTCACGCCGAAGACGGCCGCTGTGTGGCTCGGAGCGAGGCGGACTGTCACTTCTCGCTGAACTGCATCGACCGCGGGACCTGCGCGCTGAAAGACGGTGTTTGTGTCTCCTTGCCGGACGAGAGCGACTACGGCTCCTGGTGCGGGATGGACACCTGGCTGGATCAGCAAGGTGCTGACCGCTGCGAGTTGTCGGACGGACGCTGCGCCGGCTCCACGCCTCACGGCGCCTGCGCGCAATGGAAGAATCCCGAGTACGTGCATCGGAGCGCCTGCAACCTGTTCGAGTGCGCTGCGAGCTGCGCCGAAACCGGCATGTGCCGGATGTACGGTCATTGCGCTCCGAGCCCGGACGGCTTCTGCCTGCCGACCGAGGAGAGCTGCGCCTCGTCGGAGGCTTGCAAGCAGCGCGGCGCTTGTTCGCTGCGGAAGGACGGGCGCTGCGTCCCCGACGAGAGTGGGGAGGACTGCGCCGCGAGCGAGGTGTGCAAGAGCTACGGTTGGTGCTCGAACACCCAATACGAAAACGGCGAGGACCATTACCTGGACGTGTGTTTCTTGGGCGGACGTCGCTCCCACATCGACGGCTAGAGTCAACTCCTGCCGACCGGCGCGGCCGAGCCGTAGCCGGTCTCCTGCTACCATCCTTCCCTCATGTCCGACGCCACGCGACGCCGACTCCCCCCTGCGGTCATCCGGGGGGGGACCCTCATCGCGCCAGATGCGCGCGAGATCGCGGTCGGCCTCGAGGCGGTGACCGTCGGGCGCGCGGCGTCGGCCACGCTGTCGCTCGCGGATCCCGAGGTGAGCGCGCTCCATTGCGAGCTCGTGGGGACGCCCAAGGGCGTCCTGGTCCGCGATCTCGGCAGCACGAACGGCACGTTCATCGACAGCATCGGCGTGCGCGAGTGTGTGCTCACGGCGGCCACATCACTGCGAGTCGGCTCCACCGTCTTGCGGTTCGTACCCTCCGCGCCTCGGGTGCTCGATCCGCCCGCCGCCGGACCACGCGCGTTCGGTCCGCTGCGCGGAGCGAGCCCGCCCATGGTTCGCCTCTACGAACTGCTCGACAAGATCGCGAGGACCGAGCTCACCGTCCTCATCACCGGCGAGACCGGCACCGGGAAGGAGCTCGCGGCGCGCGCCATCCACGACGCGAGCAGCCGCAAGAAGGGGCCCTTCGTCGTCATCGACTGCGGCGCGCTCCCCGCGTCTCTGGCGGAGGCGACGCTGTTCGGTCATGAGCGCGGCGCGTTCACCGGCGCGGTCGCCCGCTCCGAGGGCGCGTTCCAGAGCGCAAACGGCGGCACCGTCTTCCTCGACGAGCTGGGCGAGCTCCCGGACGAGCTGCAGCCGAAGCTGCTCCGCGTCCTGGCCGAGCGGAGCATCAAGCCCGTGGGAGCCTCGCACTACGTCCCGGTCGACGTGCGCATCATCGCCGCCACGCGCCGCGATCTGCGGCGCGCGATCAACGCAAACCGCTTCCGGGAGGATCTGTTCTTCCGGATCGCCCAGGTGCGCGTCGAGCTCCCGCCGCTCCGTGATCGCATCGAGGATCTCCCTGAGCTCGTCGCGGTCGCGTGCGAGCGGGTCGGCGCTCCCGGCGAGAGCGAGCGCGTGACCGACTACGTGCGGCGACGTTTCGTCGGGTACGACTGGCCCGGCAACGCGCGCGAGCTGATGAACGTGGCGAGCGTCCTTGCCGTCCTCGGCGATCAGCCGGCCGACGGGCTCTTGCCCATCGAAGGCGCGGCGGGAACCGAGCAGGCCGAGCTCTCCGATGGGCCGACCTCTTTCCTCGAGGCCAAGCGCAGCTTCGAGGAACGCTACTTCCGCCGCCTGCTCGACGACACCGATGGCAATATTTCCGAGATCGCGCGTCGCTGCGGGCTCGCGCGCCACCAGGTCCGCGCCCACCTGAAGAAGCTCGGGATCGTGCGCGAGATCCGCCTCCTGGGCTGATACCGGCCTGTCCAGGGGGGTGGCACCCGTTGGTGCCAGCCCCGGGCCCCGAAGACCTCACCGAGCCGGAAAACCAGGCGATGCCGCGCCGGTACGGCCCTTGCGATGCCCGGCCGCCATGGTGGAAACGCGCTTCTTCGGAGTCCTCTCCCTCTCCCTGGCCACGCTCCTCGGATGTGAAGACGGCAGCGTCGGCTCGTCGTCGTCCGGCGGCAGCGACGGAGCGGGTGCGGGCGAGACGACCGCGGGGACCGGCGCGGGGTCGGGGACCGGCGCCGGCGCGACGACCGGCGGGGGCGGCGAAGGAGCGGGCGAGCCGGTGATCCCGGCCGAGCACCCGCGCGTGTATTTCAACGACCAGCAGGTCGCCCGGCTCTCCGCCGCGCTCGAACAAGGCACCACCGCCGCGGTGCGCTTCCGCGACTTCGTCGATCAACGCCTGCAGGGCGGCGACCCGTACGAGTTCCGTGGCTGGCACGCGGCGCTCCTCTACGTGCTGACGAACGACCAGGCTTACGCGGACCTGGCCATCTCCTACGCTGACGATTACGTCATGCAAGAGGAGGCGCTCATCGCCGCGGGCGAGCGCCCGAACGTCGCCTTCGACTCCTACCTGGAGGTGGGCGACCGCGTCGGCGACGTCATGCTCGTCTACGACTGGTGTCACGACCGCGTCACGCCGGAGCAAGGCGCGCGGTGGATCGCCTGGGCCAACCAGGCCGTCTACAACGTGTGGCACCCGGAGGAGGCGACGTGGGGCGGAGCGAGCTTCCCCTGGTCGGGCTGGTCGATCGACGACCCGGTGAACAACTATTACTTCTCGTTCCTCCGCGCGACGATGCTGGTCGGGCTCGCCACGTACGCGGAGAACCCCGACGCGCCGGGCTGGGTCGATCAGTTCCGGCAGACGAAGATCGCCGATCAGCTCGTGCCCCGGTACGAGGCGGAGCTCACGGGCGGCGGGTCGCGGGAGGGAACGGGCTACGGCGTCGCCATGGCCGGGCTCTTCAAGCTCTACGACATCTGGGAGCAGTCGACGGGTGAGTCCATCGACGACCTGACGAGCCACGCTCGGCTCTCGGTCCCGTACCTCACCCACGCGATCGTCCCGACCACCGACCGGCTCGCCCCCATCGGCGATCACGCGCGCGACTCGACGGCTTCGCTCTTCGACTACCACCGCGACTACCTGCTCGCGCTCGGCTCGCTCTACCCGAGCGACCCCGCCGTGCTCGCCTCACGCACGCTGCTCGCCTCGAGCAGCGTGCCCGAGATGGGGCAGGGCTTCATGCGTTTCTCGGACTTCCTCTACGACCCGGCGGGGCAGCCGTCCGCGGGCCTCGAGACGCTCTACCCCGTCTACCACGCACAAGGCGTCGGCCACGTCTTCGGCCGGTCGGACTGGACGCCGAACGCCACGTGGATGGGCCTCATCGCGGGCTCCTACTCGCAGAGCCACGCGCACCACGATCAAGGCTCGTTGCTCGTCTACCAGGGTGAGTGGCTCGCGTACGACGCAAACGTCGACTCGCACTCGGGGATCCGCCAGGAGGAGGAGCTGCACAACCTGGTCCGCATCGAAGCCGGCGGGCAGGTGGTGCGCATGCACGAGGGCGCGCCGCCCACCGTGCTGCACGCGCTCGCCGACGACGCGCAGGTCTTCTACCTCTCAGCCGACGCGGCGCCCGTCTACGACGGGCAGGGCGTCGATCGCGTCGGCCGCGAGGTGGTGTGGATCAAGCCCGGGGTCTTCGTGGTCCGCGACGTCGTCGCGACGAGCGACGCCTCTGCGCGGCGCGTCTACCAGCTCAACACGCCCATCTCCCCGAGCGTCAGCGGCAGGCGGGTCACGATGGATGGCCAGAGCTCGAGCCTCGACCTCTTCGTCGTGGCGCCTTCCTCCGGACCGATCTCGACGGTCTCCTGGGCGAGCACGGACGACGACGTCCAGGCCGGCTATCGCATCGAGGTCGCGCAACAAGGTGACGCGACAGAGAGCTTCTTGACGGTGCTCGGCGTCGGGGGCGCCGTGACGAGCGCGTCGGGGTCGTCCACCTCGGCCACCGTCACGCTCTCGGACGGGCGCACGGCGACGGTATCCTTCTCCGACGGCGCAGGCCCCCACGTCGAGGTGACCGGCGCTGGTGGCTTCGTGCGTGATCTCCCCATGACCGTTCAGACCCTGCCGTTGGAGGCGCAATGAATACCCGAACGCTCGCGTACGCGCTCCTGCCGCTCCTCCTCGCCTGTGGTGACGGGGCCGTCGGCGACTCCGAGGACGGGAGCGGCGCAGGCGCCGCTTCCGGGCCGACCACGGGGACCGACGGCTCGGGCGCCGGCTCGAGCACCGGCACGATGGGGACGACCACCGGCTCGAGCACGACGACCTCGGGAGCCGGTGGGGGCGTCTCGCTGCCGGACAGCGTCGACGTCGCGCTGGAGAACAACGGCGCGAGCGGGCAGACGCGGGTCAACTTCGCCGTCCCGCTTCCGCCCGGCAAGCTCTCCGACGACTCGCTTGTGCGCGTTACCGCAAACGGACAGGAGCTCGCCCGCGTCACGCGCGGGCTCGCGCGATATCCGGACCAGAGCCTGCGGAGCGTGCAGGTCCAGGTCGACGTCGATCCGGCCGCGAGCGCGACGCTCACGGTGGGCTTCGGCGAGGCGAGCCCGCTCGCGGCGCTCGAGCTCGTCCCCGTCGCGTCGACCCTCGTGTCCCCCGACGGCGAGTCGGGGCCGCTCGTCTACGCGGTGCTGCCGGCCTCCTGGCTCTCGGCGTCGCGTGTCGCGGGACCGCTCGTCCCCGAGGCCGACGTCGCGGGGACCGATCTCGACGCCTGGTCGACACATTGTGACTACGACAGCTTCGACACCGAGACGTTCCTCGCGGAAGGCGCGGACACGACCCGCGCGGTGTGGCTCTACGATCGGGGCACGGCGCTCTACCGCGGCTACGCGCGTCGCGGCACGACCGGGCCGCTCGCCTCGGCTTACCGCGAGACGAGCATGTTCAAGAACCGCATCACCGGCAGCGGGACGTCGGCCCGCAACGGCATCCCGCAGGGCGCGTCGGAAGACCCGAAGTACCAGTACGCGCAGAACCTCGCGATCCACTACCTGCTCACCGGCGATGACTCGTTCCGCGAAGCGGCCGAGGCGATGGCGCTCGGCATGACCGAGCTCTGGCCGAGCCCCGAATACGCGGGCGGCACCGACTCCTGGACCGAGCGCAACGCCGGCTTCGCGCTCCTCGCGTACACGTGGGCCGCGATGGTGAGCGACGACGTGGCCGACACGCTCTGGGCCGAGGCAGACGCGGCGGCCTCGGCCTACGTCGCCATCCAGGAGACGTACCCCGTCGGGTACGACGACCCGGACGCGCGCTGCTTCGCGCACCACGGCGACGCGCACGATCCGGAGGAGGGCATCCCCTACTTCGGCTGCAGCCCCTGGATGAGCGCCATCCTCGCGGACGGCCTCGACGCCTACGCGCGCGCGCGCGGCGGGGCTCAGGGCGACGCCGCGCGCCTCGCGCTCGTGAAGCTGGGGCGCATCATCGCCCGCGACGGGCTCGACGACACCGGCAACCCGCTCTACTGGATGGGCGTCGGCACCGATCAAGCGCTCCCGGACGACTACCTGGAGCACGTGGGCGAGAGCGCCTACACCGTCGCGCTGGCTTATGCCCACGACGGCAAGACGGACGCGGCGCTCGGCGCAGCGGCGAACGCTCTGGTGACCAAGTTCAGGAACGAGGGAACGGTCGGCCAGCTGCGGAGCTTCAACTGGCAGTGCCGCTCGGCGGTGATGACGCCGACCTTCCTCGCACCCTGAGCAGCAGCCCCCTCACGGAGGTGAGGGGGCTGGGGGGTGAACCTGCAGCACCTCCCTCACCCAAGGCGACGGGCCAGGGCCCTCCACTCTCTCACGGCTCGAGCGTCAGGCTCACGCAGTCGACGAGCACCTCGGTCCCTTGCGGCGCGCTCGTCCCGTCGAACGAGATCGCGAAGAGCGCCGTGGTCCCGCCTGCCGAAGGCCAGGTGGCCTCGGCCGTGCGCCACCCGTCGGCGCCCTCGGCGTCGGCCGCGTCGATCGCGAAGGGGACGGGTGCGGTCAGCTCGACGTCATCCACGCGAACGAGCAGATCCGCCTCGACCAGGTCGGGCGCCTTCATGCGAGCGCGGGCGTGGTACGTGCCCGCCCCCGCCCCCGGCAACACGCTGCGGAGCTCCGCATAGCCGGCGCCCATGACCACGCGCGCGGACTGGCAGCCGCAGAAGCGCCCCGTCGTTTCGGGCTCGAGCGAGCCGAGACCCGACGCGAGCCAGCCGAACACGCCCTCCTCGAACGAGCCGTTGGCGAGGAGCTCGGTGCCAGGCCCTGCGCTCTCCTCGGGCGGGCAGGCCCCGCCGCCGGCCCCGCCCTCGGAGACCGAGCCGGTCGACGAGGTCTGCGCGCCTCCCGCGCCGCCGCCTCCCGCGGCGGCCTCGGTCGCCTCCTCCAACCCGAAGACGAGGTTACACGCCGTCGAGAGCAGCGCGACGAGACCCAACGCCGCGCGCACGTCAGAACCTCACCGTCGCGTCGAATCGGCCGAGCCCGAGATCGAGCGAGGCGCGCGCCGTCTCTCCGCCAGCGTCGTTCGGCGCCGCCGCGAAGAGCACGATCCCCAGCGCCGCGACGCCGACCCCCGTGAAGAACACCGCGGTGCCGACGTCTCCCAGAGATCGCGCGTCGCGGACGTCCGAGGCGTCGCGGCAGACCGGCGGTGCCCCGGCGCAGCCTCCGCTGACAAGACCGTCATCGTAGCTCGACTTGGCGGCCGCACCGACGGCGCTGCCCGCGCCGACGGCGGCCAGGCCGACAACGCCGATCGAGAGCCCGGCGATCCGCATCGGGGACCAGAACCCGCCCTCCTCTCCGCCGGGTGAGGTCGAGCCGCCCTCGCGCGGAGTCTTCTGCGGCCCGGCCTCGGGTGCACGCAGCTCGACCCGGGTCGAGCCCGGGCCTTCGGGGATCACGACGCTCTCCGTTCGATCCCCGGTGCTCGTCGAGAGCCGCAGCGTTCGGGGCCCGGGATCCACGGGCAACCGCGACGAGAGCGAGGAGCGCGGCTGCTCTCGACCGTCGATCGTGAGCTTCGCCGTCGCATCGGCCGCGACGCCCGCCGGAATGGTGACCTCGAGGTAATGCAGCTTCCCTTCGAGGTCCGCGGCGCGTGCCTCCGCCTCGGAGGCGCGGTCCTTCTGACCCAGCTTCGAGGCGCGCGCGGCGACCTCCCGGTAGAGCCCCCACGCGCTCGCGCTTCGGCCGGCGCGCTCGTAGCACCTCGCGAGCACGAGCTTGCCGCCGAGCGCCTCGCCTCGCGTCAGCTCCACCGCGGCCTCGAGCTTGGGACAGGCCTCCGCCGTGTTGCCCGCTTCGAGCAGGTCGCTGCCTTGCTGGAACAGGACCTCCGCCTGCGCGCGCGCTTGCGGCTCGATCTCGTCGGCCCTCGCCGAACGAGGAGCCACGACCAACAAGGCGGCCAGCATCGCCGCACGGGCGCTCTGCATGCGAGCCTCACGTTACCAGAGCGGACGCGCTCAGAAGAGCGTCTCACGCCGCTTCGCGCTCGAGGCAGGCTGCGGCGGTGCGGTCGTGCGGGGCGGACCCGGAAGCGGAGTGGCCGTTGACCTCGCCTCCGCGGAGTTGCTCGGGGCCGAAGGTGCGCTCGGGACGGGCTCGACCTCGGGCACGTGGCCCGGCGACGCAGGCGTCGAGCCCTCGGCGCGCTGCGCCGCCGAGGACGGCGCCTCCGCTGTCGCCGGCCCGCCGTCGCCTCGAACGAGGAGCCAGACCGCGACGGTCGCGGCGGCGGCGATAGCCACCGCGGCGACGACGCCCACCCCACGAGCTTGCGGACGCGCACCGGAGATCGCAGGCGGAGTCAGGGCTGGCGGTGTGGGCTCGGGCTCCGACCGCTCGGTGGTGGTGGAGACGGCCGGCTCGAGATCGTCCGTCCCGCGCGCCTCGATCGCAGACACGATCTCCGCGCGCTCCGCGAGCTCCGGTCCGAGATGCTCGCGTAGCCAGCTCGCGACCGTCTCGCGCGTCGCGAGCGGCACGCCCGCCGCCTCCACGGACGCCGCCATCTGCTCCGCCGAGGGGAAGCGTCGTGTCTTGTCCTTGGCGGTCGCCCGCGCGACGAGCTCGTCGACGGCGGCGGGGTGACCGGAGGCCGCGGCGAGCGCGGGGAGCTCGGTCTCGATGATCGCTCGCATGATCACCGGGTCGGGGCCTTCGTAGGCGCGCCGGCCGCTCAGCATCTCCCACAGGCAGACGCCGGCGGCGTAGACGTCGGTCCGCGCGTCGACCGGCTCGCAGAGGACCTGCTCCGGCGCCATGTACGCGAGCTTCCCCTTGGTCTCGTTCGTGCGTGTGCGTCCCTGGATGCGGCCCTCCGCTTTGGCCACGCCGAAATCGAACACACGTGTGGTCCCGTCGGAGCCGACGAGCAAGTTGTGCGGCGAGACGTCCCGGTGCACGAGGCTGAGCGGCGAGCCACGCTCGTCCACCGCCCGGTGCGCCGCCGAGAGCCCGAGGAGCGCGTCGTGGATGATCCGCAGCGCGATCGGCGCCGGGACCGGCGCCCCGGCGCGCGCGAGCACCCGGTTCAGCGAGAAGCCGGGCACGTACGTCATGACCAGGAACACCTCGCCTCCGGAGGCCACGACGTCGCTGATCCCGACGACGTTCGGGTGGTCGACTCGCGAAGCCAGCCGCGCCTCGTCGAGGAACATCGCGACCACCTCGGGATCTTTCGCGAGGTGGGGGTGCATCCGCTTGACCGCGACCACGCGCGAGAAGCCGGCCGCGCCACGTTGCCGCGCGAGGTGCACCGTCGCCATGCCGCCGACGCCGATCTCGGCGTGGACTTCGTAGCGTCCGCCCAGCAGCGGAGCCGAAGGCATGACCCGACTTTACGTTACAAGCGCACGAGGCCGCAATCCGTGGCCGGGAGGTCGACACGCGCGAGGACCGGGGCTAAACCCGCCCGTCGATGATCGAAGAGCACGACTACGTCGTCGTCGGCGCCGGCTCGTCCGGCTGCGTGGCCGCGTCCAAGCTCGCCGAGAGCGGCGCGCGTGTCCTCTTGCTCGAGCAGGGCGACCGCGCGGAAGACAACCCCGAGACGCTGCGCGCGGATGGCTACAAAGAGGCCTTCGTCAACGACCGGCTCATGATCGAGCGGTTCAGCCTGCCGCAGCCCGGCTGCGGCGGCCGGCGCATCTTCCTCGGCTCCGGCCGCGGCGCGGGCGGCAGCGGCGGCATCAACGCGATGGTCTACACCCGCGGCTCGCGGGAGGACTTCGACGCGTGGGGAGAGGGCTGGCGCTGGGACGACGTGCGCGCCGACTTCGAGGCCGTCGAGAAGGTCCTCGACGTCCGCCGGCGTACGCCGACCGCCTTCACCGAGGCGTGTATCGAAGCGGCCGAGCAGAACGGGTTTCGCCGCAAGGAAGACCTGAACGACGGCGATCTGGCGCGTGTGCTCGGCTACGAGTGGATGAACTTCCGCGGGGAGAACAGGCGCAACTCCTACGTCGCGTTCGTGAAGGATCGCCCGCGCGAGAACCTCGTGCTCCGGGCGAACGCGTCGGTGCGGCGCGTGGTGTTCGATCGCGATCGGCGCGCGGTCGCGGTCGAATACGATCGCGACGGCATCCGCGTGACCGCCAGGGCCCGCGCCGAGATCATCCTCGCCGCCGGCACGCTGGAGACCCCGCGACTGCTCCAGCTCTCCGGGGTGGGGGACGGCGAGCACCTCGCCTCGGTCGGTGTGCCGGTCGTGGCCGAGAGCCGCGGCGTCGGACAGAACCTCCACGATCACCCGAACGTGACGCTCTTCTTCAAGGGCCGCACCGACATCGACTGCTTCTACCCGCAGCTCTACGGCTTCACTCGCATCCGCGAGGCGCCCGGGGAGCCCGACGCCTGCCTCGTCTTCTACCCCGCTCGCTCGAGCCTCCGCGAAGGAATGATGCGGATGATCCCGGCGATGACGCTGCCCGAGGCCTGGCACCGCGCCGGCCGTGCGCCGCGCGCCATCCGGTCGGTCATCGGCGGCCTCTTCGATCAGGGCCCAGTCGAGCGCTTCATTCGCAAGGTGTGGGGCATCGTCGTGATCCTCGGGAAGCCGCAGAGCCGCGGCTTCGTGAAGATCGCCTCACCGCGACCGGACGAGCCGGCCATCATCGACCCGGCGTACTTCGCGACAGGCGACGACTTCGGCGTCATGCTGCGCGGGGTGAAGCTCGCGCGGGACGTGGCCAGATCGAGCGCGCTCGGGGCCATCGGCGCGACCGAGCTCCTGCCGGGCCCGATGGGCGTCGGGGAGCGCGGCGTCGCCGCCTTCGTCCGTCAGAACTCGATGACGACCTACCACTACGCCGGCACCTGCAAGCTCGGCGACGACGCCTCCTCGGTCGTCGACCGCCAGCTCTCGGTGCGCGGCGTCAGCGGTCTCCGAATTGCTGACGCTTCTGTCATGCCCGTCGCGCCTGTCGCCGCGCTGAACGCGCCCAGCATGATGATCGGTCACCGGGCGGCGAGCTTCGCGTTGGCCGCGCGAAGCTGATAACCTGACCGGGTGCGTCCGAACGCGCCGCGCAATGTCGGCCGGTACGTGCTCTTCGATCCGATCGCGGCCGGAGGCATGGCGAGCGTCTATCTCGGACGCCTGAAGGGCGCGGCTGGCTTCGAGCGCACGGTGGCCATCAAATGCCTCCACCCGGGCCTCACGCGAGACGCGGAGACGGTCTCGATGCTGATCGACGAGGCGCACATCGCCTCGCGCATCCGCGCGCCCAACGTGGTCCCCATCCTCGACGTCATCTCGGAGGACGGCGAGATCTTCCTCGTCATGGAGTACGTCCACGGCGAGTCGCTCGCCAAGCTGCTCCGCGAGGCCGCCCGCCGGGGTGACGTCGTCGCGCCCGCCCTCGCGGTCGGCATCACCGTGGACTTCCTCCGCGGGCTACACGCCGCGCACGAGGCGCGGGCGGACGACGGGAGCCCGCTCGGCATCGTGCACCGCGACGTCTCCCCCCAGAACGTGATGGTCGGCGCGGACGGGGTGAGCCGCATCGTCGACTTCGGGATCGCGAAGGCCGCGTCGCGCGCGCAGACCACGCAGGAGGGTCAGATCAAAGGGAAGCTCGGCTACATGGCGCCGGAGCAGCTGCGCTCGGAGCCGGTCGACGGCCGGACCGACGCGTTTGCGGCGGCCATCGTGCTCTGGGAGATGCTCGCGGGCCGTCGGCTCTTCGAAGGCGACGACGCGGGGAGCATCGTGGGGCGTGTGCTCCTCGGGACCATCCCCTCGCTCGCGAGCGTGCGCGCCGACGCCCCGCCCGAGCTCGGCGCCGTGCTCACCCGCGCGATGAGCCGCGACCCAGCCGAGCGTTATCCCACCGCGGCCGCCTTCGCCGACGCGCTCGCCGCGGCGGTGAAGCCGGCGCCGGCCGCCGAGATCGCGGCGTGGGTCGCCGACGTCGCTTCCGAAAGCCTCGCCGTCAAGGCGACTCGAATCGCGGGGCTGGCCGATCGAGCGGCCGAGCGCGAGGC
>JAEUKE010000101.1 GCA_016794345.1 Myxococcales bacterium
CTTTGAGTCGTTCGCCACGCAGATCCCGATGGCGCGCATCGGCGAGGCGGATGAGACCGCCGCCGTCGCCGTGTTCCTCGCCTCCGAAGACAGCAGCTACATGACCGGGAGCGAGGTCTTCGTGGACGGTGGGCACGCGCAGGTCTGACGGTGGCGTCGCGATCGCGCGGGACTCGCTCACCAAACGGCTCTCCGAGCAGAGGGCGCAGCACTCCCGAAATTGAGAGGTGGAGTCATGGGCCGAAAGCGCGTCAGCGAGCTCACCCCACCAGCTGCGTGTGCATCGCCACCCCGCCCAGCCACTCTCTACGCCGTGAGGAGCCACTGGCCCGCGGCCGCGCTGGCGGCGACCACGAGCCACGGCGGCGCCTTCCAGTGCTCGAGGAGCCCGAACGCCACGAGCGCAGCCACGAGGTCGCGTGGCCCTCGTACACTCTCGGTGAACACCGGGGTGTAGAGCGCCGCGAGGAGCACCCCCACAACTGCGGCGTTGGCGCCCGCGAGCGCGGCCTGCGCCCAGCGCTTCGCTCGCAGCCGGTGCCAGAACGGGAGCGCCCCGCCGATGAGCAGCCACGCGGGCAGAAAGATCCCCAGCAAACACCACAGTCCGTTCACCCAGCTCGTGGGTCCCGGGCTCATCGCGGCGCCGAGGTAGGCTGAGAATGCGAACATCGGCCCGGGCAGCGCCTGCGCGGCGCCATAGCCAGCGAGGAACTGGTCGTCGGAGAGCCAGTCGCGAGGGACGACCTCCGCGCGCAGAAGCGGGAGCACGACGTGCCCGCCGCCGAACACGAGCGAGCCCGAGCGGTAGAAGCTGTCGAAGACCGCGAGGTGGTGCGAGCCCGTCGTCGAGGCGAGCGCCGGGAGCGCGAGGAGCAGCGCGAAGAACGCGCCGAGCGCGACGGCTGCCGCGACATGCCCGCGTGCCGGGCTGGTCCCGCCCGGTACTGAGCCGACGGCGATCGTGTCGCGATAGAGCCCGAAGCCCACGAGACCACCGAACGCGATGACCCCGAGCTGGGCGACGGCACCCGGCACCGCGAGCAGCACGGCCGCGGAGCCGATGCAGAGCGAGATGCGCGGGCGGTCCGTGCACACGCCACCTCGAGTAGGCCTCCGGCGGTCGCACGATGAGGCTCCCCCGGAGGGGTGTCCGGCGCGCCGACGTTCGCGTACCGCTCGTTCATCGAGCGGCTGCCTCCAGCTTGCGAAGTCGGAGCCCGACGCCCAAGAGGATCGGAACGGCGGCGAGCTGCGTGAGGACCGAGAACGCGACGAGCCCGGTCGTCGACCGCTCGTAGAGCCAGCCCATCGCCGTACTCCCCAGCCACCACGCGAGACCGAACAGCGCGAAGAAGATCCCGTAGGCGCGCCCGCGCTCCTCCTTCGGCACGAGTTTCGCAATCGCCGCCTTGAAGATGGAGTCCTGCGCGCCCATGCCGAGGGCCCAGCAGGCAGACCCGGCGATGAAGAGCGATGCGCTCGGCACGAGGAAGACGAGCGGCGCGAACAGCGCCGACGTCGTCGTTGTCGCGGCGAGGACGAGGAGCCCGTAGCGGTCGAACAGCGTGCCGAACGCGAGCGCACCGAGCGCATCGACCGCCATCGCTCCTGCGTAGAGGAGTGGGAGTGTCCCCGCGTCTAGCACGCCGGTGCGGCTCGCATGAAAGGCGACGAGCGCCCAATCCGCGAACCCGAGACCCATCAGCATCACGCCGACGACGTACCAACGGAACAGCGCGCCGATGTGCGGGTGGTCGTTTCGCTCGGCTCGCTCGAGTGACTCGGGGCTCGGAAACTTCGCCCGGGCGGT
>JAEUKE010000121.1 GCA_016794345.1 Myxococcales bacterium
GGGCAAGGCCGAGGGCAAGGCCGAAGCTCTGCTGGACATTCTCGCCGCCCGAGGACTCACGATCAGCGACGCGCAGCGCGCTCGTGTTCTGGCCTGCACGGATCTCACCGTCCTCGCTGGTTGGCTCAAGCGCGCCGTCACCGCCGTGTCGGCCGACGACATCTTCGCCGACTGACGTCACGCCCAACCAGCACAGGGTCTTGCGTCACAAGTCGGCGCGACTCCGCCAGGAGCCTTCCCCATGTGCGCGCAGAGGGCGGGCGAAGCCCGCCCGGTCCCGCGCGAAGCGCGGGACGAGCACACATTTGGGGAAGGCGGGGGAGCGCAGCGCCGCGCAGCGGCGCGAGCACCCCCCGGGTTGGGGCAGGGATGGCAACCGAGTCCGAAAGGTCTGGGAGCACAGCGGCCTCAGGGACGAGCGCATCTACCTCGGAGCCTGGGAGATCTACCGGCGGTGGAACGGCTCCACGAAGGAGGTCGAGCGAGAGACCCTCCATGTGATGGATGGCGTACGCCGCGTCGCCATCGTCGAGACCAAGACGGTCGACACCGGCGCGCCGCCCTTCACACCCACGCCCCGACTTCGGCTCCAGCTCACCAACCACCTCCAGACCGCTCACCTCGAGGTCGACGGCACCGGCCTCGTCATCTCGTACGAGGAGATGACGCCCTACGGCACCAGCTCCTACCGGAGCGCCGCGTCAGCCGTCGAGGTCTCCGCGCGTCGGTACCGGTACACGGGCAAGGAGCGCGACGAAGAGACCGGGCTCGACTACTTCGGCGCAAGGTATTACGCGCCGTGGCTCGGAAGGTGGACCACGGCGGATCCGCTCGGGTTGCAGGCGGGGTTGAATTTGTACTTGTACGGGCGGGCGTCACCGGTGGTGATGGTGGACCCGAATGGGATGAAGGCCGTCGAGAGTCTGCCCGGCGCAGGCGAGCAACCTGCAGTCAAGGGCCCGGCGGTGCCTTCGGCCCGGCCGGCGGCGCCGAAAGTTGAAGCGCCGTCCGTTGCCGCTCCAGCCGAAACGATACCTGTGGAGGGAACCTACGAGAGGCCGGAGGACATTACCGAAGCCGAAGCGCCGTACTCCGACCCCAAGGAGATTTACGAACCCGGCGTCCATGAGGACCCGTTCAACGACGAGAATCTTGAAGCCGCACAAGACCTCTTCGCCATCATTGGCATCATCGGTATCGCCGGGGCAACGGGCGGGTTGGCCCTCCCCGGGCTGGCAGGTCTGGGACTTGGTTCTACGAGTGCTGGCGCGGTTGCCGCTGGGCTGGAAGGCTCAGTGCTTCTCGGGGCCACGGGATTGTACGAGGGTCGGGACCCGACCCCGGAGGAAGCCGCGCTTACGATCGGTGGAAGCCTGGCGCTCGGCGGACTTGCAGGTGCGCTCGGGAGATTCGTCGGTCAGACCGAAGGCATGCTTTCGCAAGTGGGTGATGACGTTGCACTCCGGACGGACGACGCTCTCGGGGGCGTGAGTAAGGGAGCGGCGAAAGCGCTCACGCCCACTGAGGCGAGCGTGAAGGAGAAGCTGACGAGATACCTTCTGAACCCGGAACATCCAGTCGGTGGCCCCAAGGCGAAGTGGTTCAAGGAGGCGCTTGGGTTCGAGGTCTCGAATGCCGACGAACTTGCCAAGCAGATCGTCTTCGATGAGAGCAAGGCTGTTCAGACTGGCGTCACCCAGCATGGTACGAAGTACAACCAGGTGATCTCCATCACCGGTGCCAACGGGCGAGTGATCGACGTGACCTTCGCTTGGATTCGCAACAATGACGGTATCGTGAGACTGGTTACCGGGATTCCGGCAAAGCGATGACCCTTCATGAATACGACGTAGTGCGGCTGTTGCGACCGCTTCCCGAACACGGCCTTTCTAAGGGGGCTACTGGAGCGGTGGTAATGGTATTCGACAACCCCCGTGCCTACGAGGTCGAGTTCTGCGATGCGGAAGGTGTGACGCTCGCACTCGTTACGCTCGAAGAACAGGACCTGGAAAGGGTCGCGCAAGCTTGAACACTGGCGTGGCCCGCATTCCGGCACGCCTTCTCCGCGATCGCGCCGCGCACCCCTATCGTCACCGCGCCCACGTCGCGATCTCCGTCACCGCCCGGCACCCCGATCACCCCCGCATCGCCGTCCCACCCTACCGCGGCGGGCACCAGGCCGGCGCCTTCGGCGCCGGCCTGAGCCTCGCCGCGTCCTCGCTCGTCACGCCAACCTCCCAAGCGTGCAACTCACCCCCAGCGCCGCGCCTTGGATGCCGAACGCTGCGTTGAGCTGCGGGCACGGGAGCGAGCGCCGGAGGCGCGAGTGACCGTGACCGTCTGCTCGAACGCGAGTTCGGCGTGCTCGTCGAGGCGGTGCGACGTTGCTCAGCTCGCCTTCTGAAGGAGGGTATCCGTCCGACGAGTCACGTCATTGACGGACGTCCGCGGGCGTGACCAGGCGCCGGCGGCTACTGCGCCATCAGCGTGAGCGCGCGGTACGGGTTGGCAGCGAGCAGCCGCTGGACGTCCTCGTTGGCGATGGTCTGCGCCCACGAGACGGGGGCGAGGTCGAGCAGACGATGCGCGGGCCAGCCGATGGAGAGCAGGCAGAGGACGTCGCGGAGGTAGGTCCACGGCTCGAGCTT
>JAEUKE010000194.1 GCA_016794345.1 Myxococcales bacterium
CGTCATCACCGTGATGGGCTCGATCACGCGCTCTCCGTCGCTCGCGATGCCGACCGGCCCCGGATGGATCTCGTTGAGGCTCGTGCGCCATTGAGCAACGAGCGCGCGCGTCGGACAGAGGACGACCGTCGACACGCCACATGCGGCAATGGCCGCGAGGGCGACCCGGGTCTTGCCGGCGCCGGTCGGCATCACCACGACACCCCTCCGACCGAGCGCCGTCCACGCGCCGAGCGCGTCAGCCTGGTAGGGCCGCAGCTCGGGCATTCGAGCCGGACGAACCAGCGGCACGATCTGAGGGCCGATGTCGTCCACGAGGCGCGCGCTCCGCTGCGCGGCCCACTGCTTCAGCCGCGCGTAGGCGTGCGCCGGCGCGCGGTACCGCGCGCTGCGCGGATCCCAGACGAAGGAGGGGGCGCCGGCGAGCCCCTCGCCCACGAGGGTTCCCCGATCGAAGGTGACGGTGATGTCCACACCGTGCCCTTGTCAACTCGCGTGCCAACGCCGCGCTGCCAGAGATCACCGTGAATCCGGGGCGGTCCTGGTGGCGCCGCCAGATCACCGGGGTGGCGGCGCCCGCCACCGGGCGCCGCGAAACCTCGTGGCTGCTGCGGCAACCAGCCGCGACTTGAGCCTAACCAGGTTCAATGGCAACGGGGACGAGGGGCAGGCGCTACTGGATCGACGTCTTCGACGTGCAGACCTTCCATGCGAGGCGGCTCGAGTCGAAGGTGGGTGCGGCACCGAAGATCGCGGTCGAGCGCACGGGGCGGTCCCTCCCCGATGTCGTGTGCTGCGAGATGGTCGGGCTCCTCGTCGAGCTGCGCGTCGAGCTCGGGATCGGCGTCGGCCTTCGCGTCATGCCCATCTCGAGGATCGACATCACAGAACCAGACCTTGGGCGCCTCTTCCGAAAGGCGGTCAGCCAGCTCGAGGATGAGCGGCTCTTCGATGCTGGGGGAGCACGG
Organism: Myxococcales bacterium; assembly: GCA_016794345.1. Lineage (GTDB taxonomy): Bacteria > Myxococcota_A > Polyangia > Polyangiales > Polyangiaceae > Xiheicaenibacterium > Xiheicaenibacterium phototrophicum. The sequence continues at coordinate 969 of JAEUKE010000194.1, forward strand.
CCGGAGACCAAGGGCCTGCTGCACCTCGAGATCGCCGTTCACAAGATGGTGCTCGGCCCCGCCGGGGAGCTCGTCGGCAGGACCTGCCAGGCGGCGCGGTAAGCCGGCACGCTCTCTGCCATGCTCCGCCTCCTTGGCTTCCACGACGACCTTTGCACTGGCCTCATTCTGCACCTGCTCGCGGTCGTCGACACGGTCGACCGTTGGCGCCGCGGGGTGCGTCGTCGCGGGCTGCGCCTCCGCGCGTCGATTGGCCAGCTGCGCCGGGCGTACCTGCGCTGGCGGGGGCTGGCGAAACCTCAGCCGCCGGCTCGCCGTAAGCGCGCGCCGAACCGGATCCCTCCGGCGCTTGAGGCAGAGATCGTTCGCCTCCACGTCGGTTGGCCCAGCCTCGGTGCGGGTCAGCTGCGCCACGTCGTGTTTCGAGTGCTCGGGGCGAGCCTCGCACGCGAGACGATTCGCAACGTCCTCAATCGGAACCAGGATCTGATCACCGCCCTTCAGCACGCGACACGAGCCGCCCCGCGGCGGATTCGCGTCCCCCGATCGCGTGAGCTGTGGGGCATCGACCTCACGCTCGTCTGGGTCTGCGGATTCCTCCCGCTCTGGATCCTCGGTGTGGTCGACTACCACGGAAGCCGGCTCGTTACGCTCCAGCCCCTCCGGTGGCCGACGGCCGCAGCGGTCGTCGAAGTCCTTCAGCGCGCGGTGGCGGATGAGGGGGCGCCCGCTCGCGTCATCACCGACCGCGGGGGCGTGTTTCGATCCGAGCGGCTCGGCGGCTTGCTCGCGCAACATCGCGTGAAGCACACCTTCACCCGGCCGCATCACCCCTGGACCAACGGGCGGATCGAGCGTCTCTTTCGAACCTTCAAGGAGACCGTTCGCGAACACTTCTGGCTCGTGCGCACCCGGCGCGAGTGGGCAGCGGTCTGTGAGGACTTCGTGGTCTTCTACAATCACTGCCGGCCGCACCAGAGTCACGGAGGCCGCACCCCCGCCGAGGTTCATGCCGGCCGGGCCAGCGCGCTGCCGGGCGCAACCGCCGTGGCGTTTTTCGACGGTCGCATGCGCTGGTGGCGCTTCTCGTAGCTACCGGC
>JAEUKE010000199.1 GCA_016794345.1 Myxococcales bacterium
TCGTGCGCCTACCCCGGCAAGATCTCCTCGACCTGCGCGAGGAGCTCCATCCGGCGCTTGATCACGGGGCTCGACCCGTCGAGCAGGCGCGACGTCTCGGCCAGCACCTCCTCGAGCGGGATGATCCGAACGCTCGGGTCCATCGTCTCGCGACCGACGCCGAAGGGCGGCTCCCAGCCGAGCATCACGTCGGAGAGGCCCTTCTCCAGCGCGATGATCGAGGCGAACCCGAGCCGCTGCGCGATCGTGCGATCGAGCGCCGTGGGGTCGCCGCCGCGGACGACGTGCCCGAGCACCGTCTCTCGCACGTCCACGCCGGGCGCGAGCCGGGTGACGATCTCCTGAACGGCCCCGCGAAGCTTCATGATCGGGATGGGGAGCCCCTCGCTCTTCACGATGAGCGCGCGCTTCTTGTGTCGCCCGGGCGCGAAGCAGCGGGCCAGCATCCGCTCGAGGCGCGCGAGGACGTGCGCCTCGTCGAGGCTCGCCTCCCCGTAGAGGATCGCGTCCGCCTCCGCCGCGATGCCCGCCCGCATCGCGAGGAAGCCGCAGTTTCGGCCCATGACCTCGACGATGAAGCAGCGCCGGTGCGCGCGCGCCGTATCGGAGATGCGATCGCAGGCGTCCACGATCGTGTTGACCGCGGTGTCGACGCCGATCGCGAGCCCCGCGTGGCCCACGTCGTTGTCGATCGAAGCGGGGAGCCCCACGATCTTCAGCTGGCGCTTCGACGCGAGCACGTGAGCCCCGGTCAGCGAGCCGTTGCCGCCAATCACGACGAGCCCCTCCGCGCCGAGCTCAGCCAGGCGCGCGAGGACACGCTCGGGTCCCCCCGGCTGGGTCATCTCCGCGCACCGCGAGGAACCCAGGATCGTCCCGCCCTGGCGCGTGATCCCTTCGGTCGCGTCGGCGTCGAGATCCATCCAGTGCCCGGCGAGCAGGCCCGAGTAGCCGTCCCGGATTCCAAACACCTCGTGACCACGGCTCTTGCCGACCACCGCGATGGCACGGATGGCCGCGTTCATGCCGGGCGCGTCGCCGCCCGACGTGAGGATCGCGATTCGCATAGGAGGGCGATGGTCGAGGCCTCGGTCGTCCCGGTCAAGAGCCGAGGAGCGAGTCCAGCCTCTCGAGCGCCCCGAGCGCCCCCTCCGGGATCCCGATCTGTCCACGCGGGACGTCGGGCTCCCGCACGTTGATGCGCAGAAGGCGTGCGCCGAGCCGAGCCACCATTCGCTCGCCCAGGAGACGAACCGTCGGGACCGCCGTGCCGGCGCCGCACTCGACGACGACGAGCTTCGCGCAGGCTCGCCGCGACGCGTCGAGCCACGCCCCCAGCCGCTCCTCCTGATCGTCCGTCCGCTCGCTCACCCAGCCCCCGTCGCCGAACATGAGGACGTTCGGCCGGGCGAGCGCGCCGCAGCGATCACACGACGGGAGCGGAGGACGGGCACGAAAGCTCACCTCGTCCACGTCGGGCTCGTACGCGTCGGCCCGACCGATGGGCGCCCCGCAGCCGCGCGTGCACTGCAGGAAGTCGAGCGCCCCATGACACTCGACGATCCTGTCGGGGTCGAAACCCGCGCGCTGAAAGGCGCCGTCGACGTTGCTCGTGAAGACGAAGGATCCGAGCCGCGTGCGCGCGCCCCAAGCTCGCAGAATGTCGAAGCCGCGGTGTGGCTTGGTCTTTCGGTAGAGCGCGAGGCGGTGCCCGTAGAACCCCCAGGCGAGCTCGGGATCCCGGGCGAACCAGGCCGGGTTGGCGAGATCGACGAAGGAGAGGCCGAGCTTCGCGAAGGGCGGGTAAGCCCGCCAGAACCCTTCGTGGCCGCGAAAGTCCGGGAGCCCCGAGTCGACCCCCATGCCAGCCCCGGCCGTCACCAGCAGCGCGTCGGCGTCACGCAGCGCCTCGGCCGCTCGTTCGTGGATTGTCACCGCCGTCATCCCCGCGAGGGTCGCACCGGACCGGGGGACGAAAAACGGCTTTCTGTCACGAACGTGAGAAACCTTGAGGTCTCTCGTGCGTCCTTGGGGATGAAAATCGAGCGCCTCCTGGTTGTCAGGAGCATCGACCGATCCCGTCAGTCTGCCCTGCGCGGCGCAGCCGCTTCACGACTCCATGCGAGGTGCGACAATGCCCATCCTCAGCGTCATCATCGGGGCCCTGTCTGCTGACCTTCCCCTGGACTGGCACGCGGACCCGACGGACTGGGACGTGCGCCGGCTGGCCCTGGAGGCAGTCCGCAGCGGCGCGGTCCGCGGGCTCGCGCCGCCCGCGCTGCCGGAGTCGTTCGACAGCTACGTCGTCGATCGCTTCACGTCGCCCGACGGCCAGCGCCGCATCTACCTGCGCCCGCAGGTCCCCTTCGCGGGCCCCCGCAGCGCCTGAGTGAGCCGGCGAGCCGGCGGCGACGCGACCAAGCGGCTTGCGACCGCCGCCGGTTGCGCTCTACTTCCGCCATGCGCCTGCTCCACACGATGCTCCGCGTGAAAGACCTCGACGCCTCGCTCGCGTTCTACACGGAGGCGCTGGGCATGCGGCTGCTCCGCAAGACCGACTACCCGGACGGAAAGTTCACGCTCGCCTTCATCGGCTACGGCGAGGAAGCAGACAACACCGTCATCGAGCTCACCCACAACTGGGGCAAGACCGACTACGATCTCGGCGACGCGTTTGGCCACGTCGCCATCGGCGTCGACGACATCTACGCGGCGTGTGACCGCCTCCGCGCGCGCGGGGTGAAGATCACGCGCGAGCCGGGCCCCATGAAACACGGCTCCACCGTGATCGCGTTCGTCGAAGACCCGAACGGATACAAGGTGGAGCTGATCGAACGGAAGTGACGAGGCGCCGCTCAGTCGCCGTGTGACGGAGGCTTCCCGCGCTCCTTCGCCAGGCCGTACTCGTGCAGCCGGTACTGGATGGTCCGCACGCTGATGTCGAGCATCTCCGCGGCGCGCGAGGTGGACCCGCCCACGGCCTCGAGCGTCTTGAGGATCGCGTATTTCTCGATCTCCGCCATGGTCGAGCCGGGGACGCGCAGGCCGGCGGTGTCGGGCACGGCGTCGAACGGCAGATCGCTGTCGTCGATCCGGGGGTTTTCACAGAGGACGACGGCGCGCTCGATGGCGTTCTCCAGCGCGCGGACGTTGCCCGGCCAGCGGTAGCTCATCAGCTTGCCCTTGGCCTTCTCCGTGAAGCCCACCACGCGTTTGTGGTTCTCGAGCGCGAAGCGGTGGAGGAAGTGCTCGGCCAGGAGGAGGATGTCGTTGCCCCGCAGACGGAGCGGCGGCATCTCGATGTGCACGACGTTGAGGCGGAAGTAGAGATCCTCGCGGAAGCGCCCCTCCCGGACGTCCTGCAGGAGGTCGCGGTTCGTCGCCGCGACGAGGCGTACATCCACCGTGATCGGCTCGTTGCCGCCGACCCGCTCGAAGGTCCGCTCCTGCAGGACGCGCAGGAGCTTCACCTGCGTGAGCGGCGGGATCTCCCCGACCTCGTCGAGGAACAACGTGCCGCCGTGCGCCTGCTCGAAGCGTCCGGGTCGGCGGCGATCGGCGCCGGTGAACGAGCCCTTTTCGTGACCGAACAGCTCGCTCTCGAGCAGCGACTCGGCGAGCGCCGCGCAGTGCACGGAGACGAAGGGCATCTTCTCGCGCGGGCTCAGCTGGTGGATCGCTCGAGCGAGCTCGCCCTTGCCCGTCCCGCTCTCGCCGGTGATGAGCACGGTGGCGCGCGAGCTCGCGACCCGCTTGGCGACCGCGTAGACCTTCTGCATCGCGGCGCTGGTGCCCTGAAGGCCCTGCAGGCCGCCGTCGTGTTTCGCTTCGATCTGCCGGCGTAGGTTCTCGGCCTCGAGGCGCACGTCGCGGTGCTCGAGCGCGCGGTCCACGGCGACCACCAAGGCGCCGAGATCGATCGGCTTGTTGATGTAGTCCTCCGCGCCGGCCCGCATCGCCTTCACGGCGGTCTCCAGGTCCTGCGCGCTCGTGATGACGATGACCGGGAGGTCCTTGTGGTGCTTGCGGATCTCGGTGAGGAGCGTGATGCCGTCCATCCGCGGCATGTGGATGTCGGTCACCACCAGGTCCGGTGCACGCTCGAGCACGCGATCGAGGGCAGCCTGCCCGTCCTCGGCGCCTTCGACCTCGTAGCCCTCCGACTTGAGGAGCATCTCCAGCGGGGTGCGGGCAGAGCTGTCATCATCGACGACGAGGACTCGTGCCTTGGTGTTCGTTGTCATCTTGGCCTCTTCGATTGGAGCGCGAGGAACGCGGACGAGATCGGTCGTCGCCTCGTGCAAGCCCCGTTCCCAGTGGGGCCAGGTCGCGGACCCTACTTCCTTTGCCCTCCAAGGGATACCCTGATGCGCAGGACCTGCGTCCAAGAAAGCAAGGCTTGCGTCACCCCTCGGCAGAGCCGTCTCCGCGAACGGTCTGCGCAGGCGAAAGCGTGCGGTACGAGGTTTGCAGAACTGCCGCCCTCGAGAAATGAGAGGCTTGCTCGGTCCTCTCGTACGGCTCGCAGGCGACCTCGCCAGCGAGGCCGCACGAACGGTGGAGCGCGTCCGTGCGGACCGCTACAAGGCCGCATTTCGCTCGCTGCCTTTCGGGGCCATCACGACCGACTCGAGCGGTCGCATCCTGGAGATGAGCCCACGCGCCGAGAGCCTCCTCGGGATCAACGCGGCGGAGGCGATCGGCGGCCACGCGAGAAAACACGTCTGCTTGCAGAACGGGGGCTCGCGGGACCCGCTCGCCCGCGTCCTCGACGGAGCCGAAGAGCACGCGACAGACGCTCGGTTCTCCCTGCTGCGGAACGACGGCTCCAGGGTCCCGGTCTCCTGCACGGTGAACCGTCTGCGCGACGGACGGGGCGACGCCATCGGCGCGCTCATCACGATCCGCGACATCACGGCGGCGCGGGACGACGAGATGAAGTTCCAGCGCCTGCTCGCGGCGGCTCCCGACGCGATGCTCCTGTCCGACTCGGCGGGCCGCATCCTGCTCGCCAACGACCGCGCGTCGGATCTCTTCGGCTACACCCCGCAGGAGTTCGCGGCCCTCGCGATCGAGGACCTCCTCCCCGAGCCCATGCGCAACGCCCACGTCCGCCTTCGTTCCTCGTACGGCCAACGCCCGGTCGTCCGCGAGATGGGCGGGAGGACCACCGAGCTGCTCGGGCGGAAGCGCGACGGCACGACGATCCCCCTGGCCATCAGCCTGAGCCCCCTCGAGACCGCCTCCGGGACGCTCGTCATCTCCGCCATCCGGGACGTGACGGCCCAGCGCGCAGCCGAGAAGGCCCTGACGGACGCTCGCGACCGCGCGGAGGCCGCGAAGGAAGAGCTCGAGGCCTTCTCCTATTCGGTGGCGCACGATCTGCGCAGCCCGCTGCGGAGCATCGACGGCTTCAGCCAGGCTCTGCTCGAGGACCTGGGTGAGAGCCTGCCGCCCGAGGCGCTCGGCCACCTGCGGCGCGTCCGGGCGAGCGCCCAGCACATGGGCCACCTGATCGACGACCTTCTCGCGCTCTCCCGCGTCGTGCGGGTCGAGCTCCGCTCCGACACGGTGGACCTCGGAAAAATCTGCACGGATATCTGCTCGAAGTTGCGTGAGAGCCACCCGCACCGCGAGGTCGAGACGACCATCGCGAGCAACCTCGTCGCCGAGGGCGACCCGTTCCTCTTGACCATCGCCCTCGAGAACCTGCTCTCGAACGCGTGGAAGTTCACCGCGCGACAGACACACGCGAGCATCGTGATCGGGGCCCGGCTGGGACCTGAACAGGTATACTTCGTGCAGGACAACGGGGCAGGTTTCGACATGCTCCACGCCGCTCGCCTGTTCCAACCCTTCCAGCGACTCCATCCCTCGAGCGACTTCGACGGCACGGGCATCGGCCTGGCGACGGTGAAGCGGATCATCGGCCGTCACGGCGGCCGGATCTGGGCGGAGGCGCAGCCGGGACTGGGCGCGACGTTTTACTTCACCCTGAAGGGGCGAGCATGACGGAGCCTTTTGTTCTCCTCGTCGAGGACAACCTCGACGATCAGGAGCTCCTCCTGCGGGCGTTCCGGCGCAATCGGATCGAGCACAAGGTCCGCGTCGCGCACGACGGGCTCGAGGCCTGCGACATCCTCTTCGAGGACACGGAGGGGGGCACGCCCATCCTGGTCCTGCTCGATCTCAACCTCCCGCGAATGAACGGGATCGACGTGCTCCGGCGCATCCGTCAGAACGAACGGACCTCCCTCTTGCCGGTGGTCGTCTTGAGCTCGTCTCGCGAGCAAGAGGACGTGGTGAGGTCCTACAGCCTCGGGGCGAACAGCTACGTGCGGAAGCCCGTCGACTTCTCGGAGTTTCTGGAAACAACGCGGCAGTTGGGGCAGTATTGGCTGCAAATCAACCAGCCCCCGCCCGAGGGGGAGTACGCCGTGCTCCGGAAGGAGCTCGTGCCGGCCGCCGAAGAAGAGTAGCCCTTGTCCCAGTTGCTGCGCGTCCTCATCGTCGACGACTCCGAGGACGACGCGCTCCTCCTGGTGCGCCAGCTCAAGCGCGCCGGCATGGAGCCCGAGACGAAACGCGTCGAGACCGCGGGTTCGATGCGCGAGGCGCTGACCCACCCCTGGGACGTGGTCATCTGCGACTATCACATCCCCGGCTTCGGTGCCCTCGACGCCCTCGCTCTCGTTCGCGATCTCGGCATCGACCTCCCGGTCATCGTGGTCTCGGGCGTCATCGGCGAGGAAGCGGCGACGGCCTGCATGCGCAACGGCGCCCACGACTTCGTCCTGAAGGACAACCTCACGCGCCTGGTGCCCGCCATCGAGCGCGAGATCGCGGAGCACAAGGTCCGCGTCGACCAGGCTCGCATGCGCGCCGAGCTCCAGCGCTCCGAGGGGTTGCTCGTGCGGTCGGAGAAGCTCCGGGCGCTCGGCGAGATGGCCGCGGGCATCTCGCACGATCTGAAGAACCTCCTGAACCCGCTCTCGCTCTACATCCAGGTCCTCGAGCGCGCGCTCGCCTCCGGCAACACGGCGGACGCACGGCAGAGCCTCGACGAGATGAAGCGCATCCTCGCGCACGGCGTGCAGACGATCGAGCGCCTGCGGGACTACGGCAAGAAGAGCGCCGACGCAGATCTCGTCTCCGTCGATCTCGACCGCCTCGCCTCGGAGGCCGCGGCGCTCACGCAGCCCAAGATGAACGCGGGCGGTCGCCGCTTCCGCGTCGTGCAGAGCTTTCACGCCCCTCCCCCGGTTCGCGGCCGCCCCGGCGAGATC
>JAEUKE010000246.1 GCA_016794345.1 Myxococcales bacterium
GCCTTCACGCCCACACCCCGCCGTACCGCGAACGCCCTCCCGCTCAGCCCGCTCTCGCGCCACTCACGAACGAGCTTCGTCCACGCCGCGCGTGACCGCTTCGCCATCTGTCGCACCTCCGCGCGCCGTCATACGCCCGGAGCTGGCGTCGCGCAGCGACGCGATCGGCCGAACGGATACGTTTCGTCGCCGGCGAAGACCGACGTCAGGTGAAAGCCGACGTCGCCGCCGATGCCGATGTCGCAGCGAGGACGAAGCTAATGCCGGGGTCGATCGGGACTCCGCTTCGCTCCGTCGGGCCTTCTGTACTCCGTCCATGCAAGGCTGGACGGAGTGCAGGCCGGTTCGCCGGCGTTTTCGTTCTCGGAGTCGGATCTCGAGAAGGGGCATCGGGGCTCGGAAGAAGGCGCTGGCGGCCCGCGGCTGCGACGTCGGCGGCGCTGCTCGCCTTGTCGCCGGCGCGTCTACGGCGTCACACTCGAAGCGCTCATGACGGCCGCCTCACTGGCGAAGAAGCGATCGCGCCGCTACGGGCCTCTCAGCAATCAGCTTCGGCGCGCGAGCCAGTCGGCGTTCGTCCAGCGCCACGAGGGCGCCGTCCGAGCGGTCGGCGCTTCCGTTCTCGCTCGCCGGCAGCTCGCCGCGGGCGCAACCGATGGTTTAACGGAAAGGCCCGAATCACGATGCCACAGTCGTCCGGGTTCGAGCCCATGAACGTGCAGAGTCCACCCTCTGCCATGCGCTCGACCAGCTACCCGAACCACCGTGGCTCGCCCACAGATTCGCCTGGCGAGGCCAAAGAGGAAGGCCAAGGGGTAACGAACTCTACGGGCGAGACATGACCCGAATTGCATCGCGCAGCCCGACATCCTCTCGATCGGCCGAACTGCGCGCTCCTCTGCGATTTTGGGTACTCGCCACCATGCGTCTTCCCGCCGTCGCTGGTGGTCATCCCGCGCCGAACGAGTCGGTCTCGCACGCCGCGTGAGCCGCGCGCGAGACCGACTTTCAGAAGGACAACGACTCAACCGCCGGTATCCGCTGCTGCATCCACAGAAGTGCAACTGCTCAGCACTCGCGTCCGAACCGGACGGGCGCGGGGCGACCTGCTTCACCTCGCGTAGGCATTCACCAACGGCGCAATGGCCACAGTCCCCCCCCCGAAGAACGCGCTGACAGCCCCCCCTACCCCTGTCGCAACCGCGCCAACCTTACCAACAGCCGCAGGAAGAGCGATGGGGGCCACCATCATGGACACCGCCACGGTATGACGAGTCCCCCACACCCCCGGCTTTGCCTGCGGGTTTCCCTGCACCGTCGGCCAGAATCGGCCCTCCGGACTGTGGCACGCCGATGGGCATTGCATGCTGCCCCCGCCCGTCGGCCGTCGAAACGAACCGCTTCCGTCATACTGGTCCCCTACTCGTGGCGCCGAGGACTCCGCCGGCTTCTCCTCAGGCGGATCCGGTTGCTCCTGATTGTCAGCGTCCCTCTCGCCGCGGCGCTTCTCCTCCTCCTCCTGCCCCGCCTTCTCAGTGATCCTCGGCACCTCTTCGGGCCCATCCTCAGGATGGATCGCGGGCGGCGCCCACTTTCGACCCTTGCCCACGAACCACAGCCACCATTCGTACAACCAGCCCAGCTTATGGGGATCCTTTGGTTGCAGCCCGTTCGGGTCGACATTCCTCACCGGGTTGCCGGCCGCGAACTGGTAGAGCGCAGCGTAGTGCGGGTGCCGGCGATCGAGGTCGGGTGTCCACCGATACTTCGGGTCAGCCTGGGTCCACGTCAGCGTGCGCTCATCGTAGTAGCGGTAACCGTAGTAGGAGAGGCCGCTCGTCTCGTCCCATTCTTTGCCGTTGAATCGCCGCAGGTAGTCGTCACTGCCTGGGCCGACCTGGCGCAGGAGCTCGCCATACGGACCGTACGAGAAGCCCGCGAGGAGCGCTCCGTTCTCGGCGACGACGGCGAGGGTGTGGCTGCGCGGGTCCTGGAACGCGAGCTCACGGTAGCTCTGGTCGACGACGCGGACGAAGCCTCCGTCGAGCGCGGACATCGCGACTGTCTTCTCGACGTTACCGGCGTCGTCATACCAGACTTCG
>JAEUKE010000248.1 GCA_016794345.1 Myxococcales bacterium
CGCGTGCCGATGAGCATCACCTCGTCGCTCGGCCCCGGCGAAGGCCACGCCGACCGCGAGTTCCGCGAGGCGAGCCTCGTCTTCCACCCGGACATCAGCTCGTTCGCGCCATTCGACACGTACCGCATCGCGCAGACCTACGCCTACGAGAAGGGGCAGCTCGAAGAGACCGTGAGCCTCGACAAGGGCTCGAGCCATTGGGTGCGCAACAAAGAGAAGGCCACGCTCTTCGCGGCGCACACCTTCGACGCGCCGCCGACGAAGCGTTGAGCGAGCGGCTGGTGCGTGCGCGCGGCGGCGCGAGCCCTCGCTAGCTCACGCCGCGCTGGTTCAAGAACGGCCCATAACGCCGGTCGCTGCCGCGGATGTGGCCGTTGAGCCAGGTGCGCAGGAAGAAGTAGAGATCGGCGCCGAGCGGGCCGGCCCCGGCGTCGGCGGCGCGCGCGTAGACGTCGACCTGCTCCGCGAGCTTGCTGTGGGCGGCGCGGTGCGGCTCGAGCTCGGGGAAGCCGTTGCGCGACAGCATCGTCTCCTCGAAGGCGAAGTGGATCTTCGTGTACTCGACGAGATCGCCGACGATCTCCTGGCGCAGCGCGGCCTCGCGATCCTCGGTGGTTGCCTGCTGCAGCTCGTCGAGCAGCTCGAAGAGCTGCTTGTGCTGATCGTCCAGGGCGGTCACGCCGACGGAGAGCGAGTCGTCCCACTCCAGGCGCGGGAGCTCGGCGCGGGCGGCGCGCACGCGGCCCTGGATGTCGAACCGCAGCCGGCCCTGGAAGCGCGTGGGCTCGATGTCCATCTGCGCGAGTGTGTCGCGCGTGGCGTCCTCCGCGGCGGCGCTCATCACCGCGATCGCGGTGGCCAGCGTGCGCGCGAACGCGGTGTGCACGCGCATCGCCTCCTCGGGCCCGAACGAGGCCATGACGCTCACGAGGAATATCTCTTCGACGCGACGAGCGCCCGCGAGGACCATCGCCGGTGGGACCCCGGCGGCCGCGTGCGCCAGGCCGACCATGCAGCACTCGCTCCAGAAGCCGGGCGCAGCCTTTCCGCTGAGCAGCTGCTCGAACCAGTTGGTGAGGCTGCTCTCACGCGCGTCTTTCTTCCCCTTGATGTGGGGCGCGGTCTTGGGGTTCGCGGCGAGCGCGTTGACGAAGTCTCGCGCGAGGCGCGGGGCCCACTTCGTCGTCGTCCCGGAGACCTGCGAGAGCACCGTCCAGTCCCGCTCGGTGTGCCCCGTCATCGAGGCGATGGCTCGCGCGTGCTCGCGCGCTTCTTCGGTGAGGTTCTTCATCGCGGCCGCCCTGGCTCGACCGGGGGGCGGGCGGTGTGTCGATACGTTGCGGGATGCACGGAGTGCAGACTAACCGAGATGCGGGACGTCCCGCTGCAGGCGATTGAGCGCCCGACGCGAGTCTCGGGTCAGGCGGTCGCGCGGGTCGAGCGGAACGCGAGGAAGCCGAACACCAGCGCGGCGACGAGCCCGCCGGCGGCGATCATCATCTCCTGCTGCTGGATGTTGCTCATCGTGCGGATGTGCTCCGCGGAGCCCTTCGCCTCGGAGAGCGCGCTTTCGAACGCGGCGCGATCCTTCGGCGCGACCTGACCCTTGCTGTCGAACTTGGTGTTGGACAGCACGAGCTCCGCCTTCGCGGCTTGCTCCTTGGCTCGCTCGACGATCGCGCCGTGTTTCATCGACTCAGACGTGAAGAGGCCCGCCACGCCGAGCGCGATCAGGACGAGCACGCCGAAGAGGATCGTGTTGGCGGTGATCCTGCGACGAGCGGGGACGGCAACGGGGCTCGTGTACATCGGCGGAGAGGTCATCATGGCGGGGCTCCTTTCGGCTGAGTGTCGAACCAAAGTACGTCGGCATCCGACATCTGCCCACTCGGGTTCCCGGGTGGCTCAAGTACTGGAAATCGCGCGACATGTGGCCGTCGCAGCGGACCTTCCTTGGTATTCCGAGCCCGCCGTCGTGCGGACGGCCCCGCAAGAGCGATGGTACGTTCGGCTCGGATGGGGGCGGAACGGGAGCGGCAGCGGCGGCGCGCACGAATGAAGGCCATGTTGGGCTTACTCGTCACGCTCTTCCTCGCCGGGCTTGGCTACTCCGCCATCGCCGAGCGCGACGATTCGCTCGAGCGCGTCCGGGACGGAGGTGTGCTCCGCATCGGGTACGCCGTCGAGGCGCCGTACGCGTTCGTCGACGCACAGGGAGAGGTCTCGGGGGAGGGGCCTTCGATCGCGCGCCACGTCGCCGCCGAGCTCGGCGTCCAGCGAGTCGTGTGGGTTCAGACCCGGTTCGATCAGCTCATCCCCGAGCTGGAGAGCGGGCGGTTCGACGTCGTCGCTGCTGGCATGTTCATCACGCCGGAGCGCAAGCACCGCGTCGCCTTCTCGCAGCCGACCTTCCGCGTGAGCCCGGGTCTGCTGGTTCGCGCTGACCGAGACGAAACGCCCTCTGACTGTCGGGAGGCGGCAACCCGCAGCGACCTCCGCATTGCCGTGCTGGAAGGGGCAGTGGAGGGCAGCGCGCTACGAACATGTGGTCTCTCGACCGCGCAGCTCGTCCTGGTGCCCGATGCTCGGGCGGGCTTTGCGGCGGTGGCCACGGGGATGGCAGACGGTCTCGCGCTCTCCGCGCCCACGCTCCGCTGGATGGCCTCGGCGGATCTCGCGAGCCGGATGAAGGTCCGCCCCTTCCCGATGGGTGAGCCGCTGAGCCTCGGCGGTTTCGCGTTTCGTGCGAAGGACCGCGCGCTGCGCGAGGCGTGGAATGGCATCCTCGGGTCCTGGCTCGGCTCCCCCGAGCACCGCCGGATGGTCGAGGCCCTCGGGTTCTCGGCGGAGGAAGTCGTGGTCGGCGGGAGCAAGGTCACACCATGAGACACGGGCGCAGCGGTCTGCAGCGACAGGTCTTCGCGACGGCGCTCACGGCGTTGGTCGCCTTCGCCGTCCTCTCGGGGCTGCACATCGGCCAGCGCCGGACGCGAGACGCCGAGGCCACCCTGCTCGCCGGCTTCCGCACGGCGCGTCTCGACGTCGCGACGGGCTTCGCTGGGTACCTCGGGGGTCGCTTCGACGACTCCCCGTTTGACCGCGCGCAGGCCCGCGCGCTCCTCGAGCAAGGCCTGGACGAGCTCGAGTCCGGCGATCTACCCAGCTCCCCCGAGCACGGCGAGCTGGACGAGACGATCCACGAGGTCCGTCGAGTCTTGCGCGAGCTGGATGTTGCGCCGGGCAGCCCCGAGCTGAGCGTCGCGCTCCGCGTGGCGGTCGGTCACCTCGAAGCGACCGCGGGCCGGATCGATGCGAACGCCGAGGTGACCGCGCAGCGCACTAGCGCTCGGCAGGACACGATCTTTCTCTCGACGCTCTGCGCTTCGTGTCTCCTCCTCGGTCTCGCGCTCGTCCTGCTACACCGGTCCTCGACACACGTGCTGATGGCGGAGACGGCACGGGACGAGGCGAACGCTGAGCGAGAAGCGAGCCGGGAGAGGGAGCTGGAGTCGGCGGAGCTGCTCCGGGCGGTCGTTGATGGCGTGACCGACGCCATCTTCGCGAAGGACGCCGATGGCCGCTATCGCATGGTCAACGCCGCCGCGGCGCGCATCGTCGGCCGCTCGGTAGAGGAGCTCTTGGGGCAACACGACCGCGACCTCTGGGACGAAAAGAGCGCGCGCGCGATCCTCGAGCACGACAAGCTGGTGGCGGACTCTCGCGCGCCGTCGACGCGAGAGGAGACCCTCACGGTCGGCGGCGAGCGACACGTGTTCCTGTCGACGAAGGCGCCGCGCCTGGATGGGACGGGCAAGGTCATCGGACTGATCGGGATCTCGCGCGACATCACCCAGCGCCTCCGGCTGGAGGAGAAGATCCGTGAGGCGCAGAAGATGGAGGCGATCGGCAGGCTCGCCGGCGGGGTGGCCCACGACTTCAACAACATCCTCACCGTCATCGACGGCAACGCGGAGCTGCTCCTCGACGAGCCGGGAAGCGAGGCCCTGGTGCGCGAGTTGGTGGGCGAGATCGCCGACGGTGGGCGGCGGGCGAGCGCGCTGACGGCGCAGCTTCTCGCGTACAGCCGCAAGGCCGTCATCGCGCCGCGCGCGCTCGACCTCAACGAGGCCGTCCGCGGTTCCGAGCGGCTGCTTCGTCGCCTGCTCGGCGAAGACATCACGTTCAAGGTCTCGCTTGCGGCAAAGCCCCTTGTGGTGACGATCGACCCGTCACTGCTCGATCAAGTGGTCATGAACCTCGGCGCGAACGCCCGCGACGCGATGCCTTTCGGGGGCACGCTCGAGATCGCGACGGCCGCGGTCTCGATCGAGGACGGGCCGCGTGCGGGAGTCTGGGCGGAGCTGTGCGTCTCCGACACCGGAGAGGGCGTGAGCGCGGAGACGCTCCCGCACATCTTCGAACCGTTCTTCACCACGAAGGGGATCGGGAAGGGTACGGGCCTCGGCCTCTCGATGATCGACGGGATCGTCGCTCAAGCAGGTGGCTTCATCGAGGTCGAGAGTCAGCCCGGCAAGGGGACGACGTTTCTCGTCCGGCTCCCGCCGGCACCGGTCGAGAAACCGGAGTCGGACGCCATGAAGGCGCGCGCGCGGCCCGCCGGCGGCAACGAGGTCATCCTGCTCGTCGAGGACGACGAGGGCGTCCGAGGGCTGGCGAAGCGTGTACTGTCGCGGCATGGGTACCGCGTCCTCGCCGCCGCCAACGGCGATGAGGCCGAGGAGATCGCGCGCTCCCACGCGGGGGCAATCGACATGCTCCTGACCGACGTGGTGCTGCCGAGTTTGAGTGGGCGGGAGGTCGCCGACCGCTTGCGGAGCCAGCGACCCTCCATTCGGGTGATGTTCATGAGCGGCTACACGGACGACTCCGTTCTGCTCCACGGCGTGGCCATCGGCCGCGACCCGCTCCTGAACAAGCCCTTCACCGCCGCCGCGCTGGTGGAGAAGGTGCGCGAGGTGCTGGGCGAGACGAGGTGAGCGGGGCGGGGCTGCTGGGCCTCCTTCCAAACGCCTCATTCTTGAGCACCTTACACCCGAAAAATCCGCACGAAATCGACAGATCGGGCGGCCGCGATGCGCGTCAGAGCGGGCCATGAGAACCCTGTCGATCGCCGTCACGCTGCTCCTCGCCGCCTGCCAACCCGCGCCCTTCGAGACGACGCCGCACAAGGAGGACGACTCGTCGGACGGAGAGCAGGACGGTCGGCCCGAGCGCGACCAAAACGATGACAAGAATGTCAGCATGCGCAAGGTTGGTGCTCACGGCCCGTTCGCCTCGCTCGAGGCCGTCTGCGGTGGTGAGACGCCGCGTTGCCGTCCCGCCGAGCCGGTCGCGGTAAAGGGCGGTGGCGAGGTGCTGGCCGTCGCCACCTTCCAGGACGGCGCGTTCGAGACCGGCCTGGCCATCCAGACGGCGAAGGGCTGGTACATCGATCACGAGCCCGGGCAGGGCCCGATGTGGAGCCACCACTCGCCGCACTCCACCTTCTTCGATCTCGAGCGGATGAGCGTGAAGCCCGACGGCGTCTCGCTTCTCGTGACGCGGGGCATGTCGAGCTTCATCGGCGGCATGGGCAATCGCGGAAGCTCACGCAACCTCCAGATCGCGCGGCGCACCTGCCGCGTGCGCGACGGCGCCGTGGTGTGCGAGGAGACCGCGCCGCTCTACGAGCGGAGCTGCCAGACGCCGATGGAGGAGGGCGGCGCAGAGGTTTGCAGCGAGACGGGGAAGAAGCCGTGAGCGAGAGCGCGCCAGCGCCGCTTGGTCGCTAGATCTTCTTCGCCGCGTCCAGCACGAGGCCGACGGCCTTGCCGGCAGCCTCGGCGAAGTCGGCCCAGGAGTTTTTCTGGACCTCCCGCACGACGTCGTCCTCCTGCAGGACCTTCTCGATGAGCTTCTGCTTGGTCGCGGCGTCGAGCTTCTTCATCTCAGGGTCGGTCTCGATCGCGTCCTCGAAGCCCTTCTTCACCACGCCGCCCCAATGGGAGGTGACGGCGTCGCGGTTCTTCATGAGCCACTCCGCCAGCATGACGCCCCCGCGATTGAAGAGGATGTCCTCCTTCGCGTCGCGTGAGAGGTCCTTCAGGGTGAAGAGGCTCTGGATGGGGCTCGAGCGGCTCTTCAGCTCGTAGAGGACACCCTTCACGTCGAGCCATTTGGCGCTGGTTCCGTCCAGCCGCTGGTGGGCGTTGAAGAACATGTGCCAGACCTTGTCGCGATAGCCGGCGAAGTCGTAGCTCTTCGTCGCGGGACCGCGCTGCTGGACCCACATGAAGGTACCGCCGCTCGCGGCCTTCTGCGCGCGCACGCTCGCCGTCACGATGAGGCACGCCTCCTTGAAGTCTCCCTTCGACTCGACGAGCGCGTGATAAAACGCCTTCGCGACGGCTTCGCTGAGCGAGGTCGCGTCCGGCAGGACGACGAGGTTCAGGTAGTTGATGTGCCGAGCGATCTTCGCCTCGGCCTTCACCGACTTCACGGCGCTCCGGAGGTCTTCGAAGGGGCTCGTCCATCCGTCCGACCCGGGCGTGAGGAAGGTGAACGCCGCCGGGTCTGCGATCTCCGACACGTCCGCAGCGGCCACCCAGGCGGTCGTCGGCGTGCCCTTGAGATCGAACGTGACCTGGTACCACCAGTCGCTGACGACCTTCTTCTTGTCGAGCACGGCGGTCAGCGGCGTGTGCCGCGTCATGACGGCGACCTGTTTGGAGGAAGGGTCGGGCTTCTCGAAGGCGGCGGCAGCCGACACGACCACGGTTGCGGCGGGGAGCTTGTCGTCGAACGCGCGAGCGATCGGCGCCGGCTTGGGCGCGAGCGCGAGCTTGGTGGGCAAGAGCCGCGTGAGCAACGCGAGCAGCCGCGCGACGAACCCGTCCGGCGAGCCGAAGGAAGCAGCCTTGCCGCCAGGCGCGGCGGCCGCCCGCAAGAGCAGCTCGTGGCTGCCCCCACCGGAGAGCTGGACGAGGACGGCGGCCTCGGTGTCGCTCTTTCGCGCCACCGACAGCCGCTCGATGCGGAGCGAGCCAAACGTGAGGGGCGACGAGATCTCACGGATGTGTCCCGCCGACTGCATCGTCACGTTCGTGTGGAGCGTGGGCGGGCCGTCCACCGTGGTTCGGACGGTGTTGACCGGACCCTCACCCTCGTAGACGAGCTCCGCGCTGCCCATCGCCTTGCCGCTGAGGGCGAGGACTTCCACCGCGAGCTCGGCCGCGCTCGCCTTCTTCACCGCCACGTGGCCGGCTCGTCCTCCAGGGCCTACCGCCTCCACTACCGACCCCGCCGCGAAGGGAAAGAAGTGCGCCCACGGCCGGTCCGTCGCGGTGCTGAAGCTCTTCGTGGTGGCCGCCTTGGTGAGCTTCGCCTTCTTGGCGACCTTCTTCGCCATGTCCTCCCAATCGGCGGCGAAGGCCTTGGTCCACTCTGCGCTCACGAGCGCGCCGACCTCCGTCGGCCGCGTGGGCGCAGCCTCCGCGATGTTCCGGCCGTCGAGCTTGAGCTTCTCGTTCGCGCGGAGATAGACGCCATAGACGGCCTCGCGGATCGCGTCTTTCGCGTGTTTGACGAACTCGGCGCGGTTGGCTGCGTCGATCGTGTAGCCGCCGTCTTGCATCTTCTTCTCGAGATCGTCGACGACGGTCGTGTCCCACGCGACCGCGTAGTGCTTCAGGAACGATCTGCCGTTCGCGCCCTTGCCGTCGACGGCGCGAAACTCGCGGAGGGTGAAGTTGTCCACCGTGTCGCCGACCTCCGTGTGGCCCCACACGCTCGCCGTCTTGAGCCCCGCCGCCAGGAGCGCGTCGCGCATGGCGCCCGCGAAGGAGTCGGCGCCGGCGTCGTTGAAGGTCGTCGTCTTCCAGCCCTCCGCTTCGCTGACACCGCGACAGACGGAGCAGCCGAAGAGGATGATCTTCACGTCGTCGCTGAAGTGTGGCGCCAGCTTGGTCATGAGCGTGGGCAGGTCCTTCGTGCGGATCCCACCGGCAATCCCGACGCCGCCCTCCCAGCCGTGGGTGAAGAGCGCGAGGGTTCGGACCTTCGTCGACGCGCTCGCGCCGCCGCAGACGGCCTCGAGCGCGGCCGTGAGCTTGGGGATGACGACGGTGAGCGCGCTCTCTCCCTTGACCGATTGTCCGAAGAGCAGCTTGCTGCCGTCGAGGACGTCGCCCTTCGCGCCGATGCCGTCCTCCGCGGCGGACCACAGATCCCCACGCGTCTTGAAGTAGCTGGAGTCCGCGTTCCAGAGCGCGAAGGCGACGCCGCTCGGGAACCTGGCGTTGAGCGCGGCCTTGTCGACAGCCTTCCCTGTCAGGGTGCTGAGCGAGAGCGCGACCCTGATCGGTGCAGCATTGGCTGCGCGCGAGAGCTGTCGAGCCGCCGCGGGGGCGTCCGTCTTCGACGCGCCCCGTCGTCGCTTCAGCAGCTGGGCCTCGATTGCAATGACGCGATTCTGCATGTGCCCCTGATCCTCTCGGCCGATGAGGAGCGGCCGTTCGTGCCCCGTCGATAACGACGCAGATCGACTCGTGCCCCCGTCTGCGCCGCCCATAGAACCGACTCGTGTCGGGTACGTCAATGCGAAAGCGAATGCAGCCGACGCAATGGCTGGGGCCGCCAGGCCTGGTCAGACTCCGCCAGGGTGTGCGTGGGTGGATGTTCAGCAAAATGACGAAGATGAAATTTCTGTCGACAGGTGGCGCGGCGATGGATAAGGTCGCTTGCCTCGAGGGGAGATGACGGGGTTGGGCTACAGCGAGATCGAGCGACCGCCTTCGTGGCGCCGAATGGGGCCGTCTTGAGGCCGCATCTCGTGGTGCAGCTGGCGCCAGGTGCGGGGCCGTCTTCCCTTCCTCATTGGCGTGAGCTGATCGGCACCGTCGCCCGTCGCCCGAGCTCCCTCACTCCTGCAATCGACGAAGCGTTTCGACGCAGGGGGCTTCGTGTCTGGGCTACGCGGGAGCACGTGCCTGCCTCGGCCGGCGGGTGGACCGGGGAGGAGATAGCGAGCGGCCTCGACCGTCTTTATCGCGTCATTCTCGCGAAAGGAACGCGCTGGCCACCGGGTCTCATCGAGGAGATTCGGTTTCTGCCATTCGTCGAGGATGTTCGAGGCGTGAAGATTGCAGGTGCCAACCTGCCGGACGTCGGAGCGCGAGCATTGGAGGCGGCGACCGGGTCATGGTCGCGTCAGGCAATCGGCCTGCCGGTCGCGCACGCGCTGACGCGCGGAAGCCCCGAGGTTACGGTGGCCGTCCTCGACACGGGGGTATGCGCCACCCACCCGGAGCTGGAGCACGCGCTCCTTCGCGGGTTCGATTTCGTCGACATCATCGAGGGTGCGAAGGGGTTCATCGGGGATCATCTCGGTGCGGATCCCGCGCCCGACGACGAGCAGGGGCACGGTACCCACGTGGCCGGAATCATCGCCGCCAGGGGCGTTCGGGCCCCGGTCGGGGTCGCGCCGCGGTGCAAGGTCCTCCCTGTTCGCGTGCTGGGGACCTTCGTCGGGCCGGACGGCAGGCCCGTGGGTGCTGGTGTCCGTGACAACATCGACCAGGGCCTGAAATGGGCCATCGACCAGGGCGCGCACGTCATCAACATGAGCCTCGGTCTCCTGGCCGACGGTCCGGGTGACCAGCCGCACGCAGCCATGATGGATTATGCGCGCAGGCGTGGTGTGACGGTTGTGGCAGCGGTCGGAAATGACGGGACGACGAAACAATATTTCCCCAGCGCCCTGCCCCACGTCGTGGCCGTTGGTGCGTTCGACCGGTCTGGCGCGGTCGCGCGTTTTTCGACGCGCGGGCTCCAGGTCGACGTCTTGGGCCCGGGGGAGGAGATCTACAGCTCTTACGCGGACGACGGTTACGCATTCGCGAGCGGCACGTCCCAGGCGGCCCCATTCGTCGCCGGCGTCGCGGCTCTCTTGAAGTCGTACGCGCTCTCGATCGGCGAGTCGCTGCGCGATCCGGCGATCAAACACGTCCTGAAGCGCACGGCGGATCGACCGGGGCCGGCGCAGAAGACGCGCGACGCAGGCTACGGTCGGCTGAATGCGGCCGACGCGCTCAGGTTCTTGCAGCTCCAGAGACGGGAATCCAAACCACGTGGCGTCAGACGCCCACCGCTGATCGAGGCACGCCCATGACGATGAAGGATGAAGACGAGCTGAAACGGAAGGCCATTGCGCTGCTCAGCCACATGGCGCAGGGCCAAGGTGCCGACGGCAAAGCGCCGTGGCTCGTCGAGACGCTGCAGAAGATCGCGGATGGTATCGGCAGGCTCGAGGCCACGAACGCCCAGCTCGCCGTGCTCACCGCCGAGCACAAGAAGGTGGCGGAGAGCGTCGCCAAGCTCGGTGACACGAACCACCAGCTCTCGGCTCTCGCCGCCGATCACAAGCGGCTCGTCGATGCGGTCGGCGCCCTCGGCGCGGCCATTCCGAAGTCTCCGGCGGACTACAAGCCGCCGACCTACAAGCGGCCGCTCCGCAAGGGGGAGACGATCGATTCGCTCGACCTGCGCAACGTGCGGGAGCGCTCCGTCGTCGTCGCCCGAAAGCAGTTCACCAGGAGCAACCTGGAGGCATTGCTCGGGCCCAACGGGAAGCTCTCTCGAGCGGTGTTCAAGACTCTGCCGGCCTGGCCCGATCGCAGAGGTCAGCCCGCCAAGGCGGAGGAGCTGACGGACCTGGAAGTGGCCACGTTGGCGAAGGGCCTTCGCGCGGAGGTGTCGACCGTGCCCGGTGGAGCCGAGTCGCGCGACGCCGTGATCGCTGCCTTCCTGGACCGAGCAGGGCTCGACCAGACGACGCGCCTGCTGCTCACGTCCCCGGGCGTCCTCGACGGGGAGTTCCTCCTCGTCGCGCAGGCGGGCAAGCCGCAGATCTGGGAGACATTGACCGTGGTCGAAGCCATCTTCCGGCAGCTCAAGACGACCGCGACGGGGTACTTCACGAAGCTGGTGGAGGTCCACGGCTCGGAGCGCGGCTGGGACCCGAACGCCAAGCAGACCTTGGTCGACACGCTCGTCACCCGGTACGCGCCGGAAACCCGCGTCTGAAGGAGCTCACCAATGGCTGAATCATTGAACTACACGAACGGGGTCGCAGCGGAGCTCGACGCCCTCGCGGCTTCCACGCTCGAGCTCGGGCAGCAGAAGAAGCTCGTCGACGCCTACCTCGAGCGGAACGAGCTCAAGAACGACGACCTCGGCAACGGGGACGTGGTCGAGCGCGCCAGAATCAAGGCGCAGATGGCGCAGTTCATCAAGGACCTGCCGCTCGGCACCTTGACGGAGGCGCAGGCGAAGTCGGGCGACTTCGACGAGTACTTCGCTCTTGCCTACGCGGACGCCCAGCGCCGCAGCCGCGGGGAAGACCCGATCGACACCATCCGCAACGGTGGCCAGGCGAGCTGGAACTTCGAGGTCGACCAGTTCGATACGATCGAAGCGCAGGGCATCCTGCCCGAGAGCATTCGCGCAGCGGGCGCGCTCGACTATGTCTGGGTGCTCGGCGAGAAGATGGGCGTCTTCCGCCTGGTGGACGCGCTCGTCCTGCGGTGGGCGGCGGGGGAGATCGACGTCGGCGAGCCGGACGCCACAAAGCCGAGTCTGCGTCAGAGCAACGAGATCGTCGACCGGATGTACCGGTACTTCAAGCTCCGCGACGAGCGTCTCTCCGCCGACGAACGAGGAATGGTGTTCCGGCGCGTATTGGCGAAGGGCAACAGCAAGCTCCTGTCGCGCATGGTGCCGAACGAGCACTTCCCGCGCCTGTGGGGTACGCTCATGAACGAGTTCGTCGCGTACATCCGTAAGCTGGAGGACTCGTACGGCGACGAGGGCCTCGTCTCGACGACGCCCATCTACGAGGCGACCCAGCAGCTCCAGGTGAACCTGAGCGAGCACATGACCGGCATGGCGCTCATGCAGACCCGGGAAATGTACTTCCACCTGAAGGAGGCCATGGCCATCCTCGCCCATCCTGCGATCGTCGGCTCCGTCGTCGGCGGACGTCGTCAGAGCGTCTGGGCCGTATTGGAGACGCTGGCGCGCGAAGAGCTCGGGACGACGCTCAACGTCGCCGCGCTGCGGAACGAGGCCGTCTACGGCAACACCGTCTTCCGCTGGGTGGCCGGGTTCGACAAGTCGACCGTCTCCACGCAGGCATTCCGTGAGGCGCGCGCGGCGGCGGAGGGATACATCCTCGCGCAAGCCGCCCTCGGGCCGGAGACGGCGGAGGACGGGGACGGAGAGGAGCCCTCCGAAGACGAGGAGGAGCCGGGCGACGACACCCAGGACTTCGGAGACTTCTGATGGCCTACTCACCGGATGTGATGGCGAAGGCCCGCGCGCGGACCCGCGAGGTCCTCGCGCAGTCGACGACGTTCTCGCAGCTGCCCTCGCACGAGCAGGTGAAGCTCTACGGGGAGCTGCTCGACGCCAACGCGAAGCAGCTCTCCTCGGGGGGAAGCTTCGCGCTCGCGCAGGCGAAGAAGGGCGAGCCCCAGAAGGGGAGCGACCTCATCGACGACAGCCGACACCGGAACACGAACATCGAGAAGGCCGCCGGGATGGCGGGCGATTTCGTCGAGTCGGTCAATTTCCCGCAGTTCGTCCGGGACCTGCTGAAGGCCGTATTCGACGCGAACCTCTCCGTCACCATCCAGCAGATGGAGGCGTACCAGAAGCTCCTGAAGTCGGCGACCGCGTCGCTCTCCAAGTTCGTGACGGCGATCGACGACACCGCCGCCTTCGGCTACCTGGCCGAGAACAACGACGAGTTCTCGTTCGACTTCGCCGACGAGGACAAGAACGAAGACGGCACCCTCAAAGACGGCGCCAAGGCTCAGCTGATGGACAAGTCGGGCAACAAGCTCGACCTGGGTGACAACGAGGTCAAGGCGAAGATCATGGACGCCAAGATCGCGATGGCCCGCGAGCAGAGAGCCCTTCTCCGCGAGACGATCCTCATGGGTGTCTCCAGGTTGGTCGTCGAGCGTGGCACCATCAAGGCCGGCGTTACGTTCGACATCAAAGCGAGCGAGAAGATCGACCGAGCCGACAAGGCAGCCGTCAAGAAGGAGAACGCCACCAGCGCGACAGCGACAGCGACCGGTCCGTTCGGTAACTTCTTCGGCGGCGTGTCGGGCGGAACGACGCACACGTCGAGGAGCTCGCAGATCAGCATCTCGACGACCAAGAGCACGGCCAGCACCGATCTGAGCGCGAAGCTGCAGGGGTCGGTCGAGATCGTGTTCAAGTCAGACTACTTCAAGCTCGACAACTTCGCGACCATGTACGGCGGATTGAACGAGGGGGGCGCGGCGCCCGGCAAGCCCGCGCAAGGTGGACCAGCCGCTCCGCCGGCGCTGCCGTCGAAGTGACCCGTGGCGCTCGCTCACCTCGAGTACGTCGGGCCCGAGCGCGGCAAGAGGGTGTTTCTCGCGGAGCTTGGGTCGACCAATCGGTATTGGCAATGGGCCGTGGGCGATGACGACGTCCAGCGGACGGAGATTGGGATCAACGTGCTCGCGAAGCCTCGCCATGTGTCGCCGCTGCTCGGACCGCTCCCACCGGAGCGGCTGGGGCGAATCACCATCGGCATCCCGGAGTCGCTGTTCGACGAGGAGAACCAGAACGTGCAACTCAAGAGCTTTCGTGACGAGCGGCTGAACGGGCCGGCGGTCTCGGACGTGGTCCGCGCGTGGGGAGGCCAGGGCCACGATGCGCTGCCCAGCGTCGCATTTGCGCTCGAGGCGGAGGCCGAGCGTCGGTGCGAATCCATGCGTTCGGTCCCGTATCGGTTTGGGCCTTCCGCCCCAGGGCGCAGTCAGGCGATGTTTCTCGACGCCATTCTGAAGGCGATCCCCGCGGCGCTTCCTGCTCTCGGGTCGCTCTTTGGCGGCGGCGCAGCGGGGAACAAGCCGGGCGGGGGCTCCCCTCTCGAGGCGCTCCTCGGAGCCATCGGCAACAAGGACATCCAGGAGCTGATCAAGACCCTGCTGGCGCAGGTCGGCACGGCGAAGGCACAGGGGCTCGGCGCGTCGAACGCCCAGGCGCTGGAGGTGGCGGAGCCGTACGCGCCTGCTCGCGCGATGATTGCTCCCGCGTTGCTCGCAGCGCTGCCGGCCCTGACGCCGCTGCTCGAAAAGGCCCTCAACCCGGAGACCGTCAAGGCGATCCTCGGCGCAGCGGATCCGTCGAAGGTCATCGGCGCAGTCTCCGGCGCCCTGAAAGACCTGGCCGGTGTCGGTATCGAGAACCAGAAGGTGATCCTCGACCACCTGAAGGCCGTGCACCCCAGCCTCGACGACAAGGACCTCATGGGGTTGCTCGCGTCGATGTCCGCGCCGGGCGCGACCGTCGTGACGGAGGGCCCGCAGTCCTTCCGGCGAGCCTCGAAGGTGAAGCTGACCTTCCTCGGCATGCGGCCCCATTCGATCGACGGCCGTGACCAGGTGCTCTTCTTGCTCGGCCGCTCGCTCCGCTTCCCGGTGGACGTCCAGACGCCCCGCCCGCTCGGCAAGGCGCTGGTCGAGGTCACGCTGCGCCACCTCGAGTCTCATGCTCTCATCGGACGCAAGCGCGCGACCGTCGAGATCTCCGGGGCCGGACCCCTGGCCAAGGTGCCCATGTTCGACGCCGAGACGCTCTCGGGGGTCGAGCCGGGGACGGATTGTCTGCTCACCGTGACCGTCAGCTGGACGAACAAGGCGGGCCAGCGGGTCGGGACGAGCGTGTCGCAATGGATCAAGCTCGTGCGGGAGACGGTGTTCGCGGGCGCAAAGCGAGCCGGCAACGCCACGCCGCTCGACGACGTCACGCGGTACCGCGAGTTCTGGCACAAGGTCTGGGAGGG
This sequence comes from Myxococcales bacterium, assembly GCA_016794345.1. GTDB lineage: Bacteria > Myxococcota_A > Polyangia > Polyangiales > Polyangiaceae > Xiheicaenibacterium > Xiheicaenibacterium phototrophicum. The sequence goes on from JAEUKE010000248.1 coordinate 14,885, forward strand.
CCCGTTCGACGACGCCCGCAGGCGCGTCGGCCTCCAGGTGAAGTACTGTTATGCCCTCCAGCCGGGCGCGCGCGAAAACGGTCGCATGGAGTCGAAGGTCCTGCTCGAGCCGCCGGCCAACGGTCGCGTGGAGGGCAAGGTCAAGGCGGGCCTGCTCCTCAGCGCGGTCGCGCTCAACTCGCTCTTGCCCAGGCTGTTCGAGAAGCCGGCCCTCTCCTCCGCCGACCTCGACGCCCTCGAGCGTCGAGACGCCGCGGACAGGTTGGGCACGTGCGCGCATGCTCGCGTCTTCCTCAGCGGGCGCCCACGCGGCGGCGCAGCGGTGTGGGTGTTTCCGGACGTGGCCCTACACGAGGTCTCGCTGCGCGCTGTGACCTCCGCGGACGAGAGCGGGCAGGTTCAGGGCCTCGCGGAACGGTCGGTGCTCTTTCCGCTGCCTGTAGCGGCGCATTTCATCGGGACGAGGAGCGCACAATGACGAGGAGCCTGCGGACGCGCATGCCCGGGGTCGCCTTCAGCCTGGAGGCCGCCGAGACCGGGCGCCCCGTCGCCATCGACGGCCTGGAGGTCGTGGTGCACGAGGTCGTCGCGCTGATGCCCACCGAGCTGAAGCCGCGAGAGGAGCCCACGGATGCATCCGCGAGACCCCGAGCACGAGGCTGAGGATGCGCTGCCGTCGCTCGCGGCGATGATCGGCGCGTTGCTCGACCAGGAGGACGACGCGGAGCCGGAGGTCGAGGGCGCGCCGCGCATCGAGTCGATGACGATCGAGCTCCCGGTCGAGCTCGCTCTCGAAGCGGGGGAATCCGACGCCTTGGCCACGCGCTGCAGCCCGCCGACGCAATACACGAAGACGTCCGTCATGCCGGTGTTCCACAAGCTGCGCGTGAGGGTGGTCCGTTCGAATGGCGGATAGGGATCCGGCCTTTCATCTCGAGGCGTTCATCGACTCGCTCATCGTCGAGCTCGACAACGTCCAGAACCGCCTCGCGGTGAAGGGTCTGTCCCGTCCGCTCACGTACACGGTCGAAGACATGAGCATGGACCTGCAAGTGTTCCCGGACTTCGACGGGCGCCGCGTGAGGTTTCGCACGGCGAAGCCGGGGGAGACCGGGTTCTCGAAGATCTCCCTGCAGCTCGGCTCGATCACCGACCGGCAGATCCGCGAGACGACGCGCGGACCCGTCACGGCGGATGACGTCCCGCTCGAGGCGATCGAAGGAATGGACGACGAAACGAAGTCGGACCTGCGCGCGATCGGCGTGACCTCGGTGAAGGATCTCGAGACCGTCCAGCGAAAGAACGTCGACCTGAAGAGCGTGTCGCGGAAGGGGACGGACTACGCCACCCTCGCGAACCTCATCAACAAGGCGAGGCGCCGCACCGCCCCTCCACAGATCACGAAGGCACAGACCTCCACCGTGGGGGGCCGTCCGGCGCTCGCGTTCGAAGGTCGGAACCTGGTCGTCCGCGACGAGCCGCCCTTCCCACTGGTGCGGGTGGACGGTCGACCGGCCGCGGTGCACGAGGCCAGCGCGGAGCGGCTCGTGGTCGTCCCGCAGGCCGCGCTGGCTCCCCGCTCTCGCTTCCAGATCGCGCTCGATCCGTTCGCCGTCCTCAACTTCGAGATGAACAGCCGTGGGGTGTGAACATGGGTAACCGCATTCGTAACATCGAGCAGGGGGTTGGGGCACCGGTCGTACGCAAACGGCCCGGGGAGCCGAAGGCGAAAGCACGGTCCTTGTCGCGCGTGCAGGCGCAAGCGCGACCGCAGGTGTTCTCCGCCGCGTTCGACACCGGCGCGCCGATCTCGCTCTCTTACGACGGTCACGATACGTCGCGCGCCGCGAGCTTCGAGTCGCCGTCGCAGAGCTTCGGACGCCGCCCGAGCGATGACTGGCGGACCTGGGGCGTGCGCTCCGAGCGCGGCTACGCCGAGCCGCTCGAGGACTACGACGCGCCCGACCCAAGCAGCGGCGACGCCGAGCCGGTGCTCCGTTCCTCGGATGATCCGATCGGAGGCGACGGGGGCGCGATCGCGGTGCAATCGAGTCATCACGTCGACGACGAGGACGACGGCAAGGCGTTCTCGGAGGAGATCAATCGGCTGCTCGCGCAAGTGAAGGGCGGCGCGGAGCCGAGCCGCGAGGAGGCGGGGCCAGCCGCGAAGGCCTCCGCGCTCCCCAAGGATCATCCGCACTCGGTCTTCGACCGGATGGACATGTCGTTCGCGAACAGCTTCGACGGGGGCGTCGTGGATCTCGACGCGGTCGAGCGTGCGGCAGCGCCGCGGTCAGCGCCGCCGCCGCAGCCGCGCTCGTTCGGCAGGCGTCCGGCGCTCGACGAGGTCGACGTCATCGAAGATCTGGCGTTCATCCGCGCGGCGGGGCTCTCCGGTCCGAGCGCGACGAAGCACTACGACCTCGCCCCCGACGCGGTGCTCACGCCGGCGATCGAGGCGCGCCTGGCGCCGATCGCCGACGCATACCACGCCGACACGGGGCGCAACGTCTACGTCACGAGTGGTCGCCGCACGCCGGAGGCGCAGGCCCGGGCCATGTACGACAAGCTCGAGGCCGGAGACGACCTGTCGATCTACAAGAACAAGGAGGCGATCGCCGACATCAAGCGCGCCTATGAGAGCGCGAAGAAGGCCGGCAAGACGCCCGATGAGGTGTGCGCCGCGATGGCGGCGGTCATCGAGGCTCAGGTTACCGCGTGCGTCTACATCTCGCGGCATCTGTTCGCCGGCGCGGTGGACGTGCGGAGCCGCGACATGTCCGACGAAGAGAAGGCCGCGTTCCGACGCGCGGTCGCTGGGCAGAAAGACGTGACCGTCATTCTCGAGTCGACGCCGCCGCACTTCCACCTCGAGTTCAAGTGAACCGCACCACCCGGAGCCAATGATGAATCGACTACTCGCGCTCGAGAACGAAGTCCTCCGCCGTTCGAAGAAGGCCACTGCCCGCGCCGCCGCGCAGTCGCTCCGCAGGGTCGTGAGGCCCTTCCAGACGGCGACCGCCGTGTGGCCGGACGCCTCCGTGCAATCGATGAAGACGTTCCTCGTCAACAACGCGACGGGCGGGAATCCGCAGAACTGCATCGACACGATCAACGAGGCGCTGAAGATCCTCTTCGCCCCCAAGAGGATCCCGACGGGCTCTGCAGTCCACCTGACGATGGACGCGCTCGCGACCGCCGGTCTTGCGACGAGCCGGACAGACTTCGAGTTCCTGGACGCGAAGGGAAAGACGACGACAGGGGTCGTTCGCCCGGACCACCTGGGCGTGGTGCTGCTCGACGAGCTCGTGACCTTGGCGAACAACGCGGTCGGCTGGAGCGTGTTCGGCTTCAGCCTGATGGACGGCTACCACAGCGTGCTCCTGTCCTTGGACAACTCCACGAGCACGCCGCGAGTCTATTGGTCCGATCAGTGGCCCACGAAGGGCGGGTTCAAGGAGTATGACAAGGCTGGGCTCAACGCCGAGGTCACCCGGTTGACCCAGGGGTGGTGGGACGGTCAGCCCGCCAACAAGAAGCACCGCACGCGCTGCACGGTCTGGCGAACACTTCCCTGAGGTCGTCGTCCGCGTGGCTTCGTAAGGCGCTATCCTGGAGCCGCCGATGCGGCCCCGATTCCTTCTTCTCCTCGCCTTCGCGATCTCCTGCCGCGAGCCGACCCAGGTCACGCTCGAGATCTCGACGGACGCAGCCTGTGCGAGCGAGCCGCTCGCGCCGCTGATGCTCGTGGAGACGCTCGTGGTGGCGGGCGGGCCGACCCAGGTGCGGGAGCCGTCGGCGGCGGCGAACACGAGCACGAGCGCGTGCGACGGGGGGGAAATCGGGAGCATCGTGCTCCACCCGGACGGGGGCGCGACCACGGCGGGGGTGCTCGTCGTCGGCAGGCTGCACGCGGACGGCGGCGCGCCGACGGAGGAGGATTGCCTGGCGTTTGCGAACCCGGCTCCGGGCGCGGCGCCGGTCGACGGCTCGGCGTGCATCGTGGCGAGGCGGCAGGTGGAGTTCGTCGATCACAAGCCGCTGCGCCTGCCGATCCGGCTCAGCGTGGCGTGCGCGGGCTTCGTGTGTGACCCCGAGGAGACGTGCATCGCGGATGAGCTCGGTCCGCGTTGCGTGAGCGCGGTGGTGGGGTGCGACACGAAGGGCGACTGCGACGCGCAGGGCGGTGGCGGCGTCGGCGGCGCTGGAACCGGCGCCGCGGGGGGCACGGGTGGTGGAGAAGGGGGCGGGCCGGTCGAGGCCACGGTGACGCCGATCGTGAACCCGGACGGCACGCCGTTCACGCACGTCGTGGGCTTCGACCCTCCGGGCAAGGCCATGGCGCTCCATCTCGACGACATGGGGATGGGGTTCCTCTACGAGCTGCAAGGAGACACCGCGAACATGGTTATCTCGCTCGGCAACGGTATGCCGACGACGTCGTCCTATCGGATGCGCGCCACCGTGGCCGGCGGCAAATCGTTGATCGCGTGGGACTACAACGGCTTCGTCGCGTCGCACACGGAGAGCTTCTCGACCGTCTTCCCGGTCAACGGTCCGCTCCGCGACTTCGTCATGACCGGGGAAGACTCGCTCCTGTTCGTCGGTCCGGCTGGGAACGGGGTTCTCGGGCAAGAAGGCACCAGCGTGGCGAGCCCCGTATGCGCGGAGCTTTCCCCCGGACCGACGAACGCAATGGCGTGGGGCGGCGGTGCGATCTTCACCGGAGGCGCCCTCATCTGCAGCTGTTCCGGCTGCCAGCCAGCGATGGGTGGCGCGGAGATCGCGGACATCGCGGCGCACCCGACCCTGCCCCTTGCGATCGCGGTCTGGGCGCAGGGCGTGAGCGCCTTCCAGAACGACGTCATCACGACGGAGCGGGTGCTCTTGAACGAGCCGACGAAAGGTCGGCTCGGATTCGTGCATGTCGCGCCGAGCGGCGCCGTCTGGGTGGCGTCATCGGCCGCCAGCGCGCAAGGCACGTTCCTGGCGCGGGGCTCCGTCGACGCCGAAGGCAAGCTGAGCGCCACCTGGTCGCGGGCCTTCGTGCCCGAGGTCGCGGGCGGCGCGATCTCCCTCTGGGCCACCGACACGCCCGCGCCCGCGGCGTTCGTGGTCGACAACGACGGGCAGCTCTTCCGGATCGAGGGCCTGTAAGCACGAGACCCCCCTCACCGCGGTGACGGGGGCCCGGGGGGTGAATCCACGGCGACGACCTCGCGGAACAGGCCGGACGCCGCCCGCTTGGCTCTGCGCTATTTCTTCTTCAGGTCGAACCGGTCCGCGTTCATGACCTTGGTCCACGCGGCGGCGAAGTCCTTGGCGAACTTCTCCTTGGCGTCGTCCGAGGCGTAGAGCTCCGAGATGGCGCGGAGCTGGGAGTTGGCGCCGAAGACGAGGTCGACCGCGGTGCCGGTCCATTTGATGTTGCCGGTCTTGCGGTCGCGGCCCTCGTAGACGCCGTCCTTCTCGGACTTCTTCCACTCGACATCCATATCGAGCAGGTTGGTGAAGAAGTCGTTCGTGAGGGCGCCGGGCTTCGTGGTGAAGACGCCGTTCTTGGAACCGTCGTAGTTGGTGTCGAGGACACGCATGCCCGCGACGAGGACGGCCATCTCGGGCGCGCTGAGGTTCAGCAAGTCCGCCTTGTCGACGAGGAGCTCCGCGGGGGTGCGCGCGGCGCCTGCCTTGACGTAGTTGCGGAAGCCGTCGGCCTCGGGCTCGAGGTTCTGGAAGGAGGCGACGTCGGTCATCTCCTGCGTGGCGTCGGTGCGACCCGGGGTGAAGGGGATCTTGAGGTCGACGCCGGCCTTCTTCGCGGCGTCTTCGATGGCGGCGTTGCCCGCGAGGACGATGAGATCGGCGAGGCTGATCTTCTTGCCGCCCGGAGCCGACTTGTTGAACTTCTCGCGGATGCCGTCGAGCGTGGCGATGGCCTTGGCGATCTCGGCGGGCTGGTTCACCGCCCAGTCCTTCTGAGGGGCGAGGCGAACGCGCGCGCCGTTGGCGCCGCCGCGCAGATCGGTGTCGCGGTACGTGGACGCGGCGGCCCACGCGAGCTTCACGAGCTGCGAGGTGGTGAGACCGGAGGCGAGGACCTGCTTCTTGAGCGTGGCGATCTCGGCGTCTCCGACGAGCTTGTGGTCGACCGCCGGCACCGGGTCTTGCCAGAGCTGCGCCGCCGGCACGCTCTTGCCGAGCAAGCGCACGTGCGGGCCCATGTCGCGGTGGGTGAGCTTGAACCACGCGCGCGCGAAGGCGTCCTCGAAGTCCTTCGGGTTCTTGTAGAAGCGCTCGGAGACCTTCCGGTAGTCCGGGTCCTCCTTGAGCGCGAGATCGGTGGTGAGCATCATCGGCTTGTGGGCCTTCTTGGGATCGTGCGCGTCCGGCACGGTGGCCTTGCCGCCCTTGGGCGTCCATTGCTGGGCGCCGCCGGGGCTCTTCGTGAGCTCCCACTCGTTCTCGAAGAGGTTCTGGAAGTAGCCATGAGACCATTGCACGGGCGTGCTGGTCCAGGCGCCCTCGAGGCCGCTGGTAATGGTGTCGGCCCCCTTGCCCTTGCCGCACTTGTTCTTCCAGCCGAGCCCCTGCTCCTCGATGGTGGCGCCTTCGGGCTCACGGCCGACGCAGTCGGCGGCCTTGGCCGCCCCGTGCGCCTTGCCCAGGGTGTGACCGCCGGCGATGAGCGCCACGGTCTCCTCGTCGTTCATGGCCATTCGGCCGAACGTGATGCGAATGTGCTTCGCGGCTTCCTTCGGGTCGGGCACGCCATTGGGGCCTTCGGGGTTCACGTAGATGAGGCCCATGTGGGTGGCGCCGAGCGGGCGGGCGAGCTCCTTGCCGTCCTTCGAGAAGCGGTCGGTGCCCAGCCATTCGGTCTCGGGGCCCCAGTTGATGTCGGTCGGCTCGAAGACGTCCTCCCGGCCGCCAGCGAACCCGAACGTCTTGAAGCCCATCGACTCGAGGGCGACGTTGCCGGAGAGGACCATGAGGTCCGCCCAGGAGAGGCTGCGGCCGTACTTCTTCTTGATCGGCCAGAGCAGCCGGCGCGCCTTGTCGAGGTTCGCGTTGTCCGGCCAGCTGTTGAGCGGCGCGAAGCGGATGGTGCCCGAGGCCGCGCCGCCGCGACCGTCGGTCACGCGGTAGGTGCCGGCGCTGTGCCAGGCGAGGCGGATCATGAGCCCGCCGTAGTGACCGTAGTCGGCCGGCCACCAGTCCTGCGAGGTGGTGAGGACCTTCTCGATGTCCTTCTTCACCGCGGCGATGTCGAGCTTGTTGAACGCGGCCGCGTAGTCGAAGGTCGGGTCGGTCGGATCGTTCTTGAGCGCGTTCGCCTTCAGCGGGCGCAGGTCGAGCTGGTTGGGCCACCAATCATCGATGCCGTAGGGCTTGTCGGCGACCTTCTTCGCCTGCGGCGACGGGTTGGGCGGGGGCGCGTCCGGCTTGTTCGCGGGCGTGACGGGGGGCGCGGTCTGCGCCTCCGGCCCGGCGCAGCCCAGGGCCGTTGCCGCCAAGCTCAAGCCGAGCGCGATGCCCCAGACAGACGATGATCCTCGGAGCGTCATGACTCGTGTGCGGTTCATGGGCGGCGCCCTACGCAAGGCTGGGACCAAGCCTGCGCCGCCGAAGTTATTGGGTTTTTCTGGGGTTCAAGCGGCCGGGCAACGATATGTCGTTGCTGGGTTCACCAATATTTGGTTGCGCGACGAAATCCCGTTGGTCAATCTCTCAGGCGTGTCGACCGTCCACGACCTCGCTTCGGACCTGAAGGCCATCGCGTCGCTCTCCACGCAGCCGCACCGGCTGGGGCGCACGCTGGGCAACGCGCTCCACTCGCTCGGGCAGGTCATCCCCTTCGACCTCGCGGTCCTCTACCGGCTCGACGGCGACGCGCTCGTGCCCGTCGCGACGGACGGTCCGCTCGCCACCGAGACGCTCGGCGCGCGCACGCTGCGGCTCGACCAGTTCCCCACGCTCGCGCGTGTGCTCGATCACGGCCGGCCGATGGCGCTCCACGAGGAGCACCACGCGAGCGAGGAGGGCGATCCGTACGACGGCGTGCTCGACCTGCCACACGGTCACGGCTGCATGGTGATCCCGCTGCGCACCGGCGACACGCCGCTGGGGCTCATCACGCTGGATCGAAAGGTGTGCGAGTCGTACGCGCCGACCGCGCTCTCGGTGGCCGACGTCTACGCGCAGCTCGTCTCGACGGCGCTCGCGTTCGCGCAGCAGGCGCAGCTGCTCGACCGGTACCGCCGCCAGCTCGAGCTGCAGAACCAGTCGCTCACGAGCGGCACGCTCGGCGAGTCCGCGTACGGCGACCGCCTCGAGCGGACGAGGAGCCCGGCCATGACCCGGTTCGTGCAGCTCGCGAAGCAGGTCGCGGAGACGTCGCTCCCGGTGCTCATTCGAGGGGAGACGGGCAGCGGCAAGGAGCTGGCCGCCCGGGCCTTGCATGAATGGTCGAGCCGCGCGCGGCGGCCATTCGTGTCCATCAACTGCGCCGCCATTCCGGAGAGCCTGGTGGAGAGCGAGCTCTTCGGCCATACCCGCGGCGCCTTCAGCGGCGCCGTGAAGGACAGGCCCGGTCGCTTCGTCGCGGCCAATGGCGGCACGCTGTTCCTCGACGAGATCGGCGACATGCCGCTCGTCGCCCAGGCGAAGCTCCTCCGCGCGCTGCAAGAGGGGAGCTTCGAGCCGGTCGGCTCCGACGAGACCGTCCGTGTGGACGTGCGCGTCGTCGCGGCGTCACACGTCGACCTGGAGGACGCGATCCGCGAGCGCCGCTTCCGCGAGGATCTCTACTACCGCCTCGCCGCCGTCCCGCTCACGCTCCCGCCGCTGCGCGAGAGACAGGAGGACATCGTGGCTCTCGCGCTCGAGCGCCTGCGTGAGCTCACGACGTCGCGCCGCGGCCCGTGGAAGCTCGAGCCGTGTGCCGTCGAGCACCTGGAGAGCTACCCCTGGCCTGGCAACGTGCGCGAGCTCCTCCACACGGTCGAGCGCGCCACGGTGCTCGTCCCGTCGGGGCTCATCCGGCGCGAGCACCTCTCCATCGGGTCGTTCGAGGCGCCCAAGCCGGTGAGCGAGCGCGCGCCCGCCTCGGGGCCGCTCCTCACGTTCGCCGAAGCGGAGAAACAGCACCTCGAGCGCGCGCTCTCGCTGGCCAACGGGAAGATCTACGGAGAGGGTGGCGCCGCCGCGCTCCTCAAGCTCAAGCCGACGACGCTGCAGGCGAAGCTGAAGAAGCACCGGCTCAAGTAGCGGGGCACGCGAGCGGGCGACGGCCCTGGGCGCGAGATCACGTGGCGGCACGTGCCGGGTGTGCTGCCCCGTCATTTTCTTGAGCCGTGCCGGGCCCCTGGGCGCCACTAGCCAGATCATGCGAACCGGAGCTTTCCTTTTCTCGGCGCTTTCCTTGGTCGTGGGCTGCAGCGAGGTCGAGGTCGACCCCCAAGGCGGGGGCGGCCAGGGCGGTTCGGGCGGCTCGGGCGGTCAGGGGGCAGGCGGGAGCGACTACGTGCCGTTCCCCCAGAGCTGTACGCCCAGCGAGGTGCGTGGCGCCTGTGACGGCGAGTCGTTCCAGAAGTGCGGGAACGGAACGCTCGACAGCTGCGAGATCTGCTGGACGGTCGACGACGGTCCCGAGCAGTGCGACACCATCACCGAGGCGTGCGACCTGACGCCGACGGCGACGTGCCAGGCGCTCGGCTATCAGAGCGGCGAGACCATCTGCAGCCCGGCCTGTGGTCACGACATCCGCGACTGCGACTCGTGCCTGGGCTCACCGAGCCAGCTCGCGTGCGCGCGGCCGCGGCTCGACGGCTTCGACGTGATGGACATCGAGATCGCGACGAACGGGGACGAGATCGCGGCGGCCTGGTTCAGCTTCGGCAAGGTCCTGCACTTCGCGCGCTTCACGAAGGACCTCCAGCTGATCGCCGACAAGCCGGGCTGCGGCACCATCGATGGTGGCGGTCCCATCAGCCTCGCGCCTGCGCCCGGCGGCTGGGTGGTCGCGGTCGGCGGCGTGGGCGAGAGCCCGCAGATGCAGATCATCCGGCTCGACGCCGAGGGCATCGAGCTGGGCGCGCCTCGCCTCGTCGCAAACGCCACGTTCCCTTCGCTCGTCGCGCGGCCGGGCGCGACGCCGTACCTCGTGTACTCGAGCACCGCCCACGCGGCCTCGCCGGGGGACGTGGTCGCCGAGCTGCTCGACGAGACGGGCGCGGCGACCTGGCAGGCCGTGCTCCCGAACGACGCGTTCGGCGAGATCACCGCCGCTGGGTTCGCCGACCCGGGCCTGCTCGTCGCCCTGCGCGAGGCCGAAACGGCGTCGACCACCTTGCTCGTCGCCATCGACGAGACCGGCGCGGTGAGCCCGGCGCGCGATGTCGGCCTCACCAACGAGATCGTCCTGGCGGCCGCGGCTCCGGGGCGTGTGGCCGCCGTGTGGCGTCGCGACGAGTCGCAGGAGCTGCAGTGGCTCGACGGCAGCGGAGAAGACGTCGGCGCGCCGGTCACGCTCGCGCCGCGCGACGAGATCGTCGTGTCGCAGCAGCGCGCCGTCACCGTGTCGAACGGGCGCGCCGTGGTCATGCTCGCGGAGGACATGCAGAAGACGCTGACCATGTTCCACGTCGAGCAAGACGGGAGCTACTCCGTCGAGCCGTACACGCTCGCGACCGAGCCGCAAGGCATCGCGTGGGTCGCAGGCACGCAGCTCGGCGGCGATCCGGTCTTCGCGTGGACCACGTATTCGGCGGGCGACCCGGCGGGCGATCGGTTCGTGCTCGGCAGCGTGAAGCGCTGACGCTGGGCGCGGTCAGGTCGTGACGAAAGCGGGGATGCTCGCCGACCCGCGACCGTGGGCGCCAGAGCCTGCCCGCTCTCCAGCCGCATCGTGATGTGGAACGCAAACGCCGTGCTCATACCCTGATGTCGACACGAGCCGCGCGCAGTTGCGTGAATTTCGACCGCCGGGTGCGAAGACGGCGCGGGCGCGCGCCCTCGCCTCGCGACGCGCGCCTCGGCCTCGCGACGCGCGCGGCCTCGCGACGGTGCGACCGCGCCTCGCGACGTTGCGACCGAAGTCGAGACGGTGCGACCGAAGTCGAGGGATGCGGCGGAAGGGGGGGGCCTCGGTCGCATGGGCGGGCGACCTCGGTCGCAACGGCCTCGAGGGCCGATGCGAAGGCGCGCAAAGTCGCGCGAATCTGGGGTGAGCAGGCTCGCCGTCGCGCCGCATGCGACCGAGGTCACGATTGCATGCTACAGCGGTCGAGGGTTGCGCGCGATCCAGGGGGGAGCGGTCGCCCGCCGCGCGCCGAGGTCGAGCGCAGGGCGGTCCACCCAGGCAAGCTCTTCCGCGTCACCGGCCTCTGAACGGTCAGGCCGCGCGCCGGCGCACGCGGAGCCGGAAGCCCTTCGGCTTCGGCGAAATGGTCGGCGTGAGGCGGAGCGGCCCCGGGTCCTCGAAGTCCATTTCACGGACCACCATGGCCAGGCAGAGCGAGGCCTCGATCAGGGCGAAGTGTTTGCCGGTGCAAGCGCGCTTGCCGATGCCGAATGGCTTGTAAGCCGCCGCGGGGCGCGCCTTGACGGCCTCGGGGAGGAAGCGGTCGGGGTCGAACCGCGTGGGCTCCTTCCAGACGGCGGGGTCGCGATGGATGGCATTGAGCAGCAAGCCAAATGGCCGACCCTTCGGGGCGACATAGGGCCCCATCGAGGTGTCCTCCTTGGCGGCGCGGGTGACCGCGGGGACGGTAGGCCAGAGGCGCAGCGACTCGTGCAGCACGCGGCGAACGAGGTCGAGCTCGAGCACCTGTTTCATGGTCGGCATGCCCTGCCGACCCACGGCCTCGTCCACCTCGCGGCGCACGCGCAGGAAGAGCTCACGATCGCGCGCGAGGGCGTGGAACGCAAAGGACAGGAGGCCGGCGGTGGTCTCGTGGCCCGCCACGAGGAAGGTGAGGATCTGGTAGCGGATGTTCTTGTCGGAGAGCTTCTCGCCCGATTTCGGATCGGGCACGGTCAGCATGAGCGACAGGAAGTCACGCGGCCACTTCTCTTCGGGGAGGCGCTTCCGCTCGCGGATCACGTCGTCGACCAGGCAGAAGAGCGACTCGATGTCGCGCTGGTAGCGCGCGCGGTGCTTGCGGAAGAGCGGCTCGACGAAGAGCGGGCGCTGGAGGACGTCGATCGACTCCTGCAAGGTGCGCGCGATCGCCTGCAAGAAGGGGTGGAGCTCGGTGCTCTCGAAGCTGTCGAAGCGGTGATCGAAGCCGGCGAGCGAGATCGTGTCGAGCGTGAGCTTGGTCATGTCGGGCACGACGTCCACCGGCCCGTTCGCGCGCAGCCAGTGCTCGAGGAGCCGCTCGAGCGTCTCGGTCATGGCCGGGTAATACCGCTCGAGCGAGGCGGTGCTGAAGCCCGGCGCGAGGATGCGGTTCGCCTTGTGCCAGTTGTCTTCGTCCGAATGGGCGGTGAAGAGCCCGTCCCCCGCGAAGTCGCGGATGTGCACGAGCGGCCCGTCGAGCACCTTCTCGAAGCGGTTCTCGTCCACGAGGTCCTCGGCGAGCGAGACGTTGCCGACGAAGATGGGGATGATGCCGTCCGGCCGCTCCACGCGCAGCGCGCCGACGTCGCGGTGCTGTTCGATCAGCTCGAGCATGCGCGGCATGAACCCCTCCGGGTGGTAGAGCCACGGGAGCGAGCCGATGATCGGCAGCTTCGGGAGGATGGGGATGTCGCTCAGCGGGCGAAGCGCGGAAGTCGTTGTACCGTCGGCCACGGCTGGTAGGGTAAGGCCGCCGCTCGGGCGGCGCAGCTCGGGTTTGTGAGGGGCATGGCAAGCGCAAGAACTGCGAACAGAACGGCGCGAAAACCTTCGCAGCAGCGCGCCGTGGCCACGGTCGAGGCCATCCTCGAGGCAGCCGCTCGGATTTTGGAGCGTGAGGGGATCACCCGATCCTTCGGAACCAACCGCATCGCCCGCGAGGCGGGCGTGAGCATCGGCTCGCTCTACGAGTACTTCGAGAGCAAGGACGCCATCATCCGCGCGCTCTGCGACCGGCACGTGGCGCGCGTCCACGCCCTGGTGGACGCGGCGTTCGAGGAGCTCCAGGCGGTGCCGCTCGATCACGCGGTGGACCACTTCATCAACGCGCTCTTCGCCATCCACGAGTCCCGTCCGGACCTGCAGCGCCACCTGCACCGGGAGTTCCCCCTCCGGTTCGGGTTCGAGCCCTTCCTCGAGACCGACCGGTACGTGCAGGGCAAGCTCATCGAGTGGCTCGACCGGCGAACCCCGGGGGCGGACCGCGCGGAGCTCGCCACGCGGGCCTTCATCGCCATTCGCGCGGCGCGCGCCGTCACCATCCACGTCTTCATGGAGGCGCTCCCGGAGCCCGAGAAGGGCCGCGTGCGCGAGTCGATGAAGAGGGTCCTGGTGCAGACGCTCGCCGGTTGACGCCTACTCGAAGCGGAGCGCCTCGACCGGATCGAGCTTGCTCGCGCGCCGCGCCGGGCCGACGCCGAAGACGAGCCCGATGGCGACCGAGACGCCGAGGGCGAGTGCGACGGCGTAGGGAGGCACGACGGTGGTCCATTGCCCAAGCTTGGCGAGGACGGCCGCCGCCCCGTATCCGAGCGCGACGCCGAGGATGCCGCCGGCCAGCGAGACGACGGTCGCCTCGACCAGGAACTGGCGGAGCACGTCGCGACGGCGCGCGCCGACCGCCATCCGGACGCCGATCTCACGCGTCCGCTCGCGGACCGAGACGAGCATGATGTTCATGATGCCGATGCCGCCGACGATGAGCGACACGGCGGCGACGCTGCCGAGCAACGCCGTGAAGGTCCCCGTGATCTGGCTCATCGTGGAGAGCATCTCGGCCTGGCTGCGGATGTCGAAGTCGTTCTCCTGGTCCTCGCGCAGGCGGTGGCGGAGACGAAGCGTCTGCTCGACGCGCGAGATGACCGAGCTCGTCTTGTCCTCCGCCGCGACCTGGATCGACACCGTCGACAGATGATCCTGGCCGAAGAGCGCGGACTCGTGCGTGGAGATCGGGACGAGCACGGCGTCGTCGGTCGAGCCCATGCCCGAGCCCTTCTCTTCCAGCACCCCGACGACGCGGAAGGCGATGCCGTTGATCTGGAGGCGCGTCCCGATCGGCGACGTGTTCCCATAGAGATCCGCCGCGACCCCGGAGCCGAGCACGGCCACACGCGTGCGCTGCTGGACGTCGAGATCGCTGATGGGGATGCCCGTCGCCACGACCAGCGACTTGATGTCGAAGTAGGCCGGCGTCACGCCGGTGATGCTCGCGCTCTTGTTCTTCTCCAGGAACTTCACCTGGCCATTGCCGCTCATCTCGGGGGCGACGGCCGCGACGTCCTCCAGCTTCACGAGGGCCTCTGCGTCGCTCATCGTGAGCGTCTGGACCGAGCCGGATCGCACGCCGCCTCCGCCCGAGGCGGTGCCGGGTCGAATGGTGAGGAGGTTCGAGCCGAGAGAGCGGATTCGCCCCTCGACGCTGCTGCGCGCTCCCTCCCCGATGCCGAGCACCGCGACGACCGAGGCCGTCCCGATGATCATCCCGAGCATCGTGAGGATCGTGCGCATACGGTTGGAGACGAGGGAGCGCCACGCGCTCTTCGCGGTTTCGGTGATCAGCATGTCTCTTGCTCCGGCTCGCGCGTCTCCGTCACGACGACGCTCGGGCGGCCGTCGGCGACGATGTGGCCGTCTTTCATGCGAATGGCGCGACCGAGAGCGCGGGCGATCGCCATGTCGTGCGTGACCATGATGAGCGTCGTCCCTTCGGCGTTGAGCGACAGGAGGAGGTCCAGCACCTCGCGACCGGTCTTGCTGTCCAGCGCGCCGGTTGGCTCGTCGCAGAGCAGGATGGATGGGTGCGTCACGAGCGCCCGCGCGATGGCGACGCGTTGCTTCTGCCCGCCCGAGAGCTCGGTTGGCAGATGGTGTGCACGCTCCGCCAGGCCAACGCGCGCGAGCGCCTCGCGCGCCTTGTCGCGGCTGTTCTTTGTCGACACATAGAGCAAGGGGAGCTCCACGTTCTCCTCCGCCGTCATGCGCGGCAGGAGGTTGAAGCTCTGGAAGACGAAGCCGATGTGCTGGTTCCGCAGCCGGGCGAGCTCGTCGTCGTCGAGGTCGCGGACGTCGCGACCGCTCAGGAGATAGGCTCCGCTCGTCGGGCGATCGAGGCACCCGAGGATGTTGAGCAGGCTCGACTTCCCGCAGCCGGAGGGGCCGATGATCGCGACGGACTCCCGCTCCTCCACCCGGAAGCTGATCCGATCGACTGCGCGCACCGCGAGGTCCTCGCGGTCGGCGTGATAGACCTTCGACAGATCTTCGATCACGACGGGGGTGACCATTTCAACGGCCTCCCGGGGGCGGGCCCACCATGCCCCCGCGCATGGAGCTCTGCGATTTCGAGGTCGAGGTCGACGCGGGGGTCGGCGAGGACGCGAGGATCGTCTCTCCTTCCTCGAGGCCCTTCGTGACCACCATGTCGGTGCCGTCGGTCGACCCGGTCTCGATCGACCGCTCCTCGCCGCTGGCGAGCCTGACGAATCGGGTCTTGTTCTTCGATTGTACCGCCGAGAGCGGGACGAGGAGCACGCCGTCCTGCTCGGCGGTGACGATCTCGAGATCCGCGCTCATCCCCGAGCGCAGCAGCGAGGCCTGGGCGTCGGTGACGCGCACCTCGACGTCGAACGTGACGACGCTCGAGGTCTCGACGCCCAGGGGGCTGACACGGTCCACCGTGCCCTTGAAGACCCGCGAAGGGTAGGCGTCGACGCGGATCTCGACGGACTGGCCGGGCTTCACGCGCCCGATCTGCGCCTCGTCGATCGAGCCGATCACGCGGAGGTCGGACAGATCAGCCAGGGTGATGACCGCGCTGCCGCCGCCCACGTTCGTCAGGGCGGAGGAGACGATTGTCCCCTTCTCGACGCCCACGCTGAGGATGGTCCCCGCGATGGGCGCGTAGATGTCCGTCTCCTTCAACCGAGTCTCCGCGTCCTGCACGTTGAGCTCGGCGGTCTTGAGGGACAGCGTGGAGGCCGAGAGCTGAGCGCGCCTGAGGCCGAGGTTGGCGGACGAGACCTTCGACGCGTAGCTCGCGGTCCGCGAGGCGTCGGTCGTGCCGAGGCCGAGCTCGGCGCTCTTCTGGGCGAGCTCCTGGCTCGTCTTGCTGTTCGCCTGGTCGAGCTCGGCGACCTGGACCGACGCTGCCGCGGAGGCGACGTCGGCCTTCGCGCGATCGCGCGCGACCTTGGCCGACTCGAGATCGCGCAAGGCGTCGGTCTTGTCGAGGCGAACGAGGAGCTGGCCCGCCTGGACCACGTCGCCCTCCTTCACGAGCACCTCGGCGACCTCGCCGCTCGCGCGCGACTTCACGTCGACCTGGACCGCCGGCTCGATCTTGCCGGACGCCGCCGCGGTCTCTGTCAGGTTCCCCTTGCGGACAGCCAAGGTCGCGCCGGCGGGCTGCGCCGGCGCGCGCTGGTAGACGGCGTAGGCCGCGCCCGCGCCCGAGAGAGCGAGGACGGCGGCGATGATCCCCCCTGCGATTCGCTTCTTCGTTCTGGTCATGACGCCCTCGTCGAGAACACCGCGCGGAAGCGCGAGAGGAGCGAGCCCGTGAGGTGCTCGAGCTCGTAGTTGGTCTTGATCGCGTCGACGCGCGCCCGAAGGCTCCGGAGCTCCGCCTCGCGCGAGGTCTGCTCGGCGCGAACGACGTCGGCCGAGGTGGTGGTGCCGAGGATGAGGCGCTGGCGCTCTGCCTCGGCGAGCTCGGCGGCGATGCGCGACGACTCCTTCGCGAGCGCGACCTGGGACTCGGCGACGCGAGCCGTCTCCTGGAGCGTGCCGACCTGGGTCGCGACGGCGAGCTCGCGCTCCTGGTACCGGGTCTCGGCTGCGGAGAGCTGCGTGCGGGCGCGCGCTGCGTCCCCGGAGTAACGCCCGCCGCCGATGGGGAGCTCGAGCTCGATGCCCCCGGTGACGGTGAACGCGGGCCGACCGCCGCTCAGGCCAATCCCTGCGTCTGCCTGATCCGCCCACAACATGCCTGCGGATCCGGTCACGAACAGGTCGAGGCGCGGCTGGTCGGAGTCTTCGGCGGCGGCGACCCGAACGCGCGTGGCCTCGAGGTTCGCGCGGAGCGCGGCGAGCTCGGGCGATTGCTCCTCTGCGCGCGCGGCGAGGGTGGACGCGCTCGCGACGCGACCGAACGAGGGGAGGTCGCTCTCTGCCTCGAGCCCATAGGCGGACTGGGGCTCCATGCCGAGGAGCCGGCCGAGCTCGAGGGCGCGCGTCGTCCGCTGCGTCTCGGCCTGCGCGAGCGAGACCTCGATCGACGCGAGGCTCGACTCGAACTGCAGCACGTCCGCCTTGGAGGCCGTGCCGAGCTCGGACTGACGTGTGCGCGCGTCTTCGAGCTGCTGGGTGGCCGTGACGAGCGCGGCCTTCTGCACCCCGAGCGCCTGCTCGGCGTACCAGAGCTCCCAATACGCGGCGAGGACGGCGCGCGCCGTGTCGCTCGCCGTCGCCTGCTGCGTGAGGTCGGCCGCGTTCGCGGAGGTGACCGCCTGATCGCGGGCCGAGAGCTGCGAGTCGGTGCCCGCCCCGCGAAGGAGGGGCTGCCTTGCGCTGACGTAGGCGAGCGCCGAATACGAGGGCTCGTTGCGGAGGCTCGCCGCCTGGCTCGTCATCCAGCTGGCGTCGGCGGAGGTGCCGAGCTCGAGCGAGGTGCCGATGTCCGTCGTGTAGCGGAGGGCCGCCTTCGTCGCGAGCGCCTTCGTGTTCGGCAGTCCGGCGGCGCCGGTCGAGCCGCTGCTGCTCGACTCGGTGTAGCTGCCGGTGACGCTCGCCGAGAAGATGGGATCGCGCGCGCCCTCTTCCGCCTCCACGCCCTGCGCGGCGGCCTCGGTGTCGAGGATCGCCGCCTTCAGGGTCGGGTTCTTCGCGGCGGCCCGCGCGAGCGCCTCTTCTGCGGTGAGCCCCTCGGCGGAAGCCGCGCGAGGCAACAGGGCGAGGAGACCCGCGGCGAACAAGGTGAGGGGGCCAACGTGACGGAGCCTCATGCCCCTGAAGCTAGACAGCGGCGTCTCTCGAGCTGTCCGGTCGTGTAAAGGTTCGTCAAGGCTGCGCTGACACAGCTCGATGGACGCTCGGGCGGCGGCGCTTACACTCTGCACCATGACCGGTCCGGCCCCGCATGTCCTCGTGGTCGACGACGACGAAGAGCTGACCGAGCTCATCGGCGAGCTCCTCGACCACGAAGGCTTCGTCATGGAGGCGGTCCACGACGGGGCGAGCGGCCTCGAGCGCGCGCAGAGCGGCAGGTACGCGCTCGTGGTGCTCGACGTGATGCTGCCGAAGCTCACCGGCTTCGAGGTCCTCACGCGCCTGCGTCAGTCGTCCGCCGTCCCGGTGCTCATGCTCACGGCACGAGGCGAAGACGTGGACCGCATCGTGGGTTTGGAAATGGGAGCCGACGACTACCTGCCCAAGCCCTTCAACCCGCGCGAGCTCGTGGCGCGCGTGCGCGCCCTCCACCGTCGGGCCTCGGGCGGCGCTGTGCCTGCGGCGGCGGCCGGATCGATCGTGGTGGACGACCTCGCCGTCGCGCCCGCTGCGCGTCGCGTGCTCGTCCATGGGGAAGAGGTGAAGCTGACCACCGCGGAGTACGAGCTGCTCGAGGTGCTCGTGCGCAACGCCGGGAGCGTGGTCTCGAGGGAGGAGCTGACGCGAGTCGTCCTCGGCCGCCGGCTCGCGGCGTTCGACCGCGCGATCGACATGCACGTGTCGAACCTCCGCAAGAAGCTCGGACCGAGCAAGAGCGGCGGCGAGCGCATCAAGACGGTGCGGAGCTCGGGCTACATCCTCGTCAAGGAAGGGCAATGAAGAGCCTCTTCCTCCGCCTGCTCGTCTCCATGTGGGGGACGATGGTCGTCATCCTCGGGCTCTTCGCGGTCATCTACGCGGTCGCCATCCCGAAGGATCTCAACGAGGGGCCGCGGCCGTTCCTCGTGCGGATGCTCACCCTGCGCGCCGAGGCGGCGCTGCGCTGCCCTGCCGGCGCCGGCGGTTCCTGCGCGGAGGTCCTCGAGCCGGTCGACTCGCGTGACGACCGCGTCTCGGTCTATCGCGGAGAGGAGCTGGTGCTCGGGCGACCGATCGCCGGCGCAGCGGCGATCCAGGCGGAGGCGCGCTCGAAGCCCGGGGGCGCGGCCCTGCGATCGGACGACGTCGATCTGACCGCCGTCGTGCTCCCCAGCGATCCTTCGCTGGCGGCCGTCGCCGTCGGTCCCGTCCGGTCGCCGTGGCACTTCATCATCGGGCTGGACACGCTGCCGTATCGGCTCGGCGTCATCATCCTCGTGACGGGGGCCGTCTCGTTCGCCCTCGCCCGTTGGCTCACGAGACCGCTGGGTGTGCTGCGCGGCGCCACCCGCAAGATGGCGGACGGCGATCTGACGGTTCGCGTCTCGCCGGAGCTTGGTGACGCGGACGGCGAGACGATCGCGCTCGGGCGCGACATGGACGCGATGGCGGAGCGCATCAACGATCTGGTCGAGTCGCACCGCCGCCTCTTGCGCGACGTATCGCACGAGCTCAGGTCGCCCCTGGCTCGGCTCGCGATCTCGCTCGAGCTCGTCCGCCGCAAGGCGCCCGCAGACGTCTCTCCGGCCCTCGATCGCATCGAGCGGGAGACGGAGCGCTTGAACGCGATGATCGGCGAGCTCCTCGTCCTGAGCCGGCTCGAGTCGGCCGGCGCCATCGAGTCGGGCGAGCCCGTCGACCTTGCGGGCCTGGTCGAGCCCATCGCCGAGGACGCGAACCTCGAGGGAGAGGACAAGGGGATCCGCGTCGAGGTGCACGCCACGCCTTGCCGTGTCCGCGGCGACGCCGAGATGCTGCGGCGAGCCGTCGAGAACGTGGTCCGCAACGCCGTTCGTTACAGCGAGCCCGGCGCCACCGTCGACGTGCGCGTCACAGCGGTCGACGGCGTGGCGCAGATCCGAGTCCGCGACCGAGGGCCGGGTGTGCCGGCCGAGTCGCTCGATCGCATCTTCGAGCCCTTCTACCGGGTCGAGACGGATCGGGCGCGGAGCCAAGGCGGCACGGGGATCGGCCTCGCGATAACGCAGCGTGCGGTGCGGCTGCACGGCGGCACCGTCGAGGCGCGGAACGCGGACGGGGGAGGGCTCGAGCTCCTCCTGACCCTGCCTCTCGCCTCCTGACCACGCGGGCTTGGGGAGCGCGAGGGCCCCGATCCGTGGCATGCTCGCCGCGTGAGACGCCTCCTTCTCTTCCCCTCGCTCGTCCTGCTCCTCCCCGCGTGCGGCGGGCTCGTGGTGTTCGAGATCGACGAGGGGACCGGCGGGGCGACGTCGACGACGGGCACCACGGCGCAGGGCTCGACGGTCCAGTCAGGCTCGACGAGCCAGGTCGGGTCGACGAGCAGCGGCAACCCTTGCGACGCGCTCGACGCGGAGCTGCTCACCGCGATCGATCACGCGCTCGCCTGCAGCCCGCTGGATCCGACCATCCAGTGTGACGGAACAGTCATGATCCTCGACACGTGTGCCTGCCCGATCGTCGCGAACGAGGACAACGTGTCGGAGGTCGAGGCGGCTCGTGCCGCGTACGACGCGTGGGTCGCCGCGGGCTGCGGCCCGTACCCTTGTGAGACCTGCGTCGTTCCCCAGGGCGGCTTCTGCATGCCGCAAGGGGGCGGCGGCAAGGGGAGGTGCGCGGGCATCTTGCCCGACTGATCCGCAAGAAGCTCGCGGGGCGCGCAAGCCGCGCGCCGACGCCTCGGGCTCGGGGCCCGTGCGCCGTGACTGCCGTGGTTCTTGGTGCACGCTTTGCGCGGAGAGCGGATCGTCTCCGCCATTGCTCGAACCGGACAAAGGGTGGACGAATCCGCTACGATAGGGGCTCGATGGCGAGCTGTGCGCGCCCGGACATCCCCGACGCCCGGGCCGACCTCGGAGCGTCCCCGAGCCTTTCGGAGCACTACCGCCTGCTGTTCGAATCCGCGCCGATCGGCTTCGTCCGCGTGTCGGCGCAGGACCACATCGAAGACGTGAACGTCGCCGCGCGGCGGCTCCTCGGCATCGACGCCGCGTGGCCCGAGCAGCCGCCGTTGGCGTTCACCGCGTTCTTCTCGGCGGGCTCGTTGCCCCTCTGGCTCGATCTCACGAAGGGAAGCGGCGGCTCGGCCCGGGCGAGCATGGTCGCCGAGCGCAGGCCCTTCACCGCGGAGGTGCGCACGGTACCCTGGCGCGGTCCGGGTGACGGCTGGCTCGTCGTGATCGCCGACGTGACCGAGCTGTCGGAGGCGCGCGCGCGGCAGCTCGAGGCCGAGGAGCGCTTCGGCCAGGTCGTCCAGCAGATGTCGGACGGGCTCGTTGTCGTCGACGAGAAGACAGGGCTCATCGAGGATCACAACGAGTCGTTCGCCGGGATCCTCGGCAGAAACGGGGAGTCGCTCGTGGGGCTCGCCCACGAGGAGCTCTTCTCGGCGGAGCACGCTGCGGACCAGCGCACCGCGCTCCGCCAGGCGCTCCGCGACGGCCGGCAACACGCGCTCATCCGCTACGCCCACGCCGACGGCGGCGAGCGGGTCGCGGACGTGACGATCGGAGCGGTCCAAGCCTGCGGCGCGGGTCTCGAGTACCTCGTCGTACGCGACGTCACGGCGCGCACGCGCGCCGCGGAGGAGCGGAGCCGTGTCGAGGCGCGGATGGCCGAGACGCAGAAGCTCGAGGCGCTCGGCTTGCTCGCCGCCGGCGTCGCACACGACATGAACAACCTCCTGACGGCCGTCCTGGCCGCGACCGAGCTGCCCCCCACCGAGGAGACCTTAGCGGACCTGCGTGCGGCCGCGCTGCGGGGGCGTGAGCTGACCGAGCGGCTCCTCGCGGTGTCCCGCCGGAAGCCGCTGCGCAGCCGAGCCTTCGATCTGCTCGGCGTCGTCGACGACGTCGTCGCGCTCGCGCGGCGGACCTTTCGTCGCGAGATCGCCGTGCTCTTCGAGCGGCCGTCGACGCCGTGGATGGTCGAAGGAGACCCGGGGCAGTGGGACCAGGCGCTGCTCAATCTCTTGATCAACTCGCGCGACGCGATCTACGGCGCGGGCACCATCACGATCGCCACGGAGGCGACCGCCAACGTCAGGACGATCCTCGTGCGCGACGACGGCGCAGGCATGCCTCCGGAGGTGCTCCGGCGGGCGTTCGAGCCCTTCTTCTCGACGAAGACCGAAGGTCAGGGCACGGGCCTGGGGCTCGCCCATGTGCGCGCGGTCGTGGCGTCACACGGCGGAACGATCGCGATCGAGTCTTCGCCCGGCGAGGGGACCACCGTGCGGCTCGAGCTCGAGCATCGCGCGCCGCGCGCGGCGTCTGTGTCCTCACCGCGCGTCTCGGCGGCGCCACACGCGCGAACGGCGCTCGTGGTCGACGACGAGCCGTTCGTCGGCAAGGCGGTAGGCCGCCTGCTCGCGCGCAAGGGCTGGACCGTGGTCGGCGTGAGCTCCGTGAGCGACGCGGTGAAGCAGCTCGAGTCGCGGCCCTTCGGCCTCGTGCTGACCGATCGCTCGATGCCCCAGATGACCGGAGACCAGCTCTGCCGGGCCGTTCGTTGCCGCTGGCCCGACACCGCCGTCGCCGTCATGACGGGCCTGGCGGATGACGAGAACGTCATCGCGCTCGAAGCGAGCGGCGCGGACGCGGTGCTCAGCAAGCCGTTTTCGTCGGACGAGCTCGGCGGGATGCTCGAGGCGCTCGAGGTGGAGCGCACGGGTACGGCGGACGTCCCCTCGTGTGGGTTGCCGCAGTCGGTATGCTCGTGCGCCCCGAGCTGCTCGCGTCGCGCGGACAAACCCTAGCGCGCGGGCTCAGTTCAGCGCGCAGTCCTTGGCCAGGTCGGCCCAGGGCGCGTAGTCCCGCCCTTCGGTGAGGTTCGCGAGCGCGGCCTCGCGCGCGAAGACCGGCATGTCGCAGTGGCCGACCGCCGCCAGCTCGTCCACGTCGTACTCCGAGCAGATCGTCATCTCGCTCTTCGCGAGCGCGCGGTGGCCGTTGAACCCGAAGCCGAGGGAGGCATACGTCGAGCAGTCCCCTTCGGTCGTGTCCGTCTGCCGGTACACCCACGCGCGGAGCACGTTGCTCGGGATCCGCGCCCGCGAGATCTGCGGCTGGAAGGCGTCGAGGAGCACCAACCCGGCGACGCCCCGGCGGCTGTTCGTCACGCGGTCGTCTTTGCGGAGGCGCTCGGCGATGTCGGTGACGTTGATGCCGCCCCAGGAGAAGCCCACCAGGTAGACGAGCGCAGGCTGGTCCTTGGAGCTGACGATGCCGTTGTGATTCGTGTCGAGCGCCGCGAAGAGCGCCTCGTAGGCGCCGCCCTCGTCGAGCGCGCCGAACGCGGGGTAGTCGCCGTCGCGTATCAGCTCGAAGCCCTCGTCCTCGGCGGCCTCGCAGAGGTCGAACAGGCCCTTGTCCCACTCCATCGTCCGGTCGGAGAGCCCTTGTTCACACAAGAGGACCCGCCGCGCCGAGACGCCCTGGCCCTCGTCCTCGGCGTCCTCGCTCGGGGTGGAGGGGTCCACGGGGGCGCAACCGAGGAGGAGGCAAGTAGCGGCGAAGGAAAGGGCCCAGCGGCTCTGCATCGGGGTCGGCGTTGCGTGTGCAGCCGCCGTGCCAGCGAAGAACCGCGTGAAACTGCGGAAAGATCGCCAGGGCGGATCCTCGATGATCCGCCGCCTTGGATCCAGTCCGCGGGCCTGCTCCCAGGCATCTCGATTGCTCGATGATCAAGGTGGGCGACACGCGCCATCGACGTCGAAGGCAAGACCGTCATCGTCGTGGATGACGGCCTTGCCACGGGTGGGACTGCGCGCGCCGCTCTCCGCGCGCTCTCCAGCCCCCCCGCTCGGCTGCGACGCGGAGATCACTGCGGCTCAGGGGCGGGCGCGCTGCCGCCTTGCCCCTCGGGAGGCGGGGGAGCGCCACCTTCGCCGGTCCCGCCGCCTCCCTCCCCGCACGCGCAGTCGTCGACCTCCGGAGGGTCGTCCTGCTCGCCGCCGCCGTCGTCGCAGTATCGAATGGTGAAGTGGTCGCTCTCGGTCGACCCGTCCGCGTTTTGCCAGGTGATGAAGGCTCGGTCGCGGCCGGTGCCGTGGTTGCCCTCGTGATCACAGTCCGCCTGGGTGACGACGTAAGGCGTGTTTGCGAGCAGCTCCGGGAGCCTCCACTCCGGCGTCTCCATCGTGAGCTCGAGCACCGCCGCCGGCAGCGGCCCCTTCTGGAGGAACGCGTCGGTCAGCTTGAAGGTCTGCCCGAGAGCGAGGTCCACGTTGTAGGGGAGATCCGCTTCCCCAGCGCAGGTGCACGTCTCGTCATCGGGGTCGTCGGTCGAGTCGTCGACTCCGGGGTCGTCGTCGTTCGTCGTCGGGTCGTCCTCGCCGATTCGCTGCGCGCCGCTGTTCGAGCCGGTCGGGCTCATGCAGGCTCCGAGCGCGATGACCATCATGGGAATACCAAAGCTCCAGATCTGCTTCATTGGTTGCCTCCGTGGCGCGAGGTAGAGCAATGGTGGTGCCAATGAGCGATGGGCCGATAAACAGCGATTCTTGCCCACATCGGGCCACGCGGCGGCAGGTTTTCGCCATTGAGCGGCGACGAGTCGCCGTTCGTCGGTCAGGGCGCTGAAATGGAAACGAGACGGAGCGCCTTTCGGCGCCCCGTCTCTCTCGAGCCTCGTCTTGGGACGGCTCAGCTCATTTGCATTTGGAGTCGTCGAACGCGCAGTCGTCGTCGGGCTCGAAGTCGTCCTCGGACTTCGGGTGGCACGCCTTCAGCGAACCCTTGCTCACGCCGTTGCAGGCCTCCCCGCTGGCGCAGTCGTCGTGGTCGGAGCAGAGCTGCAGGCAATACAGGCTTCCGTCATCCGTCGCGTCGCACACCTCGTCGGAGGCGCACTCGTCGGTCGCGCCGCGCGACTCACACGGATCCCCGACCGTGCCCCCTGGATGGTCACCGCAGGCGAAGAAGCCGGCGATGAAGCAAGACATCGTGACCGCGATCGAGAAGGTTCGAGCTCGAGTCATCAGGTTGCTCCGTGGTCGTCAGGAAGGGGGGGCGAGCTCGCTGGCGCAGCCGAAGAGGACGTCGACCTGGGCCGACGTGTCCGCGCTGACTGTGCTGCAGGTCGCTGGGCAGAGGAGAATGGCGGCCGGATTGGCGTTGTCGTCGTAATACCAGCCGCCGCCGGGGCCGCAGTCGGCGGCGGTCTGCACCCGGAGGACCTTCGTCGACGGATCGACGCCGCCCGGCTTGTAAGCGACGTTGACCATATCGGGGTCGAGCGTCTCGCCCTCGGGCGGCGAAGGAATGGCGAAGTTGCACGGCACCTGGGCCCCGATGATGACACCGGCAGCCATATCCGCAAAGACCGGATCGAAGTCCTGGCTGCAGAGGTCGCCGAACGTTCCGCCGGTCGATTGGCTGAGCTCCTTGTAGATCGCGCCCTCGGCCGCGGAGATGGGGTTGCACCCTCCGCAACAAGCACCGCACGTGCCGCAGCTTCCCTGGCATGCGGCGAGGCACTCGTCGGGGCCCTGATTGGCCACGATGGAGTCGAAGATCATCCCCTCGAAGCTCGGGTCCAGGGCGGCCATGGCGGTCACGAACTCGGACGCCGACATGGCCGACTCGTCGTCGCTGACGATGGCGACGACCTTCACGGCGTCGGGCCGAAGCTGGGCTTGGTAGTCGGGGTAGGTCGAGATGACGACGTCGAGCGCGTCGTTGCTCGTCACCGACTCGACGACGTGACGGTACCCCGGGAGCTTCTCGTCGGTTCCGTCGCAGAACCCGTCGGGCTGGGCGCCGTTGCCCAGCGGCGCCGGTATGCAGATCTCGTAGGGCTGGGGCGGCCCCGAGTTCTGGCCCTGGCCCTTGTCGCTGATGAGGATGACGCGGGCGTCGATGCCGCTCTGCGCGATGATCGTGGCGAACGCGTTCATGTTCGCCTGCACCTCGGCGGACTCCTCGATCATGCTCGCCGACGTGTCGACCGCCCAGATGATGTCGGCCGGGGCCTTCTTCGCCTCGGCCTTCGCGCCCGTCGCCACGCACGCGTCGAAGCCGCCGCTGCCGCCTTGCGCCGACCCGCTTCCTTGCGCGAAGCCTGCGCCATCACCGGAGCCTGCGCCCGCGCCGTCGGACGCGCCGGAGCCGAACGCGTCCTCGGCGTCGCTGCTGCATGAGGCGGCGAGCAGGGGGCAGAGCGCGATCGCAACGATCGGATGATATTTCGAGGTCATCATCGAGGAGGTCCTTCAATCAGTCGGCGACACAGGTTTGGGAGCTGCATTTCGGGAGAGCCGCGGGGCAGTACTCGTCGCCGTCGCATTCGACGCAGGTGCCGGCTTTGCAGGCGGGGAGGTCGGTCGGGCAGTTGGCGTCGGTGACGCATTGGACACATTCGCCGTCCTGGTTGCAGGTCGGCGCCGCGACTCCGCAGTCGGTGCTCTGGAGGCAGGCTACGCAGGCGCCCGTCGTCTCGTTGCAGAGCGGCTTGCCGGCGTCGGTGCAGTCCGCGTTACTCGTGCAGGCGAAGCGGCAATCGTGGCCCTGACAGACCTCGTCGGCCTTGCAGTCCGAGTCGACGTTGCACTGGACGCACTCGCCGTCGGCGAGGTTGCACTGCGGCTCGGTCGCGCCGCAGTCGTTGTCGGTCATGCACTCGGTGCACTGCGCGGTCTGGGGCTCGCAGAACGGCTTCGCCGAGGGGCAGTCGCCGTCGGTGAGGCAGCCGACGCAAGCGCCCGTCGTCATGTCGCAGATGGGCTCGTTGTCTCCGCACGCGGCATTGCCCGAGCAAGAAGGCTCACAGGTCCCCTCGCGCGGGAAGCAAGAGTTGCCGGGGCCGCAGTCGTCGTTGCCGTCGCACTGCACACACTGCCCGAGCACACACGCCGGCGCCGCGGCTCCACAGTCGGACGCACCGAGGCAGGCCACGCAGCCGAGGCTGTCGTCGCAGAGCACCGAGCACTCCTGGCCGCGCTCGGAGCAGCCGAACGGGGTGCTCCCGGTCGAGGCTCCCGCGCCGCCTCCGCCGTCCGCGGCGTCGTCCGAGCACGCGGCGACCGCCGCAGCGGCGAACCCTGCGATCAAACCCAAGGCAAGCAATCTGGTGTGGCTCATGGAGCCTCTGCCACAGCAAGGGGGATGCCGTGCACGCACCGGCGATTCGCGGCGGATTTCGGGCTGTCCGGCGTCCTGTTTCGCCGGCGAAGCGGCGAGCTTTCGCCGATCGGCGAAAGTTCGCCGGCGTCGTGCCCGCTCAGAGCAGGCAGCAGATCGTGGTCACCGCGGTCGCGCCCTCGGGCAAGCCGCCGACCGGCGCGCAAGCGGGCGCCGGTGCGGCGGCGAACCGGGCCGACTGCGGCGTCTCGGAGAGCACCGTGCAGGCGAGCCCGTCGTGGGTGACCGTGGCCTGCGTACCGATGCATCCGTTGTCGGCGAAGAGCGTGGTGGTGCCGGAGCAGGCAGGGGGGGAAGGCTCACAAGCGCACGCCGTGCAGCCGGCGATCTCGCCGGCGGCGAACGTCCGCCGAGCGGGGAATCCTTCGGGGCAAGGCCAGTCGCCGTCGCGCGAGACGCAGGCTCCTTCGGCCTCCGGGAAACACGTCGTCCCGGTCGCGCAGCCACCTCCGCCCGCAGACTCACAGATCGCCGCGGCGCGGAAGCCTCCGGTGCCGCTCGGCGTGCAGGCCGCGCTCGCGACCGGGATATCCCCGAGCGCGCCGAGAGAGCCGCCGCTCACGCCCAGGTCGACGCAGGCGCCATCCCCGACGGGGAGGCTCTGGTCGAGCGGGGCAGGGCAGCCGGCGTCCCCGAAGGAGACCGACGCGGAGCCGCACGTAACGGTGCCTTCGCAGCCGCAGCCACCGCAGACGTTGCCCGTCGCGCGCGGCTCGGTCCCCTCGGGACACGTGTCCCCGTCGTAGACGACAAGGACGGGGCCCAGCCACCCTTCCGGCGCGGGGGGCGCACAGGTGGCCGACGCGCAGTCCTCGTCGGCGCAGTCGAGCTTGCCGTCCTCGTCGTCGTCGACGCCGTTCCCACACGCCTCCGCGAAGTGCCGGCGGAAGTCGATCGCGCACCCCGCCGAGGCGGAGCCGAGCAACGCGAGCGCGACGAGTCGTTCGAGCGGTGACATGGGCAAGCGGGCGGAGTCGAGCTAGCTTAAGACGGTCCCCGCATACCATGACGACGGAACCGACCGACCCTGCCAAGCGCCATCTGGGTCGATATGTCATCTACGACGAGATCGCGCGGGGCGGCATGGGCACGGTTCACGTCGGCCGGCTACTCGGCCCGGTGGGCTTCCGCAAGCTCGTCGCCGTCAAGCGGATGAGCCCGCTCCTCGCGTCCGATCCCGAGACCGTGCGCCGATTCCAGGCGGAGGCAGCGGTGACCGCGCGCGTGCTCCACCCGAGCGTCGTGTCGACGCTCGACATCGTCGCGGAGCAAGGGGAGCTCTTCCTGATCATGGAGCTCGTGCGGGGTGACTCTCTCGCCCGGCTCCTCGCGGTCGCGCGCGAGCGCTCGGAGCCGGTCCCGGTGAGCGTCGCCCTGGCGATCATGACATCCGTGTTAGCAGGGCTGCACGCGGCCCACGAAGCGACGGACGAGGAAGGCCGGCCGCTCGGTCTCGTCCATTGTGACGTCTCTCCGCAGAACATCCTCGTCGGTGTCGAGGGCCTCGCCCGCATCGCCGACTTCGGCATCGCGCGGTCGCGCTTCGAGCCAGCCGCCGACGAGGGACGACGGCTGCGGGGCAAGGCTCGGTATCTGGCGCCCGAGCAGCTCGACTACGACACCGCTCGCGTGGATCGCCGGTCGGACATCTTCGCCGCCGCGGCCGTGCTCTGGGAGATGCTGGCCGGGCGCCCGCTCTTCGACGGAGACGACACGGCTTCGATCATCGAGAAGATCCTGGCAGGGGAGGTCCCGGCCCTGCGCTCGCTTCGCGCCGACGTGCCGGCCTCGCTGGACGTCGTGATCGAACGCGCCCTGGGTCGCGCGCCGGAGTCACGCCAATCGACGGCGGCCGAGCTCGCCGAAGCGCTCGAAGCGAGCGGCGTCGGTCTGGCTTCTCAGCGTGCGGTCGCCGGCTGGGTCGATCCGCTCGCCGCGGATCGACTGAGCCGCCTCGACGCGATCATCCGGCAGGCCGAGCGGCTCGGCGTCCCGCCGGCCGCGTCCTCCGCGGGGGAGGCAGAGGCCCCGACCGTCATCGTGGACAAGCGCACGACGGAGAGAGCCGCCGTCCCCGTTGCGCCGCTCGATTCCTCCGGAGCCGAGGCGTCTCCGACGCGGACGTTTACGATCGATGTCCCCCGGCCAGATTCGCCGTCTTCGAGCGCCAGCCCCGCCATGGATCCGCCGGCCTTCCCGACCGACGAGCCGGCTCCGCGTCGGTCGGCTTCGCGTTGGTTGATCGCGGCAGCCGGTGCGGGGCTCGTCGCCAGCGTGGCCTTCGTCTCGCTCCGCGCCGACGACGCGCCCCGCGATGGGGCTGCAGCGCGCTCCGTCTCGCCCGGCGCTCCGAGCGCTCCGGCCGTCGCTGCGGCCGCGCCTCCGCCGGCCTATCCTTCCGCGAGCTCGCGGGAGGAGCGTGCGCTCCCGTCTGCCTCCGAGGAGCCGAAGCAGATCGACCAGCCGAAGCCGCGCTCGTCGCAGGCCTGGGCTCCTCCGCCGCGGGCGAGTAGCCCGCCGCCGCGCCCCACCCAGGCTCCGCGCGCGGACAAGCCCTACGTCGCCGATCGACCATGAAGAGACCGTGTGTCCTCGCAGCTCTCACGGTCGCGCTCGCGATCGTGCCTGCGCTCCCCGGGAGCGCTCGGGCCGATGAGCCCGCCGACACGCCGAACGTGACGCGCGCGGTGGAGCTCTATGGCCAGGCGCGATCGAGGTTCGACGAAGGAGAGCTGCCGGCCGCGCTCGCCGCGATCGAGGAGAGCCTCACGCTCCTCGATAGCCCGAACTCCGATCTTCTCCGCGGGCACATCCTTCGAGGACTCGGTCGCCGCGTCGCGGCGATCGAGGCGTACGAGCGCGCCCTCTCCGGCTCCAAGCGCAAGCTCCTGGCGGGCGAGGCGCGGTTCGAGCCGACCGCGGCGGAGTCGGGCCGGTGGGTGGGGGTCCTCGGGGCCGATCTCGCCGAAGTGGACGTCGCCGTCATCGGCGCGTCGCAGGCGTCCGCCGTCTCGGTGGGTGGACGCGCGGTGACGCTCCAGGGCGGGAGCGAGAGCCGGACCGCCAAGATCTGGTTGGAGCCCGGCGACGTCACGGTCGAGGTCGTCGACGGCTCGCGGCGAGAATCGAAGAAGCTCTCTGCTCCGGCGGGCAGCTCGCAACGTGTCCTCCTCGATCTGCGGGGCCCGGTCGCGGCTGCCCCCGAGGACTCGACGGCGCTCCCGCCGCCGGCGGCCTGGGTCGCAGCGGGCATCGGCGCTGCGGGGATGACGGCGTTTGCGGTCCTCGGAGGTCTCGTCCTCGCGACGGACGCGGAGCTCGCGGACTCGTGCTCGCCGCGTTGTCCGCCGAGCAGGCTCGACGAGGCAGAGCGAGGTGAACGGCTCCAGATCGGGGCCAACGTGGCCGTCGCCGTCGGCGCGGTCGGTCTCGCGACGGGCGCTGTGATCTGGATCGTGGACGCGGCGACGCGAACGAAGGTCGAGCCTGCCGCGTTGCTCCGCCCGGGTCGTGGCCTCGTCTGGCGATTCTGAGGTTACGAGGGCGAGGCGCAAGCGCCAGCCCGCCGGTATAGGATGCGGTCTTCGGTGCGCCCCGACGACCACGTCCCCACCAGCGACCACACCCTGCACGCCGGGCTGTCGTGCCACGTCTTCATCGGAGACCGCGCCCACACGATCGAGCTCCCGCTCGTGGGCTCGATCGTTGTCGGTCGCGGCTCGGAGGCGGATCTGCGGGTCTCGGCCGAGGGGGTGTCGAGGCGGCACGCGATCTTGAAGATCGATCGCGACGTCATCTCGGTCGCCGACATGGGCTCGAAGAACGGAACCCACGTAAACGGGAAGAAGATCGCGTCGGAGCAGGTGCTCGCCCACGGAGACGAGATCCGCGTCGGCGACGCCCGCCTCGTCATCGCCCGCCGCTCGCCGACCTCGTCGGCGCCGACGGTGCTCCTCCACGACGCCTTCTTCGCGCGGCTCCGTATCGAGGTCGCCCGGGCCCACGCGTTTCGCCGCGAGCTGACGCTCGCGCTCGTGCGTCTGGATCGCCCCTGGACGGACATGCCGCTCACCAGCGCCGCCGCTGGTCTGCTCCGCCCCACGGACGTGCTCGGGCTCCATGACGACGTGACGATCGAGGTCCTGCTCCCCGGCCTCGACGAGGCTGCGGGCACGCAGGCGATCGAGGCGCTCGCTCGGTCCGCCCGTGACGCGGGCGTCGACGTCAGGACCGCGGCGGTGTGCCTCGATCGCGGGACATCCGCGGAGGATTTGCTCGAGTGGGCGGTGGGGAAGCTGGCGAGCGTCGGGGGCGCGTCGCCGTCTCTCGAGCCGAATGACGAGCCCGTCATTGTCGATCCGGTTATGCGCCACATCTACGACCAGGTGAAGCGAGTCGCCCGCGGCGCGGCGACGGTCCTGGTGATCGGCGAGACCGGGTCGGGGAAGGAGCTCGTCGCGCGGGAGATCCATCGCGCGAGCAGGCGTCGCGGAAAGCTCGTGACCGTGAACGCCGCCGCGCTCCCGGAGTCGCTGGTGGAGGCCGAGCTCTTCGGCCACGAGCGCGGCGCCTTCACCGGCGCGAGCGCCGCGCGGACCGGCCTGTTCGAGGCGGCCGACGGGGGCACCTTGTTCCTCGACGAGGTCGGCGACTTGCCGCTGCCCATGCAAGCGAAGCTGCTGCGTGTCCTCGAGGACGGGACGGTACGTCGCGTCGGCGCCGTCGAGGACCGCAAGGTGGACGTCCGTGTCGTCGCGGCGACCAACGCGGATCTCCAGCAGCTCTGCGCAGAGCGTCGCTTCCGAACGGATCTGCTGTTCCGCCTGAACGCCTGCACGTTCGTCGTCCCTCCGCTGCGCGATCGCCCCGCGGACATCCGTCCGCTCGCGGAGCATTTCGCGCGCCGGGCGGATCGTGCGAGGCCGCTTACCCTGTCGGATGATGCGGCGCGAGCGCTCGATGTGTACGTGTTTCCCGGCAACGTCCGCGAGCTTCGCAACGTGATCGAGCGCGCTGCACTGCTCTGCGACGATCCGGGCGGAGTCATCCAGCTCCATCACCTGCCGGAGTCGGTGAGTCGCGCCCCCGCGCCGCCTGGCCCCGCTGCAGCACCCTCCGGCTCCCAACGCGGGGCCGATGTCCGCCAGGAGGTTCGCGACTACGAGCGGGAGAGGATCGAGCAGGCGCTCGCGGCGAGCGATGGAAACCTGACCCGAGCCGCCGAGATGCTCGGACTGCCGCGCAAAACGCTCGCGTACCGGGTCGAGAGGCTCGGTCTACGCGCCAAGCGGTGAGAGGTCCGGATGCGACGATTGACCCTTTTCTGGTGGCTCTTGGTCCTCGGCGGCTGCAGCGGCGCTGCGCCTTCGCAGCCCGCTTCGCCGGTGGCAGACCCGCCCTTGCCTCCCATCACCATCGTGGACGCGCCTCCGCCCGTGCGCGTCGCTCCGCGCGAGCCCGAGCCTCCCCAACAAGATCCGGTGATCTCCCGTCTGACCGTCGACTCCGAGACGCTGGCGGAGGACGCGAAGGACATCCTCCGCAATCACCCGCCGGAGCTCCGCGTCGCGGCGGCGGAGCGCCTCGTCGCGCTCGTCCGCGAGGTCGACTCGAGGGCATCGGAGACCGAGACGTGGCGAGACGCGCGCGTCGGGCTCGTCTTCGACGCCATGGCGGAGCTCGGAGGCGCCGCGCTCGCCGACGTCTTGCTCGACGAGGCGGAGCGCGCGAGCGCGTCTTTGCCACGTCGTCGAGCGGCGCTGTTGGCGGCGGAAACGGCCCTGCCCGGTGACCCGACGAGGCTGGAGCGGCACAAGGCGATCGCCGTCGCGCTCCTCGGGCTGGCCGCCAAAGAAACGCCCACCCCAAATGGCAAGGAGGAGGCAGCCGTGATCGCGCGCCGTCTCACCCCGGGCTTTCGCCGCTGCTACGACCGCGCGCGAGAGGCGAAGCCGGACCTCGACGTGAGCTTCGAGCTCAGCCTCGAGGTGGACGCGCGTGGGGCCGTGAGCTCGGCCAGGGCGGCCGCGACGACCGCGAAGGATCTCGCGCGGTGTGTGGAGGCGATCGGCCGCGCGATCGTCTTCCCTCCGATCGCCGGGGGGAAGACGACGGTCGTCGTCCCCATTGCGTTCACGCCGAACCGGATCCGCTCGCTCTGAAGCTTCGCGTCAGCGCGTGCTGCCTGCTTGGGTATCGCCACTCGCCTCCGGCGCGGCCACCGAGGGGGAGGCGTCGCGCGCGATGTAGGGCACGTACCGGAAGTCTCGGATGCTCGAGACACGATCGCCATCGAACCTGAGCAAGATGAAGTAGGCGGGCGCGGCGCTGCCTCCCACGTGTGCGGCGAGCGCGAGATCGCCGTCGAGCTGGACGACACGCAAGGTGACGTCCTCCTTCTCGTAGCGACCGAAGTACAGACCGACCTGCTTCCCGCGGCGCTGGGACTTGGACACCAGATCGAGCCGGCAGTCGTCGGCCACGAGCGCGCGGACGCCGTCCCAGTCGCGCGCGTTGAAGAGCGCGGCGTACCGATCGAGCTGCTCTCGCGAGACCTCGCCTCTCGGCGCGCTCGCCTCCACGCTCGACGCGCGCAGGGTTCCCCGACCGCGGACGAGGGCGGCCTTGACGGCCAGGACGGTGGTCCCCATCGTCTCGGCGGTCTCCTCCAACGAGTGGCCGAGCACGTCCTTCAGGATGACCGCGCTGCGCTGGCTTACCGGGAGAACGAGGAACTGCGCCAGCGCCGCGCGGACGGCGAAGGGATCGGGAGGCTCCTCCGCCGTCGCGTCTACCACGTCGGTCATGTCGGCGCGCACGTCCGTCAGGCTCTTGCCGTGGCTCTTCAGGTAGTCGACCGCGGTGTTGTGGGCGATGCGGAAGAGCCAGGGGCGGAGCGGGGGGACCTCCGGCAGCTGGCCGAGCGCGTAGAACGCCTTCGCGAGCGTCTCCTGGACGATGTCCTCGCCCTCGACGACCGAGCCGGTCAGTCTCGCGGAGTACCGGTGGAGCTCGGGGCGAAGGTCTTCGACCAGGCTCAGGAACGCGTCGCGAGCTTTGGCGATGGATTCAGCGGCCTCGGACATGAGGGGACTGTAGCGGCTTCCGCGAGCCACGATCGAGCGCATCCTTCTGGCGAGCTGGCTCGTCGTCGGAGCGGAGGTCCCCGATGAAGACGTTGCTGGTCCGTTACAAGCTCT
Source organism: Myxococcales bacterium (assembly GCA_016794345.1). Taxonomy (GTDB): domain Bacteria; phylum Myxococcota_A; class Polyangia; order Polyangiales; family Polyangiaceae; genus Xiheicaenibacterium; species Xiheicaenibacterium phototrophicum. The sequence goes on from JAEUKE010000248.1 coordinate 49,408, forward strand.
TGCCCGAGCGCGTGGAAGAGAACGAGCGCCTGGTCCGAGCCGTTTTCGAGCGCCTCACCGCGAGCCGGCCGTCGGGAGTCCGGTACGCGACGTTCAAGGCGGCCGACGGTCTGACGTTCTTCCACCTCGCGCGCATCGAGGCGCCGAGCGGCGCGAACCCGCTCGCCGAGCTCGAGGAGTTCAAGGCGTTCACCGCCCGGATCGCCGAGCGTTGCGCGGAGCCGCCCGTCACCACGGTGCTCGAGGAGGTCGGCGCGTACGCGGTGTTCCAGCCCTGAGCGGCGTGGCAGCCGGTTCGAGGCTTGACACAATTGAATTGTGTACTATTGAATTGTGTACATGGCTACGACGACCGCTCCCGAGAAGACGCCGCGGCTGGACGACCAGCTGTGTTTCGCCCTCTACGCGGCGTCTCGCGCGGTCACGCAGGCCTACGCGCCGCTCCTGGCTCCGCTCGGCATCACCTACCCGCAGTACCTCGTCTTGCTCGTCCTCTGGGAAGAGGAGACGGTCTCGGTCAAGCGGCTGGGCCTCCGGCTCCAGCTGGACAGCGGAACGCTGACTCCCGTGTTGAAGCGAATGGAGGCGCAGGGCCTCGTCGTTCGGAGGCGCGACCCGGAGGACGAGCGCGTCGTGCTCGTCTCGCTCACCGCGGCGGGCAAGGGGCTCCGCAAGGGCGCCCGCGCCATTCAGGAGCAGCTCTTGTGCCGCCTCGACGGCAAGTGGAAGGAGCTCGCGCGGCTGCGCGACGAGCTCAGGAGACTGACGAGCCACGTCCGCGCTTCGTGCGCGGCCCAACCGGAAGAGAGTGAGACATCATCATGAGCGCCGAGTTTTCCCCCCTCTACACCGCGCACGCGACCTCCACGAACGGCCGAGCCGGGCGCGTGAAGTCGGACGACGCCACGCTGGACCTCCCGCTGTCGATGCCCAAGGGGCTCGGCGGCGACGGCGCCCCGGGGACCAATCCGGAGCAGCTCTTCGCGGCAGGCTATTCGGCCTGCTTCGGCAGCGCGCTCGGCCTCGTCGCGCGGATGCGGAAGGTCCAGACGGGCCCGGTCGAGATCACTGCGCACGTGACGATCGGCAAGTCGGGCGAGGCGTTTGGGCTCGCGGTCGAGCTCGAGGGGCACCTGCCGGGGGTGGACCTCGCGACCGCGCGGGAGCTGATGGACGCGGCCCACCAGGTCTGCCCGTACTCGCGCGCGACCCGCGGAAACGTCGAGGTCACGCTGAAGGTTCGCTGACTCTCTCTGCAGGAGGCCAGCCCCGGCGCACGACGCCCGACCAGGAGCATCAGAGCGCCGGGATGGCGGCGAAGGCGCGGGCGTCGTGCGCGGGGACGACGTGCAGATCGTCGAACCTCGCCGCCAGCGAGGCCATCCGGAGGATGTTCTCGCGCACGAGCGCCTCGTCGGTGTCCCCGAGCGTACGCTGGAGCCACGGACGCTCCTCCCTCTGGAGGATGCCTTCGAGCTGCCAGACGAGATCGCCGACGAACGCGAACCTCCCGCCCCCCGGCAGCGTCACGAAGACGATGACCGAGCCGGGGGTGTGGCCGGGCGCCGGCACGATGACGACGGAGCCGTCATCGTAGACGTCGTGGCTGGCGGGGAAGCCCAGGTAGGCGCCGCCGTCGAGCTCGTAGGTCTCGTACCGGACCGCCGGGATGCTCCGGGCGACGGCGGTGAGGAAGCCTCCTTCTTCGATGAATTTACGCTCCGCTTTCGTGACGAGCACCGGCGTCTGGGCGAGCTCGCCCATCCCGCTGACGTGATCCCAGTGCGCGTGTGTCAGCACGACCCCGCGCAGCCGGGATCGATCGTAGCCGGCGGCATCCAGCTGCTCGGCCGCCGAGCGCGTGCGCTCGTAGGAGGTGGTCACCCGGAAGAAGGCCGGCATGAGGGCGAAATGCGCGTCCACGTCGCGCCCGAAGCCGGTGTCGATCAGGAGATCGCCCTTCGGGTGCCGAACGAGCACGGCGGTCATCGTGAAGTCGCGCGCGTCGGAGAACGAGCCGCCGCGGTAGGCGAAGGCGGCGCTGCGGTGGGTGATGCCGGTCGGCAGCTTGTGCAGCGTCATGCCCTCCGGCGGTGACGCTCGCGGCAGCTCTCCCTCGAACGGCGGCGGCTCCGGCAACGGCGCGGCGCGAAACGTCGTCAGGAGCGCGAGGCCGGCCGCGATGAAGACCGCCATCGTGGCGCCGATCCAGGTCGTCCAGCGTCGCCTCATCGTCACGGCCGAGGATAACGCCGCCGCCGGGGACGTGCTCTGGTCCGCGCGACGCTCCCGCAGGAGCGGCTCCTCCAGAACGCGCCTCGGCCGATCGGCGACGCCGAGCTCGGCCTGCTCTTCCGCGGCGCGCTGTCGTATTGAAGAAGTCCTACCATGCCCGAAGCGAGCCGCCAGCCCCGGAGCCGATACCCGTTCTTCGCGCCCATCACCACGCGCTGGATGGACAACGATGCTTACGGTCATGTCAACAACGTCACGTATTACAGCTACTTCGACACGGCGGTGAACCTCTACCTCGTCCGCGAGGGCGGGCTCGACATCCAGCATAGCGGCACGATCGGTGTGGTGGTCGAGTCGGGCTGTCGTTACCACGAGGGCATCGCGTATCCGGAGCCCATCGAAGCCGGCGTGCGCGTGGGAGAGCTGAGGAACCGCGCCGTTCGGTACGAGGTGGGCATCTTCCGAGAGGGCGGGGCGGAGTCCGTGGCGGACGGGTATTTCGTGCATGTCTTCGTCGATCGGGCCACGCGCAAGGCGGTACCCATCCCCGACCGCGTCCGCGCCGCGCTCGAGAAGCTGAAGTAGGCCCGCTCGGGGGCAGCGGGGCACGGGCCCTGCATTCGATCTCGCCAATGGCGCCCGACGCCGAGATCCGAGTGCACGAGGTGTCGGTGCAGCCGCGCCCCATCGCCGCGTTCGAGCCCGTCCTCGGCGAGCAGGTCGGGCGCGTGCTCGATGCCGCGCGCTCCCTCCGGGAGCGGCTCGGGCAGCGTGTCATCTGGAACATCAGCTCCAGCGGTGGGAGGCGGCGTCGCGGAGATGCTCCGCTCCCTCGTCGGATACGCGCGCGGCGTCGGGATGGACGCGCGGTGGCTCGTCATCGAGGGACGGCCGGCGTTCTTCCGCGTCACGAAGCGGCTGCATCACGCGCTCCATGGCGCGCTCGGCGACGCCTCGCCCCTCGGCGCAGCGGAGCGGGTGGTCTACGATCAGACACTGCACGAGAACGCGCGCGCGCTCGCGGCCATCGTTCGTCCGGGCGACGTCGCGATCCTGCACGATCCCCAGACGGCCGGGCTCGGCCCCCACCTGCTCGCGGCGGGGCTCTCCGTCGTGTGGCGTTGCCACATCGGCAGCGACGGAGCCAACGAGGAGACCGAGCGCGGGTGGCGCTTCCTCGAGCCCTACCTCTGCGACATTCCGGCTTTTGTGTTCTCTCGCAGCGCCTACATCCCGCCGTATTGTGACCACGGAAAGTCGGCCGTCATTCCTCCGAGCATCGACATCTTCTCGTCGAAGAACCAGCCGATGGCCGAGCCTGCCGTCCACACCATCCTGGTTCACGTCGGGCTGGTGGAGGGCCCGCCGCCCGAGCCGGCCGACCACGGCTTCACCCGGCTCGACGGGACGCCGGGGCGCGTGCAGCGCCGCGCCGACGTGATCCGCATGGGGAGAGCGAGCGCGTGGGAGACACCCCTCGTGGTCCAGGTCTCCCGGTGGGACGAGCTGAAGGACATGCAAGGCGTGATGGAGGGGTTCGCGAGGCTGTCGAATGGCGCGACCCCTGCGGACGCGGAGCTCGTCCTGGCCGGCCCGAACGTCAAGGCGGTCGCAGACGATCCGGAGGGCGCGCGCGTCTTCGACGACGTGGTCACGGCGTGGCGTGCCCTCCCGCACGGCACGCGCAATCGCATCCACCTCGCGACGCTCCCCACGGAAGACGTCGACGAAAACGGGGCGATCGTGAACGCGCTGCAGCGGCACGCCGCGGTGGTCGTGCAGAAGAGCCTTCGAGAGGGCTTCGGGCTCACCGTGACGGAGGCCATGTGGAAGGCGAGGCCCGTCGTCGCCAGCGCCGTCGGCGGCATCCAGGACCAGATAGAAGACGGCGTGAGCGGCGTGCTCCTTCCGTCTCCGACCGATCTGGACGCGCTCGGCCGGGCGCTCCGCGAGTTGCTGGAGAACCCGGCCGAGGCCGGCCGGCTGGGGGCGGCAGCGCACGAGCGGGTCCGCGAGCGCTACCTGGGGGTCATGAGCCTCTTGCGCTACGCCGAGCTGCTCGAGCGCGTGAGCGCGGCGCGATGATCACTCCGCTGCGGTGTCGAGCTCGGCGGCCAGGCGGGCGAGGACGTCGCGCTTGATGCGGCGCCTCTCGAACGGGTTCAGCTTGCCCCATCGCCCGTGTTTGTAGACCGACTGCGGAATGACGAGCTTCGGGCCGAGCACCTGGAGCAAGCCTTGGGGCTTGGTGGCGCCCTGATCTTCGATGATCTCGGCGGCGACCAGGGCCCCCGTCTCCGCGGCGCCTTCCATGTACCCCTGGAAGTCGAGCGAGCAGTGCTCGCCGCAGAAATGCACGTTGCCTTCGCGCGCGCCCTCGAGCTCGAAGAAGGCCCACTGACCCACCTTGTAACAGGCGTAGCTGCCCTTCATGGTCGGGACCGTCGGCCAATGCATGCGGACGGCGGTGCCGGTGAAGGCGGCCGTCATGCCGGGCCAGACCTGCTCGAGATCGGGCAGGATGCCGTTCACCCACTCGACCTCGGTCCCCGTGCCGGAGGCGGTGCCCTGCTGGCCGCCGAGGAAGTTCGTGATGATGCCGTGCGTGCCTTCCTGGCCGATCGTGGTCTCCCAGGTCTGCTGCACGCCGAGGTCGGTCGTGAGGCTGCCGTTGGCGCTGTTCGTCATGTTGCGCCAGACGCGCTCCGAGAAGCCGGCCATGACCTTGGCGTTCGTGCCGTAGCCGAGCTCGGCGATGACCTGGCGCTTCTCGTCCGAGAGCGTGAGCCCGCTCAGGTCGACCTCACGCAGCAGCGTGAACGGGAGCGCGAAGACGATGCGCGTGCAGGACACCGTCTTCGGACCGCTCGGCGTCTCGAAGTCGAGCTCGAACCCGCCGTCCGCGTCACGCGCGGCCACGAGCTTGTGCTCGAGCTGGATCTGGTCGGGCTCGAGCAGCTCGGCGAGGAGCTTGGGGAACGACTCGTTGCCGAGGTGCGTGTGGAAGCGCTCGTCGCTCACGCCGAAGATGCGGAACGGATCGGGGTCGTCCGAGCCGATGAGGTAGATCAGGTTGAGCGACGACTGCTCGGTGTTCTCGAGACCGTATTCGCCTCGGTAGGCCACCTGCAGCACGTTGTGCAGCTCGGGATACTGGGCGACCGGGACGTTGTCCTTGAGCCATTGGTCGAGGCTCGTCGCGTCGAGCTCGTCGTACGCCGTGGAGTCGTCCGGGTTGTCGGCGGCCTCGAGCGCGGCCAGGAACACCGGCGCGAGGGTGTTGAACTGCTGCTGAATGACGGCGTTGTCGACCTTGGCGCCTTCGATCCAGTAGGTCTCCGTCTCGATCCCGGCGGGCTCGTTCGTCCTGTCGTCGAGCTGCAAACCAAGCTGCTGGGCGAGCTCGTGCAGGGTGCTGTGCCCGGTGTCGATGAGCTCGCCGCCGAGCTCGCAGAGCTGCGCCGGGTCCTGCGAGAAGAGCCCCGTCGCGCTGTACATGCGGCCGCCGACTCGCTTCGCCGCCTCGTAGACCGTCGAGGTGATTCCGGCCTCCTTCAGCTGGTAGGCGCAGTGGATGCCTGCCATCCCGCCGCCGACGATGGCGATGACCTCTTCTCCGGGGGTCTCCTCGTCGTCGCCGCAGCCCGCGACCGTGGGGGCGAGGCCCAAGCCGGCGGTGCCGAGCGAGGCCTTGAGGAAGGCGCGTCGGCGAGCGAGGACACGCTCCTTGTCGCTCGACTCGGGGGACTGGACGCCCAGAGCACGTCGGAGGGTGCGCTGAAGGGAGGAGAAAAGCGGAGTCTTAGCCATCGTGGAGACGAGGCTATCCGGCTCCGCGGTGCGCCGCCAAGCGCGCGCAGTGTGGCGACGAGCCTCAGCCCGGGACTGCCAGGGTGACCAGCTGCGAGCCTCGCGGGACCAGGCTCACGGTCCATCGCCCGAGGACCTCGCCATTTCGTGTGATGGTGACGCCGCGAACGAGGACGCCGGCGACCTGCCGCTCGACGAGGACGCCCTCCCAGCCCCCGCCGAACGGGGCCAGCGTGCGCTTCACGCATTCCTCTTCGCAGGCCAAGAGGCCGTCCTGGATCGTCTCCGCCGCGTGAGCGACGGCGTCGTGCAACGTCATGGGGCTCTCGGCCCGAATACGGATCGAGCGGGGCCGAGCTGAAGCCGCCTTCAGCGTGAGCCGCGGCGAACGCCGGTCACGATGGAGGAGGGGGGCTCGAGATCGCTGCGCATGGCGGTCGGAAAGGGCTCTCGCGTCGCCCCGGGCGGGTTGTTCGAGTCGTTGTCGTCGACGATCTCCCGCCCGCCGTCCTCGTCGAGGAAGGGGCCCCCGACCTCCGTCACGCTCGTCTGTTCGAACCGCTGCTCGCCCATGTCCTCGTTGGAGGTCGCCGCGACGACGAACTCCTCCCCCAGCTCCTCGGCCAGCGACCCGGCCGCGTCCGGCTCATGTTCCGCGTCCTTCGGGGGGGCCTCGTGCTCCGTCGGGTCCTGGATGAAGGCGTGGCCATCGTCTGGACGCGGCTGTTTCTGGGCCACGGTCGGGTGTCGTCTGCTCATTCAATCGAGCCGAGCATCGACCGTGCCGTCGCCGCGCCCGAAGCGGGGTAGAAGGAGGAATGGGTCCAGCGTTCGGGCCGGGGTCCGTGGTGGCCGGTGGGTTCCGGCTCGACGGGGTGATCGGGCGGGGAGGCATGGGAACCGTGTACTCCGCCACGAGGGACGACGGCGCTCGCGCAGCGGTGAAGGTCCTGCACCCGGCCCTGGCGATCGACAGGCTGGTCCGGGCACGCTTCGAGCGGGAGCGCGAGGCCGCGCGAAAGGTCGATCATCCAGCGGTCTTGCGCGTGCTTGGCGACGGTGTCGGACCGCGAGGCGAGATCTACACGGTGATGGAGCTCGTGGAGCAGGGCGTGACGCTCAAGCAACGCGCCCGGGACGCCGGCGGGACGTTCGGCGTGCCCGAGCTCCTCGGCATCCTGGATCGGCTGCTCGAGGCGCTCGAGGCCGTGCACGCCGCTGGCGTCGTCCATCGCGACGTCAAGCCGGACAACATCCTCCTCACGCCGTCCGGCGCGCTTCGCCTGCTCGACTTCGGCGCGGCGCGCATCATGGGAATGCCGCCGCTGGTATCGAGCACCGGCTCGGGGCTTTCGCTCGTCGGCACGCCTGGGTTCCTGGCACCCGAGCAGGCCGCTGGTCGCTGGCAAGACACCGACGCGCGCACCGATCTGTTTGCCGCGGCGGCGCTGGCCGTGCGGCTGCTGACGGGCCACCACGTCCACGAAGACACATCGGTCGCGGGCGCCTGGCTCAAGGCGGCGCGCGAGCAGGTCGCGCCGGTGGCGACGCTCGCGCCCGGCTTGCCTGTGGCGCTCGCGGCCGTGCTCGATCGCGCGCTGCAGTTCAGCCCGCAGCGGCGATGGCGAACGGCGGAGGAGATGCGCCGGGCCCTCTTCGATCTCCAAGCCCCCACGATCGCCGCGCCGACCGAGGTCGACCTCCCTGCGGCCACCGATCCGGCGGTCCTCGTCGAAGCCGCGCTCGCGAACGGAGACGCGCACCTCGCGGTGTCGATCGGCGAGCGGGCGATCGAGCAGCTTCCGGTCGAGACGCTCGCTCGCTCGCTCGCCCTTCTCGCGGAGGCTTACATGGTCGTCGGCCGCCTGGAGGAAGGAGAGCGTTGGTCGGGCAAGGCCCTCGAGCTCGCGGCCGACGAGGCCGCCTGGCTCGAGGCCGCGAGCGTCTACGCGCTCGCGCTCTCCCGGATGGATCGACCCAACGCGATGGACCTCGCCCGGGGCGTGGTCACGCGCGCCGACGAGCGATGCGCGCGCTTCGCGCATCGGTTCGTCTCGCTCTTGTCGTACTGCCGGCGTCGCAACATGCGCGACCTCGAGGCAGAGATCCTCGGGAAGCTCGAGCGCTTCGTTGCGAGCGCTCCAGACGAGCCGCTCGTGCGGGCCTCCTTGCATCGAGCGAAGAGCTGGATCGCCTACTACGAGGAGCGCTTCGACCTGTGCCTCCACCACGATCTTGCCGCGGAGGCGGTGCTCGAGAGCCGTCCGCTCGCGTGGTGTCGGGCCTGCCTCGACGTCGGGATCGACCTCAACGCGTTGGGCGCCTTTGCCGAAGCGCACGGGTGGATCGCGCGAGGTCGCATGACGGCCGCTCGGCTCGGCGACGTCCTCACCGAGATGGAGGCGCTCCAGAACCTGGCTCTCGCGGAGATGGCCCAGGGGGAGATCGACGCCGCGTTCGAGCACGCGTCCGCGTCACTCGAGCTCTCGCTGTCCTCCCGGTTCCGGTTCGCCGAGGATCCCTCGCGCGCCATCCTCGGAATGGTGCAGGTGGCGCGAGGTGATCTCGAGGACGCCGAGCGTACGTTGGCCGAGTCCCGGGAGAGGCCCCTCAATCGTTGGTTCAAGGTCCCAATCCTCGGCAACCTCGCGCGCATCGCGCTGCTCCGCGGAGACCCTGGGCGCGCGGCGGAGATCGCGCGAGAGGCGCTCGCGACCTCCGCGGCGGGGCCAAGGGAAGGCGGCCTACCCGAGATCGAGCTCGCGCTCGTCGAAGCTCAGCTCGCGAGCGGAGGCTTGCTGGAAGACGGCGTCGTCACCCTGCGGCGGGCCGGCACCCGGATCCGCTTCAAGGCCGACCGGATCGAGGCGCCGAAGTACCGCGCGACCTACCTCGCCATCCCGGTGCACGCGCGGCTGCTGGAGCTCGAGCGGGAGCACTGCGGCGAAGCGTGACGGTGCACCGCCGCGCGCCGTGATAGAGGTCCGCGATGGGAGCCTTCTCACGCGCGCTCGCCTCGCACCGCTGGACGGAGAAATCTCGGCGCTGGCTGTTCGTGCCCTACGACCAGCTGAGCGACGAGATCGGCCCGCTGTCCCGCGAGGACCCGAAGGAGCTCGGTATCGTCGTCGTCGAGTGCCCCGAGAAGGCGGCGCGCCGCCCGTACCACAAGCAGAAGCTCGCGCTGGTGCTCACGAACCTGCGCCACTTCGCGATCGAGCAGGCCGCGCGGGGCGTCGCCGTGCGACACGTCGTCGGCGTGTCCTACGCGGCCGCGCTCGAAGGGCTGACCGCGGAGCTCGGGCCGCTGCGGGTCATGAGGCCTGCGGAGCGTGAGCTCCGCGTCGAGCTCGCGCCGCTCTTCGATCGAGGCGCGCTGCTGGAGATCCCGCACGAAGGGTGGCTCACGAAGAGGGAGGATCTGCAGGGCCCCGGTCCGTGGCGCATGGACGCGTTCTATCGCGGTGTGCGGCGTCGATTGGGCGTGCTCATGAAGGGCGGCAAGCCGGTCGGTGGGAAGCTCAGCTTCGACGCGGAGAACCGGCAGGCATGGCCCGGCTCTCCGCCGGCTCCGGCGGCCCCAACTTTCGAGGTCGACGCGATCACCGAGGAGGTCTGCGAGCTCGTGGCGAGCCGGATGGCGCACCATCCGGGAGCGCTCCGGCCCGAGGCGCTCCCCGCGACGCGAGCGGACGCAGAGCAGACCTGGCGCTGGTCGAAGCAACACTGCCTACCGCTCTTCGGTCCCTTCGAGGACGCGATGTCGACGCGCTCGCGGACGCTCTTCCACACCCGCATCAGCCCGCTCCTCAACCTCGGCCGCCTCCGCCCGAAGCAGATCGTCGACGACGTCGAGCGGATGGACATCCCGCTCTCCAGCAAAGAAGGCTTCATCAGGCAGGTGCTCGGCTGGCGCGAGTTCGTCCACCACGTACACGACGCGACGGACGGCTTCCGGGTGCTCCGCGGCGTCACGCAGCCGACCGCGAGCGGACCCGGCAAGGGCGGCTTCGACGGCTGGAGCGAAGAGCCCTGGCCCGCGGCGCCGGGAGGCGACGGCGGCTCGCTCACCTCCGTCCTCGGCGCCGACCGACCCGTGCCGCCCGCCTACTGGGGCTCGAGCTCGGGCCTGCGCTGCCTCGACGAGGTCGTCGCCGCCGTGTGGGAGGACGGGTACAGCCACCACATCACGCGGCTGATGGTGCTGTCGAACATCGCCACGCTGCTCGACGTCTCGCCGCGCGAGCTGACCGACTGGTTCTGGGTCGCCTACATCGACGCGTACGACTGGGTGGTGGAGCCGAACGTCCACGCGATGGGCACGTTCGGGGTCGGCGACCTGATGACGACGAAGCCGTACGTCGCGGGCTCCGCGTACATCGACAAGATGAGCGACTACTGCGAGAGCTGTCGCTTCGATCCCAAGAAGTCGTGCCCCTTCCCGTCGCTCTACTGGGCCTTCCTCGGGCGGCATCGCGACGCGCTCGCCGGGGTCGACCGGATGAAGCTGCCGCTCGCGTCCGAGGCGCGCAGGACCGCCGCGCAACGCCGTCACGACGCGGAGGTCTTCGAGCGCGTCGCGGCCGCGCTCGCGCGGGGAGAAACGCTCGCGCCCTGACACGGGGATGATTCGTAAGGAGGCCTGTCCGGACGGTCATCGCGATCCGTCTGGACGGGGGCCACCTGTTTGATCCACTCTTCGCTTCCCTTGAAGCCCGGAGGCGCTCCCGCAGCACCCGCATCGTTCCAAGACAACTTGCCCTCGTAGCTCAGTGGATAGAGCAGCGGTTTCCTAAACCGAAGGTCGTGCGTTCAAATCGCGCCGGGGGCGCCACAAACAGAAGAGCCGTGCGATCCAATCCTCCGCGGGGGTCGTTGTCGAACCCGGCTGTGTCTTGCGTGCTCGCGGAGGTGGATCGAATGACGATGCGGTTGGCTCTCCGTTGCGCCCGCGGAGTCGCGTTCTCCGGGCTGGTTCTGGCGTCTTCGTCGTGCGCGCCCCGATCCGGGGCCGCGGTCTCGCCTCCACCCGAGCCGGCGCGCGTGGCCGAGGCGCCTTGGCCCGCGCTGCCGACGCCGGATCCTCCGTCCCTCGGCTGGACTGGCACCGGCCAGGTCACCGTCGAGGCATCCACGCCGGTCATCGGAGCCGCGGGGAGGACGACCTGGACCGAGCTCGGCTTCGTGCTGCGCGCCTCCGGACCGGCGCGGGGCACGCTGTCGTTCCCGGCTGACGCGCTCACCGTCGGCGCGTCCGCCGAGGGGCTGCGGCTCCACGAGCGCCGGCTGGGCGGCCCTGGTGGCGCTCGGGTGCTGGAGACCGAGGAGATCGCGCTCGGCGAGGGCGAAGAGCGGCGCGTCAGCGTTCGTCTGGTCGGGCAGGCGCCGGGACCGGGCACGGCGCCGGGGCCCGGGACCGCCGCCTCGACGCTGGTCCTCCTCGCGACGAGCGCCGCCCGATCCTACGACCTCCCGCGGGAGGCGGAGGTCGTTCGCTTGATCGCGAAAGACGTCCTCACGCCGAATTCCCCGCTCGTCGTCGCCGCGTACGACGGGCGCCCGGAGATCCTCTTCGACGGGACCGCCGGCGACATCGGGCCGGCCTTCGCGACCACGCTCGGTGAGCGAGGCGCCTTGGGCGCGACGGATCTCGCGGGCGCGCTCGGCTGGGCGGCGGCGCGAGCACGTGATCAGCGACATGACCGAATCGTCATTGTAAGCGACGGCGTGGCGACCGCCGGAGAGGTGGACTCGAAGGCCTTGGAGCTCGCGGCCGGAAAGCTCCAGGGCGGCGCCCGGGTGGATTGGCTCGTCCCCGGCGGAGCGCGGGACAGCGAGCGGCTCGCGCTCCTTGCTCGGGCGGCCGGCGGGCTCGGGAGCACGGCCCCGCTCCACGCGACCGACGCGTCGCTGCTCGCCGCGTTCCAGAGCCATGGTGCGGAGCCGTCCTCGGTGGAGATCCCGGCCAGCGCACCAGCGTGGGTCGCCTCGGTGGCGCTCGCGCCGCCTGCGCCGCCCCTCTTGCCGGCTCGCGCTCCGGGCGCCGAGATCGTCGGCGTGTTTGCGGCCTCCGCGCGCCCCACCGCGCCGTCCGAGGCACGCGCCCAGCTCGATCCGATGGCCGGCGATCTGCCCGCGTCGCCGCCCACGGCCCGAGCGGGGGACCCCGCGCAGGAGAAAGACGTCGCCGCGGTCGCCAAGGCGCTCTCGGCCAACGCGCCCGCTCCGGCCGCGGCCGCGCCGCCGCCCTCGCCTCCGGGGCGCCTGCCGCCGGTCGCGATCCAGCTGGTGGTGCGGCGCAACTTCGGCCGGTTTCGCGCTTGTTACATCGACGCCATGCGCCAGAAGCCCGGCGTGAAGGGGCGCGTCGTCGCGTCCTTCCGGATCGATCGTGACGGTTCTGTCGGCGTCGCGCGGGTCCTCGAGACCGAGATCGCGCACCCGCCTTTTGTCGCCTGCGTCGTCCGGGCGCTCGAGGCGCTGAGCTTCCCGGAGTCGCCCGGCGGCTCGGTGACGGTCACGTATCCGCTCACGTTTGCGCCTGCCGACGGGAGCGGACCGACCGAGAAGCCGCTCTCGGGGCTGATGCCCGTGGCGTTCGGGGGAGGCAAGCCTGCCGCACCACCTCCTCCGGACCCCTGGCTCGGGGACGTGAGGACCGTCGAGGAGGCAATCGAACGCGACGATCCGACAGCGGCGTTGCGGGTGGCGACGCAAGCGCGCCTCGACGGCCCGGGCTCCGCGCTGGTCTACGTCGCCTTGGCAGACGCGCTCGCGGCCGCCGGGCGCGGCGAGGAGGCGGCCCGCGCGACCGCATCCATCGCCGACCTCGCGCCGGCGGATGCTCCTGCGTTGAGGATGGCTGCGTTTCGTTCGCTGGGATCGTCCGCCGCTCGCCTCACCGCGGAGGACTGGCTCGTCCGTTCGCTCTCTCTCGAGCCGGCCTCGATGGACGCGGTGCGCGTCATCGCCGAGCTGCGCGCGCTGCGCGGGGACTTCGACGCGGGGCTGCAGATCCTCGACGGGCTCCTCGCGGCGACGCCGGCGTCACGCGCCACCGCGAGCACACGTGAGGTCCTCCGCGCCGACCTCTCGCTCTTGGCGGCTGCGCTCGTCGCTCGGGACGGCTCGCGCCGCCTGGAGATCGAGTCGTGGGCGGCCGCCGTGGGCGTCGTCCTCCCCGAGCAGCCCGTCTTCCTGGCCGCCTCGTTGCCACACGAGAGCGGTGTCGATCTCGATCTCGCGGTCGCCGACCTCACGGAGGCACGCGCCACCCGCGCGACTCCCCACCTCGCGACAGGCGGCAAGCTCGTCTCGTCCACGGTCGGGCCCGGCCCCGAGGCCTTCCTCAGCGACGGGCGAAGGGCCTACCCGTATGACTTCGAGCTCACGCTGCGCGCGCGTGATCGCTCGTTTGCGTCGGGCGCGGTCGCCGTCCTGGAGCACGACGGGCGCGGCGATCTCCGCATGACGGCGATGCCATTCGTCATCCAGGTTCGAGACGCGCGTGTGCGCGCGGGGCGCCTCGAAGAGCGCCCGTGAGGCGCCACCGCCGCGCGAGCACGGGACGTTCGCTCAGAAGATCCGCGTGCCGTCGTCGAAGGTGAGCCGCTTGGCGAGGGCGCGGAGCTCGGCCGCCCGGGCTCGGAGCGATTTGGCGCGGCTCTGGTGCGTCCGCGCGCGCGCCTCGGCGCTTCGCGCCTCGCGATCGGCCGACTGCGCCTTCCTGAGGAGGGTCTCGGTGTCGAGCTCGGGGAAGAGGCGCGCGCGCTCGCGGAACGCTGAGGCGAGCTGGCGCTGCCGGCTGGCGGTTGCCTGAGCGGAGCGAGCCTTCGCGGACTCGGACGACGCCGCGCTCTCGAGCTCCCGTGCCTCGAGCAGGAGCTCCTCCGCCTCGGACAGCTCGGGCTCGACCGCGACGGGGCGATTGTCGCCGCCCCCCGCCGGGCAGGCCTCGGCCGTCCCCCCGCCGAGGGTGCCGACCGCGATGAACGACGTGAGCCAGGTCACCGCCCAGAATCGAAGGCCACGCCGGCGGGCGGGCAGGAGAGTTTGCAACATGAGAGCCTCCTCGTCGGGACCACGTGACGGCGAGCCGGCCCTCCGTGACCGCCTTTTTTTCCGGAAGCGGGTTGCTCGCCCCCGTCGGGCAGGTCAACTACGCTGAGACAATGACGACTTCGGGTGAAGACAAAGGCGCGGCTCCCCAGAAGAGCTTCGTCCTGCTTGGCCACCCCGTGCGGCACTCCATCTCGGCCCCGATGATGACCGCGGCCTTCCGCGTGGCCGGCTTTCGGCACACCTACAACGCGCTCGATATCGCGCGGATCGAGCAGCTGCGTCGCGGCGTGCAGATGATCCGCGACGGCTTCTACGAAGGCGCGAACATCACCTTGCCCTACAAGACCGAGGCGGTCGGCCTTGTCGACCGGCTCGACGACTCGGTGACCGCGGTCGGCGCCCTGAACGTCATCGCCGTGGAGGCGGGGCGCAAGCGCGCCGGCTACAACACGGACGTGAGCGCGCTCCAGGCGGAGATCGCGGCGCTCACGCCGGCGCGTGGCCGGGCGGTCGTCATCGGCGCCGGCGGGGCGGCCCTGGCCGCCGTGGCGGCCTGCAAGCGCCTCGGGTTCGCGCTCGTCGGGGTCACGACCCGATCGTGGAGCCACACGGAAGCCATCCACGAGTCGAAGAGCGCCGAGCGTGTCCGTGCGCTCGGCGGCATGGCCGCCGTGTGGCCCACCGGCGACCAGGCGGTGGCCTTGACCAAGCTCTCCATGGAGATGCGGCTGCAATGGTCCGAGCTCGCGCGCTCGGCGGATCTCGTCATCCAGGCCACGAGCGCCGGCATGCTCGGCGGCGCGCCGGGCGAGCCCATCGCCGCGCTCGTCCCCTTCTCGGCCATGCGCAAGGACGCGGCGGTCCTCGACGTGATCTACAGGCCGGAGCGAACGCCTTTCCTCGTCGCCGCGGAGGCCGCCGGCCTCCGCACGGCTTCCGGCCTGGGTATGCTCGTCCGGCAGGCCGAGGCGACGTACCGGATCTGGCTGGGCCAGGAGCCACCCGAGGGGGTGATGCGTCGGGCCGGCCTCGCGGTGCTCGGCGGGGACGCCGCGCCGCCCCAGCCCACTTGAGCGACGAACCGCTGATCCCGCCCACCCGCGAAGTGCTCTGCGGGGACGGCCGCGCCTGGCTCGAGGGCGCGACGCTGACGGCGAGCGACGCGATCGTCACGTCCCTCCCGGACGTCTGCGAGCTCGGGGGCGCGACCCTCGAGGCGTGGCGCACCTGGTTCCTCGAGACGGCCGAGCTGGCCTGCCGCAAAACACATGACGAAGCTGTCATCGCATTTTACCAGACCGACATCAAGCGCGACGGCCGATGGATCGACAAGGGGTACCTGGTCCAGCGCGCCGCGGAGAGCGCCGGGCTGTCCTGCTTGTTCCACAAGATCGTGTGCCGCGTCGCCCCCGGGGAGACGACGTTCGGCCGCCCCGCCTTCGCGCACCTCCTGGCGTTTTCGCGTGAGGCCCGCTTCGAGGTGAGCCAAGCTCTGCCCGACGTGCTGCCGTCTCTCGGAAAGATGACGTGGTCGCGAGCGATGGGCGTCGAGGCGTGCGCGCTCGCCGGCCGTTTCTTGCTGCGCTCGACCCAAGCGCGCCGGGTCATCGATCCGTTCTGCGGGATGGGAACGATGCTCGCGGTCGCAAACGCCCTCGGGCTCGACGCGTTCGGCGTCGAGCTCTCGAAGAAACGCGCGCGGCGCGCCCGGAGCTTGGTCATCGACGTGACCGGGCGAGGTGACGGTGCTTGAGGCGCGGCCGCACCGCGAGGTGTGCAGCGCCTGCCTTCGGCCGATCTCGGTCTGCTGCTGCGCGCTCCTCCCGAGGCTGACGAGCGGGGTTCGGCTGGTCGTCGTCCAGCACCCGCGCGAGCACCGCAAGCCCATCGGCACGGCGTGGATGGCCGTCCGCGCCGTCGAGCACGCGGAGCTCTTCGTGACCACGACCGTGGACGAAGGCGGTCAGCTCTCGTCCCTGCTCGCCGACCCCGCGCGGCCCGCGGTGCTCCTGTGGCCAGGGGAGGGCGCGCGGGATCTCGAGCACGACCCGCCCGCTCTCCCGGTCACCCTGGTCGTGGTGGACGGGACGTGGAGCACCGCCCGCAAGCTGCTCCAACGAAACCCCGTCCTCGCCGCCCTCCCTCGCGTCCGGATCAACCCGAGGCAAGCGAGCCGTTACCGCATCCGCCGCGAGCCGCGCGCCGAATGTCTGTCCACGGTGGAGGCCGTCTCACAGGCGCTCGGGTTCCTCGACCGTGCCCCCGGCAAGTTCGACCCGATGCTCGCCGCGTTCGAGCGCATGGTGGACATGCAGATCGAGCACCAGGCGAAGGGCGGCGGGCGTCGCGAGAAGCGCCCGCGGGGGGAGAGGCCCCCGCGTCCGCCGCCCCCCGAGCTCGCCGGCGTCGATGACTGTGTCGTCGTGTTCGCCGAAGCGAACGCCTTCTCGTACCTCGAGCCCGACCGGCCGACCGACGAGCTCCTCCACGTCGTGCTCCGGCGCATCGGCGACGGCGCCACGCTCGACCTGGTGACCACGCCGACGCGCGCGCTCGCGCCCACGGCGCTCGCCCACGCCGGGCTCCCGCCCGACGCGCTCACGACCGCGGCGTCACCCGCGGAGGCGCGGGCGCGGCTCGCCGCCTTCTTCCGACCCACGGACAAGCTCGCGGGCTGGGGGCGATACGCACGCGACCTGCTCGCCTCGTTCGACCCCTCGGTCCCGCGCGCGCACCTCGATCTCAAGCCCCTCGTCGCGCGGACCTCGCGAGGCCGTCTGGGCTCGCTCGAAGACGCGGCGGCTCGTCTCGCCCTGCACGCGCCCCCGCTCGGCGCCGGCCGCGCGGGCCGTCGCCTCGGCCTCGCTGTCGCGCTCGTGGAGCACCTCTGCGATCGATTCGCGCCGCGCGGCTGAGGAGTCGCCGCTCTCTCTCTGCTTGCGGCGGCGAGAGCCGTCGATCACCATTCGGAGGGCGTCGATGGTGTTCGGCTACTACGAGCGGCTCTCGAAGAAGGACCGGCGCATCTACGACGCCAGCGACGCGGTACCACGTATCGATCTGGGAGACGCCTGCCGCGCCCGCGAGGCGCGGCAGGCCGTCGAGGCGGCGCTCGCGATCGAAGATCGGCGCAAGGTCGGGCGCGCCGCGCAGGCGCTGGCCAACGCGATCTGCGACGACCGCGGCGTGGAGCGGCTCGTCGTCCGTGTGCTGGCCAAGCGCCCGAAGGACGAGTCGGCGGAGCTGCACGGCCTCTACGTTCGTGAGGAGGACGAGCCGGCGATCATCCGCGTGTGGATGCGCACCGCCGAGCGGCGTCAGGTCGTGAAGCCCAAGACGTTCCTCCGCACTTTGCTGCACGAGATCGTCCACCACCTCGACTACGAGCTCTTGAAGCTCGACGACTCGTTCCACACACAAGGCTTCTATCGGCGCGAGGCGAGCCTCTTCCGGCAGCTCGCGGAGCCGGCCGACTCGACCGCCGAGCGTCCGGCGGCCCCCCGCCCGCGCAAGCCGGTGCAGCTGGGGCTCTTCGGGGACGGGCCGATCTGAGCGTCGCTCAGGCCTGAGTCACTTTCGTCACGGCGGCCCTCGACGCGGCGATCGAGCTGAGCAAGGCTCGCCTTCTTCCCGAGGCATCATGCGGCAGCTCCTTGCTCGTGTTTCGGTCGCGCTGGCGTTTGCGGTCGTGGCGGTCGCGTGTGGCGACGACGCGAACGGTCCCACTGGAACCGGCGCAGGCGCCGGTCCCACGGTCGGTGCGGGGCCGGGCGGCGGTGGCGGTCAGGGCGCGGGCTCGATGTCGTCGTCGGGCAGCGGCGGCGCAGGCGGCGACGGCGGCGCGGGGCCGCTCCTCTGTCCCACGACGATCACGTTCGAGGGCGGCGCGCCTGCGACGAACGTCCGCGTCGCAGGCGAGTGGCAGGGCTTCGATCTCGCGACCGCGGCGCCCATGGCCGGGCCCACCGCGGGGGGCGAGTTCACCGCGATGATCGACCTGCCACCCGGGCTCCACGCCTACAAGATCGTCTACGACGACGGCGTGGGCGGCACGTCGTGGGTGCTCAACCCGACCGAGGGGCGACGCAAATACGTCGACGGGATCGAGAACTCCGCGGTGAAGGTGCGCGACTGCTCGCTTCCGACGCTGACCGTCGATGCGAGCGAGGTGTCGCGGCCCGCGCCGGGGCAGGGCACCTTCACCGCCAGCCTGGCCTATGTCGCTCCGGTGTCCGGCAGCGGCGCCTCCCCCGCGGGCTTCACCGCGGAGCTCCTGAAGGACGACACGTCGAGCCCGCTCTCCTCGGCGCAGCTCAGCGTCGCGGCGAACGGTGCGACCACGGTCTCGCTCGGCGGTCTGAGCGACGGGAAGTATCGCCTCGTGCTCCGACCCCAGTCGCAAGATGGCGCGACCGGCGAGCCCGTCCGACTCGTCTTCTGGGTCGAGGCCGAGCCGTTCGATTGGCGCGACGCGCTCATCTACATGGTCATGACCGATCGCTATCGCGACGGAGATCCCTCGAACAACGCCGCGCCGACGCCGAACGCCGACCCCCGCGGCGACTGGATGGGGGGCGATCTGGAAGGGCTCCGTCTCGCCATCGCCGAGGGCAAGCTCGACCAGCTCGGTGTCCGCGCGATCTGGCTGACGCCGTTCCAGACGAACCCGACGAGCGCGTATCCCGCCAGCGACGGCGTCCACCAGGTGACCGGTTACCACGGCTACTGGCCCATCAAATCGCGGGAGGTCGACCCTCGGATCGGGGGCGAGGCGGCGCTCCGAGCCCTGGTCAAGGAGGCGCACGCGCACGGAATTCGAATCCTCCAGGACTACGTGGTCAACCACGTCCACGAAGGTCACGAATACGTCTCGGCGCACCCCGACTGGTTCCGGACCGGGTGCGTCTGCGGCACGCAGGACTGCGACTGGACCGCCCACGCCCTCGACTGCATGTTCGCGAGCTACATGCCGGACATCGATCACACGGTGCCGGAGGCGAATGCCCAGATCGTCGCCGACGCGATCTGGTGGCTCGACGAGCTCGATCTGGACGGCCTGCGGGTGGACGCGGTGAAACACGTGGAGGAGGTCGCGACCCGGAACCTCGCCGCCGAGGTCCGCGAGACCTTCGAGCCGTCGGGCCTCACGCGCTACTTCCTCATGGGGGAGACGGCGATGGGCTGGAGCGACTGCGCCGACCCTTGCAACGACGAGAACTACGGGACCATTTCGAAGTACGTCGGTCCCTACGGCCTCGACGGCCAGTTCGACTTCGTGCTCTACCACGGCGTCTCCTACCGGACGTTCGCCTACGGCGACTCGGGGATGCTCCACGCGGACTATTGGCTGAAGCACGGCCTGTCGAAATGGCCGTCCGGCGCGGTCATGACCCCCTACATCGGGAGCCACGACACCGCTCGGTTCACCAGCCTCGCCGACTACCGCGGCCAGGACGCCGCCCACGATCGCGGCATCCCCGGCAACCAGTGGTCGAACACCGCCGTCGCCCCGACCGACGCCGAGCCGTACCGGCGGACACGGCTCGGTATGGCGTGGCTGCTCAACCTGCCCGGCGCGCCGCTCCTCTATTACGGTGACGAATACGGACAATGGGGCGGAGCCGATCCGAACAACCGCCTCTTCTTCCGGCCCGACGCAGCCCTCTCGGCAGAGGAGACGGCGACGCTCGCCTTCGTTCGCAAGCTCGGCCAAGCGCGCAGGGACGTGCCGGCGCTTCGCCGCGGTGCCTACGTGTCCTTGGCCGTGACCGAGGACACGCTGATCTTCGGCCGGAAGATCGCACAAGGAGCGGCCGCCATCGTGGGGCTCACGCGCAGCGCCGCGCCGGTCCAGGCCACGTTCGACGTGAACGGCGCGCTCGGCTGGCCCCCGGGCATGGTGCTGACGGACGAGCTGGGCGGCCCCGGCGCGACCGTGGCTGGCAATGGGTCGCTGACCGTCACGGTCCCGGCGAGCGGCGCGCTGGTGCTGCGGCCATGATTCGGAGAGGTGTCGAGGGTATGGGAAAGGTCTGGACGATGATGAGCGGTGATTCCCGTGAGTTCCTCCCCCTTGTCCTGGCGCTCGCGCTCGCCGGTTGCGGCGACGACTCCGGTACGGGTGGCGGCTCGACGACGGGCACGTGGTCGACGAGCTCTGGCACCTCCGGTCAAGGCGGCTCGACCGTGACCGGGCAGGGCGGCTCGGGCGGGGAGGGCGGCATGATCACGATCGGACCTTGCGTCGAGGCCGAGGGCCCTGGGGCGAGCGGGACCGACCAATGGCAAGACGGCGCCGACACCGCGAGCGTCGTGATCGGCGGTGACGACGCCTGCGCGCGCTCGTACGAGCTGTCGACCACGGCTCCGCTGCGGGACAATAACCCCACCAATCCACGCACGTACGTCGAAATGGCCGGGCAGCCCGTGGTCCGCACGAAAAACGATCTCTTCGATGCCCTCTACGCGCTCGCCATCGAGGAGAGCCGCGAGGACAGCGTCGACTCCATCTCGGACTTCGCGTTCAACGGCGGCCAGCCCATCCCGTGTCCCGCCGGCGGTTGCTTCGAGACCGGCCGGCTCTGGAAGTACGTCTGGACACGCGACACCGCCTACTCGGTCGCCCTCGGGCTCGGGAGGCTAGACCCGACCCGAGCGAGGAACTCCTTGGAGTTCAAGACGAGCACCTGGCGCGACGGGACGCGCCTGGAGATCGTGCAGGACACGGGCTCGGGGGGCAGCTGGCCGGTCTCGACGGACCGCGTCGTGTGGGCCCTCGGCGCGTGGGAGCTGCTCAAGTTCCTCTCCGGCGCGGAGCGCACGGCCTTCCGCGCCAAAGCCTTCGAGGCGCTGAAGAACACGATCGAGCGCGACAGGCTCGCGGTGTTCGACGCCCGCTCGGGGCTCTACCGCGGCGAGCAGTCGTTCCTGGATTGGCGTGAGCAGTCCTACCCGGGCTGGACCGCGACCGACACGGCGCAGATCGCCATGAGCAAGTCGCTCGTCACGAACGTGCTCCACCTGCGCGCCCTCGAGATCTCGGCGGCGCTCGCGACCGAGGAGGGCGACGGCGCCGCGAGTCAGAAGTACGCCGGGTGGGCAGACGATCTGCGCTCGTCGATCCGGTCGCGCTTCTGGCTCGAGGAACGCCAGCTCTTCAGCACCTTCATCACGACCGAGCTCGACTCGGCTCCTGCCTCTCGGTTCGACCTGCTTGGGTCGGCGCTGGCGGTGCTGTCGGGCGCGGCCACCCCTGAGCAGGCCCGGGAGAGCGTCGCCCATTACCCCCACCTCCCGAAGGGCGCCGCGGTCATCTGGCCGCAGCAGCAGAGCACGCCCATCTACCACAACCGGGCGATCTGGCCTTTTGTCTCGGCGTATTTCCTCAAGGCGGCGGCCAGCGTCGACAACGCGGACGCGATCGACAACGCAGTCCGAGCGTTGGTCCGCGGGGCTGCCATGAACCTCTCCAACATGGAGAATTTCGAGGCGGTCACCGGGGCGAACTGGCTGGACGAGGGCCCGACCTCGGGGCCCGTGGTCAACTCGCAGCGCCAGCTGTGGAGCGTCGCCGGCTACCTCTCGATGGTCGAGGAGGTGATCTTCGGCCTCGAGGCCACGCAGACGGGCATTCGCTTCCTTCCGAAGATCACCCGCGACATGCGGCGTACTCTCTTCTCGGGCGCGGACTCGATCGCGCTCTCGAACATCCGCTACCGCGGGAAGCGCGTCGCCGTGGTGGTCGAGCTCCCGCCGGCGGACACCGATAACGGCGTGCTCACGGTGAGCGGCGTTCGCCTCAACGGCGCCGAGGTCGGGACCGACTTCGTCGACGAGGCCGCGCTCCAGGACGACAACCTCTTCCAGATCACCTTGACCGCCGGCTCGCCGGCTTCGGCCGGCATCACCCTCGTCGACGAGGCGGCGATCGCCGACTACAGGAACGTGTTCGGCCCGAGGACGCCCACCCTCACGGGGCTCGCCATCGTCGGCGATCGCATCCAGGTCGGCTGGGACCTCGGCGGTGAGACCGCCGGTGACGTGACGGTGAATGTCTATCGTGACGGGGTCGCGGTCGCTTCGGGGTTGCCCGGCTCGACCACCTCCTTCGTCGATCCGGGCAGCGGCGCGCACGCGACGACCTCGTATTGTTACACCGTCGAGACGGTCTACTCGTCGGGGAACGCCTCCCAGCGCGCGCGCCCGGCCTGTTATTGGGGGCCCGGAAACGCACGGATTCAATCGTTCGGCGCGCAAGGCTTCAGCGCCGTCGGAGGTAACCTGGTCTTCAACTATGGCCGATGGCACTACGAGGGCTGGGGAGAGCCGAGCCACACGCTCTCCGTCGGTGCGGTGACGGCCGCGCAGTCCGGCCGCCATCTGTTCCAGGTCGTCGCCGGGAACGGCGCAGGCGGCTTCACGACGGGGATCACCTGCGGCCAGAAGGCCATCGAGATCTACGACGGCCAGACGCTCGTCGGGTCGGGCCAGCTCGTCATGCCTCACCTCGGCGCATGGAGCGAATGGCGCGACTCGGCGTTCGTGTCCGCCGATCTGCAGGCAGGAAAGACCTACTCCGTCGTCATCCGCGAGAATGCGAACTCGGGCAACATGTCGGACCTCGACCACTTCTCGCTTTATGGTGGAACGGGCGGCACCGGTGGTCGGTTCAACAACGTGAACATCGCCGAGCTCAAGGTCCTGGCGATGGGCCAGTGACGGGTGGCCCCCCTCGGGCGTCAGGCCTCTTCCGTGGGCGAGAGCTCGAGCGGCATGCGCTCGATACGGGAGCCGTTCTCGGTCCACCAGGCCTCGGCTCGGGGCTCCGTCCACGGGCTCTCGACGCGGATCGTCGCGAGCCTCGCCTGCACCTCGGCCATGCTCGCGGGTCGCTCTCCTGGAGCCTTCTTCAGGCAGTCGAGCACGATGGCGTCGAGCTCGCGCGGGACCGCCGCTGACCGAGTCGACGGAGCGGCAGGCTCATCGTGGACGTGCCGAACGATCATCTGCATCGGAGACTCGGCTTCGAACACCAGCTCCCCCGTCAGCAGCCAATAGGCGACACAGCCGAACGCGTAGATGTCGACCCGCGCGTCGGAGGCCGCAGACACCGCGAGCTCCGGCGCGATGAACGCAGGCGTGCCGAGGATGGCGTTGGCTTGGGTCAACGTCGCGCCTCTTGCTTTGGTGTCGCCGTCCGCCATCGCGCGAACGAGGCCGAAGTCGAGCACCTTCACGAAGTCGTGTTTCAAGCCATACCGGCAGAGGAGGATGTTCGCCGGCTTGATGTCGCGGTGGACGAGCCCGCGACGGTGGGCCTCTTCGAGGGACTCGCAGATTTGCGCCAGGACGAAGACCGCCCGCTCGGGCGGCAGCGGACCTGTCGCTCGCACGAGGTTCTCGAGGTCGACCCCGTCGAGCAGCTCCATCGCGTAATAGAAGGTGCCGTCCTCGCTCTGGCCGAAGTCGTAGAGCGCGATCGTATTGGGCGCGCGGAGCGCCGCGGTGGCGCGTGCTTCGCGCTCGAAGCGCTTCAGACGGTCGGCGTCGTGGTCGGCGCCCGGCCGCATCAGCTTGATGGCGGCGGGGCGAGCGAGCAGGTCGTGCTCGGCTCGCCAGACCTCCCCCATTCCTCCTTCGCCGAGCTTCTCCACCAAGCGATAGCTCCCCATGCGCCGCGCGGCGGTGACGCTCCTCGCGAGACCGTGCAGGACGCGGCTGATCGCCGTCGCACCGAGCGCCGCGCCGAGCGGTCCCGCCGTGATCGCGACCCACTGCGGCAGGCTTGGGTTCGGGTTGCCGTGCGCTAGCGTGATCAGGAGCCCCAGCGGCTCCATGGCCGCCGACGCCAGAGAGACGGCGAGCGTTCGGCCTGGCGGCATGGGAATGAGCGCCGCGAACACCAGGATCAAGAGGGCCACGGGTGAAGTCTCGCGGAAGCCGTCGTCCGGCATCCACGGGACGAGGTGGCGCATCGTCGCGATGAGCAGCGCGAGGATGACCTGGTAGCCGAAGCCGATGTCGAGGCGTCGCTCGACGGAGACGCGTTCGTTCGTGAGGAGCCAGCTCAGCGCGAGCGAAAGCCCGATGACGATGCTGATGATGACGATCGTCGTGCCCCGCGCGGCGCGGATCGCCGAGCCCTCGGGGGCCAAGAGCAACATGATGATCAGCGCGACGGCAGGCAACACCGCCGCTCCGCGGGCGATCAAGCGAAGGCGCCGGATCGACTCGAGCTTCGGGTCGCCGAAGGTGGGGCTCGAGCCGGAGGCTCGGTGGAAGACCTCTTTGACGAGCCGGTCGCTCACGGCTCAGTTCGTGACGTAGCGAGCCGGCTCGAGCCCCTGCGCTTCCGCCAGCGTCTCCCAGTCGAAGCCGAGCTCTTCCGCCAGAGAGAAGAAGGAGCGAGCCTTGTCCTCGTCGGCGGAGACCTCGTCACCGCGCGCGTACACGACGCCCAAGACCGCCGCGGCGCGGCCGTGGCCGGCCTCCGCGGCGCGCTGGTAGTAGGTGATGCCCTTCGTCACGTCGCGCTCGACCGCGTTGCCTGTGAAGTACATCCCGCCGAGGTTGGCGAGGGCCCGCGCGTTGCCACGCTCCGCGGCGCGCACGAGCCAATCGTGCGAGGCCTTCTCGTTCGGCTCCGTGCCGATGCCCTGACCGTACATCGCGTAGAGCTCGAAGGCGGCCTCCGGGTGGCCGTTCTGCGCGGCGCGGGCGTGCCACTCGATGGCCTCCGCGTGGTTCTGCGGCACGCCGTGGCCCCAGAAGGAGAGCAGCGCTCGGAGATACGCAGCCTCGCCGAATGGATCGTGTCTCAGCGCCGCCTCGACGAGGTGAGCGCATGGGGAGGCGGTGGACGTGCGCCGATCACGCCACAGGAGCTGCGCGCCCGCGAGCGCGAAGGTCGGGCCGCCGCGATCTCGTGCCGCTTCGAGCGCTTCCACGAGCAGGCCCTCGAGCTCGTCGAGCAGCTCCGGGCGCACCGGGGACAGGCCGATCATCTTGTCGGTGTCGCGGAACGCGAGCGCGAGCTGGGCGGACGACGCGGCCTCGAGCAGGTCCTGGGCGTCGCCTCCGGCGAGCGCGGCGCGTAGCGCCGCGGCCTTGTCCGCGACGTCTTCCGTGCGGGGATCGGCGTCCTTCGGACCGCGGACGCGAGGGGAGGGCGGCGGCGTCGTGGCCTTGGTGAGCGACGCCTTTCGCGCGGGCGCAGCGGTCGTCCGCGCGGCGGCCTTCTTTCGTGCCGTCTTCTGGAGCGGCGCGGCTCTGTTGGGCGCGACCTTGGCGGCGGCCTTCTCGGGCGCGGTCTTCTTTGGCGGCGCCGTCTTCTTGGTGGCGGTCTTCTTCGGCGCCACGGTCTTCTTCGGCGCTGCGGTCTTCTTTGGCGCCGCGGCCTTGTCGGTTGCGCGCTTCTTCTTCGGGGCAGCGACCTTCTTGGGCGTAGCAGCCTTCTTCGAGCTCCCGCTCTTCACGGGTCGCTTCTTGCTGCTCGCCGAGGACCGCTTCGCCGTTGCCTTCGCCATGATGCCGGATGCGCAGCGTACACGAACTCGGCGGAGCGCAAGAAGGTCCGCAAGCACCTCACGGCCGCGTGCGTTTGCGCGCGCGCGCCTTCACCGCGGTCGGCTCGCCTTGCGTGACCCGCGTGGCGCCGGCGATGCGCTCGAAATAGAGGAGCGAGTCCGGATCCTTGATGGCCTCCACCAGCAGCGTGGAGTGGGTGGTGACGATGATCTGCATGCGCTGCGATGCCTGCTTCAAGAGCTCGGCGATGACGGGGATGATGCTCGCGTCGAGCCCCAGCTCCGGCTCCTCGATGCAGACGAGGGGAGGGGGCTGCGGGTCGAGCAGGATCGCCAGGAGGGCCAGGTACCGAAGCGTTCCGTCGGAGAGCCGGGCGGCCGAGACGATCCAGGAGCGCTCCTGCCCCGTCGACTCCACGTGCTCGTGCAGGACGATCTCGAGCGTCCCCGCCTCGACCCGCGTCTCGAAGTCGTCGAAGGTCTCGGAGAGCAGCCGGAAGTGGTCGACCAGGTGTCGCTTCATCTTCGGCTGGTGGCGCAGCCGGTTGAGCACGAGCGCGAGGTTGGCGAAGTCCTCCTGGATCTCGCCGCTCATGAGATCGGCGCGCTGCGGTCCGCGCAGGATGCAGTCGCGTCCGAACGTCCACCCGCGGTAGAGCCGGATGGCGCGGTAGGCGTCGCCCACGCCGCTCAGCTCCGGGTACCGATTGGGGGCCCGGATCTGCGACAGGACGGACTGGTGCGGATCGAGCTGCCGCCTGCCGAGCTGGTCCTCCACGCCGCGACTGCGGACGATGGGGCCGTGGGTCGTGTTCATGAAGAAGAACTCGCCGTCAGACGAATCCGCCGGGAAGATTCGCTCGAAGTCGACCACGGCGCGCACGCCGTCGATGCCGATCTCGAGCCGATGGGCGACGTTCGCTTTGAGGCTCGGGAGGCCGAGCGTCGCGGTGACGGCGAGCTGCTCGGGCGCGAAGTCCTTGTAGACCCAGGCGTGCACGCCACCGTTCTGGCGCATGTACCGCTCGACGTCGCTCGGGCAGGCGCGAAGCAGCCCGATCGTGTCGAGGAGGTTCGTCTTGCCCGACCCGTTGGGCCCGACCAAGACGTTGAGGTTGCCGAGGGCAATCGTGACGCTGCCCCCGAACGAGAGCACGTTCTCCAGGGTGAGCGAGCGGATGAGGCGCTTCACGTTTCTGCCCTATCGTAAGCTGAAAGCGTAGGATGGCGGGCGCTCATGGAGAAGCTCCTGCCGGTCGCTCTGGGGGTCATCATGCTCGGGCTCGGCCTGAGCCTGACGCTGACGGACTTCAAGCGCGTGATCGAATATCCGCGCGCGGTCGTCGTGGGCCTCGTCTGCCAGATGGTGCTCTTGCCGGCGGTCTGTTTCGGGATCGCGAGGACCTTCGCGCTCCCGCCCGAGCTCGCGGTTGGCCTCATGCTCCTCGCGGCCTCGCCGGGCGGGGCGACGGCGAACCTCTACAGTCACCTCGCGAAGGGGGACGTCGCCCTGAACATCACGTTGACCGCGGTGAACAGCCTGCTCTCCATCGCGACGATGCCCTTCATCATCGAGCTCAGCACGGCGAGCTTCCTCGCGCAGGAGCAGAAGGTCCCGCTGCAGTTCGGCAAGGTGCTCCAGGTCTTCGCGATCGTCCTCGTCCCCGTGATCATCGGCATGGTCGTCCGCTCCAAGAACGCGGCAGCCGCGGCGAAGCTGGAGAAGCCCGTGCGCATCCTCTCGGCGCTCTTCCTCGTCGCCGTGATCATGGGCTCGGTGCTCGCCGAGCGGGCGAACCTGGGCGAGTACTTCCGGCAGGTCGGGCTGGCGGCGCTCGCCTTCAACCTCGCGAGCATGGCGGTCGGCTATTTCGTGCCCAAGCTCTTCGGCGTGATCGAGAAGCAGGCGATCGCCATCGGGATGGAGATCGGTATCCACAACGGCACGCTGGCGATGGCCATCGCCACGACCGTGCTCGAGAGCCCGGTCATGCGGATCCCGGCGGCCATCTACAGCCTGATCATGTTCTTCACGGCGGCCGCGTTCGGCACCTACGTGGCGAGGCGCGTCACGGCTTGAGGATGATGACCTTGAACTGGCTCGGGACCACGGTCATCCCGGGCGAGTTCAACAGGTTCTGGATGTTCACGGTGGTCATGCGCGTGGCCGGAAGGCCCATGAGCAACATGGTGAACGCCCCGATGATGTGACGCGTCGGCGCCATGACCGTCTGGGAGATGAGGCCGAGCAAGAGGCCCGGCGTGTCCCCGACGCTGAACATGGGCATGGTCATGATGTTGTGCGACGGCGTGCACATCCAGAAGATCTTGAACGCCGGCGGGAAGCCCGTCGGCCCGAACGAGATGTTCGGGTACGGGATGGGGATCATCGGCGGTGTCTTGCAGATATCGGGGAAACCGATATTCACGCCGCCCATTTGAGAGTTGCCGAACATCGCGCCCTCCTTCAGCCGAAGTGAATCTGCTCGCCGTCGACCTTCACCAGGTCCTTCGCGGTCGCGACCATGTTCTCGCTGCGAAGGCTCATCGTCTCTTCGGTGAGGTAGTCGAGCTGCTTGGCCTTGAGCTGATCGATCTCCTCCACCCGGCGGAAGCTCCGCTTCACACGCTCGCTCACGCGCTCGAAGACCTTGTCGAGCACGTTGCCGCGGAGGCGCGTCTCGGCGAGCTCCGCGACTACCCGCGTGCCGAGGGCGACCACGTCCTCCAGCATGAGCTTCGCCGTGTGCGCGTGCATCGCGAGCTCCTGGCTCACGAGGTTCAGCGCCTTGGGCGTGACGACGTCCACCCCCTCGGCCGCCGTGAGCCGCACCTTGCCCGCGCGCGTCTGGAGGTTCATGTCGCCCTCCGAGACGAGCGTCGTGTGGGGGCTCTCGCGCTCGAGGACCGCGAGCACGTAAGCCTCCTTGTTCTGGCAGGCGACGAGGACGAAGTCGTGAAGCTCTGGTGCGACCAGGCAGCTCACGGCTCGGCGGGATCGGAGCTCGCCTCGATCCGTCTGGACCACGAAGACGTCGCCCTCCACTCGGATGACGGGCCCCATCGACTGAAAGACCGTTTCCGCTTCCAGCTTGGTCGCGAGGTTCTTCATGGTCTGCTCCTTCACTCCACCATTCTACCGCGCCGTCACGAGGCGCTCGGCTGCCAGTTTTCCGCTTCTTCGAGGTCTTTGTCGGTGCCGATGGCCACGAGCTTGCCCGGGCCGAAGACGGCGTCTTTGTCTTTGATTGCGTGCAGGCGCGTGCGCATGAGCTTCGCGCCCGAGAAATCCGCTCCAGACACGTCCGCGTGGGACATCTCGGCGTAGGTCAGGTCCGCGTCGCGCAGGAGCGCACGCTGGAGCGTGGCGCGCAGCCACACGGTCATCTGCGCATCCGCGCCGGTGAAGTCCGCCTCGAGAGCCTGCGCTTCAACGAAGAGTGACTCGCGCAGGAAGGCCTTCCTGAAGGACGCCTGCGCCAGCTCCGCCGCGGCGAACATGGCCTTGCCGGCCTTGACCCCGTCGAGCCGAGCCCCCTTGAGGTTGGCCGACTTGAAGTTGCCCTGGGTGATGTTCGCGCCCGTCAGGTTCACGCCTTCGAGATCGGCCTCCTGGAACTGGCAGAGCTCGAGATCCATCCCGGAGAGATCCATCCGCGAGAGCTTCGCCTTGAGCATGACCACGGTGTCGAGCTTCGTGCCCCGGAGCTTCGCTTCGCGCAGATCGGCCTCGTAGAGGACGGTGTGACGCATGGTGGCGCCGACGAAGCTCGTCCCCGCGAAGTCGCTCTCGAGGAACTGCGTGCGGTCGAGGTTGGCGCCGTCGAAGACGGCCATCGCCAGCGAGCTCTTCAGGAAGGCCGTCGCGAGCAGGTCGGCCTTCTCGAGCTTCGCTGCGGCCAGCTCGCACTCCATGAAGCGCGCGATCTTCACGTTTGCTCCGGTGAGGTCGACCGCCCGCATCGCGCACTTGTGCGCGGTCACGTGGTGCAGGTTGGCGCCCGCGAGGCGGGCCCCGGAGAAGTCGCACTCGCTGGTGAACGACTCCTTCAGGAACGCGCCCTCCAGGTTCGCCCCCGCGAAGCTCACGCGCTCGAGGACGGCGCCGCCGAGGTTGGCGCCGCCGAGCTCAGCTCCGGACAGATCGAGGTCGGCCAGGACCTCGCCCGTGGCGACCAGGGCCTCGAGCTTCGCCCTATCCATGGAACACCCCCGCCACGAGGGCGCGCTTCACGTTGGACCCGGCGAAGGTCGTCTTCTTGTCGCCCTGGGCCCCGGTGAGGTCGGCGCAGAACAGGTTCGCGTTCGACACGTCCGCGCCGCGGAGGTTCGCCCGGTGCATGATGGCGAGCATGAAGTTCGCTCCCTGGAGGTTCGCGCCCTCCATGTTCGTGTCCATCACGATGCACTCGACGGCGATCCCTCGGCTGAAATCGACCCCACGCATGTCGGCCGTGCTCAGGTCGCTGCGCCTGAGGTTCGCGCCCGTCATCTTGCAGCCGGCGAGCTTGGCGCCGCGGAGGTTCGAGCCCGGCATGCGCGCCATGCGAAAGTCGGCCTTCTCGAAGGACGACATGACGAGGCGGATGTTCTCGGCGTTGGCGTCGAGGAAATTCGCGCCGTCCGCGTTCGTCATGACGAACGCCGTCTGCGAGAAGTCGGCCGCGCCGCAGTCGATCTCCGTGGCGTCGCATTCGAGGAGCACGCTCGCGGTGACCCGGGCGCCGCGGAAGTTGGCGCGAGAGAGGTTCGCCTTGTAGAGCACGAGCTGGTTCGCGACCACGCGGGAGAAGTCTGCGCCGGCGGCGTTCAGGCTGAGCGTGTTCGCTTCACCCAGATCGACGCCGACGAGCTTCGACTCCGTCAGGTCCGTCTCGTAGAGGATGGCTCCCTTCAGCTTCGCGCCCGAGAAGTCCGCGCTCCTCGCGATCGCTCGCCCGAGGTTGGCTCGATCGAGATCGGCGTTCCTCAGGATCGCGCCGGTCAGGTCGGCGTGCGACAGGACGGCGTCGCGCAGCTTGGCGCCCTCGAGGTTGGTCCCGACGAGGCGCGCCCGCTCGAGGAACGCGCCCTCGAGATCCAGCCCGCGCAGATCGAGCCCGGAGAGGTCGACGCCGGTGAAATCGCGCTTGTCGCGCGGCGCGCCCTTCACGACCGCGAGCAGGTGATCGCGCGCAGCCTCCGTGGCTTCGGCCGGCGCGCCGGGCGCGGGCTCCTGGAAGTGCGCGCCCATGCGGTACGCGGCGTAGAGCTGCTGCTGCGCCTCGAGCAGACGCGCTCGGAAGTTGGGATCGGCGAGCTTCTCTTCGACGCCCGGGACGGGCACGCCGGTCTTGCGGCCGACCTCCGCGAGCTCCTCCAGCTGAGCGATCTCGCGCTCGGCAGAGAACCTCGGCGGCCCGCTGCCTTCGCGCTTCTTCTCTTCACGAATCTTGTCGAGGTCGAGCCCGTGCTCCTCGCAGATGCTCCGGAGCTGGCTCTCCATCTCGCGCTTCGCGACCTCGGCCTTCTCGATCGCGGCCTCGCGCTCCTTCTCGAGCGACTCGACCAGCTCGGGGAGCGTCTCGAGGTTCTTCGACGCGGGCTGCGGCGGGGCAGGCGGCGGCGGGATCATCTCGGGGGCGACCCCTTGCGCCAAGAGCTCCTCTTTCTGGCGTTCGTAGAGCGCCAGGCCGCGCGCGTACATGTTCCGCGCGAGGAGGTTGTCTTGCTCGAGCGCGTCCTCGAGCGGGTCGCCCACCCGGATGCCAGCCTCGTTGCCGGCGTCCGCGGTGGCGGGCATCAGATCGCGGTCGCGCAGCGAATAGAGGCCGCCGCGCTCCTTGTCCAACCGGAGGCGCACCACCTCCGCGTAGTGCGAGAGCGGCTTCCTGCTCTCCGCGCTCTCCTCCAATGCCGCCACGGCGAGCTCCACGTCCGTCGCGTCGGGGGTGCCGATCTGCGCGAGACCACGGAACGTGACGATGCACCGCTCGTGGTGAGGGAAGACGTGGATGGTGTCGAGCTTCATGGCGACGTCGGCGGAGGGCTTCTCGAGCGTCGCGCCCTTCTGCACGACCAGACACCGCGGCACGTAGCCGGGGAGCTTGAAGTCGAGCACCCGCTTGTCCGGGTGCATGTTCTCGATGTGCACGTCCTCGTCGCCTGCGAAATAACCCTCCACCCGCTGATCGGGCGCGGCCACGTTGAAGAGGGAGAAGTCGATGTCGTCGGCGAGCGAAAACCCGTTCTTCTCGACGTGATCGAACCCGTAGCTCCCCATCTTCTTCTTGAAATGGTGAGGCCACGTGAGATCCCACGCGGCGAAGCTCCCGGGCGTGGGGCGGTCGCCCTTCGCCTTCATCAGCTGCTTCGGCTCCTCGACGTTCGGCAGCGGGTGGTACTCCGCCCCCGTCTCGTCCTTCAGCGGGATCATCCCCTTGCCGATGGGGTTCTGGTCGAAGCCTTCGCCGCCGAACGCGTGGGCGTAGTCCACCGGCATGCGCGAGAACATCTCCGGCTCCGAGGCGCCGGCGAGCGTCCAGCGGCGGTTCCCGAAGACGAAGAGCTTCTTGTCGACGCGGCGCTTCTCGGCCGGACCGATCGCGAGGCGTACGAACTCGGAGCCCTTCTCCCGCTCCCCCGTGAAGCACGAGCCCGTGACCAGAACCTCCGCTTGCGGCTTGAACATCCAGAAGTCCAAGACGCCGAAGCGGCCGAGGTCACTCGCTGCCATGCGCCACATTTCGGTTTCGGTCACGGGGGCCCGGGGTGTCGTCAGGGGGATGCAGTAGGAGATGCTCGCGACGAAATAGTGGTTCTTCCGGTGGTCGAAGACGCGGTGGATGAAGCTGAGTCGGAGAGGTTTGATGACCCGCACGTCGAACCCTGAGTGGCCCCGCCAAATGGACGGTTGGCCCAAGAGACACGCCCCGTTCGGCTCCGTCAAGCCGGCCGGGGCGCCAGCCGGTCAGATGTGGAGCTCGATCGCTTGGATGTAGATACGAGGCGCGCCGATGTTGATCGTGACGGACGTCATCTTGATGTTGACCGGCTTCATCTTCACCTCGGGCGACGGGCTGAACTCCGCCTCCGGGCCCATGTGCCCGCTCAGCTTCGCGCCGAGCGTGATGTCCATGAGGGCGCCCACGGTGATCGCCGCCTTCGCAGCGAGCGTGAACTCGGTGAAGAGGCCGATGTTGTAGGCCTGCTTCATGCCGACGGTCCACTCGTTGAAGTACCCGAGGGAGAGCGAGAACTTCGCGCCGATGTGCTTGTCGGTCTTCAGCCCGATGAACGTCTCGTTCGTGGGGCCGTGGACCGTCTTGTTCTCCTGCGCCTTGACCTCGGTGTTCCAGTTGCCGTCGACGGTCAGGTCGTATTGGCCGTGGACCTTCTCGACCTGGTTGGCGGTCACGTCGATGGTCTGATCGCCCTTCACCGTGAGCTCGCGGCCCGCGTCGACCTTGTGCGTCTCGTGAGTCTTCACGTGGAGGTCGAGGTTGCCCTTCACGGTCGCCGTCACGTTCGCGTTGAAGTTCGCGGTCGTGTTGCCGGTGACGGTGAGGTCGACGGTGTTGTCGAATTTGATGGTGGCGGCGCCCTTGATGTAGTGGTTCAGGGTCGCCATCCACTTGATGTCGACGTTGCTCGTCACCTCCCACGTGAACGTGTTGTCGAACTTCCACGTCACGGCGAGGTCGTTGACCCAGTTCTGCGTGTTGTGGAAGTGCCAGTCGACGTAGTTGACGACGTCGACCGTCCACCACTGGTCGACGTCGATGTTGAGGTTCAGCGTGGTCTGGATCTGCCCGCAGCCTTGCGTCGTCAGGTTGAAGTTCCAGGTGCCGAAGCCCAGGAACAACGTCGACGAGAAGATGGGGCACCAGACGTCGATGTACATCGAGCCGGCGGTGTCCTCCATCACGATGTGGTTGAGGCTGCCGGTGCGGATGACGTTCTGCGTGTAGTTGTTCTGCGTCACCACGCTCTGGTTGAGCATGTTGTGGACGACGCCGTTAATGACGGGACGGTCAGGGTCGCCGCCGAGGAACGAACAGACGACCTCCACGCCCTTGCGCAGCGGGAAGTGGTGGCCCTCCTGGGGGCCGCCGTGCGGCTGGACCATGCGGATGAACGTCGAGGCCTTGCCGTTGTTGAGCGTGCCTTCGTCGAACTTGAACTTGACGTTGTAGCGGCCCTGGTCGTCGATCTGCGCGTACTGGCTGTTCGCCGCGCCGTCGACGACGGCGTTTTCGTAGCCGTCCACGCGGGGCCAAGGCGACTGCGGGTTGCGGAACTGCGTCTCGGCGGGGATGGCCGCGAGCTCCACCCGGTAGACGTCGGTGTACTTCGATTTGACCAGCGAGCCCCACGCCGACGCGAACTGGGTGTCGTAGCCGTGGTGCTCGATCGTCGTGCAGAGGTACTCCGCGTTGTACTGGAAGAGCGGATGGTCCTCGACGGTGAACTTGTACCCGGCCGAGAGCTGCGTCGCCGCGCCCGTGATCTCGAACACGTCCTTCGTGGCGAGCTGCTCCTCCGCGCGGACGTTGGCGATGCGCTGTGCGTCGGCGGGGGTGAAGAAGCGCCCGCCGTATTCGGTGATCTCGCCGACCGCGTTGCTCTCCACGCTGATCGTGGCCGACACGTCGAGCAGGGGCTTCGCGTAGTCGTAGTCGATGAGCTTCACGCTGGCGGGCAGGGCGTTGTGGCTGGCGGCGAGGTTGTCGAACGCCTGCTGCGAGAGCACGTCCTCGTAGTTGGTCTGCGGGAAGTACTTCACCGGGTTGAGGCGCAGCGACTCGTGGGCCGCCTTGTTGTCCGCGATGACGAGGAGGTCCGCGCCGTCCGTCTGCTCGAACCAGTAGTACATGCCCTCGCGATCCATCCACCGGGTGATGAACGCGAGGTTCGACTCCTTGTACTGCGTGATGTGCTCCTCGACCGGGTAACTCGCTTGCGTGCGGAACTCGTATTCGATCCCCGCCTCGTCGAGCACCTCCTTGATCACGTCGACGCTGCTCTTCTTCGTCCAGATCCGGCTGTGCTTCGTGAGCGTGAGCTGCCACAGCTGCGGGACGAGCGTCGCGTGGAAGAGCGAGATGTTGTCCGACGCGCGCACCAGCCTCACCGACGCGAAGATGCCGTGGTACGGCTGCTCGGGCTCGTTGCCGAGCTGGATCGACAGCTTCGCCTTGGCGAACACCGCCTCGTTCAGATCGAACGCGAGGGGCGTGTTCGGGAACGACTCGAGCGTGAAGTAGACGTCGAAGACATACGGCCTCGAGATTCGCTCCGTGCCGCGGAAGCCAGCGACCTTGGCGGTCATCGGGATGGCGCCGGAGGTGAGGTTGAAGATCATGTCTGCTCTCCGTCAGGTTGCGTAAGGCTCTGCTCGCGTCGAACACCGAGCGCGAACGTGACTTGACGGAGGGTAACAGGGAGCCGGCGCGCCGCTCCGGGCATGTGCGCCGACGTCGTCATTTTGGTGGCAGGGTAGGCGTCGACGATTGGATCGCGACCGACCAGGGGTGCAGGCTCAGCCGGCGCGACGCGGACGGAACGTCTCGACGACGCCTCCGTCGTTCGCGACCCATTCCCGGATCGAGACCTGGGAGACGCGCTCGCCGGCCCAGGAGCAGGCCTCGCAGTTCGGATCGTCGCCGCGCTCGGCGCCGAGCGAGACGCGCCCGCAGTCATGGCAGGTCGTGAGCCCGCGCGTGTAGTCCTCCCGGCTCATCAGGCAATCCACGGCGAAGAGCGAGAGCACGCGCTCGGCGAGGGACATGCGCGGATGGCTGAAGGGAGCCCAGCAGACGCGTCCGTCCTCGTCCTGGTAGTCGAGGACGAGGTCGTTCAGGAACGCGTGCACGATGATCGCGGAGCCGATGTCCTGGTCCGCGGCCCCTTCGACGATTTCGCTCACTTTGCGGTGCGCGCGGAGCACCGCTTCCCGCAGCTCCACCTGCCCGATCGGGGCACGAGGCTGCGGGGCCGGGATGTTGCTCCGCTCGGCGTCCGTCCAGACGAGCCGTCCGTACTCCAGGAGCCAGCTCGCCAGATCCAGCTTCGTCCAGCTGGTCGCCGCGCTCATGAACT
This sequence comes from Myxococcales bacterium, assembly GCA_016794345.1. GTDB lineage: Bacteria > Myxococcota_A > Polyangia > Polyangiales > Polyangiaceae > Xiheicaenibacterium > Xiheicaenibacterium phototrophicum. The sequence continues at coordinate 85,119 of JAEUKE010000248.1, forward strand.
CCAGAGCGAGGCTCCGGCATCGCCGGGCAGTCCGGTCGATGTTGCGAGGGCGGGTCTCGGATTGAGGCGAAGCGACGCTGGAGGGGCGCATGACGGACCCTGGCTGCAACCGCCATGCCGCCGAAGCGAAACCGCCATGTCGCTCTTCGTGTGAGGGCCGGATGGAGGTGGGGGTGGCATACACGGGCTCCAAGCTCGGCATGGGTCCTGCGTCTGATGACCACCGACGACCATGCCTCACGCCACCCTCGTCCCGGATCCAGCAGCGCATCGAGGCGGAGCGGCGCTGCTGCTCGCCCTGGCGTGCGCCGTGAGCTGCGCAGCGGAGCCTCCGCGCCCGGTCGAGGTCGTGATTCCACCGCTGCGGGCGGCTGACGTGCCCCCACTCCAGCCGAAGCACGCAGAGGAGAGGTCGGACTCCTGCGTGCTGCGCGGTAAGTCGATCGTCCGGCGCTTCGAGCTCGCGCTGACGTCGGCGGGGCGCCCGTACGCCGTCGTGTCTCGGGCGCGGAGCGCCGAGCTCACCCTCGCCGCCGACGGCTCGATGCCTCTCGAGGTCGACGCCGGCGGCGTGACCTTCTCGGGCTTCGCGACGAAGGACGACACGCCGATCTTCGCGACGAAGCCGGTCTCGATCGCGGGCGCCATCGTTCCCTACGGCTGGGCCGAGCTCCGCTTCGCGGGGCTCGAGCGCGGAGCCGTGCGGGTGATGTTGGACTCGGACTGGCTCCCCGAGCTGGTGAAGGGGCTCGAGGAGGAGCCAGCGGGGGTCACGCCTTGTGACGCGCTCTCCCTCGCGCCCGGGAGCTTCGACCCCGTCGCCGCGCTCGGCATGTCGGGGGCCGACACCGCGACCGTGAGCGGCGAGCCGGTCCTCGTGGGCAGGCGCGCGGACGAAGACGCAGCGCTCTCGCTCTGGCCCAGCCCCGACTCTCCACCGGTCGCTCGGATCGCAGGGCGGGCCGGTGACCGCGCGCGCATCGTGCTGCCGCTCGCCGACGTCGTGGTCTACGGATGGGTCGACGGGAGCCAGCTCGCTCGCGCCTCGAAGGCGGCGCCCCTGTCGCCGCGCCGGTCCGCCGTTCGGATGGACCGGGCCGTCTTCGCGCCGAGCACCGTCGCTTGTCCGCGCCCGGTCCCGATCACGGCCGAGGTCGACGGCGAGGCGAGGTTCGTCGGCCACGTGTCGGCGGGCAAGGCCATGGGCCTCGAGCTCGATCAGGACGGCGGACTGCTGCTCGCCGTGGAAGGGTCGGGTTTCCAGCCGTCGGGCCTCGCGGAGCTCCGCATCCGAAGCGACGATCTGCGCGGCTGCCGTGTGAAGGAAGCTCACTAATCGGCGCGCTCGGCTTGAGTTGACCGCCGCCCCGAGAGCCGCCAAGGTGCCGGGCCGCATGTCCAGGTCCCCGCTCTCGAGCGAGGTCGAGCCGCCCTCCGAAGGCGGGTTCATCCACCTTTGGTCCAAGCTCCTCGAGCGCCTGGCTCTGGCCACCGTTCGGCGACCGATCTTCTTCATCGTCGTCGCGCTGGCGACGTTTTTCCCGACCGCCTACCTCGCCTCGAAGCTCACCCTGAAGAGCTCCTTCATCGATCTTCTGTCCCCCGATGACGCCGAGGTGAAGGACCTGAACCTGGTGCTGGAGAAGACCGGCGGGCTCGGCTTCAGCACGATCGCGATCGAGGCCTCGGACCGCCCTCGCGCGGAGAAGTTCGCCGTGTCTCTCGCCGAGCGGCTCGAGAAGCTCCCCGGCGTGAAGTTCGTGCAGGCCCGGCTGGACGTCGAGTTCCTCGAAGACAGACAGCTCTATTACCTCTCCGCGAAGGAGCTCGAAGACCTCACCGCCGAGGTGAAGGCGGCGATCGACTACCGCGTGCAAGAGGAGGCCGGGCTCATCATCGACGAGGACGCGGCCAAGGCGCCGGACCCGCTCGAGCGCATCAAGAAAGAGGGCGAGAAGAAGGGCCTGGGCCTCAGCCCGTTCCTCGTCGGCAACGACGGCAAGTATCTCTACGTGCTGCTCGGGCTGGGCGGCTCGGTCGGAGATCTGGACGCGACGACACAGGTCCAGGCGGAGGTCGAGCGCACCACGAAAGAAGCGGCGAACGAGCTCGCTCCGGGGATGGAGGTCCTGTTCACGGGGCCCATCGTCAACCGTCGCGACGACGCCAAGTTCCTCGGGGAAGACCTGAGCCGAGCCGGCATCCTCGGCTTCGTCGGCGTCGTCGTCATCGTGCTCGTCGCGACGCGCAAGCGCAGGCCGATGCTCCTCTTGAGCCTCCCGCTCGCGCTCGGCCTGACCTGGACGTTTGCGTTCGCTTACCTCACGGTCCACCACCTCAACGCCGTGAGCGGGTTCCTGGTCAGCATCCTCTCCGGGCTCGGCATCGAGTACGGCATCCACCTCTACAAGCGCTACACGGAGGAGCGACGTCGCGGTCGCGACCCCGAGGAGTCGACGCTGCGCATGCTCCGCTCGACCGGTGGCGCGCTGCTCGCCGCGTGCCTCGTGAACGCCGCGGTGTTCGCGGTGGTGGCGGTCGCCGGCTTCCGCGGCTTCATGGAGTTCGGCCTCATCGCTTCGGTCGGCATGCTCATGACGATGGGCGCCACGCTGCTGCTCTTCCCGGCGCTCAACTTCCTCATCGATCGTCGCTGGCCCGTGTTCGCCGGCGAGCGGCAGCGGATCGCGCCGCTGATGTTGCCTGCGTGGCTGCGCTACGGCCTCCTCGCCACCGTCCCGCTGTTGGCCGCGTTCTCCGCGCACGCGCTCTACACGGGCAAGGTGCGTTTCCACACGGATTGGCGCGAGCTCGGCTCCGACACCCCCACGTCTCGGCTCGACGCCTACGTCATCAAGACTCTCAACCAGTCGGTGACGACGGTGCTCCTCTACCTGGATGAGCCAGGCCAGACGAAGGTCGTCCGCGAGGCGATCGAGGCGGTCCGCGCCAAGCGAGAGGAGCAAGGCAAGCCGTTCAACGTCGTGCGGATGGTCGGCGTCGACGACATCATCCCGCAAGAGCAGCGAGAGAAGGCGGCGGTGCTCGAGAAGCTCCGCGTCCAGCTCGAGCGCGTGAAGGTCTCGAAGCTGAAGGAAGACGAGAAGCCGCTCTTCGAGCGAGCCAAGAAGATGGCCTCACAGCGACCGTTTTCGCTCGACGACGTCCCGCGGTCCATCAAGCAGCGCTTCCTGACGGCCGACGGCAAGGGCACGATGGGTGTCATCACGACCGAGGGCGTGTTCGAGGAGTCGTCGCGGCTCGTCGATTGGTCCAATCAGGTCTCCGAGCTGCGCGCCGAGCTCGCGTCGCGCAAGGTGGCCGGCGCGCTCGCGTCCGAGAACGCCATCGCCGGTCGCATCTTCCGCATCATCACCGAGAGCGGTGGCCGCATCCTCGGCGCGACGTTCCTGGTCGTGTTCATCGTGCTCCTGTTCGAGTTCCGGAAGTTCTTCCACGCGCTGGCGGTGCTCGCGTCGGTGGCGTTCGGGATGCTCTTCGTCGCCGGCGGGATGGGGGCGTTCGGCATCGAGCTGAACTTCATGAACGCAGCGGTGTTGCCGATCATCGTCGGCGTCAGCCTCGACAACGCGATCCATATCTTCCATCGCTACGTCGAGGAGGGACCCGCCTCCATCCCGCTCGTCCTGCGGCGCACGGGCTCCGCGGCGCTGCTCTCCTCGTCGACGAACCTGGCTGGCTTCGCCGCGTTGCTCGTGGCCCGCCACGGCGGGCTCCGCTCCGTCGCGGAGCTGAGCATCCTGGGTATCGCAGCGACCGTCTTCACGACGACGGCCATCTTCCCGATCGCGCTCGACCTCGTCGGGCGTCTTCGCGGGCAGGTGCGCGGAGACGAAGCGCCGGTCTCGTCGCGCGGCACGATGGATCGGCCGCGTCCGCCCGGCTGAGCGGTCGCCTACAAGGAGGAGGCGCCGAACGTGTCGCAGGCAGACGGATCGCCGCTCTCCATCCCGCGCTTGAACCAGCGCACGCGCTGCTCGCTCGTGCCGTGGGAGAAAGTCTCCGGGCTGACCCGTCCGCGTGCTCGCCGCTGCAGCGTGTCGTCCCCGATCGCCGCGGCCGCGCCGAGGGCTTGCTCCACGTCGCCGACCTCGAGCAAGCCTTTCTTCTTCACGTAGGCGCCCCACGCACCGGCGTAGCAGTCGGCCTGAAGCTCCATGCGCACGGCGTTGCCTGTCGGCCCCTTGTCCTTGCCTTCGTCGCGCACTCGCGCCGAGGTCCCCAGGAGGGTCTGCACGTGGTGGCCGACCTCGTGCGCGATCACGTAGGCCGCGGCGAAGTCCCCCTCGGCACCGAGCTTCTTCTGGAGATCGGCGAGGAAGTCGAGGTCGACGTAGGCGTGGCGATCGCCGGGGCAATAGAAGGGGCCTACTGCGGACTCCTGGAAGCCACACGCGCTCGGGACTCCGTCGCGGAAGAGCACCAAGGTCGGCTCCTCGTAGGTCTTGCCGAGCTTCGGCAGCATCTCTTTCCAGGCGTCTTCCGTCGTCGCCAGAACCTTCCGCGTGAAGACCGCGCCAGGATCGTTGGGATCGACGGGCGCCGCGCTCGACGGTGCGCCATCTTGCTTCTGGACCTCGCCGAGCAAGGTCAGCGGGTTCTTGCCCGTGATGAGCGCCGCGATGAGGACGATCACGATCGTGACGCCCGAGACCGCGACGGCGCCGCGCTTCGCGCCACCGCCGCCGCGGCGGTCCTGGACGTTTGTGCTCTCGCGGACGTCTCCGAGCTTCATGGTGCGCGTATAGCGGAACCGAAGGGCGGCCGGGTCAGCCGTTGCGGCGGAAGGCGTACGCCGTCTGCCGGAAGAACCCGTCGGGGAACGGCTCCGAGAGGCCGTAGCCCGGCGGCTTCTCCTTCGGGAGGTGCGCCGTGCCGAAGATCCAGTCCCAGAACGCGAACTTGGTCCCGTAGTTCATGCCGTCCCCGATGTACTCGCGCGAGTGATGCCAGCGGTGCATCTCGGGGCCGTTGATGATCTTCTGGAGCCACCCGGACCGAACGTTGATGTTCGAGTGGATGTACATGCCCCACACCGCGTCGATGGTGCCCTTGATGAGGGCCATCTCGGGGGGGGCGCCCAAGAGGACGATGGGGAGGAACTCGATCGTCTGGTTGATCGAGATCTCGAGGAAATGAGAGCGCGAGCCCGCCAGCCAGTCGACGTCCTTCACAGAGTGATGCGCCTCGTGGAGGCGCCACAGGAGCGGGTATTTGTGCTGCGCTCGGTGGAACCAGTAGATGTAGAAGTCGTGTGTGACGAGGAAGAAGGCGACCTGCAGCCAGAGCGGCCAGCCCGTCACGATGCCGAGCCGTGAGGCGCCCGTGGTCGCGTCCACCCACTGGATGAACGCGCCGATGACGAGGCCGAGCACGTAGCTCTGCACGAGGGTGTACCAGAAGAAGTCGGTGAACCAACCTTTGCGGAAGAGCTTCTGGCCCTTGTCGTACGGGAAGAGCCGCTCGAGCCCGATGTAGATCCAGGCCGAGACGGCGATGATGACCGGGGAGAGGATCTTCCAGTCGCTCAGGTGCTCGCCGATCTTGTCCAGCATGGGTCAGCCCTTGTTGGCGGACGCAGACGGGGCGCGGCGGAGCTTCTTCGCCTGCGCGAGCTCCTTCTCGTGCACGCGCTTCACGCCGTCGCCCATGGCAGCCGTGATATCGCGGATGCTCGAGACGAGGCGCATGACCCCGGGGATCTCGACGCTCGCCGCCTGGTCCGAGCCCCACATCGCGCGATCGAGCGTGATGTGACGCTCCACCATGCACGCGCCGAGCGCGACGGCGGCGAAGGTGGGGGCCAGGCCGGTCTCGTGACCGCTGTAGCCGACGGGCAGGAACGGGAAGCGCTCCATGAGCGTCTCGACCATGCGGATGTTCAAATCCTTCACCTCACACGGGTACATGCTGACGGCGTGCATGAGCCCGAGGTCCTCCTGCCCGAGCAGCTCCACCGCGGCGTCGATCTCCGCCATCGTGCTCATGCCGGTCGAGAGGATGAGCGGACGCTTCGTCGCGCGGAGCTTCTTGAGCAGGTCGTTGTCGGTGAGCGACGCGGACGCGATCTTGTAACAGGGCGGCTCGAAGCGCTCCATGAAGTCCACCGCGGGCTCGTCCCAGCAGGACGCGAACCAGTGGATGCCGCGGTCCTTGCAGTGTTTGTCGATGGCCGCGTACTGGTCCACGCCGAACTCGGTCTTGTGCCGGTAGTCGATGTACGTCATCCGGCCCCAGGGCGTGTCGCGCTCGATGAGCCACTGGTCCTTCGGGACGCAGACCTCCGGTGTTCGCTTCTGGAACTTGACCGCGTCGCACCCGGCGAGCACGGCGCCGTCGATCAGCTTCTTCGCGATGTCGACCGAGCCGTTGTGGTTGATGCCGATCTCCGCGATGACGTAGACCGGGTGCCCGTCCCCGACGAGCTTGTCGCCGATCTTGATCTCGCGCTTGTGTGCTTCCTTCTTCGACATCACTGCCTCCTCACACCGATTGCGAAACGCCCGAGCTACGTGCGGCCAGGATCCACTCCGCGAAGTCTCGGAAGGCCCCGTACCCGCCACGGACACGCGACACGTAGTGCGCGCGTCGCGCCACCTCGGGCATCGCGTCCTCGGGGACGGCGACCAGGCCGACCTCGCGGACGCGCTCCATGGCGCCCAAATCGTTCACGTCGTCTCCGATGTACGCGACCTCGTCGATCGACACCTGGTGGATCGCGAGGATCTCGTCGAGCCTCGCGCCCTTGTCCTTCACGCCGAGGTGGGCTCGGATCTTCAGCTTGTCCGCTCGCCGCTGCACGCACTCCGAGCTCTCCCCGGTGACGATCGCGGTCGCGACGCCGGCCTTGCCCAGCCGCTCGACCCCCATGCCGTCCCGGAAGCTGAAGCGCTTGAGCTCCTCGCCCCGCGCCGAGTAGTAGACCCCGCCGTCGGTCAGGACGCCGTCGCAGTCGGTCAAGACCAGGCGCACGCGGAGCGCGCGCGCCCGGACCTCCGACGGAGCGAGCGGCTCTTCCCTCACCACGCGGTCCACCCGCCGTCGACCACGACCGCCGAGCCGGTCATGTAGCTCGACGCATCCGAGGCCATGAAGACGATCGCGCCGCTCATCTCGTCGCGTTTGCCCATGCGGCCGAGCGGCGTCTTCTTGCCGTAGTTCTCCAGGAAATACGCCTCCTGGCCGTTTTCGATCCCGCCGGGGCAGAGCGTGTTCACGCGCACGCCGGCCTTGCCCCAGTACGCGGCGAGGAACCGCGTGAAGTTCATGACCGCGCCCTTTGTCGCCGGGTACGACGCGGACTTGTAGAACGTCTGCGTGCCGTCCGGTCGGACGTAGATCGACTGGTCGGGACCGACGAGGCCGTAGGTGGAGGCGACGTTGATGATGGACCCCTTCCCCGCCTTCGCCATGACGGTGCCGAGCACCTGGCAGCAGAGGAACACGCCGGTCACGTTCACGTCGAGCGACCTCTGCCAGAGCTCGAGCGGGTAGTTCTCGAACTTGGACAGCTCGGCGCCCGCCTGCGGGCTCTCGAACATGTCGTTGATCGCGGCGTTGTTCACGAGGACGTCGATCCGCCCGAGCTTCTCGAGCACGGTGTCTCGCGCCTTCTCGAGCGAGGCCTTGCTGGTGACGTCGACCGCGACGCCGAGCACGCGCCCGGGCTTGCCGGACGGGCCCGGTGAGCCTGACAGCTCCGTCACGAATGCGTCCACCGCAGCCTGGCTCACGTCGGCGACCACGACGTCCGCGCCGGCGGCGCGCAGGGCCTTGCAGTGCTCCTTGCCCAGGAGGCCGACCGCGCCCGTGACGATGCAGACCTTGCCCGAGAGATCGAAGGAAGCGCCCACGACGGTCAGCCCTTCCTCGGCTTGATGTGGAAGTTGTCGGTCTTGCGGAAGACCGGCTCGAGCATCTTGCCGCGGAGCTGCTTCTCCACGCTGCGCTCCTCGAGCGCGCGAGCGAGGAGCGGGAGCACCTCGCCGTAGGCGCCGAGGATGTGATCGACCTCTTTGTCGCCGTGAGAGAACGACACGTTGTGGAAGCCGCCCCAGAGGACGCCGCGCGCGAGCATCTCTTGCTGGACGAAGGTCTTCATCGCGAGCGGGCTCGAGCGGTCGTCCGCGTAGGTCATGATGGTGCGGGCGTCGTAGCCGAAGCACTTGGTGGAGGCCTCGATGCCGGCCTTCTTGGCGGCCGCCAGGTAGCCCTCGCGGAGCTTGGTCCCTTGTTTGGCCAGGTAGCCGGGGACGTCGTGTTTCTTGAGCTCGTTGATGGTGGCCTGCGTCGCTGCGAGGCTGAGCGCTTCGCCGCCGAACGTGGTGAAGAAGAAGACGTCCTTCTCGCAGAGCGCCATCACGTCCTTGCGGCCGCAGACGACGCTGATGGGCATGCCGTTCGCGACGGCCTTGGAGAAGCAGGCGAGATCGGCGCGGACGCCGTATTTCTCCTGCGCGCCGCCGAGCGCGAGGCGGAAGCCCGTCCACATCTCGTCGAAGATCAGGAGCGCGCCCTTTTTGTCGCAGAGCGCGCGCAGGCCCTCGAGGAACCCGGGCTTCGGCGACTCGAACACCGTGGGCTCGAGGATGACGCACGCGACCGAGTCGTCGAGCGCTTCGTCCACCGAGTCGAGGTCGTTGTATTTGAAGGTGTAGACGAGGTCCTTCGTGCTCTCGGGGATGCCCGCGTTGCGATCGGTCACCGAGATGTACCAGTCGTGCCAGCCGTGGTACCCGCAGCACAGGACCTTCTCGCGCTTCGTGAAGGCGCGCGCGAGCCGGACGGCGGCGCTCGTCGCGTCGCAGCCGGTCTTGGAGAACCGAACGCTCTCCGCCCCGGGGACGACGTCGCGGACGAGCTCCGCGACCTCCACCTCGAGCGGGTGCATCAGGCTGAAGGTGATGCCGCTCTCGAGCTGAGCCTTGATGGCCTCGTCCACCGCCGGGTAGCAGTAGCCGAGCGAGAGCGGGCCCACGCCCATGATCAGGTCGACGTATTCGTTGCCGTCGACGTCCCAGACGCGCGCGCCCTTGCCGCGCGCGAGGTACTTCGGCGCGACCCCTTCGGTCCACTGGCCGGGACCCTTGGCGAGGGTCTGCGTGCCGGCGGGGATCAGCCCGACGCTGCGGGACCAGAGGGCGTTCGATTTGTCGATCTTCGGGTACGTGGTCATGGTCGTGCCTTCAGCGGACGTCCGTCCGGGTCATCTCCGCGGAGACGGTCTTCAGCTCCCCGACGTGATGGCGGTACCAGTTCACGCCGGCGTATTCGGCATTGAGCGCGTAGATGTCCGGTCGCTTTTCGACCAGCTCGAGGATGTCGTCCAGAGGGAAAACCGCGCCGGGACGATAAAGCGCGTCGTAGACCGTCGAGATGAAGACGTAGTCGGCCGGGTAATCGATCGTGAAGCGGTGGGTCATGCTGAGATCACGTCCGGCCTTCCAGGCGACGTTACCGATCCGGAACCGCTCGGGCTGCTCCCAGAAAAACGGCGTCGTGTGCTCCCGCTCGAGCTCGCGTGTGGCCTCGCGATCCGCGAGCGCGAGCAGCTCCGTCGGCATGATCTCGACGTCGTTCCCGTCGGGCCAGCTCGGCGGGTGCAGGTTCGAGACGAAGTCGAAGTCGCCCGCGAAGAACACCCCGAGGACCTCGTCGATGACCGCCGGGTCGATGAGGGGGCAGTCGCTCGGGATCTTCACGACGAAGTCCGCGCCGAGCTGGCGCGCCGCGCCGAGGTGCCGGTTCAAGCAGTCGAGCGGGTGGCCGCGGTAGACGGGCGCCCCTGCCTCCTTCGCGAGCTCGACGACGCGGTCGTCCTCCGGGAGCGTGGAGGTCGCCACGACGATCTCGAACGGCGTCTTGGCCGCGCGGATGCGCTCGAGCATCCGGACGAGGAGCGGCGCGCCGACGAGGGGGAGCGCGACCTTTCCCGGCAGCCGCGACGAGCCCATCCGAGCTTGGACGACGACGGCCGTCTTCGGCATCAGGCCTCGACCCCGGGGAGGGTGCTGCGCTCGGAGGGCCGACCCGACCACGGCTCCATCACCGGAGCGTCGCCGAGCAGCTCGCGAGCGACGTTGGCGATGCGAGCCGCCGAACGTGCGCCGTTCTGCAGCGGGAGGAGGCGCCGGAGCTCGTCGTTGGAGAAGAACGAGTGCACCTCTTTCCCGAGGGCCATCCCGACGTACGCGACGCTCGAGTACTTGCAGATCAAAACGTCGCAGTTGGCCACCATCTGCTCGGCGCTGCCGGAGGTGTAGACGAGCGCGCCCGGGGCCCACCGCTTGATCTCGTCCACGGCTCGCGGGAGCTTCTCGTTCGGGTGCAGCTTGAAGATGAGCGGCTTCTTGTGTCGCTCGGCGATCTCCACCGCCTTCAAGAGGAAGGCCTTGCGGTCTTCGTACCAGAAGACCTCGCGCACGTCGGAGGTGCAGCAGAGGACGTAGCCGCGGTGCGGGAAGTCGTTCTTCTCGTATCCCTTGCAGTCGTCGAAGTTGGGAATACCCGTCACGACCATCTTGGCGGGGTCGCAGCCTCGTTGGGCGAAGAGCTCCTTGTAGCCCTCGCTCGCGACGCAGAACTTCGTGTACCGGTTCGTGAGGCCGAACGCGCTCGTCCCCGCCAACCAGCCGGGGAGCGCTCGGAAGCGCTTCACCACGGGGTAGAGCACGCTGGGCGGGTCGGTCATGCCTTCCTGGACGAGGATCGACGGGCGGCTGTCGAGGTTGTTGGGCCACACGAGGTCGGAGCAGTGGAGCGCGAGATCGAAGTCGCCGCGCATCCCCCCGAACTCGCAGGGCAGGTCGTGGTCGCGCAGGTAGTCGAGGCAGCGTCGTGAGAGCTTGTGGCCGCCGATGGTCCCTTCGAGCGCGCCGATGCTCTTCAAGAAGTCGAAGTCTCGGTTGCCGTAATACGGCGTGAAGACCTTCTCGTACTCGGGCAACTGGTTCGCGATCTTGTGCATCTGCGTCGTCTGGTTGATCGATCCGCAGACGAAGAGCAGCTTCTTCTTCTTTTTCATCATGGGGTCACCGTGATGGCATCGCTCTGACGAGAGCCTCGCTTGACGAGGGTGAGCAAGAAAAGTCCAACAGCTACGTAGAAGAGCTCCTTCGTTCGTTTGAGGAGCACGAATGTTGCGCCGACCTCGGTGGCGCCAGGCACGCCGAGCGCGGCGAGCAGCCCGATGTAGCTCGCGTCCTGGACGCCGAGCCCGCCGGGCACCACGAAGGCGAGGGAGCGGACCATGGTCCCTCCCAGCTCCACGAGGAGCGCCTCCGTGAAGGAGAACGGAACACCGAGGAGGCGTAGCACGAGCCACGTCTCGAGCACCTCGGCCATCCACTGACCGAACAGAAAGACGCCCGCCAGGGCATGGCGCGACGCGGGCATCGTTGCTGCGGCAACGGTGTCCGGCCGCTCACGCTGGCGGGACGCCCACGCGCGGACCCGCTCCCAGCGGACCTGCGCGAGCCGGCTGGTCGCGGCGCGCGCGACGCGACGTGACGAGAGCAGCCCGAGCGTCACCGAGCCGGCCGCGAGGAGCGCGACGGTCATTCCGATCGCGAGCCACGGGAGCAAGCGACCTTGCGGGGTGCCGGCTGCCAGGCGGTCGAGCTCGGCCTGCCCGACGACCAGGAGGAGCACCATGCACGCGCCGTGGGTGAGCACGACCCAGGCCTTCTTGGCGGCGAGCGAGGCGAGGGCGCGCGTCCAAGGGACCTCGAAGCGGCGCACGATGCCGAACGCGGCCACGCTCTCGCCAACCGCGGGGCCGGCCGGCGCGACCATGCGCGTTGCCTCCGAGCCGAAGAACGTGGACGCGAGCGCGAAGAGCGGTGCGCGGTTGCCGAGCCCGGCGAGAAGCTCTTTCCACGCAGCGGTGTGAAGCAACATGCCCACCGCCTGGGGCACGAGGATCAGGAGCGCGAGGGGGCCGACCGAGCGCAGCAGCTGGCCAAGCCGTGAGATGTCGAGATCGCGCAGCGTCCACGCGAACAGGGCCACCGCCAGGCCGAGCGCCGTGAGCCGCAGCAGCGAACGCCCGAGCCCTTGTTTGGGCTGCTCAGCGGGCGAGTGTGCTGCGTTGGACATAGGGGCGCCCCGGCGACTGCAGGGTTCGGGCCAACGCGAGGACGAACGGTTCGTCAGGCTCCGTCGACTCGGTCGGCTTTAGAGACACCACCCCGGCGAGACAAGCCAAATAACGGCGCAGTTTTCGCGTGAGTGAGCTTCTTTACGGAGGTCGCGTACCCGCTCCCTCGAGGGCACGGTTTCGACATCCGAGGTGCTTCAATTGTAACCGTGAATTGTGCGAATATGACTGGCTCGGAGCCGCGTGGAGCTGGTGGTCAGAACAATCCGGGGACGACCTTGAACGGCACGAGCCTCCGGTACTCGGCCCAGGCAGCGCCGTATTTCACCTGGCAGCGGCGGTCGTCGCGTCCGACCCGGTCGAGCAAGAGGGTCGCGAGGAAGAACACGTAGACATACGCGACGCCCGCGGACGCGCCCACCGGGAGCGTCGAGGCGAGCGCGACGGCGATCTCGGGCAGGTAGTGGAAGTGCCGCGCGAGCGACCAGTAGCCCGACACGAGGAGGAGGTTCGTCCTGACGGCGCCGTCAGCGGTTTCGTAGGTGGCCTCGATCAGCCTCGGCGGCTTGCCCCACACGAGGGCCGCGCCGGCGGTCGCCCTGACGCGCTGTCGTTGTGCGTCCGCCGAGTAGTTCACGAAGATGGCGAGGAGCCCCAGCGAGACGATGGCGAGCCCGGCAGGCCACGACAGGTCACGCGGCGTCGTCGCGAGCTGCAGCTGCGCGATGGGGTAGGCCGCCGGGACCCAGACGAGCACCCCCTCGTTCGGGTTTCGTCACCTGGTCACAGGAAGCAAGCTCCTTGCCCGAGGTCGGGCGGCACGTTCGGTGCGGCGTCCGAGACGACGCAGCTTCCGCGGGACGCCGCATTTATCGTAGAGTCGCGCACGATGAGTACCCGCCCTGCGAGCGGCAGCCGCCGCTCCACCGGACGCACAGCCGCGCCCAAGAGCTCGAAGAAGCCGATCGCGCGTGCGCCCCAAACCGAGAACGGAAGCGCGACGTCGAAGGCGATGATCCACGTGTCCGGCGCCGCGGCCGCCGAGCCGGCGCTGGCGTTCGGTAGCTCCTGGGTCTACGCGCCGTCCCCCGAGGCCACCGATCACGTCAAGATCGACAAACGCTACGAGCTCTTCGTCGGCGGCCGGTGGCAGGCGCCGCTCTCGGGCCGGTACTTCGACACGATCAGCCCTTCGACCGAAGAGAAGCTCGCGGAGATCGCCGAAGCGGACGAGCGCGACGTGGACAGGGCGGTGAAGGCCGCGCGCGTCGCGTACGACCGCTACTGGTCGAAGCTTCGGCCGATCGACCGCGCGAAGTACATCTACCGCATCGGGCGCGCCATCCAGGAGAAGTCGCGTGAGCTCGCGATCGTCGAGTCGCTCGACGGCGGCAAGCCGATCAAGGAGTCGCGCGACGTGGACGTCCCGCTCGCGGCGTCCTGGTTCTTCTACTACGCGGGCTGGGCCGACAAGCTCGCCTACGCCTTCCCCGGGCGCAACGTGCGGCCGCTCGGCGTAGCCGGCCAGGTCATCCCGTGGAACTTCCCGCTCCTCATGGCGGCGTGGAAGCTCGCGCCCGCGCTCGCGTGTGGCAACACCTGCGTGCTCAAGCCCGCGGAGACGACGCCTCTCACGTCGCTCCTCCTCGCGAAGATCATCGAAGAGGCCGACCTGCCCCCGGGCGTGGTGAATGTCGTGACCGGGGCCGGCAAGACCGGCGCCGCGCTCGTCGGTCACCCCGACGTCGACAAGGTCGCGTTCACCGGCTCGACGCTCGTCGGCAAGCGCATCCAGAAGGCCATCGCGGGGACCGCAAAGAAGCTGACGCTCGAGCTCGGCGGGAAGGCCGCGAACATCGTCTTCGAGGACGCGCCGCTCGATCAGGCCGTGGAGGGAATCATCGGCGGCATCTACTTCAACCAGGGCCACGTCTGCTGCGCCGGCTCGCGCCTCCTCGTCCAGGAGGGCGTGCACGACGTCGTCGTCCGCAAGCTGAAGGACCGCATGGCGAGCCTGCGCGTCGGTGACCCGCTCGACAAGAACACGGACGTCGGCGCCATCAACTCGAAGATGCAGCTCGACAAGATCAAGGAGCTCGTGGAGAGCGGAGACCGCGAAGGCGCCGAGCGCTACAGCGCCCCGTGTGAGCTGCCGAAGCGTGGGTATTGGTTCGCGCCGACCTTCTTCACACACGTCTCGCAGTCGCACCGCATCGCCCGCGAGGAGATCTTCGGCCCCGTCCTCTCCATCCTCACGTTCCGCACACACGACGAGGCGATCGAAAAAGCCAACAACACGATGTACGGCCTCTCGGCGGGCATCTGGACCGACAAGGGCTCGAAGATCTTCGAGGTCGCGCAGAAGCTCCGCGCCGGCGTCGTCTGGGCCAACACGTTCAACAAGTTCGACGCGAGCTCGCCTTTCGGGGGCTACAAAGAGAGCGGCTTCGGCCGCGAGGGCGGGCGGCAGGGCCTGCTCGCTTACCTGGAGGTCGAGTGATGGCTCGCCCGAAGAAGACCTCGAACGGAAACACAGCGCTCGCGCTCGATTGGCAGCCCGTCCGCCTCAATGTTCGAAAGGCCTACAAGATGCTCATCGGTGGCGCGTTCGTCCGGTCGGAATCGGGTCGCTACTCCCAGGTCGAGGAGACGCGCGCTCCCGGTCAGCGCGGTACGAAGGAGAACGTCCCGCTCGCGTCCCGCAAGGACGCTCGCGACGCCGTGAAGGCTGCACACGGCGCGTTCGAGGGTTGGTCGAAGCGCGTCGCCACGAACCGCGGGCAGATCCTCTACCGGCTCGCCGAGATGGTCGACTCCCGGACGGACGAGCTCGAGGCGAGCCTCGTCCGCGGCGGCATGCCAATGATGGACGCGCGGCGCGAGGTCGTGGCCACGGTCGAGCGAGCCGTCTCGTACGCGGGTTGGACCGACAAGTACCAGAGCCTGTTCTCGAGCCTGAACCCGGTGGGCGGGCCGCACTTCGACTTCTCCATCCCCGAGCCCATCGGCGTGGTGGCCGTCGTCGCGCCGCCCCGTCCGGCCTTGCTGGGCCTCGCGGGCGCCATCCTCCCGGTCGTCGCGAGCGGCAACACCTGTGTCGTCCTCGCGAGCGAAGAGGACCCGCGCACCGCGCTGATCTTCGCCGAGTCTCTCGCCACGAGCGACATGCCCGGCGGCGTGGTCAACATCCTCACCGGCCGGGTCGCCGAGGTGTTGCCGCACCTCGCCAAACACATGGAGGTCCAGGCGATCGATCTCCACGGCGTGGAGACGAAGCTCGCGCGTGCCACCGAGGAGCAGGCCGCGGACAGCGTGAAGCGATTCCGCGCTCGCGACCTTGACGAGTCCTCGTGGTTCGATCACGACGCGTGCACGAGCCCCCGATGGATCGAGCGGTTCATCGAGCTGAAGACCATCTGGCACCCGTCGGGCGCCTGAGGTCGCGCTGGCACACGGAGGTCGGCTCGTCTCGTTGGCACAACGGTGACGCGGCACACTGGTTCGGCACAGCTTGCGCCAGTGGAACACCTTGGGGCGCGCAATTGTCGCTGTTTTGCCGGTTTTGGTGGGTGGCACTGGCCGTGCAATATGCGCGGCCATGAGCCACACGATCAAGCCTAGCCTGCTTCTCCTCGCCCTCGGCGCCACGCTCGCCTTCGCCTGCAACAAGGTCGTCGATAACCCCCAAGACGGAACCACCGACGACGAGCTCGCCGGGGAGGATTGTCCGTCCGAAGGCGCCACCGAGGCCTGCGGCGAGGACGGCACCGGCGTCCGCGCGTGTGAGGTGGGCGAGGACGGCTTGCTCGCGTGGTCGGATTGCATCGCGTCCGCGTGCTCACAAGGCGAGACCGAGCCGTGTGGCGACGGCGGGATGCGCACGTGTGTCGTCGACGAGATCGGCGTCGGGACGTGGGGCGAGTGCCAGATCTCCGGTTCGTCCGCCACGACCCCGCTGGTGCTCGCGTTCGGCGCCGGGCCGGTCTCGTTCAGCGACGCGGCTGGCGGGTTCGACCTCAACCCGACCATGAGCGTCGTGACCGACTGGGTCTCGAGCGCTACGCCGTGGCTCGCCCTCGATCGCAACGGCAACGGAGCCATCGACGACGGCTCGGAGCTGTTCGGCTCGGCCACCGAGCTGGCGTCGGGCGCGCGCGCCACGAACGGCTTCCAGGCGCTGGCAGAGCTCGACGAAAATGGCGACGGCGTCATCTCGAGCGCCGACGGCCGCTTCGGGAGCCTCGTCGCCTGGACCGACCTCGATCAGGATCGCGTCTCCGACCCCGGTGAGCTGACCACCATCGCGAGCCTGGGCGTCGAGTCGATCTCCCTCGGCTACTCGAGCGTCGTCCGCTGCGACGAGCGGAACAACTGCGAGCGCGAGACGGCGTCGATGGCCTTCCGCAACACGTCGGGCGAGCCGATCTCGGGCCGCGTGGTCGACGTCCACCTCGCGCACCGCTGACCGGCGCTTACACGCAGGTTTTCGACGCAGCGGTCCTGCGCGTGAGTGATAGCCCTCCGAGGTGCAGGAGCGCGCGCGGACCCGAGCTGCGATCGCGGTGGCGGTCGCGCTGCATGTCGTGTCGTACGGTGCGCTCGAGCTGGTTCCCCGCCGAGCGCACCGGTGGCTCTCACCCCGGACGGCGCCGCCGGTCGCCGTCGAGGTCGAGCCGACCGTGGCGGCGCGCGAGCCGATCGAGCCGATGCGCGCCACGATCGAGCCGATCGAGCCCCGCGCCTCGAAGACGGTGGGCTCGGCTCGCGGCGCGAGCCCGAAGCACACGAGCCCGAAGCGCGCGAGCCCGGTCGCTCGCGTCGAGAACGCCGAGCCACGAGGGGAGGAGGGGTCGCCCTCGGAGCGCGAGGACGATTGGTCGGATGCGACCTCCGGCGCGCCGTTCCACCTGCCGGTCGGCCTCCCCTGGAGCGAGAGGCTCTCGCTCGAGCGTGCCCCCGCTCCTGCTCCGACCACGCCGCCCGTCCGCGCCGACGCCGCGAACCTGGCGCTGATGTTGGCGGTGCGCGCCCACGACGCCGAGCTCGGGCTCGGCAACTCGGAGGAGGCGATCGTAGCGACGGCGGTGCAGGATGCCGGCCGCGCCGCAGCCGTGCCCAAGGACACTCGTTACCGTGTGGAGGTCGAGCTGGATCGCACGGGGCACGTCCTCGGCGTCCGCGTCACGCGGGCCTCCGCGGGGACCGAAGAGATCTGGCGGGGCGTGGCCGACGCAGTTCGATCGTCGCTCGGAGACGCCGTGCAGGTCGGTCCGTCTGCGCGGGTCGCCGGCGCGAAGGTCGTCGTCGACGCGGAGGTGAAGCACCTCTTCGTCTCGGGGGTCGACGAGCACGTCGTCGTCGGACCTTGCCCCACGACCGTCCACACCTCGGGGATGTGGCCCGCCGACCCGTTCTTCTGGGTGGGCGGCGAGCCGTATGGGGACTACGCGACCGGCACGTGCCCGCTCTCGGACGCCTCGAACGGTCAGCCCAAGCAGATCCGAGTGAGGACGAAGGTCGAGGTGGTCTTGCCCGGGGCGCCGCCTCCGCCGGTGACCTCGTTCCCCAAGCCCTGGAAGAGGACGCGGCTGCCCTCCCTCCAGGAGATCATCGTCCTCTTGATACCGCGCTGACGGCTTCGTCGTACCAGCGCTCGACGACCCCGCGGAACGGCCACATCCACCCGTAGGCGGGGCCGGTGAACTGCGACACGATCCTCTCGCGCAGCGCGGGTGAACGGAGCGCCTTCTCTCCTCTCAGCTCGTACGTCGCGCGGAGCGTCTCGGTGTACGCCTCCCACTCGATCCGCGCCCGCCCGTAAGCGAGGCCAACGGGGAAGGGGAGGAGCAAGTACAGAACTGTCATGCCGGCCATCGTGTACCGCCGACGCTGCCGCAGGTGGATGCGCTCGTGGCGGAGCGTGATGACGGCGTCGATCGGATCGACGTCGTCCCACCCGGGGGGCACGTAGAGCCTGTCGCCGATGACCGTGTAATAACGCGTGAGGTAGGCGCGCTGCCCGCCGAAGGTGATGATCTTGAGGGCGACGTCGATCGCCTTGGAGAGCGGGCTCTCGGACTTCTTGATCACGCAGAAGCGCGGGAACTCGCGCCGCATCTCGGCCAGGAAGGCCTCGAGCACCGCGCGGTCGCTCAAGGGGCTCCTCCGAGGGTGGCGCCCTCGACCAGCGTTCGGCCGCTCGTGAGCTCGAGCGCGCCGAGCGCCTTCTTCCCCTCGAGCTGCGCGCGCAGGACGGCCACTCTGCCTTCGCCGCACGCGATCTCGATGACAGCCTTCTTCGCGACGACGACCGTGCCCGGCGGTGCGTCTGCTGGGCCGCGTTCGAGCCGAGTCTCGAGGATCTTCAACGTCTTGCCGCCGAGCGTGGTGAACGCGCCGGGCCAGGGAGACATGCCCCGGACGTGGTCGTGGACCTTCTTCGCGGGGCGGTCCCAGACGACACGACCGTCTTCTTTGGTCAGCATCCTCGCGTGGGTGGCTCGCGCGTGGTCTTGCGCGATCGCGACCAGCTCGCCTTCGACCGCTCGCAGCAGGTCCGCGCGGACCACGTCCGCGGCGCACCGCGCGAGATCGACGGCGAGCTCGCCTGAGGTCTGGTCCGTTCCGATCGGGATCTCGTGCATCGAGAAGACAGGGCCCGTGTCCATGCCTTCATCCATCTGCATGAGCGAGACCCCGGTCGTCGGCTCCCCGTCGACCACGGCCCAGGTGATCGGCGCCGCGCCTCGGTACTTCGGCAGGAGCGACGCGTGGAGGTTCATGCAGCCTCGGCGCGGCGCTTCGAGCACGGCCTTGGGGAGGATTCTCCCGTAGGCGATGACGAGGGCGACGTCCGCGTTCTGCTCTGCGACCCAGGCCGCGAACTCCGGCGTCCGCACCTTGGTGGGCTGCGTCACCGGCAAGCCGAGCTCCAGCGCTTTGGCCTTCACCGCGGGGGCCTTGAGCTCGAGGCCGCGACCGGCCGGCTTGTCGGGCTGGCAGACCACCGCGCTGATCGTCGCGAGCTCGTGGAGCGCCTCCAGCGCGGGGACGGCGATCTCCGGCGTGCCGAAGAAGATTGCGCGCATCTCGATCAGTCCGGCTTCTTCGTCCGCTTGCCGTTTTCGTCCAGGGTGCCGGGCTCCGCGCAGCAGCGGAAGCCCGTCTCGTAGAAGACGAAGCTCGGCTCGTGCGCGTCGTTCGTTCCGCGGCACCCCGTCCACGGCTTCGCCCAGAAGCCACCCATGAGCGAGCCGGGGTGCTTGCGGTGGGATCGGCTCGTCACCCACTCTTCCACGTTGCCCATCATGTCGAAGATGCCGAACGCGCTCGCGCAGCCGGGGAAGCGACCGCTCGGCGTCCCTTGCCAGAGCCGCTCCGCCTCGGCGTTGGCCTCGTCGTCGAGGGCCTTGAACTTGTCCCAGTCCACCGGCATCCACTTCTTGTCGCTGTTGCAGATCTTCTTGTCCACGCTCCAGCCGTACGCGAGCGGCAGGTACTCGGGGCCTTCGCAGGCCGTCTCCCATTCCTGCTCGGTGCAGACACGTTTGCCGCGGTCCCCGCAGTACTTCTTGGCCGAGTTGTAGGACTTCATGACGAGCGGCTTGGCGCCCTTCTTATTCGGCGCCTCGTATTGATCCATGCACACGCGGATGGGCGTGGTCGCCCCTTCGAGCGCGGTGATGCCCTCGAAGTAGGAGAAGCAGTGGGTGTCTTTCGTGTCTTCCTGCGGGGACACGCAGAGGTGCTGGACCTCCTCGAAGTGTGTCCCGGTCACGAGGCGCATGTCCTTCGGGCACTCCGGGCTGGGGCCCGGGTCGAGCGACGTCGAGGCGTCACCGGGGGAGGCCAAGGCGAAGGAGAACGCCAGGAGGGATGCGAGCGGATCCATCTCAGACTCCGTATCGGGCTCGGATGACGAACCAATAGAGCGCGCCGGTTCCGCCGAGGATCGCGACGACGAGCGGCAAGACCCACACCCAGGC
Source organism: Myxococcales bacterium (assembly GCA_016794345.1). Lineage (GTDB taxonomy): Bacteria > Myxococcota_A > Polyangia > Polyangiales > Polyangiaceae > Xiheicaenibacterium > Xiheicaenibacterium phototrophicum. The sequence continues at coordinate 105,222 of JAEUKE010000248.1, forward strand.
GGCGCGCTTGCGTGGCTCGGTCGGCGGCACGACCGAGATGTCCGCCGGAGGGTGAGCAAGCGGCACGGCCATCGGCTGGGCGCCGCCGAACGGGTGAGGGGAGACCGGTCCCGACGACTGCGGCGCGGAGAGGACGGCGGGCGAGGGCGGCCCGGACGAGAAGGGCGCGGACTGTGCAGGACCGGCAGACTGTGGGCTGAAGGACGAGGTGGAGATCGACCGAGCCGGCCCACCGGTCCGCGGAGGCGGCAGAGGCAGCTCGTCCGGGCGCGCCGACTGCGGCCCCACGAGGCGCGCCCCGAGCTTGTGCGACTCGGTCGCCGTCAGCGCGACCGTGCCGCCGAGGCTCGAGCTCCGGATCGATTGCGCCAGGGCTGCACCGCCACCCATGAAGCGGGTCTGGGCGTTCTCGTCGATGTCGTCGAGCTGAGCCGGAGGGGGAGGAGCTGCGGGCGCCCCCTGCGGTGTGCGCACGGGCACAGCCGGCTGCGCGCCGTCCGTGGACTTGCGACCTGCGTCGATCTTCGCCTCGAGGTCGGAGAAGGTCACGCCCCCGAGCCTGAGCCCTCCGGAGAGCGCCTGCGCGAACCACGCTTGCTGTTGTGGCGTGTTGCGCCGGACGAAGGCCGCGAGGGAGCTCGCGTCGTCCACGTCGAAGCCCCGCTCGCGCCTCCACGCGTCGAGCCTCTCTTTGATCTCGGATGCGGACGAGAAGCGGTCGTCGGGACGCTTCTTCAGGCAACGGTCCACGATCTCCGAGAAGACCGGGCTGACCTTGCGGATCTCCTGCAGGCTCGGAGGCTCCGACGTGGACACGGCGATGAGCGTCTCCAGATCGTTCTTCGCCGTCCAAGGCCGTCTGTCGGCGAGGAGCTCGAACATGACGACGCCGAGCGCGAAGAGATCGGCGCGCAGGTCGATCCCGCCGCCGCGCGCTTGCTCCGGAGCCATGTACGCCGGCTTCCCTTTCATCATCCCGATCCGGGTGCTCGTCAGCCGCTCTTCCGCCTTGGCGATGCCGAAATCGGCGATCTTCACGAGGCCGTCGAACCCGATCAGGATGTTGCCGGGCGTGAGGTCGCGGTGGACCACCCCGAGGAGCTGTCCGTTCTCGGCACGGAGGCCGTGCGCCGCCGCCAGGCCCGAGCAGATCTGCGACAGGATGAAGGCCACCGTGCGCTCGGCGAACGGCTCCTTCATCTCCTTCGACTCCTTGATGAGGCGCGAGAGGCTGACGCCTTCCACGAGCTCGACCGCGAGATAGAGCCCGTATTCGTCCCGGCCCCATGCCTCCACCTTCACGACGTGGGGGCTGTTGATCGTGGCCGTGATCCAAGTCTCGTCCAGGAACATGTTGACGAACTCGGGCTCTTGCTCGATGGCCGGGTTGAGGCGCTTCACGGCCACGTGGCGCCCGCTCAGCCTCCCGCTCGCGACCCGCGAGAGCTGGACCACGCCCATGCCCCCCCGAGCGATGTCGGCGAGCTGGACCAGCTTCAGGTCCTCGGCCGGCGGGAGCGCCGAGTGCATGCGGGGCATCCTACACTGGATTCCACGGGGGGCGTGATTCAGCCCCCGCGGCCGAGGAAAGGATTTGACCTTCGGCGCAGGGGCCTTACTGTCCAGGCAAAGAGCAGGCCGAGGCAACCGAATGACCGAGAAGAAGATCCCTCCCGCGCGTCCCGAAGAAGAGGTCACCTTCGGTGACGAGCTTCCCGTCCTCCCCATCCGCAACGCCGTCCTCTTCCCAGGAGCGGTTGCGCCCTTCGACGTCGGTCGCGAGAAGTCGGTCGCGCTCGTCGAGGACGTCGACAACCTCCCGGGGCCAGTCATCGCGATCTTCGCGCAGCGAGATCCGCAGACGGACGACCCCGGCTACGAGGATCTCTACCACGTCGGGTGTGCGGCTCGCGTCCTCAAGGCGCTGAAGCACAGCTCGGGGAACTACTCGCTCATCCTCCAGGGGCTCACGCGCATCCGCCTCGAGAGCGTGACGCAAACCGCGCCTTACATGCGCGCGCGGATCCGCAAGCTCGACGAGCCGCATACCGAAGACGTCGAGGCCGAGGCGCTCGCGATGAGCCTGCGCGACATCGCGAAGCAGGTCATCCAGCTCATGCCGGAGCTCCCGCGCGAGGCCGGCTCCCTCATCGACTCCATCCAGGCCCCGGGCGCGCTGGCCGATCTCGTCGCCGCCAACCTGGACGCTCCCGTCGAGGAGAAGGCACAGCTCGTCGAGACGATCGACGTGAAGGAGCGTGTCCGCAAGGTGCTCCGGCTGCTCACGAGGCAGCTGGAGATCTTGAAGATGCGCGAGCGCATCAACTCCCAGATCAAGGAGGAGATGGGCAAGAACCAGCGCGAGTACGTGCTCCGCCAGCAGCTCAAGGCCATCAAGGAAGAGCTGGGGGAGGACGACGGCGATCAGGGCGATCTCGACGGCCTCGAGGAGCGGATCGCGAAGACGAACCTCCCGCAAGAGGCCGAGACGGTCGCGAAGAAGCAGCTCAAGCGGCTGCGCACGATGCAGGTCGGGTCGGCCGAGTACACGGTCGTCCGCACCTACCTCGACTGGATCCTCGACCTGCCGTGGACGCACTCCACGCCCGACAACCTCGAGATCGCCAAGGTCCGCGAGGTCCTCGACGAGGATCACTACGGTCTCGAGAAGGTGAAGAAGCGCATCCTCGAGTACCTCGCGGTGCGCAAGCTCAAGCAAGACAAGAAGGGCCCCATCCTTTGCTTGCTCGGGCCGCCCGGCGTCGGCAAGACCTCGCTTGGCCGCAGCATCGCGCGCTCGCTCGGGCGCAAGTTCCATCGCATCTCGCTCGGCGGCGTGCACGACGAAGCGGCGATCCGCGGCCACCGGCGAACCTACGTCGGCGCGCTCCCCGGCCAGATCATCCAGGGCATGAAGAAGTCGGGCACGGTGAACCCCGTCTTCATGATGGACGAGATCGACAAGATCGGTCACGACTTCCGCGGTGATCCGTCGGCTGCGCTGCTCGAGGTCCTCGACCCGGAGCAGAACAACACGTTCGCCGATCACTACCTGGAGATCCCGTACGATCTCTCCAACGTCATGTTCATCGCCACCGCCAACGTGGCCGATCCGATCCCGCCTCCGCTCCGTGACCGCATGGAGATCCTCGAGATCCCCGGCTACACACGCCGCGAGAAGCTGGCGATCGCTCGCCGGCACCTCCTGCCGAAGCAGCTGAGCGAGCACGGCCTGACGGAGCAGAACCTCGAGGTCACCGACCAGGCGCTCGAGCTCATCATCGATCACTACACGCGCGAGGCCGGCGTCCGTTCGCTCGAGCGACAGGTCGCAGCCGTCATCCGCGGCGTCGCCGTGAAGGTGGCCGAGGGCGACGACAAGGCTCGCCGCGTCGACAACGAGGACGATCTGCACGAGTTCCTCGGCGCGCCGAAGTACACGAGCGAGGTCGCCGAGCGCACGGCGGAGACCGGCGTCGCGACAGGCCTAGCCTGGACGAGCGTCGGCGGTGAGATCCTCTTCATCGAGGCGACGCGCATGTACGGCACCGGCAAGCTCCAGCTCACGGGGCAGCTCGGCGACGTCATGAAGGAGTCGGCCCAGGCCGCTCTCTCGTTCGTCCGCACGAACGCGGAGCGCTACGGCATTCCGAAGGACTTCCTCGAGAAGAGCGACCTCCACATCCACATCCCGGCCGGCGCAATGCCGAAGGACGGCCCGAGCGCCGGCGTGACCATGTTCACCGCCCTCGTCTCGCTCCTGACGGGCGTGAAGGTTCGCCACGACGTCGCGATGACGGGCGAGATCACGCTGCGCGGTCGCGTCCTGCCCATCGGCGGCGTGAAGGAGAAGGTGCTCGCGGCGCACCGCGCGGGGATCAAGCGCATCCTCCTGCCCGAGCGCAACCGGCCGGATCTGGAAGAGGTCCCGAAGGAGGTCGTGGACGAGCTGCAGTTCTTCTTCGTGTCGCGGATGGAGCAGGTGCTCGAGGCCGCGCTGGAGTCGATGCCGCAGGCGATCCCGGCCGAAGAGGCCTCGGCCGAGCCGAAGGCGGAGGTCGCGCGCAACTAGGCCCATGAGGCCAGCCCACCCGAGGCGAGCCGCGACGGCGGCTCGCCGTTTCGGGATCCTCTTTCGCCGCTTGCGAAGGGGCCCCCGGGGTGAGCTACCCTGTCGCTTCCCGCATGAGGCCTTGCCCGAGCTGCGGTTGGATGCTCCAGGACGGCGATTCGCACTGCAATATGTGCGGAAACGCCCTTCCTGGCGCTGGTCCATCGGTCGGCGGTGGTGCTCCACCGCCGCCGCCTCCGCCTGCTCCTTCCATGAGCGCGGGTTACCCGCCGCCGCCAGCGGCGGGTGGTTACGCCGCGCCGCCTCCGCCCGCGAACGGCCCAGCGGCCTTCTCCACGGGTGACAACGCGCCGATCCCGCTCTCCCCTTGGGCGGCGATGGCGCCAGCCAAAGCCGTCGCGCCTCCTCCTCCACCGCAGCCCATGCAGGCCCCGCCGCCTCCGGCGCCGCAAGGGTACGGGCCGCCGCCGCAGCCCATGATGGCCCCCTCGATCGGTCTGGCTCCCCCGCCTGCAGCACCCGGTTTCGGCATGCACCCAGGGATGGCGCCCGCACCGGCGGGGTACCCCGCTGCGCCAGCGTTCGCGCCGCCTCCGGGCGTGCCCGCCCAGCTCCTGTCCGGCCCGCACGCAGGCCCACCGCCGATATCCGGCGGCGGTCCCGTCGCGCCGCCTCCGCTCGTGGGCCTCGTCTCGGGTGCGCAGATCGCCCCGCCTCCGCCTCCGATCATCAACGCGCCCCCGCCGATGGTGCCCGGCATGGGGATGCAAGGGATGCCCGGCATGCAGGGAGGCTTCGCGCCTCCGCCGCCCGTCGTCGGTCCGCCGCCGCCCGTGCCACCGGCGGCGCTGCCGCACTCGCCGGGCGTCCTCTCGGGGCCTCAGCCGCTCGCGCCCCAGCAAACGGCTGGGACTTCGAACGGGATCCTCGTCGGCTTCCTCGTCACCTTCCAGAACGAGCCCAACGGCGTCTTCTGGCCGATTCGAAGCGGCAAGACACAGCTCGGTCGAGCGGGGTCCGACAAGGTCGACATCGGCATCAACGACGCGAGCGCGTCGTCCAAACACGCCAACGTCTCCGCCGACCCGTCCACGGGCCAGGCGTTCGTTCAAGACGACGGCTCGCGCAACGGGACGTTCCTCAACGAGCAGAAGCTCAACCCGGGCGAACAGCGCCAGCTCCACGACAACGACAGGCTGCGCCTCGGCAGCACGACGCTCGTGATCAAGCTGCTCGTGTCGTGAGGCGACGTCCCGCGGCGCGGGCGGTCATGACGGCACTGTCAGTGCTGCGTCAGCCAGGGCCGATGCAGACCTTGAGGCCTTCGACGACGTCGCAGACATTGCTCACGCAGTCGCCGTCGGTCAGGCACATCTGCCCGTCCCCACATCGCGTCGTGCAGAAGCCGCCGCCGCAGTCGATGTCCGTCTCGGCGCCGTCCTTCTCGCCGTTTTCACACGGCGGCGGAGCGGCCGGGATCGCGCACTCGAAATACGTGACCACGTTGCCCGAGGGGCACTGGCCGCTGCCGTCTTTGCAGGCGGTGTAGTCGGGATCGAGGGGCGGGTAGAAGATGCGCGCTCGGATGAGGCCGGTCTGTCCGACGCCGCCCGGGTTGAAGTCGATCTCCGCGTGCGGGAGGAGCTCCTCGAACTGCTGGCACTTCGTGATCTGGAGCCGGTCGAACTTGAAGGAGACGGGGTTCTGCGGGCACGTCACGAGGACGGTGTCGAAGTCCTTGCCGCCCTCCATCGAGAACTTGCCGCCCGTCACGTCCTCGGGCTCGGGGACGCCGCCGTCGACGACCGGATCGCCCACGATGTCGACCGTGAAGTCGTATTTGGCCTTGAAGGTGATGGTGCCACACGGCGTCGAGTCCGCGTTCACCATCGTGAACTTCAGCGGCTCCTCCGACTCCTCCAGAGGAACGGTGAGGTCGATCGGCGGCTCGAACGTGACGATCCCGCCCTCGGACAGGAAGCAGTTGTCGAGCTTGTCGCGCGCGGCGAACACGCCGGGGCGAGGCTGGTTCACCGCTCCGCACCGCGCCTGCACGTCCTCGAAGTACTTGACGTAGCAGTTCCCGGGGTCGCTCACCCACGCGCAGAGATCGTCGTATTGCGTCTCGGATTCGCAGCCGTACGCGAGCAGGGTCGCCGCCGGTGCTGCGAGGCCGAGCAGCCACACGGAACGAACAAGAAAGCGCCGCTTGACCATGTTCCTAGTATCCGCGCGAGAGGTAGAAGTTTCCACCCATACTCGGGGCTCAGAACTCACTGTAGCCGCCAGAGATCACGTACACGTCGTCCACGCCCGTGTAGGTGAACGTTCCCCAGCAGACCAGCCGGTACTTGATGGCAAACTGGAGTGCTTCGGAGAGGCTCGTCTTCGGGGCCAGGATGGCGAGATTGCCGCGCCGGAGCCCCCACCAGCCGGGGCCGTGCTGGAGCAGCGAGTCGTGCAGGTCCTTTGCCGCGCCGTTCCGATCCTTCAGGATGGCGAGACGCAAGCGGACCGAGCCTTCGCCGGGGTCGTTCTCCTCGGCCAAGAACTCGTACCACCAGAGGTCGTCTCGCGCGCGCTTCGGCTTCTTCTCGACGCCGCGCGTGGCCAGGAAGCGGCCGAGCTCCTCCTGATCGAGCGGTCCCGTCACCATGCGGGTGTCGATCCCCTCACACACCTTCGGCGAGATCTTGACCTTGCCGAACGCGACGGAGGGGTTCGGATCGCCCTCCGGGGTGAGGAGGTAGTCGTCGAGATCGATGTCCGAGACATCGGGGTACTCGACGCCGGCGTCGAGCCCCACGCAGCCGGTCGCCAGTACGGCGATTGCTGCGACGAAGACGGAGGTGCGGGGCCAAGGGAGTCGTGCCATCGCTCCTCCTACGTTATTTCACCCGGCCGCCGACGGGCAAATTGCCCGAGCCCTTCCGATGGACGCGCGCGGACCCCCCCCCGGCGCGGTCCGGGCGGGAGGAACGAGGCGCCAGCTCGGCGCAGCCGCCCGGAGGGGACCCCAAACTTGGCTAGAGCGCGGACAATTGCTTACGCTGGACGCCTGATGCAATCGCGGAGCGTCGCCCTTCTCTCGACCGCGCTGGCCGTCCTGGCAATCGGGTGCGGAGGCTCGCCTTCGGCGCCGAAGACAGACGAGGTCTTCTACCTGCACGGCGGGGGCGTGATCGACAAGGACCGGAGCTGGGAGGTCTACTTCCCCAAGCTCGACCGTGAAAAGACGGTGACGTTGCCTCGCTACGTCGGCGTGGGCGTGCTCGACGGCGACGTGCGGCTCTCGCGCCCGATCGACTGGACAATCCGCGACGCGGACTACACCGCCGAGAGGCGCTTCATCCAGTATCAGTCCCCGCGTCAGTTCACCTTCTCGATCTACGAGCGCGTCGACCCGAACCGCGAGCCCTGGCCTGACGTCCTCAAGCGCTACGAGGAGGAGACGAAGGGGCAGGGGGCGACGCTGCTCGCCAACCGACAGCCGATCGGTACCGCGAACTCGCAGGGCCGCGCGTATCTGATGCGGACGACCGTGAAGGCCAAGCCCAAGCCTTACGAGGCGTATTCGACCGAGATCCTGGTCCGCAGCGAGGAGCGCGTGCTCCTCGTCCAGATCGTGCACCGCGGGCACATCGATCCCATCGGCGAAGAGGTGGCGCAGGCCGTCTCGTCGATGGTCGTGTACTAGCCTTCACTCAAGCGCTTGCGCGCTTGAGTGTCCTCACTGCGCGGCTTCCGCTTCTTCGAACGGGTTCGGCGGCGGCTCGCCGTGGTCGTCGTTCTCCTCCGTCGTGGGCGGAGTCGGATCGTCGAGCGGGACGGTGAGGATGAAGGGCTTCTTGGGGCCGCCGAGCCAGGCCGTGCGCTTCAGCGTGGAGGCGCGGGGTGAGCCGAGCTGGAAACGCGGCGCGGCGTCCGGCTTGACGTGCAGCTCGAGCAGGACGTCGTAGTAGCCGCGCGTGAAGACGGCGCAGACCCCGCGCATCATCGGTCGCTTGTGCCCGCCCGGGAGGAACGCGAGGTAGTCGTCGTAGCCGAGCGGGCCGAGGACGATCTTGTAGCGGCTCGAGGCGTCGAACACGTAGCGACCGATCGTGAGGCTCTCGCCGAGGGTCGAGTTGGCCTGCCCGATGCGGTTCCGATACGGCTTCTCGATGAGCGTCCACGCGCCGACGAACTGCTCGATCTTCACGCCGAGGTTGCCGAAGAGCTCGTGCAAGGCGACCGCGAGGCCGTTTGCGGTTCGCGCGCGCCACGCCAACATGGGGGCGTAGCGCAGGAACAAGAACCGGTGGATCGGCGTGTTGTGGACGCCGAAGCCGTCGATGCCCGCCGAGCACAACATCCGGCGGGTGAACGCGTCCGCGCCGTTCTTCCGGTAGCCGACGTAGAGCCGGTATTTCGTCCACGCGCGGTACACGAGCGACAGCACGCGGTGGTGCATGACGTCGAGCAGCTCTCGCGCCGGCTGCTGTTGGCCCTGGTATTCGGCCTGCGAGATCTGCTCGATGAAGTAGTTCATGAGCGGCGACGAGACGCCGTACAGACCCATGAACGTGGTGCTCACCCGGGTGCGCTCGATGCCGTCCGGGTACTTGAGCTGCTTGACCTCGGCGACGTCGCTGGAGGGGAACCCCATCGACGCGTCCGGCCGCAGGCGAATGCGCTCATCCGACGCCGGGCCGGTGCCACCAAGCGACGCCGAGCCGCCGTGCATCCGCTCGAGGAGGAACAGGAGCTGGAAGAACGCGTAGCGTTTTCCCTGTTCCTCCAGCGGACGAAGCCGCTCGGTCAGATCAGGTACTTGTTGCCGTTCTTCGGCTCCCATTTGTACTCCACACGGGTGCTCTGCCCAACCGCCGTCAGCTGCGTGAACGAGTTCAGCGCGACGTACGACGCGAACATCTCGTTCAAGACGCTCGCGAACAGGTACATGTCGCCCTCGCCCGCGAAGCCACCTTCGTCGAGCTCGAGCCTGGTGGCGATGCCTCGGATCGGGGCGCCTCGATAGAGCCGGTCTGTCGGCCTGACCTCGACGGACTTGATCGCTTGAACCCGGAGCTGGTTCGCGCGGGCTGCTTGGCGATCGATGAGCGCTTGGAAGTTGTAGATGTCGACCGTCCCCCGCAGCACGTCTAGCTCGGCGATCGAACGGTAGGTCATGGCCATGTGGGCGAGCACGCGCCACTGCAGCTCGCGCCCGATCGGCGGCGGCAGCGGCTGCGTCACCGGCGCGATGTTCGAGAACGTCGCCACGGCGGGCGAGGTGGCCGTCGACACGCGGAGGTCGCCTTGTTTGAGCTGCGCGGGGAGGCGGCGGTTCGTGCAGGTCGCGTCGATGCTGATGACGTCGAAATCCGGGAGCTGCGCGACGTCCTGGGCGGTGCCGAACGAGATGTAGACGTCGGCGCCGTCGCCCACCGCGGCGGGGCGGATGTGGTGCTGATGGAAGACGCCGCGCTCCGCAGCCTCCGCGTCGATCTCGTGCTCGAACGAGAGGAAGCTCGGGATCTTCACGCGCTGGCTCGTCTTGCGGGCGATGCCGATGACCCCGTCGATGCTGTAGATCTCGTAGCCGTTGGGCTCGCCGCCCGATGGTCGAACGAGGAACTCGTGTTTGGTCGGGTCCGGCTTGATCGGGTCGGCCGTGTGAGCGAACAGGTTCACGACCGGCGAGCAGAACAGCTTGAACGTCTCCTTCGTCACGCGCGCGGTGTTGGGGAGCGCGTCCTTGAAGGTGATGAGCACGGCGAAGCGATCGCCGACCTTGTCGTTGGGGACCTGCTCGAAGCCGCCGATATCGAAGAAGGCGAACTTCTGCGGCAGGCTGAAGTACTCCTGCAGGAGACGGAAGCCGGGGTAGACCGTCTCGGGGTAGGGGATCAGCGCCTCCGACTCGGTGAAGCCCACGAGCGAGAGCTGACGACGCTGGGGCACGGTGAGGACGGTGTCGCGGCCGGACGAGTCGACCGCTGCGATCGCGTAGCTCTCCACGTGCTCGCCGAGCCAAAGACGGACGTCGTCCTGCACGCGGCGATCCCCGGTGATGTAGAAGCGCAGCGTCTTCAGGTTGAGCGCCTGGAAGTTCGCGCCGCCGGTGAACCGCAGCTCGATGCGCATCGTCTGGTTGAGCGTCTGCCCGGTGTCGACGCGCACGTCCTCCACGACGAGCGGCAGGAGCGTCACCTCCTGCGTGGTGCGGAACCGACACGAGACGCCGTCGACCGGGACGCTGCCGACCTCCGAGCCGCGCGGGACGACGAGCTTCTCGCGCACGACGTTGGGCAGGGGCGTGAACTCGACGATGCTCGCGCTGGGGACCTGGCGAACGTAGTGCGGGAAGAGGAGCGCAGCGACGGAGTGGATGACCTCCGGCAGCTCGTCGTCGATCTTCTGGCGGATGCGCCCGGTGAGGAACGCCGCGCCCTCGAGCAGGCGCTCGACGTCGGGATCGCCGCCGCGCTCTGCGAGCATCGGGGCGATACCAGGGTAGGCGCCCGCGAACTCTCGACCGAGGTCGCGCAGGTAGGCCAGCTCATCCTGGTAGTACTTGTTGAACATCGAGCGCCCTCAGGCTTTCGAACAGACAGCGTCCTGTCAACTCCCGAGAGGGCTCACAGCTCCTCGAGGTTCACGATGCCGTGCTCGTCGACCGTGGTGCCGATCCGAAGCGCCTGCTTCCTGCCGTCTCCGAGCACGATATGCCCGGTGATCTCGAAGACCATGGCAGGCTGCCCCTGCGCGTTTTCGTTGCGGACGTGGCGGACCTGGACGTTCTTGAGCCGCGGCTCGTACGTCTGGAGGGACTGCTTCACCGCGCGTTGGGTCACGGCGATGGCCTCGCTCATCTCGTGCAGGAGCTCGGTCACGTCGGGCACGCCGTAGTCGGGGGCGGTGAGCGAGCTGCCTTGCCTCGTGGAGAGCAGCTGCTTGATGTGCTCCATCACGTCGGCCGCGAGATCATTTGCCTTCCACGTGTGACGCTCGACGTTCGTTGGGTCGGCGGCGCGGGCGAGTCGCATGAGGAGGCCGGACACGATTCGGCAGTCTACACCCAAGATCGCCCGGAAACCCAGGACCCCACAAAACGAAAACCGGGACGGCTTGCGCCGCCCCGGTCCAGTCGTCGAGCTCGCCGATCCGTGAGGAACGACCGCCCGACTATCCTGTCACTTCGCGTTCTTCCACTCGTCGACCGCCATCTTCGTGGTGCCGGCGAGCCACTCCCACGTGATCTTCCCGTAGACGAACTCGACTCGGATCGTGTGGTCGATCCGGGAGAGGTTCGGGTCACGGTTGAAGGGCATCGTGTGGGTGATGCGCGAGAGGAACGCCTCGTTGAGCGTTACGCGGTAGTGAAGGGTCTCGACGCCCTGGCCGCCCATCTTGGTGTTGATGTTCGGCGAGAAGCACTCGGTCTTCACTTCCTTGAAGGACTCGTTCCGAGCCAGAGCATCGTAGAGCTGCGGCAGGATCGGGTCGTAGTAGAACTCAGCGCAGAACGGCTTGTGCATGCGCTTTCCGGTCGCCTGGCCGGTCGCCGGATCACGCGGGCTGACGAGCTCGTGGAAGATGGCGAAGACATCGACGCCACCCTTCCGGCTGGTCTTCACCGTTCCGCCCTGAAGTTTCCCACCCGCTTCAAGGGTCGCATACAAAACAGCATCAAGAGCCATGACACACGCTTCCTAGCTCGATCAGGCAGGGGAGAGGTACTCAGTCTGACGCCATGCCGCTGGCCAATCCCTGCGTTCTCGAGTTTCAGGTTTTCTTCTCTTACCCGTTTCGGTTGGATTCCTTTTTTGCCTGGCGACCGAAACGTGTTCCCGGGACGAAGAAAGCCCGGGCATGGCTCAAGAGACTAAGCTCGCGGCTGTAGCCGTCAAGCCCCAACGGGGCACATTCTGCTTGACGCATGTGACGCGGCGCGTGCCCTACATGTGGGCCCACCATTAGCCGCGAATTCGTAAGGTCCAGCGGCCCCGTGATAATTTCTGAAGCGTGACGACGCAGCGTTCTTGGGCGTTTTTTCTGGCCGCGGCTGCTTCGGCGCTCCTGGGCTGCCCGGGGGCGACGAACCAGGACACGCAGGTCCCTGTCCGCTACGTGACCCCCGTGTCCGTCTGCCGGATGAAGCTCCCGTCCTCGAGCTCGCCCGAGCGCCAGCGCGCGGCCGTGCGAGACCTCGACCCGGAGCAGTGGGTCGAGGTGCTGATCCCCGCTTACGACAACGAACGCGGGATCGATCCGACGAGCCTCGACTGCACGGGCAACTACGTCTTCGCAAACGAGTCGCTCCGCGGCGGCGCGTCGGCCAAGGGCTGGCCGCGGATGGTGGACCCCGACGACGTCACCATCAACACCGGGCCTCAGGGCATGCGCGTCGTGTGGCTCAAGGCGCTCAAGTTCGACAACGGCGACGACGGCGGCCCGCTCGTGCTCGGCCGCGCGTACGGGGACGCCGCCGAGGTCTACGCGGTCGGCAGCTTCCGCGGCCCCGCGGACGCGCAGTTCTCGACGGCGCGCGTCGGCAACGAGACGATCATCGTCGGCGAGACGAAGGAGTGCACGCCCGAGGGCGACTCCTGCCGGAAGCGATCCCACTTCATCTTGCCCCGGCGCGGGCGCCTGGTCGCGGCCGCCGTGATCGACACCGAGCGCACGCAGATCATCCCGTCGACCACCGAGCGCGGCGTCTTCGCGCAGTATCGGCTCGTGACCGACGTGACCTACAAGCCGGACGGCATCTTGCTCCTCGAGCAGGTGAACGTCCGCATCACCAAGACCGAGGTGCCGACGCTCGACAGCGATCGAGACCTCCGCACGGTGGAGTTCCAGCGCTTCCTGCGCCTCGAGCGCGACACGCTCTTCTCGACGAACGAGCCGCTCTGGGAGCGCGTGGTGGGGCGAGACTGACCACTTCTCAAGACTCACGAGGTCGTTCTTTTCCACGGCGTCGGTCCCCGTGGTTTCACCCCCCAACCCCCCTCACTTCGTGAGGGGGGTGCTGCCTCCAGCGGCGCCAAAGCGTGCGTGAAAGACGTGGCTTCCCGAAGCCCCAGAAACGAATTCCCCCCTCAGCTCTGCTGAGGGGGGTAAGGGGGGTGAATCCACAGAAACGGACCTGTCAGTCAAGACGACGCCGTCAGTCTCGGCGCAACGTCAGTCTCGGCGCAACGTCAGTCCTGGCAGGACGTCACCAGCAGATCACGTTGTTGCCGTACCCGCAGTTCGGCTCTTGCAGGAGGGCGTAGGGGAGGCCGATGAGGAAGCCGGTGATCATGCCGGCGGCGACGCCGACGCCGATCTGCGCGGGGTCCTCGTAGGGCTCGGTGCCGACGCCGCGGGCGATCGAGGTGAGCGTCGCGGTGACGCCGGTGACCACGACGTTCGGGATGAGCGAGCCGACGTCCACCTGCTCCGAGTAGACCCACGCGTCGATGATCCAGATCGCGAGGCCCGCGCCGTGGGCGCTCCAGGCGGCGAACGAGTGGGACGACGGCATGCCGTACGACTCGCAGTTCGAGCCCTCCGCGCGGATCTCCGTCTCCTCGACGGAGCACTCGGGGCGAGTCCCTTCCGCCAGGTTCTTGATGGGGCCATCCACGAAGATCGTGGCGGACGTCAGCGCCGCGGCGACGCCGAGCTGCGACACGTGGTAACGCGCCTTCCACCCGACGGTCGCCTCCGGATCGTTGTAGTAGATCCGGGGCATGAACGTGGTCGTGCCGACGCCGATGAGCATCGAAACCGTCGAGACGGCTTCCCAGTTCTCGTCGCGCTCCGCTGCGGGCGGGATGGCTTGGGCGTGGGCTTCGCGCGGAAGGACGGCGGTCGCCGCCGCACCGGCCAGAACGCCTCCGAGGATCAAGGATCGCCGAGCTCGCATGTAGCTTAGCGAGATAGCCTACGTAGGGTCGTCGCGACGGCAAAGAAAACGGACGCCCTCTTTCGGGCCCGCCGTCTACGTTCCGTCTCGGTTGCGTGATCCGGCGAGGGTGAAGCGGCCGGCCTTGCCCGGCTCGCCCTTGTAGTTTTCGCCTGCCGCGGCCTGGTAGGCGCGGGAAAACTGCGACCCGAAGATGACGAGGAACGTCTCTTTGTCCTCGCCGGCGTAGTCGCCGTGGCGGACCTCGTAGAGCTTCCAGAGCTCCTCGAAGCGGCTCGAGAAGAGGCCGCCCTTCTTGCCGGACCGTTCGAGCTCGGCCTCGATGGCTCTCGGCGAGAGCTTCTCGAGGAGCTGCTTCACACCCTCCATCACGCCGTTCATCAGCCCGACCTGGTGGCTCATGACCTCGACGAACGTGTTCTGGAGCGAGCGCGCGGTCTCGTCGGACGCGGTGTGGCCGAGCAAGACGTTGCCGAGCTCCTTGCCGTCGCGGGCGGCGTTCACCGGCTCGCGTTGCGTCTTCTCGCGAGCCAAGACCTCGGTCTCGAACTCCTGCATGCCGTCGCGGAGGCTGATGAAACACCGCAGGAAGACGTCCATCGAGTCGCGCAGGCGCTTCACGAAGAGGAGGATGCTCGGGACGTCGTCGGGGAGCTTCGTTCCAGGGGCCAACGTCGCGGCGAGCTCGCCCAGGGCGGCGAGCGCGGCTTGTCCCGGCCCGGCCTGCGTGAACGCGCGGAGATCGACTCCGTAGTATTGCGCGATCTTCCGGAAGTCGCTCTCCAAGCTGACGGAAGGGTTCTCGTACCCGAGGCGCCGCAGGTACGAGGTGCGCACGTCCGGCGGCAGGCGGGTGAGGTGGTCGTAGATGACGCGGTAGACGGTCTGCCACGCCTGTCGGTACGCTTCGACGTAGGGCGCGACCTGTCGGACATACGGATCCTCCGCGCCGGGCGGGACAGGGCCGAAGCGCTGCGCGAGCGCGCGGACCGTCTCGGGGCCGTGACCGAAGTCGAGGATGCCCCCGTCCTTCACGTCCTCCGGTCGAACCTGCTGGGGCTGCGCCGAGACGAGGCCCAGCCGGATGACGACGGGGCCGATCGTGACCTCGGGCGCGGCGGTGATGTCGATCAGCTGATCGCGGATGAGGCGCTGCCCTTTGTAGAGCGTGCCGTTCGTCGAGCCGAGGTCCTTCACGAACAGCTGGCTGTCGTTCTGGACGTCGATGGCCGCGTGGAACTGCGACACGTAAGGCCGATCGATAGGCATGTCGTTGAGCTGGTTTCTCCCGACGCGCACGGGGAACCGCTCGAACGTGGCTTCGAAGCTCTGATTGGCCTGGGTATCGAAAACCCGGGCGACCAGGGCGACCGGCATCGAGCGCAGCCTAACAGACGTGGAGCCGAAAAACGGTGTGGCGGAGAATTTGTACGCGTGGCCCACCTTGTACGACAGTGCACGACACATGAGCCTCCTCCACAAGATCCCACCGCTCATCTCCGCCCTGGCGTTCGGGTACGGGGTCGGGATGGCCGCCCCGGAAGAGTCGATCGGCCAGGTTCGGGGAGTTTTGGCCCAGGACGCGAAGACGCAGCCGAAGAAGGCGCGTCGTCCCGCCGTGGCCGAGCCGCTCAGCCCGTCCCTCGAGCAGCGGCTCTCGGGTGAGGAGTCGGCGGCGCTGCGGGAGCTCCGCGCGACGCGGGCACCCTCCAAATACGGAGAGGCGGAGCAGTCGCGGTTCGACGGCGGCGGCTACTCCAGCGAGGGACGCAACGTCTCGCGGTTCTACGACGAGGATCTCCAGGCAGAGGCCGACGAGTTCGAGGCCGCCGAGTCGACCGCGATCTCGCGCCTGCAGCTGCCGGACCTCGGCCTCGGCGTTTCGCGCCAGACACTGAAATACGTCCGCTTCTTCACGAAGACGGATCGGGGCCGGAGCATGTTCGAGAACTGGCTCAAGCGCAGCGGCCGCTACCAGGAGATGATCCAGGACGAGCTCCGCGCGCGGCGGCTCCCCGAGGATCTGATCTGGGTGGCCATGATCGAGAGCGGCTTCGACGCGACCGCGAAGTCGCCGGCGGGCGCCGTGGGCCTGTGGCAGTTCATGCCCGCGACCGGCGCCGTCTACGGCCTGAAGCAGAACAAGTTCGTCGACCAGCGGAAGAACCCGAAGCTCGCGACCCAGGCCGCCGCCCATCACCTGCGCGATCTCTACATGCGCTTCGGGCAGTGGGACCTCGCGCTCGCCGCCTACAACATGGGCTACGAGCAGCTGCTCGACCGGATGGACCGGGTCGGCACGACGGACTTCAACGAGCTCGTGCGAGCGGGCGTGATGCCCTCGGAGACCTCGAAGTACGTCCCGAAGATCGTCGCCGCCGCGATCGTCGCGAACAACTTGGAGCGGTTCGACTTCGACGAGGTGGAGCTCGCGCGGCCGGTCGACTCGGCGGAGCTCGCGGTCCCGCCGCGAACGAGCCTGGAGACCATCGCGAAGGCGTCCGGTGTCTCGACCTCGGCCATCCGCAAGCTCAACCCCGATCTGCTCTCGAAGGAGCTGCCGCCCGGACGGGGTGACTTCCTGGTCCAGATCCCGACCGAGAGCGTCTCCCGGGCGGTGGCGTCGATGCCCGCGCTCCTCAACCTGGACCGCGGCAAGCTCGACGATCCGTCGCTGCTCGATCCGACCGATCTCATGAGCCCCGAGGGCTACCGCCCCCGGGTGAGCGAAGACAAGGACGACGCGAGCCTGCTCTCGCTGCTGCCGAAGCCGAAGAAGAAGCGCCGCAGCCTGCGCAACAACCTCCTCGACGACGAGGGCTACAGCGACAGGCTCGACGACCTGGCCGCGCTCGAGGGCGAGAAGCGACGCGAGCGCTCCGAGGGACGCGAGAAGGTGGTCTATCGCGTGGGCGCGGGCGACACGCTGGTGGACGTCGCGCGGCAGTTCGCCACCGACGTCGACGACGTGGCGTCGGCGAACGGTCTCCGCGTCGGAGACAAGCTCCGCGAAGGCACGCTGCTCAAGCTCGAGGTCCGCAAGGACCTGCTCGACGGCGGGCTGCGCAAGAAGGAAGGCGGCACTGCCGAGGAGTCGCCCCGCAAGCCCGGCAAGCGCGGCTCCAAGGGCTGAGATCCGGCCGGGTCACGACCCGGCTGGGTATTTGATCGGCTCGCGGTACGGGCTCGTGTTGATGAAGTCGGTCTGGAGGCGCTCCATGAGCTCCGCCACGACCGACATGATCTCGTAGGCGTCGTCGCCCGAGCCCTCGATCTTGCGATCCTGACCCGCGTGCAAGCTCATGCCCTTGCTCTCGAGGAAGGCGAGGAGCTCCTTCGTGCGCTTGACGGCGTCGATGAACGGCTCGATCGGCCCGCCCTCGTCCTGGAGGCGCGCGAGCAGCGAGCAGCGGAAGCTTCCGCAGATGTGCGGGCGGTCCGTGTAGACCTCGCAGCGGGTTCCGTCGAGGCGGGGACAGGGGAGCTCGAAGACGCCCTGCTCCGGGATGACGCGGAGCCGGCTGCGCTTGGCGATCTCGAGGTCTCCGGGCTCGAGCAGCGGCGCGTGTGGACCCAGGATACCCGTGCAGCAGAGGCCACAAGCCAGGCAGAGCTTGGCGCTGGGGGAGAGCTCGGCGTCGTCGGACATCGGGCGAGAATCCTAACGCGCAGCGCCGAATTATGGGGCTTCTCTTTCTCGCGTGCCCGCCGATAGCATGGCCCTCCCTATGCTCGTCGACCACAAGTCCCTCCTGAAGCGGCTCACCAAAAATTGTGTCGCGGCGCTCGAAGGCGCAGCGACGCAGGCAGTCCAAGCTCGGCACTACGAGATCACGATCGAGCATTTCCTGCTCGCTCTGCTCGATGACGCCACGAGCGACATCGCCTTCATCGTGAGCCACTACGACCTGCAGCCGAGCCAGCTGCGGTCCACGCTCCAGCGCGGCCTGGAGGACCTGCGGACGGGCAACAGTGGCCGCCCCACCTTCTCTCCCGTCTTGCTGGAGTGGATGCAGGACGCGTGGCTCGTCGGCTCGGTCGACCTCGGCTACCAGAAGATCCGCAGCGGCGTCCTCTTCCTCCGCCTCGTGCAGCAGCCCAGCCGGTACTCGACGAGCGGCATCTCGGCGCAGCTCGAGGGGATCCCGAAGGAGGACATGAAGAAGAACCTCCCGACGATCCTCGCCGGGTCGAAGGAGGGCGACGAGCTCGCTCCAGCCGCCGGCGGCGGCGAGGCCGGAAAGGGCGGCGCCTCGGTCGGCGCGCATGGCAGCGTCTCGGCCGACTCGGCCCTCGCCAAGTTCTGCATCGACTACACCGGCCGCGCGCGCGCCGGGCAGATCGATCCGGTGTTCGGCCGCGAGCGAGAGATCCGGCAGATCATCGACATCCTCGCGCGCCGCCGGAAGAACAACCCCATCATCGTCGGCGACTCCGGCGTCGGCAAGACGGCCCTCGTCGAGGGCATGGCCCTGCTCATCGTGAACAACGAGGTCCCGCCGCTCCTCCAGGGCGTGGAGATCCTCGGCCTCGATCTCGGCCTGCTCCAGGCCGGCGCGAGCGTGAAGGGCGAGTTCGAGAACCGGATGAAGCAGGTCATCAGTGAGGTGAAGGGCTCACCCAAGCCGATCATCCTCTTCATCGACGAGGCGCACACCATCATCGGCGCCGGCGGCGCGCAGGGCAGCGGCGACGCCGCGAACCTGCTCAAGCCTGCGCTCGCGCGCGGCGAGCTCCGCACCATCGCTGCGACGACCTGGAAGGAGTACAAGAAGTACTTCGAGAAGGACGCCGCCCTCGAGCGCCGCTTCCAGCCCGTCAAGGTCGACGAGCCGGACATCCCGACGGCCATCACGATGCTCCGCGGCCTTCGCCCCAAGTTCGAGGAGGCGCACAACGTCATCGTCCAGGACGAGGCGGTCACCGCGGCCGTCCGGCTGTCGGCGCGCTTCATCTCCGGCCGGCAGCTCCCGGACAAGGCCGTCGACCTGCTCGACACCTGCGCCGCCCGCGTGAAGGTCGCGCTCCAGCAGAAGCCGGCCGCGGTCGAGGACATCGAGGTCACGATCAAGAACACGGAGCGCGAGATCGAGGCGCTCAAGCGCGACGAGGCCAACGGCGTCCACATCGACAACGAGCGCCTCGGCGAGCTCGAGACGAAGCTCAACAAGTCGAAGGACGACCTCGTCGTCATGCAGACGGCCTACGACAAGGAGACCGAGGGCGCGAAGAAGGTCCTCGAGCTCCGCAAGAAGATGACCGAGTCGAAGAGCGAGTCCGAGCGTGACGCCGCTCGCAAGGAGGTCGTGGCCGCCCTCGACGAGCTCGGCAGCATGCAGGGCGAGGTGCCGCTCATCCGTCCCGACGTGGACGAGGCCATGGTCGCGAACGTCGTCAGCGCCTGGACGGGCATCCCCGCCGGCAAGATGGTGCAGGACGACGTGAAGAACCTCCTCGAGATGGAGGCCCGGCTCCGCAAGCGCATCAAGGGCCAGGACTACGGCCTCAACGTCATCGCGAAGGAGCTCCGCGCCGCGCGCGCGGGCCTCAAGCCGCAGCACACGCCGATGGGCGTCTTCATCCTCGTCGGCCCGTCCGGTGTCGGAAAGACGGAGACGGCGCTCAGCCTGGCCGACATGCTGTACGGCGGCGAGCGCATGATGGTCACCATCAACATGAGCGAGTTCCAGGAGAAACACACGGTCTCCCGGCTCATCGGCTCACCCCCCGGCTACGTGGGCTTCGGCGAGGGCGGCATGCTGACGGAGGCGGTGCGGCAGCGGCCGTACACGGTCGTCCTCCTCGACGAGTGCGAGAAGGCCGACCCCGACGTCCTCAACCTGTTCTACCAGGTGTTCGACAAGGGCATGCTCTCGGACGGCGAGGGGCGCCTCGTCGACTTCAAGAACACCGTGATCATCCTCACGAGCAACCTCGCCACGGACAAGATCACGAACATGACCGTCGCCGCCCGCGAGGAGACCGGCAAGGACCCGCCGATGGAGGAGATCCTCGAAGCGATCAAGCCGACCCTCTCGTCGCACTTCAAGCCCGCCCTGCTCGCCCGTATGACGATGGTCCCGTACCTGCCGATCTCCATGTCGGCCCTCGGCGAGATCACGCGGCTCAAGCTCAACGGGCTGCTCTCGCGCCTGAAGACCAACCAGCGCATCGAGGCGACCTACTCGGACAAGCTCGTCGAGTCGATCGCGGCGCGCTGCACCGAGGTCGACACGGGCGCCCGCAACATCGATCACATCCTCCGCGCGACGCTGATGCCGATGCTGTCGGCGGCGATCCTGGAGAAGCTCGCGGAGGCGAAGCCGCCGCGCAAGCTCTTCATCGACATCGACGACCAGAAGAACTTCACCGCCGCGTTCTCGGACTGACGTTCGCCCTTCGTAGCGGAAAACTGGGCCGGCCGGGCCAGCGGTGCTTGAATCGCATGGCCATGGCCGGCTTCAGCTCGCGCGTCTCGAAGAAACTCCTCGCCTGCGCAACCGCCGGGCTCCTCATGGGGCCCGCGATCGGGCTCGGGCTGGTCGCCGGCTGCTCGGCCGCGCCTCCACCGGAGGAGCCAAAGCCCTGCGACAAGCAGTTCGTCACGCTCGATATCTACGCGGGGGGCAACATCAACCCGAACGAAAACGGCAACCCGCGCCCGGTCGTGGTGCGGCTCTACCAGCTCGTGAGCGACCTGAACCTCGCCAACGCGCGGTACGACGACGTGCTCCTCCAGCCGGAAAAGACGCTCGGCAAAGACGTCGTGAAGGTCGACGAGGTGAGCGTCTTCCCCAACGACCATGTTCGGGTGAAGTTCGAGCGGGACAAGCAGGCCGCTTACTTGGGCGGGGTGGCGCTGTTCCACGAGCCGCGTGGTCAGAGCTGGAAGACGTTCTACGAGTTCCCCCTCGCCCCCGGGGAGGCCGCCTGCGGCGGCCGGGGAGAAGACGGGGGCGTCGGCGTGGCCGATCCGAAGGCGGCGTTCTTCGTGAGCCAGGCCAAGATCGACAACGGCAGCCAGTTCGACGAGTCGATGTTCCGGGAGGCGCGGCCGGTCCGGACCATCAACCTGCCGAAGGGCGCCGCGGCGGCCAAGTAGCGGGAGTGACAAGCGGCGGGCGCTCCCCAAAAGGCGCTTTCAGCGGCCGCAACCTTCCTGATACATGTAGACCCGCCCGATGATTCAACCGCGCAAGCTCGTCTGGACCGAGGGGCTCTTCATGACCCCTCAGCACCTGCAGCAGAGCGATCTGTACCACGAGGCGCTGGTTCACTCTCGCGTGCACGCGATCGTGCCGTATGACTGGGGCGTCATCGAGATCGCGTTCGACGATCGCGCGCTCACGGCCGGTCAGGTCCGCGTGACGAAGGCGCACGGCGTCTTCCCGGACGGCACGCCGTTCTTCGTCGGTGACCGCGGGGAGGATCAGGTCGAGGCCCGCCCGCTCGAGGGCGCGTTCCCGGCCGCGCTCGAGTCGCTCGACGTCTTCCTCGCGCTGCCCATCGCGCGCGACACCGCGGCGAACGTCGCGATGGATCCGGCGAAGGCGGGCCCCGCCACGCGCCTCGTCGCCGCGCAGGTCTCGGTGCCGGACGTGAACACCGGTCGCAACGAGACCGCCGTCACGTGGGGCCGGTCCAACCTGCGCCTCCTCTTCGGGACGGAGCCGCGCGACGCCTTCGAGACGGTGCGCGTCGCTCAGCTCGTCCGCGATCGCACGGGCGCCATCGTCCTGCGCAAGAACTTCATCCCGCCGATCCTCCGCATCAAGGCGAGCGATCATCTGATGAACGGCATGCGCCGCGTGCTCTCGGCGCTCGTCGGCAAGCAGAAGACGCTCGCCGAAGGGCGCCGCATGCGCACGGCCGCGTCGGTCGACTTCCAGGCTTCGGACACGGCGAAGTTCTGGATGCTGCACACGCTGAACTCCTTCATCCCGCTGTGCTCACACATGGTCGACCACGGCACGGCGCACCCCGAGCACGCCTTCACCATGCTCGCCTCCATCATCGGGGAGCTCTGCACGTTCTCTCCGGACGGCGACCCGACGGCGATCCCGAAGTTCAACTACCTCGACCTCGGGGAGGTGTTCGATCCGGTCTTCGACCGGGCGCTCACCCTCATCGCCAACGTCCTCGCGGAGAGCTTCACGGTCGTGCCGCTCGAGAAGCGCGACGACGGCATGTACCTCGGCAAGTTCGAGGACCCGAAGCTGCCGCGCACCCACGAGCTCTTCCTCGAAGCGAAGGGCATCGACGAGGGGGTCCTCCGGGAGCGTCTGCCGCGCCTCCT
The DNA here is from genome assembly GCA_016794345.1 of Myxococcales bacterium. GTDB lineage: Bacteria > Myxococcota_A > Polyangia > Polyangiales > Polyangiaceae > Xiheicaenibacterium > Xiheicaenibacterium phototrophicum. Next base: position 127,488 of record JAEUKE010000248.1, read on the forward strand.
CAAGGTCGGCTCCTGGACCCAGATCGGCTACATCCTCAACGCCGCCATGCCCGGCGTGCGCGTGTCGGTCGAGTACCGGCCGCCTGGCGCCATCCCGATCAAGCCCGGGATCGTGTACCTCCGGGTGGATCAAGCTGGCGATTATTGGAACGACATCCTCGGCTCTGGCACCATTGCCCTGTACCAGCCGATCGAGCCCCAGAAGGTCGAGTTGAGGCTCATCGCGGTGCAAGTGCAGAAGTAACCGAGCTGCCGAGACAAGACCCGCCCTCGCCCACGAAGCGATCTGCCTGCCATTTCACCTCCCGGCCCCCTTCACTCGGTGAGGGGGGAGTGGGGTAGGGGGAGAGGGGGGTGAAAGAGCGGGAACTTCATCTCGAGCGGCGGATCGTGAAAGACTAGGAGCCACGGTTATGTCGAGCTTGGCGCAGACGATGTACTGGGTTTGCTCGGATGTGCTTTCGCTCATCCTGCAGCTCCGAAACTCGCGCGATCTTCCCGCTCCCGACATCCTGCAGCGCCGCGTCCTCGGTCTCTTCGAGACCATGATGCAGAACGGCCGCGAGCAGCGGATCCCCGAGCAGGACATGATCGACGCGAAGTTCGCGCTCGCCGCGTTCGCCGACGAGGTCATCTACCACTCGACCTGGCCGGGTAAGACGCAGTGGCTGTCGAACCCCCTGCAGCTCCAGTTCTTCGGCATCAACACCGCCGGTGACGGCTTCTTCGTCAACCTGGACAACCTGCACGGCCAGCGCGGCAGAAACCACGTCGCGCAGATCTACTTCCTCTGCCTTTCGTTGGGGTTCCAAGGGAAATACCGCCTCCGGAATCAGGAAGGGCTTCAGCAAGTGGTGGAAGGCCTCGGCAACTACGTGGCCGTCCAGGAGGGCGGGGGAGAGCTCCTCGCGCCCAACGCGGAGCGCAAAGACGCTGGCGCCGGCGTCGTCCGCCGGGAGCTTCCGTTCGTCGCGGTCGCCATGGGCATCCTCGGCCTCGCGGTCATGGTCGTCTTCCTGCTCGCCATGCTCATCCGGTCGCGCGCCGGGGACGTGGTCGAGGCGATCAACAAGCTCGTCCCGGGCTGACCGCGGAGTCGAGGCGCTTGGCAAGCCAAGCGTCTCGACGAGTCACGGGCGGCGCCTCGACGAGTCGAGGTCTCGACAAGACACGGGTGACGTCGCGCGACTCGTCGGCGTTGGCGCTGCAATCACCCCCCCCGGCCCCTTCACTCGCGTGAGGGGGGAGCCCGCTCGCCGTGAGGCCTCGGCGCAACGGCCCGCTCGTTCCCTTCCCCCTCACGCCAGTGAGGGGGGCCAGGGGGGTGAAATAGCAGCCGTACGGATTCGCGATATGGTCTTGGCCACCACGTTCGTCTCGTCCACACGGTAGGGAAAACGGCACGGGTAAGTTGGCTCCTGCGCCCAACCCGTTCATCATCCATCCACGATGTGGCTCTGGATCTTCGGCATCCTCGTCATCCTCGCGGTTTGGGTGATCTGGCTTTTGTTCCCGCCAGCCGAGGCGGGGGCGTCCGAGATCATGCCGCTCTGGCTCGCGGTGGCGATCTCCGTCGTCATCCTCGGCCTGCTCATCGGGCTCTGGCTCGTCCGTAGGATCCGCGCGGCGCGCGCGGCGCGCGCGCTCGAGAACGCGATCAAGCAGCAGGCGCAGGAGCAGGCGATCAACGCCAAGCCCGAGGACCGCGAAGAGATCCAGGCGCTCTACAAGCAGATCGCCGAGGGAATCAACGCCCTCAAGACCTCCAAGCTCGCGGGCGGTCGCCGCGGCGAGCACGCGCTCTACGCGTTGCCCTGGTACGCGATCGTCGGCCCGCCCGGGGCAGGCAAGACGACGGCGCTGCGTCACTCGGGGCTCTCGTTCCCGTTCCTCGATCCGAACGGCGGCGGCGTGCGCGGCGTCGGCGGAACGCGCAACTGCGATTGGTGGTTCACCAACGAGGCCATCCTCCTCGACACGGCCGGCCGGTACACGACCGAGAGCGACGACCGCGACGAGTGGGTCGCGTTCCTCGAGCAGCTGATGAAGTACCGGCCCGAGAAGCCGCTCAACGGCGTCCTCGTGGCCATCAGCGTGAGCGAGCTGCTCGACGCGACCGACGACCAGGTCAAGCAGCTGGCGGGGAAGGTCCGCGCGCGCGTCGACGAGATGCAGACGACGCTCAAGATGACGATGCCGGTCTACGTGGTCTTCACGAAGGCCGACCTCGTCGCCGGGTTCGTCGAGTACTTCGGCGATCTGAAGAAGAGCGAGCGCGGCCAGCCCTGGGGCGCCACCTACCGGCTCGAGGACGGCAAGGGGGACTCGGGAAAGATGTTCGAGCGCGAGTTCGACATCCTCGTCGAGAAGCTCCACGGCCGCGTCACCAAGCGCATCAACACCGAGCGCAGCCGCACGAATCGCGAGCGCATCTACCAGTTCCCGCTCGAGTTCGCCGCGATCAAGAAGCCGCTCGCCGACTTCATGGCCGAGGCGTTTGCGCCGGGCCGCGGCAGCGGCCCCGACCCCATCCTGCGCGGCTTCTACTTCACGAGCGGCACGCAGGAGGGCAAGCCCCTCGATCGCGTCGTCGGCGCCATGGGCCGCGCGTTCGGCCTGAAGGGCTCCGTCGTCGAGGAGAGCGAGGGCTCGAAGGAGGCGAAGAGCTACTTCCTGAAGGACGTCTTCGAGAAGATCGTCTTCCCGGATCAGGAGATCGCCTCGCTCAGCCAGACCGAGGTGAGGCGCCGGCTGCTGCAGCGCCTCGCCATCGCGGCGGCGGCCGTCTTCGTGGCGATGCTCTTCATCGTCCCCGGCCTGATCAGCTACCTCAACAACCGCGAGCTCGTGCTCGACAGCGAGCGGATCTCCATGGCCGCCGGCCAGGTGAACTGGTCCGACGGCTCGAGCTCCGTGAAGAAGGTGCAGAAGCTCGACGAGCTGCGCTCCCAGATCGAGAAGCTCAAGGACTGGCGCGATAACGGCAAGCCGATCGCCTACTCCTGGTTCATGTACCAGGGGAACACCCTGCTCGACTCGCTCATCAAACAGTACAACGCGACGTTGACCGAGGGGTTCCTCAAGCCCAGCAAGGCCAAGCTCGAGGAGAAGGTCGGGGCCGTTCAGGGCAAGGAGTACCTGAAGGACTACAACAACCTGAAGACGTACCTCCTCCTCGGGGAGCCGGAGCGGCTCGCCAAGGACCCGGAGCTCGAGCGGTGGCACGCGGCGCGGCTGACCCAGGTCTGGTCCGAGGTTCTGTTGCCGCAGAGCGAGCTGCCCGAGCCCGATCTCAAGGCGAAGGTCTTCCCGCACGTGCAGCTCTACGTGCAGCTCATGCGGGACGGCGACATCAAGCCGATCGAGCGCGATACGAAGCTCGTCGAGGCGGCGCGCGAGAAGCTCCGCACGGCCGACCAGGCGACGGCGTATTACGAGCTCTTCGTTCTGCCTCGCAACGAGGAGAAGATCGACGAGACCGGCCCGGATAGCCCGGACAACCTGAAGTTCCCCCCGATCACGCTCTCGGTCGTGTTCGCCGACCGGCCGGAGATCACCGGCAAGCTCGGCGTCCTCGACAGCAAGAAGTACCTCGCCGAGGGCCGATACGGCGAGGTGAAGGGCGCCTTCACGACCGAGGCCTTCAAGGTCGTCGACAAGCTCCTCGCCGAGGAGGGGGTGAAGCTCCTCGAGCGTGAGAAGTGGGTCGTGCCGTACGACCGCGACGAGAAGAAGCAGGGCGAGCGCGTGCAGACGGCGCTCAAACGTGCCCGGCAGCGCTACGAGAACAACTACATCTCCGAGTGGGAGGAGTTCTTCCGCGACATCGACGTGAAGATCCCGGAGAACAACGCCGAGTCCATCAAGGAGTTCCGCCTCCTCGCCACGCCGGACTGGGCCTACAAGCGGCTGCTCGAGACCCTCTCGGACAACGTCCCCTGTCCGGTTCAATCGGCGGCCTCGGCGTCGCTGATGCGAGACGGCGGCGTGCTCGACCAGATCAAGCAGCGCGCGCAGCGGCGCATCGAGGCGCAGTCGAACATCCAGCTCGAGGAGCTCAAGGCCGAGAAGGACATGACGAGCCGGGAGCGGCTCTGCCAGCACTTCAAGCCGATGATCGTGTTCGGCGTGGATCAGCCCTATGTGCCGCCCCCGGCCCCGGCCGACGGCTCACCGGCTCCGCCCGCGAAGGCGCCGCCGGAGCCGCAGCTCAACAAGTACATCGGGCACCTCGAGTCCCTCGCCAGCGAGATGCAGGTCGTGGAAGAGGGCCCGCTCAACACCGAGACGAAGAACGCGACCGAGCTCTTCACCAAGGCGGTGAAGGAGAGCGAGCAGATGCTCCTCCAGCTCGACAAGACGGGGCAGACGCTCCTGACCCCGCTGCTCATGAACCCGCTCCGCCAGGGCTACGAGGCCTTCATCAAGGGCGCCGGCGGCGCGGCGAGCGGCCTGTGGGAGGTCATGGTCTGGCCGGATTACCGCGACAAGATCAAGGACCGCTACCCGTTCAACTTGGCGGCGCGACGGGACGCCTCCTACGAGGACATGGTCGCGTTCTTCGCCCCCAAGGGCACGCTCTGGGGCTTCTACGACACGTACCTCGCCAACTTCCACATGAAGCAGAAGCACGACTTCATCCCGATGGCGCACCTGCAGGGGTACACGCCCAAGGGCAAGCCGTTCACTCCCTTCAAGTCGGCGATGTACCCGTGCCTCAAGCGCGCGAGCGAGATCACCGACGCGCTCTGGCCGGGCTTCAAGGGCGATACGCCGGGCGTCGTCTTCCAGGTCAACCTCAAGACCGTCAGCCCCATCGTGAGCGACGTCATCTTCGAGGTCGACGGCCAGACGAAACACTACCGGAACGAGAAGGAGTTCTGGCACGAGTTCAAGTGGCCCGGCGAGGAGCGCAAGGGCGCGCGCATCCAGGTGCGCGGCGCCGGCGGCCTCGACGAGGAGATCGTGCGCGACGGTCCGTGGGGCATCTTCCGCCTCCTCGAGTCGGCCGACAAGCTGACCGCGGAGAAGGACGACGACCAGATGTTCGTCGCGACCTGGACCATGAGCGCGCCGCCTGTCTCGGTCACCCTCCAGGTCAAGCCGCGTCGCGGCAACCACCCGTTCCCGATGAGCTTCTTCCGTGGGACGAACTGCCCGCCCTCCATCGGCGACAAGTTCGGGCCCGGCGGCGAGAAGAAATAAGCCGAGAAGCGTGGGCGAGGTCCAGCCGGACCCAGCGGATGCTGGGTCTAGTTGGAGCGCGTCCCGAAGGTGGTGTAGCCTCTTCCGCGATCGTGTTCTGGCGCAAGAAGAAGTCCGCCGGTCCGGCCGTGGTCGGTTGCTTCGGGAAGATCCCGGCGACCGGCGACTTCATTCGCCATCAAGCCGGCGGCGAGGAGCTCGCGGCGTTCGACCGGTGGCTCGGCGCGGCGATGGATCACGCGCAGCGCAGCCTCGGGCAGGACTTCGAGGCCGTCTACCAGCGCTCCGTCGGGCTCTTCATCTTCCACGGCGAGGCCAAGGGCGAAGAGATGCCCGATCGCGCGCTCGTCGGGGCGTGGGCCGCGAGCGGGGACAGCGCCGGCCGCCTGTACCCGATGGTCGTGTTCGCTTCGTACGACTACGAGCGGCTCGTCCAGCTCGGAGCGGCCGCGCCCATCGCGCTCTGGCGGTTCCTCACGGGCGCCTACGAGATCGCGACCCAGGGGCGCGCCTGGCCGGTCGACGCGTTCTTGAAGCGGGTCGCCTCCCTCGACGCTCCGCAGCTCGATGACGGCGACGCCCTGTCGGCGCCCTATCGCAAGTGGCTCGCCGAGAACCACATGAAGGCCCTCTGGGAGACCGGCTTCGGAAGCGACGCGAGCCGCTACTGGGTCGTGTCGAACGTGGTCGAGTCGGTCTCGCCCTTCCGCGGACAGGAGATGCCGCAGACCGGCCTCGCCCTCCGGCTCCCCCTCGGCGCAGGTGACGCGTACGCGACCGCCGTCTGGCTCGACATGATCCTCCGCCTGGCCGGCTGGAAGCAGACGATCCCGAACACCTTCTGGATCCCGCAGCAGACGGCGCTCATCCACCTGGGGCCTCCCCACGTGGCGTCCCTCCGCGAGCTCATCGCTCCGACCGGCAGCGCCGAGCACGTGGCGGAGCTCTGCGGCCTCCCGACTTGTGACGAGCCGACGGCGCGAGCCAGGCTGCGACCCCAGGTGGACTCGGTCGTGTCGAACACCGACCAGCCGATTGCCCAGTTCCTGAGCGCGCTCGGCTAGCTTTTGTATATCCTCGCCGGTCCGATGAGTGCGGACGACGCGATTCAGGCGGCGAAGACGAAGCTCGAGGGGCTCATCGCGCCCATCGAAGGCGGCGTGGGAGAGGACCTCTCCTACGACGAGGCGTTCGAGGCCGTCAAAGCCGAGATCGACAAACAGAACCAGATCGACGGCGGCTCGATCGAGTGGAAGAACGTGGAGGAGCTCTGCGTCGACCTCCTCTCGAACCGCACGAAAGACTTCCGCCTCGCGCTCTACTACGCGATGGCGCGCGCCCAGAAGGAGAGCTTCGTTGGCCTCTTCGAAGGCCTCGTCGTCTTGAACGAGCTCTGCATCGCGTACTGGGAGCCGATGTTCCCGGCGCTGCGGCGCCCTCGGGCGCGCGGCAACCTGCTCGCCTGGTTCAACGAGCTCACGACGCCGATCGTGAACGCGGCCAGCCCCACACCGCCGCAGCGCCACGTGGTCGAGGCGCTCGCAAAGGTCTTCGCGGAGCTCGACTCGTCGCTCGCGGAGAAGCTCGGCGAGGCGTACCCGCCCATGATGACGCTCAGCGATGCGTGCCGAGGCCTCGTGCGCCGCGCGCCCGCGGCGCCCGTCGCCGCGCCCGAGCCGCCGCCGCCACCGAGCCTGTCGAGCGCGCAGCAGACCGCGGCCGCGGCTGCTCCGGTCGCGGACAGCCTCGCCGCCACGCCGGCGGACGGCGTGCCGCAAGCGGGCGGCGCCGTCATGGCCGCCGTCGCCATCGTCGACGCGGACAGCGCGTATGTCGCTCTCCAGCAGGTCGCGCCGATCCTCGGGCAGGCATCGGGAGCGCTCTTCAACATCGATCCGGCGAGCCTCGACGCGTACCGGCTCGGGATGCAGGCGGCGTTCCTCCTTATCGGCAGCGATCCGTTCAACCAGAACGGTCAAACGTCGCTCCCGGGCCCGCTCGACCAGACGCGGCAGAACCTCGCGGCGCTCGCCGGCGCCAGCGACTGGCAAGGACTCGTGAACACGGCCTGGGGAGCGATGCAGGAGCAGCCGTTCTGGCTCGACGCCTCGCGCGCCCTCGCGCAGGGGCTCCGCGCGCTCGGCGCGCCACACGACGCGGCCGCGGTGGTGGTGGAGCGCGAGGTGGCGGCGCTCCTCGCGCGCGCGCCGTCGCTCCCGAGCCTCACCTTCGGGGACGGCTCCCCCCTGGCCGACGGCGAGACGCAGAGCTGGATCTCCGGCCTCGGCTCGGGCGGCGGAGGCGGCGGAGGCGGAGCCGCGAGGTCGCCGGTCGACAAGGCGGCCGCGGACGCGAACAAGCTGGCGGCCGAGGGCAACCTCGCCCAGGCGATGACCGTTCTCTCGCGCGCCGCCCAGACCACCTCGCCGGTGGACCGCTTCCGAGCCCGCCTGGAGATCGCCAAGCTCGCCATCGCGCAGCAGCTGTTCGACATGGCGAGGGCCCACCTCGACGCGCTGGAGCGGAGCGCGGACGAGCACCGGCTCGCCGCCTGGGACCCGGCGCTCTGCGCCGAGCTCTACGCGAGCCTCTACAAGGTCCGACGAATGATCGCCCAGAACACCATGGACGACCCCGAAATCGGCAAAAAAGCCGCCCAATCGTTCGAGCGCCTCTGCGAGCTCGACGCTGCCCGGGCTTTTACCGTCATGTCCGAGGGATAAAGGTTTGGGGAAGAGATTGCCTCTTCCCACTGCTCTGACGCTTTCCGTATCTTAGCGGTCGGCCAGAGCGCATCGAAAGGAGCCGCAAGCGATGAAAGAAGGAAGTGTCGCGCCGAAGGAGCGTGTGAACATCACGTACAAGCCGGCGATCGGCGACGCGAAAGAAGAGGTCGAGCTTCCGTTGAAGCTCCTCATGCTCGGCGACTACACGATGCGCCCCGACCCGCGGCCGCTCGAGGACCGCAAGCCCATCAGCATCGACAAGGACAACTTCCAGAAGGTGCTCTCCGAGCAGAAGCTCAACGTGAACTTCAGCGTGAAGAACACGCTGTCGGAGAACCAGGACGACGAGCTGAACGTGAACCTCAAGTTCCGTCGCCTGTCGGACATGGAGCCCGAGGCCGTCGCGAACCAGGTGCCGGAGCTGAAGAAGCTGCTCGATCTCCGCGCCGCCCTGACCGCGCTGAAGGGCCCGCTCGGTAACGAGAAGGCCTTCCGCAACAAGATCCAGCAGATCCTCGGGGACCCGAGTCAACGCAACAAGCTCATCAACGAGCTCGGCCTCTCGAAGGAAGGGGAGTGATCGATGTCTTCTGAAACCCAGGCCCAGGGTGGCGCGCAGGCGCAGTCGCTCGAAGGCGCGTCGCTCCTCGACGAGATCCTCTCCGAAACCAAGATGGCCCCCGGCAACGAGGGCTACGAGGTTGCGCGCAAGGGCGTCCAAGCGTTGATCGCCGAGCTCGTCACGCCGAAGCGCGAGGGCGAGAAGGTCGACAAGGCGTTCGTCGACGCCCTCATCGCCGAGATCGATCAGAAGCTCTCGCGCCAGCTCGACGAGATCCTCCACAACCCCGCGTTCCAGAAGCTGGAGTCGGCGTGGCGCGGCCTGAAGTTCCTCGTCGACCGCGTGGACTTCCGCGAGAACATCAAGGTCGAGATCGTCAACTGCTCCAAGGAAGACCTCCTCGCGGACTTCGAGGACGCGCCGGAGGTGCCGAAGAGCGGTCTCTACAAGCTCGTCTACTCGGCGGAGTACGGCCAGTTCGGCGGTCGCCCCTACGGCGCGATCGTGTCGAACTACGAGTTTGGTCCCGGCCCGCAGGACATCCTGCTCCTGCAGAAGTGCGCCTCGGTCGCTGCGATGTCGCACGCGCCCTTCTTGGCCGCGGCCGGCCCGCAGTTCTTCGGCCTGAAGGACTACCTGGGTCTGCCGAACCTGAAGGACCTTCGCGCCATCTTCGAGGGCCCGCAGTACACCAAGTGGCAGAGCTTCCGCGAGACGGAGGACTCCCGCTACGTCGGCCTTCTCATGCCGCGCTTCCTGCTGCGTCTCCCGTACGGCGCCGCCACCGTCCCGGTGAAGGGCTTCAACTACGAGGAGGACGTGGTCGGTCGCCACGACGCGTACTGCTGGGGCAACGCGACCTACGCGCTCGCCTCGCGCATCGCGGACAGCTTCGCCAAGTACCGCTGGTGCCCGAACATCATCGGACCCCAGGCCGGCGGCAGCGTGGAGAACCTCCCGCTCCACCAGTACGAAGCGATGGGCGAGATCCAGACGAAGATCCCGACCGAGATCATGCTCACGGAGCGCCGCGAGTACGAGCTCAGCGAGGAAGGCTTCATCGGCCTCACCTACCGGAAGGACTCGGACAACGCCTGCTTCTTCTCGGCGAACTCCGTGCAGAAGCCGAAGTACTTCGGCCAGAGCGAGGAGGGCCGCGCGGCCGAGATGAACTACCGCCTCGGTACGCAGCTGCCGTACATGTTCATCATGTGCCGCATCGCGCACTACCTGAAGGTTCTGCAGCGCGAGCAGATCGGCACCTGGAAGGAGCGCATCGACCTCGAGAACGAGCTCAACGACTGGATCAACCAGTACGTGGTCGATCAGGACTCGGTCAGCCCGGCCGTCCGCAGCAAGCGCCCGCTCCGGAAGGCGCAGATCATCGTGACCGAGGTCGAGGGCAACGCCGGCTGGTACAAGGTCGACATGAAGGTGCGCCCGCACTTCAAGTACATGGGCGCGTTCTTCACGCTCAGCCTCGTCGGCAAGCTCGACAAGGAGTAGCGGTTCACGAGCCATCGGCGCTCGTTCCGCGTCTGTATGATTCGGCCTCCTCTCCGACGAGAGGGGGCCGAGTCGTTTCAGGAGCCGAGATGACACAAGATGAGGACGAGCGACCGACCATCGGTCGGCAGGCCTTGGGGGACCAGAAGACCCTGCTCGACAGGTTGGACGAGATCACGCTCGCGCCTCCGGCAACTCGCGCGATCGAGCAGCTCCGCTCGGCGTCGGACGCGCCGGCCGAGCGTTACTGCGTCCTCGACGAGATCGGGCGCGGCGGGATGGGCGAGGTGACGCGCATCTTCGACTCGAAGATCGGCCGTGAGATCGCGATGAAGAAGATGTTGCCGATGGACCCGGCCACCGAGTCGGTCCTTCGCGGCCGGTTCCTGCGCGAGGCCCGCGTCCAGGCGCTCCTCGACCACCCGGCCATCGTGCCCGTCTACGACATCGGCTTGGCCGCCGACGGGCTCGCCTTCTTCACGATGAAGCGGATCCGCGGCGAGACGTTCTTCCGCATCCTGTCCGAGCTCGGGGACCAGCGGCAGACGACCCGCTCCCACAAGCTCGGCCTGCGGCGCCGCCTCGTGCCGTTCGTCATGGTCTGCCAGGCGGTGCAGTACGCACACGAGCGTGGGGTCGTCCACCGCGACCTGAAGCCCGAAAACATCATGATGGGCGCACACGGTGAGGTGTACGTCCTCGACTGGGGCGTCGCGAAGCTCCTTACAGGCGCCACGGAGGGAGTCGCGCCACCTTTCGACAGCGAGCCGACGAGGCAGGGCGAGATGATCGGGACGCCCGGGTTCATGCCACCCGAACAGGTGCTGGGTGTGCACGCGGAGGTCGACGCGCGGAGCGACATCTACGCGCTCGGTGCCATCCTCTACGAGATCGTGACCCTCAAGCCCCTCCATGACGCTCCCGACGTCATGGGCACCCTCGAGTCGACCCTGAGCCCGCAGGGGCCGCGCGTCTCACCGCCGCCCGACGCGCCAGTCGAGCTCGTGGCGCTGGCGCTGCGCTGCACGCGGTTCAACAAGGCCGAGCGGCCCGCGTCGGTGGCCGAGCTCATCGAGGGCATCGAGCGCTACCTCGACGGCGATCGCGACGACCAGCTCCGCACGAGGCTCGCCGACGAGCGAACGATGCGCGCGCGCGCCGATCTGGAGCAGGCGCTCGCCGGTCCGCCGGCTGGCCGCGAAGCGGCCCGCGCCGCGGCGCTGCAGGAGGCTGGCCGAGCCCTCGCGCTCCACCCCGAGCACGCCGAGGCGGCGCGGGTGGTGCTCGAGCTCATCTCGAGCGTGCCCGACCCGCCGCCCGCGGAGGCGCTAGCCGAGGTGGAGGTGCTCGAGCGCCAGCACCGCCGGCGTGCGATGCGCGACAACGCGCTCCGCCTCGCGCTCTGGGGGTGCTCGGTGCCGCTCGTCCTCGCCATGGGCGTGCGCGTCCCGGCGCTCGCGGCGGCCATCGCCGTCTTGTTGGCGGTCGCGATCGTGTGGGGGGCGATGCTCGCCCGCACGGACGCGACCTCGGCGGGGGCACGTCTGGGGCTCTACGCGATCGCCTTCGCGACGATCGGCGGCCTCTCCGCCGTGTTCGGACCGCTCATGTTGCTCCCCGGCCTCGCCTCCATGAACAGCATCGTCTTCGGAGCGCAGTCGAAGGCGAAGGAGAGGCCGCTCATCGTCCTGATGGGGATCCTCTCGATTGCCGTGCCGCTCGGGCTCGAGCTCGCGGGCGTGGTGCCGCCGTCGATGGTGTTCGAAGGTGGGGCGCTGGTCATCGTGCCCCGGTTGACGGAGCTCCCGCGAACGATGACCCTCGCGGTGCTCATCAGCTGGTCTCTCTTCGGTGTGCTGACGCCCACGTTCGTCGTCGGGCGCATGAAAGACGCGCTGGCGAGAGCAGAGAGAGACCTGGTGCTCCAGAAATGGCAGCTCCAGCAGCTGAGCCCAAGAGGGCGAAGCGCCACGAGGCGGTAGCACCAGACGCCTTCGTGTCGCAGGTTCGGGAACGGCAGTCGCATCTCTGCGACGCGGTGTTGTAGCCTGGTCGGGCCAAGCCACCCCGATGCTCTCGTCCTGGGACGACATCCGATTCCTCGAGGCGCTCGATCGCCGTGGCTCCGCGCGCGCGGCGGGGCGTGATCTCGGCGTCGCTCCGTCCACGGTCTACAGGCGCATCGCGGCCCTCGAGGCCGCCGCGGGGTTCGCCTGTCTCGATCGCGGCAGGGGTATCACCGAAGCCGGTCGCGAGCTCGCACAGCTTGCACGATCCACCGGGGTCGCGCTCGAGGGCATCGCGCAGCGAGCGCGCGCGCCGGCGAGGGAGGTGCAGGGCAAGGTCACGCTCACCACGCTCGACGGCTTCGCGCCGCTCCTCGTCGCCCCGTTGCGGCAGCTCGCAGGCGCGTTCCCGCAGCTCGAGGTCGAGGTCCAGATCGCCGAGGGCGGCGGGCCGAGCCTACGAAAGCGGCAGGCCGAGCTCGCGCTCTCGATCATGAGCGACCCTCCGCCCTCCCTCGTCGGCCGCCGCCTCTTCGCCGTGCGCTGGGGGGTCTACGGAACGCGGGCGCTCGCGGCCACGCCCGAGCGCGCGCGGTGGGTGACGCTCGCGCGGCCACACCAGGGGACCTGGCTGGGGCGGTGGGAAGCGGCGCACGTCCCTGCGGATAGGATCGCGATGTCCACGCCGTCGCGCCGACTGCTCGTCGATCTCGTGGCGTCCGGGGCGGGGCTCGGCCTCCTGCCCGCCGCGCTCGTTGCCGACCGCCCGGACCTGGTGGAGCTTCCACAATACAAGCCCCTCGTGGCGGATCTCACGCGGATGGCGTGGCTCTTGATGCACCCGGAGGTTCGGCGCGACGCGCGCGTCGCCGCGGTCGTGAAGGTGATGGTCGAGCACCTGAAGGGTTAGCAGGCTGCTAGAGCAGGTGTCGTGCTTTGATCTCCAAGTACTTGTTGATGAGCGCGGGGGTGAGATCGGTCGGGGGGCAATCGAGGACCATGGCTCCGCGGCGCTTCACCTCGCGGAGGAGCTTGTCGCGGAAGGTGATGAGCTCGGCGCCAGCGGCGCGCAGGTAGGGCCCCTGCTCGTCCCACGGGGCGCTGTCGGCTTCGGTGCCGAGCGCGAGGGCTTCGACCTCGACGTCGCGGAAGGGGACGATGAGCGGAAGATGACGCGGCAGGAGGCCGCGCAGGAGGCGGAGGAGCTCGGCGGCCGACACCTCGTCCACCAGCTGGGTGAAGAGCACGACGAGGGTCCGCTTCTTCACCTTCACGCCGACGTGCTCGATGGCGGCGGCGTAGCTCGTCTCGGTGAGCTCGGCCTGCAGATCATAAGCCGCCTGGACGATGCGCGCGGCGGCCTTGGATCCGCCGGCCGGGGGCGCGAAGCTTTTCACCTCGTCCCCGAAGGCGAGGAGCCCGATGTGATCGCCGGCGCGCGAGGCGACGTGCGAGAGCATGAGGGTCGCGTTGAGCGCGTGGTCGAAGAGCGAGAGGCCGCCGACCTCGGCGGTCATGAGGCGGCCGGAGTCGAGGAGGAAGAGGACATTCTGGTTGCGCTCGAGCTGATACTCGCGGGCGATGATCTTCGAGTGCCGGGCGGTCGCCTTCCAGTCGATGCTCCGGAACTCATCCTCGCGGCGGTACTCGCGGAGGCGCTCGAACTCGCTCTCGCCGCCGCGCTGCCTCGCGGCGCGCACGCCGGAGAGGCTGCGGTCCTTCATGGCGGCCAGCTCGTAGGCGCGCACGGCCTGGATGTCGGGGTAGACCTTGACCGGCGAGCGCGCCGGGAGCCGTACCTGGCGGATCCAGAGGCCGAGCGGCGAGGGGTAACGGACGAAATGGTCGCCGAGCTCGTAAGCGCCGCGGCGCTGCGGGACGACCTTGTATTTGAGCTGCGCGCGGCCCGAGGGCGCGACCTGCGCCGTCGCGGGTAGCCCCTCCGAGATCGCGTCGGAGAACAAGTCTTGGCCGACCTGCACGGCGAGCCGGCGGCGGGCGCGTGAGCGGACCTCGAGCGTGACCGGGTTGGGCTTGCCGACCGATAACACGTTCGGCGCCTGGCGCGTGACGATGACGAGCGGCTTGTAGGCGACGAGCGCGTCGAGCGCCGCGACGATCACGATGAGCGCGTCCACCCCGAGGGTCACGGTGAGCAGGGACCGATCGAAGAGCGTCGCCATCGACAGGATCAGCGGCCCGATGGCCAGAAGGACGAGGGCGCGCGCGGGGATCATGGTCAGGCAGCCGTCCGCGGGACCTTCGCCTCGCGCAAGATCTCCTCCACGCAGTCGTCCGTGGAGATGCCCTCGATCTCGGCGTCCGGGTGGAGGATGACGCGGTGCCGGAGGACGGGGCCGGCGAGCGCCTTGACGTCGTCGGGGACGACGAAGTCCCGACCCTCGGTCGCGGCGTGCGCGCGGGCCGCGGAGAGGAGGCCTATCGAGCCGCGCGGCGACGCGCCGAGGTAGACCGACCGGTGCGTCCGGCTCTTGTTCACGATCTCGGTGATGTACTCGAGCACGCCGTCGTCCACCCGGACCGAGTAGAGCGCGTGACGCATCGCCATGATGTCCTCCGCGCTGGCGGCCTTGGCGAGCTGCATGCTCTCGAGGTGGGCGGGCTGGAAGCCCTGCGCGTGGTTGCGCAGGATGATCTTCTCCACCGCCGGGGGCGGGTGCTTGACGTGCAGCTTCATGAGGAAGCGATCGAGCTGGGCCTCCGGGAGAGGATAGGTGCCCTGCGACTCGATGGGGTTCTGCGTGGCGATGACGAAGAACGGCTGCGGCAAGGCGCGCGTCACGCCGTCGGTCGTGACCGCGAGGTCCTGCATGGCCTCGAGCAGGGCGGACTGCGTCTTCGCCGGCGCGCGGTTGATCTCGTCCGCCAGGAGCAGCTGCGTGAACACCGGCCCTTGATGGAAGACGAATCTGTCTTCTTTGGGGTTGAAGACGTTGCCGCCGGTCACGTCGCTGGGCATCAGGTCGGGGGTGAACTGGATGCGCCGGAACGTGCAGCCGAGGACGTGTGCGAGCGTGCGCACGAGGAGCGTCTTGCCGAGCCCGGGGACGCCTTCGATCAGGACGTGGCCGCCGGCCAGGATCGCGAGGAGCGTGCTGCCGACGATCTCCTCCTGTCCGAGGAGGACGCGCTCGGTCTCGCGCTTGATGTAAGCAAATCGGTCTCGGAACTCGGTGACGTGCATGGTGGTCAGGGGCCCCCGCCTTCGTTCGGCTTGGACGATGCTTGGAGGAAGCTCTCGAGCTGCCTCATGATCCAGAAGTCTCGGTCAGGCCCGGTCGGGCCCTCTCGCTCGCTCGGCGGCGCGCCGGGGCGGAACGACGACGGCGGCGCGGCCTCGTCGCGCGCGGAGCTCGCCTCCATCAGCACCTGCATGACCTGCGCGGGCGTCTGCGAGGTGCGTTGCGCGATCGCCTCGGCGAGGGGGATGAGGCCCCGGTGCCGCGCGCCACCGAAGCGCTCGCGGAGGCGCTCGAACGCCCAGGCGGTGTAGAGGCCGAGCGCGTGGCGGGACGCGCGCGCGCGTGCGTAGGCGA
Organism: Myxococcales bacterium; assembly: GCA_016794345.1. Taxonomy (GTDB): domain Bacteria; phylum Myxococcota_A; class Polyangia; order Polyangiales; family Polyangiaceae; genus Xiheicaenibacterium; species Xiheicaenibacterium phototrophicum. The sequence continues at coordinate 143,050 of JAEUKE010000248.1, forward strand.
GGCCGATGGCCCGCACGTGATCGGAGAAGGCGCGCCGGCTCGCGACCCGAGGATCGCGGGGGCTGCCGAAGCGTGTGCCCTTGTAGACGAGGTAGAGGAGCACCAGGGCGGCGAGGTGCAAGAGCACGGGGCCGAGCTTCGAGCTCTCGAGCGACTCGAGCGAGCTCGAGGCGCCGGGGCCCGCGCCTGCGCCGCCGGCGGCCGAGGTGTAGCGGTCCCAGACCTCCACCTCGGCCGTCCCGAGATCCTGGAAGAGCTTCACCAGGAAAGACGCGTTGTCACCCGCGGCGAGCGCGATGTTCTTGAACAGCGCGTCGTCGGCGAAGAGGGTGACGCTGCCGCCTCCCGGATACGACTTGGTCACGGCGTACGGCTCGACCGTGTGTGGCTCGATCGGATCGCCTTCGACCCGCGCGAGCATCGGCTCGGCGTGGCCGACTCGCGTCTGGTCGAGGAGGAGCCGGCTGAACCGCGGAACCGCGAGCTCGTGGTTGGGGAACCGAAGGATGTACGCGTCGGTCGGGACCACCGGGGCCTCGGCGACGGCCTTCGCCCACTTGACGCGGAGCTCGTCGTCGAGCGCGTCGCGGTGGCCCGCGACCACGAGCCGCCCGCCCTCGTCCTCGACCCACTTCGTCAGCCTCCGCCACACCTTCGGCTCGACCACCGCGTCGGGTAGGACGACGACCGTGAGGTCGGGCCCGAGCTCGAGCTCGTCGTCGCGGTTCGCTCTCACCGTCTTGCCGTGCGCCTCGAGGAGCTCGAAGACCGCGCGCGTGTCGAGCGGGGCGGCGCCGCCAGGCGCGCCCTTGCCCCCGACCGCGAGCGGGCGCGGCGAGGGCGGGGCTTCGGCGCACGACGACTGCACGCCGAGGTAGCCGAGGAGCAACACGATGGCGGCCGCGCGTCCGACCAGGGGCATGACGCGGCGGTAGACGGAGTCGAAGAGCGACGGGCTCGGCTGCTCTGCGCCGAACTGCATGCGCTCGACGTCGGTCGCGATGTCGCGCAGGGCCCGCTTCAGATCGGGTCGTGCGCCGAGCTGTCGCACGTAGTCCCCGTTGGTTCGCGAGGGATGGAGATCGACCAGGCCGTCCCCCTCGAGGCGGCGGAGCAGCGCGGCGTAGGTGTGCTCGACCGCGTGCTTGAAGTCGCCCGCCTGCGCGGCGGCGCGGGCCCGCGCGAGGAGGCGGTCCACGTCCGTCTCGATCGGCCCGCGCGGCGCGGCGGGCGTCTCCTCAGGCGTCGTGGGCGCGTCGGCCGCGGGCTCGTCCTCGGCGCGCTTGTCGCGTCCGCGGACGAAGGATTTGATCAAGAACCAGAGGATGGCTCCGACGAACGCGGCCGCGAGGAGGTAGAACACCGCCCGCGCGGTGACGGCGAGCCAGGCGGGGACCTCGATCTTGGTCTCCTCCGGAGGGGGCGGGGGCTCCTCGGCCGAGGAGCCGGGCCCCGCGGAGCCGCCGCTCTTGCCGCCGCCCTTGCCGCCTCGGCCGCTCGCCCCGCCGGCCTTGCCCCCGGCGCCGCCGTGACTCGACGATGGCTCGTCGCCGGTCGGCTCGCCGAAGTCGGTGAACTTCTTGCCGGTGTTGTCGCCCGCGGGCGCGAAGCTGAGCTCGGGGCGAGCGTCGTTTTCGCAGGCCTGGGGAAGGCGCGGGCAGACGCGGCTCTCCCTGCCGACGAGCGGGCAATACGCGCGTTCGGCGTCGGAGAGCGGGTACTTGGCGTCACGGCAGAAGTCGTAGCTCTCGAGCGTGGTCTTCACCTCCTGCTCGAAGCTCGGCGAGGTGCCGGGGCCGAGGGCGGCGGCGGACCGGGGCGCAGCGAGGAGCGCGGCGACGAGGAGCGCCGAGGAGCGGGACAGGACGGTCATGCTTCTGCCTCGCTGTGTTTGTGGCCCTCGCGCGCGGCGATGGCCATGAAGCGCACCTGGATGTCCCACCCGTCGCCGCGCGTTCGTGCGTCGATGTATTGCAGGAAGCGCGCGGTCGCGACGAGCGGCGTGGAGAGCAAGAGGCCCGCGAGCGCGTAGGGGGTGACCCCGTCCGACGAGAGCCGCCCGAGCGGCGCTCCGAGCATGAACAGATCGGAGATGATTCCTTGCATCAGGAGCTCGGCGCCGAGGACGCAGACGACCCGGATGAGCAGCCACGAGACGAGCGCGGCCATGGCGCCGCCGCTGCGCGCCATGACCAGTCGCTTGCTCCGCGCCCAGGCCTCGGTCGGGCCCGCGCGCTCCAGGATCGAGGCCTCTGGCACGAACACGGCGTGGGGGCCGACGACGAGCAACGGGATGAAGAAGGGAATGGAGGCGAGGGCGAGCAGGAGGGACTTGTAGAGCGACGCGCCGACGAAGCTGAGCGCGCGCCCTCCGAACGCGCGGAGCGCGGCGCGCCCGGTCAGCTGCTCGCGGAACATGAGCCGGCTCGCCGCGATGGTGAAGGGGCCCTCGAGCACGACCGCGAGCACGAGCGCGGCGAGCCAGACGAGCCACGCGTCGAGACCCGCGGCGTAGCGGAGAAGGAGCAGGAGACCCAAGGCCGGGAGCAAGGTGAGCGCGGCCAGGCGCGCGTAGAGCCCGAGCCCGAGGGAGAAGACGACGCGGAGCGACAGATCGATCGTCTGCGAGACGCTCCGCGGCCGGAGGACGACGGCCGACTCCGACAGGTTCATGCCGGGCCCCCGGACGAGGCCTTCTGCGAGCCGCGGCCCGCGAAGGTCAAGAAGCCGACCACGAGGAGCAGGTTGAGGCCGCCGACGGCCCACTTCACCTCGTGGGGCGCGGACGAAGGGGACCAGAACGCCTCGAGCGCGGCGGCGATGGCGAGCATCACCGCGGCGCCGACGACCTGCGCGGTGATGTCGCGCGCGTAGCGGCGGAGCGAGCCGAACCGCGTGAGGCCGTCGGTCGCGACGAGGGCGTAGCCCATCTGCAGGCCGGCGCCGCCCGACACGAAGATGGCGATGATCTCGAACGGGCCGTGCCCGCACATGAACGTCCAGATGTTCTCGCCGTAGCCGGCGGCCATCACGGCGCCCGAGGTCGTGCCGATGATGAGCCCGTTGTAGACGAGGAAATAGATGCTCCCGAGCCCGAACACGAGGCCGGTCGCGAAGCAGCGGAAGGCGATCCCGATGTTGTTGAAGACGTAGAAGCCTGCCATCGCCGCGTCGACCGACTCGGCTCGACCGCGCGAGAGGCTCTCGCTGTAGGCCTGTTCCATCTGCTCGATCATCTGCGCAGGAAGGACGCTCTCGGCGAACTCGCGCGAGCCGAGCGCGCCGAACAGGCCGACCGCCCAGGGGACGAGGAAGAGCAGGCAGGCGAGCGCGAAGAGCCGACCGTTTTTGCGGAGGGCGACCGGGAAGTCGACGAGCAAGAAGCGTACGGCGGAGAGGAGGCGCGCCGGGCGCGGCTTGTAGAGGATGTTGTGCGTGCGGCCGGCGACGCTGTGCAGGTAGGCGAGCATGTCCGGCGTGTACCGAGAGGCCTCGGCGTGCGCGAGGTCGTTGCAGACGCTCCGGTAGAGCGCGCCCATCCGCGTGACCTGGCCGCCGTCCGGCGACTTGCTGCGGCTGATGAGCTGGTCGAGCTCCTCCCAGTCGCGCCGCCGCGCCGCGACGAACTGATCCTGCGGGACGATCACAGCTGCCTCCACGGGCCGGCGCCGTGGCCGGGCCTTTGCCAGCCGACCATCCCGAAGGGAACGGGGCCCGGAGGAGGATGGTTCATGACAGGATAGTCAGGCGAAGCCGGGATGCCGCGCGTGCGAGCGAACACGACCTGGAGGAAGCGGAACGGGTCGCGGATGGCTCCGATCCCGATCCGGGCGCCGAAGATGGGGGCGACCAGCTCGGCGAGCTCGCGGATTCGCCCCGGCGGGAGCCGGTCTGCGCGACGCAAGAAGAGCTCGAGCGCCTCGAGCTCCTCCCCCGAGAGCGGGATGCGCTGCGGCAAGCTCGAGAGCTCCTGCGCCGAGGGGGGTGGGAGGATGACCAGCGGGCGCTCCACGAAGACGCGCTCCTCGACGACGACCATCGTCCCCGCGGCGAGGTCACCGAGGCGCCGGAACCGCGCGTCGCGCCCCATCGCGACGGCGGCGACGACGTACGTGGGCACCTCCAGGCCCTGCCCGACGTGCCACGTGGGCCAGAAGTCGACGGCTCGGAGGAGGTTGCGCAGGAAGCTCTGCCCGAAGCGGAGCGGGTGGCCCGTGTCGGAGAGCACGCGGAGCGAGAGCGCCCGCTTGCCGGGCGTGCGGCCGCTCCAGACGAGCTCCCAGAAGACGTAGTAGAACCACTCGATCAAGAACCAGATGACGAGCAAGACGCCCGTCGACGCGTCGCCGATGCCCGCGAACCCCGCCACGCTCGCCAGGATGGCGAAGGCGAGCACGACGCCGCCGCGGACGAGCAGATCGATGACGTAGGCGAGTAGGCGCCGGCCGGGCCCCGAGACCTGGTACCGGAACCGGACGTGCTCCGGTGTCTCGACCTCCGTCGTCGTGTCGAGCGGCTTCTCGGAGCGAGGCTTGCCCATGAGGCGATGGGGACAGGTTACGTCATGCGAGCCGCGGGCTGTAGCCACGCATGACGCCGTATGGCTTCGGCCAGGGCAGGTCGTAGCCTTGGGCCGCGGCGGCGTGGCGCACCCAATAGGGGTCGAACAGGTGCGCGCGCGCGATGAAACAGAGGTCCGCCCGGCGTGCCGCGAGCACCCCGTTGACGTCCGTGTACGAGGAGATGTTCCCGACGGCCGCGGTGGGGATGCCGAGCTCGCTCTTCACCAGCTCCGCGAAGGGGACCTGGTAGAGGCGGCCGTAAGCCGGGCGCTGCTCGAAGACGACGCTGCCGCTCGAGACGTCGATGAGATCGCAGCCGGCGGCCTGGAAGAGCCGCGCGGCGGTCAAGAGGTCTTCCTCGGTCGTGCCGCCGGGGGCCCAGTCGCTGGCGCTCAGGCGGACGGTCATGGGTCTGTCGCCGGGCCAGACCGCCCGCATCGCACCGAACACCTCGACGGGGAAGCGGGCGCGGGCTTCGGCCGAGCCGCCGTATTCGTCCGTCCGCTTGTTCGTGAGCGGCGAGAGGAACGTCGACAGGAGGTAGCCGTGGGCGCAGTGCAGCTCGACCAGGTCGAAGCCCGCTTCGAGCGCGAGCTCGGTCGAGCGGACGAACTCCGCCTTGACGCGATCGAAATCGGCGCGCGTCATCTCGCGCGGGACGGGGTGGCCGGGCGACCACGGGACCGCCGAGGGGCCGATCAGATCCCAGCCGCCCTCGGGCAGGGGCACGTCTTGCCCCTCCCACGGCGGGAGCGTGGAGCCCTTCCGGCCGGCGTGGCTGATCTGCATGCCGATCTTCGCGGTGGAATGCCGGTGCACGAAGTCGACCACGCGGCGCCAAGCGCCGACGTGGTGCGGCGCGTACATCCCCGCGCAGCCGGGCGTGATGCGGCCGTCCGATGACACGTTCGTCATTTCTGTCATCAGGAGGCCGGCGCCGCCGATGGCGCGGCTCCCCAGGTGGACGAGGTGGAAGTCGTCGATCGTGCCGTCCTTCGCGCTGTACATGCACATCGGCGACAGACCGATGCGGTTCTCGATCACGAGATCGCGCAGCTTCAGCGGCACGAACATCGGCGGGCGCGGCCTCTGGCCGGGAGCGGGCTGGGCGCCGGCCTCGCGCGCGAAGTCACGGTCGACACGGTCGACCAGGTCGGGGTCGCGGAGCGCGAGGTTCTCGTGTGTGACGCGGAGGCTGCGCGTCAGGAGCGCAAACGCGAAGGTGAGCGGCGGCTTCTTCACGTGACGCTCGGTCTGCTCGAACCACTCCAGGCTGATCTGCGCGGCCCGCTGCACCGATTCGCTCGGCGGCCGCCGCTCGGCCTCGTAGGCGGCGAGGCTCGCCTCGACGTCCCCGCCGCGGTCGAGCGCGGCGCGGAGCGCGATGGCGTCCTCCAGGGCGAGCTTGGTCCCCGAGCCGATCGAAAAATGGGCGGAGTGCGCGGCGTCCCCGAGGAGGACCATGTTGCCGTGGTGCCACTTCGCGTTTCTCACGACCGGGAAGCGGCGCCAGATCGATCGATTGACGAGCAGCGGGTGCCCGCCGAGCTCCTTCTCGAAGACCTTCTCGAAATAGCGCGCCGTGCCGACCTCGTCGTTCTCGGCGAGGCCCGTTCGCTGGAACGCCTCCTCCGAGCATTCGACGATGAAGGTGGAGCGCCCGGGCTCGTACCGATAGGCGTGCACCTGGAAGAGGCCCGCAGGCGCCTCGCGAAAATAGAAGGTGAACGCCTCGAACGGGTACGTGGTTCCCAGCCACACGAAGCGGCTCTTGCGAAACTCGAGCGAGGGCCGGAGATGCTCCGCGTAATGGGCGCGAAACGCGCTCTGGATGCCGTCCGCCACGACGACGAGATCGGCCGACTTGGCGCGTGGATCGTCCGGCCCAACCTCCGTCAGGTATTGGATGTCGACGCCGAGCCCCCGTGCTCGCTCCTGCAGCACCTCCAGCAAGCCGGCGCGCGAGACACCGCTGAACCCGTGCCCGCGAGAGGTGACGACCTCCCCTCCGAAATGGATGTCGATGTCGTCCCAGTGGTGCAGGCGGCTGCGAATCGCGTGGTAGCTCTCCGCGTCGACGCCCTCGAGGTTCTCGAGCGTCTTGTCGGAGAACACCACGCCGAAGCCGAACGTGTCGTCCGGCCGGTTGCGCTCGTAGACCACGACCTCCGTCTTCGGGTCGCGTCTCTTCGTGAGGATGGCGAAGTAGAGGCCGGCCGGGCCCCCGCCGATGCAGGTGATTCGCACGGCGGGAGGTTTACCACGCCCGATCAGCCGACGGGGACCTCGAAGCCCAGCTCTTCCAGCGAAACGCCGAGATAACGCCGCGGACGGATCGAGAACTGCGCCGCGAGGCCCTCCTCGGTGCGACCGACCGTGACGCCGATCTCGGGGCCGGCTGGCGGCGCCTTGTCGAAGAGCGACCAGGTCGCGGCTTCGAGGACCTGCCTCGTCTCCTCGGGATCGCTGTCGCCGGGGATCTTCCCGCAGAGCGTGCGGGCGAACTGGACGAGCCGCGCGACGAAGAGCTGGTCCACGAGCGAGATGGCCGGCGGGCGGTCCTCCGCCTGGGTCGTCGCGGAGTCGTACGTCTTTTTGTCCGGCTGCACGTACGCGGTGGGCGCGGCGTGCACGTAGGCGGCGTCGCTGTTGGGGGCGGCCGCGAGCGCGAGGATGCCGATCCGGGACAGCTCGCGCTGCGACTCGGTGGAGATGAAGGCTTCGGTCGGGATGGCGACCGGCACGCCCTCGTCCTCCACCTCGCGTACGGGGAGGTTCTCGACGATGCCGTTCTTCGGTCCGGTGATGCGGGCGGGCCAGCCGGTGTCCTTGAAGCTCTTCAGGCAAATGGCGCCCAGCGAATAGATGGGGGCCGTCCACACGAACGCCTCGTGGTCTCCGGGGATCTCCTTCACGTTGGCCTCGCGGACCCGCGACGATTGTTTGTCGTAGGGCTGCCGGCCGAGCGTGCCGTTGATCGCGAGCGCGACCCAGCGGAGCGACTGCTTGTTGGCGGTCGCGCGCCAGGGCGCGCGGTGCGGGGCCGTGAAGAGGTTCATCTTGCTGTCGAGCTTGTCGACGCGCGAAAGATCGCCGACGCCGAGGAGCTTCTCGGTCGCGTTGACGAAGACCGGGCACGTGGCGCGCTCGGCGACGTCCGCGAGGCTCTCGAGCTCGGTGAGGCTGCGCGCGGATCCGTCCACGTCGATGTCGACCAGCGCGAAGGAGTACGGCGGGTCGGCGCCTTTCAGCGTCTGCGCGAGCGTGGCCGCCGCGCCGTCCTCCCCGATGGAGATGGCCTCGAGGATGACGCCGGGGATGCGATTGGCGCGCTCGGTCAGGAACGCGAGCGCGCGGTACGCGCGCTCGAGGCGCCTCACCTCCGGGTGCTGGAGGATGGCGCCGATCTGCACGCCGATGGCCTCCTCGACCAGCGGGATGCCGGTCTTGCCGCGACCCACGCGGGCTCGGCCGCCGAGCGCGACCTCGCTGATGATGCGGCCGATCTTGTCGGTGCCCTCGACGGGGGCGGGCGCGTCGGCCGGGCCGCTCGAGCCGCCTGGGATGTCCACCATGTCGAGGATGCTGTCGAGGGCCGAGCCGCCGCCGGGAGGTGCTGCGGGTGCGGGCGCGGCGGCCGCGACAGGCGCGGCGGGCGCGCGCGGCGCGCGGCCGAGCACCTCGGAGGCGAGGGGCGCGTTCGACCAGAGGCGCTCGAGCTGGCCTTGCGCCTGGTCCTCGCTGATCTCGCCGGCGCGCAGGCGGTCGAGGACGAGCTTGCCGTCGAGGAGCGAGCGGATGAGCCCGACCTCCTCCACGAGGCCGTCGGGGCGGAAGCTCTTCAGGGAGGTGGGCGCGATATCGATCTTCGACTTCTGCCCGGTGAGGACGTTGTCGATCTCGATCGACAGGCGCGGGCGGACCTTGCCGAAGATGGCGGCGGGCTCGGCAGGATCGAGCCGGATCGGGCGGGTCGGTGCGCTGGCTCCGAGGTTCGACGACTCGGTCGGCGTGAGCGCGGTCACCACGAGGACCCGCAGCGGCAGGATGGGGCCCTCGGCGACCTCGGCGGGGCCGTCTTCGTCGTCGTTGACCTGGAACTTCATGGAGCCGCCCAAGAAACCCTTCTCAGCCATGCGCGCGAGGATACCCGCTCGCGCCCGAGGGAGAAGCCGCGAAAGCGACACCTTGTTGCGCGGAGGGGGGCAGGTGAGGGAGGCTTCCCGGCCATGGCTCTCCGGTCGAACAGCCCCACAAGTGAACGCCGCCGTCCCCACGGAGGCGAGCCGATCGGAATCGGTCTGCTCGGCTGCGGCGTCGTGGGGGGCGGTGTCCTCAAGCTGCTCCAGGCGAACGCGGAGGCGTTCCAGGCGCGGGTCGGCGTCCCGCTCGAGGTCCGGCGGGTGCTCGTGCGCGATCTCGACAAGCCGCGTGTGGTCGAGCTCGACCGCGCCGTGCTCACCACCGACCCCGACGCGGTCCTCACCGATCCGTCGGTCGAGGTGGTGATCGAGGTGATCGGGGGCGAAGAGCCGGCGGGGCAATACGTCGAGCGGGCGCTCGGGTCGGGCCGGTGCGTGGTGACCGCGAACAAGGCGCTGCTCGCCGCCCGCGGCCCCGCGCTCCTGGATCTAGCCGACGAGCGCCGCGTGGATCTCGCGTTCGAGGCGGCGGTCGGCGGCGGCATCCCGGTGGTTCGCACGCTGCGCGACGCCTTCGCCAGCGACGACGTGTTCGAGATGGCCGGCATCCTGAACGGGACCTGCAACTACATCCTCACGCGGATGATCGACGACGGCGTCACCTTCGAGAGCGCCCTGGCGGACGCTCAAGCGAAGGGGTACGCGGAGGCGGACCCGACGCTCGACACCGGAGGGTTCGACGCGGCCCACAAGCTGGTCGTCCTCGCCATGCTCGCGTTCGGCGCGCGACCGCCACATGACGGAATGGTCATCGAAGGCATCGACGGGCTCGAGCTCAAGGACATCGAGATCGCGGCTCGGCTCGGCTACACGGTGAAACACCTCGTCATCGGGCGCGATCACGGCGCGGCGGTCGAGCTTCGCGCGCACCCGACCCTGATCCGGCGGACGAGCGTGCTCGGGAGCGTCTCGGGGGTCCTCAACGGCATCAAGCTCGAGGGCCGCGCGCTCGGGCCGTGTTTCCTCTCGGGGCGCGGGGCGGGCGACATGCCGACGGCCGTCAGCGTGGTGGCCGATCTGCTCGACGTCGCGCGGTCGCTCGTGGCGGGGGTCCCGGGGCTCGTCACCGGCGGCCGGCGCCTCGTGAAGCGGCCGCTGCTCGCGCCCGGCGAGGCGACGATGCGTCACTATCTGCGCCTCCGGGTGCGCGACGAGCCGGGCGTGATGGCGAGGGTCGCGGGCGCCCTCGGCGACGCTGGCGTCAGCCTGTCGCAGATCGAACAAGCCGAGGGCAAGGGCGGCGAGGCCGACATCGTGCTCGTGACCCATCGCGCGAAGGACGGCGCGATCACGACGGCGCTCGAAGCGATGAAGAAGAGCGCGGACCTGGTGAAGGGCGCGGTCCACCTCCGCATCGAGGAGCTCTGAGCCTTGTCGCGAGAGCTGCCCCTCGGCGTGTTCGACTCCGGCCTGGGAGGCCTGACGGTCGTCCGCGCCATCCGGGCGACTTGCCCGAACGAGAGCATCCTCTATCTGGGTGACACCGCGCGGGTCCCGTACGGAACGCGCTCGGCCGAGACCGTCATCAAATACGCCATCGGCTGCGCCCGCCTCCTGGTCTCACGCGGCGTGAAGGCGATCGTGGTCGCGTGCAACACGGTCAGCGCCGTCGCGCTCGACGCCCTCCGCGTGGAGCTCGACATCCCGGTGCTCGGCGTGATCCAGCCCGGTGCGCGCGCCGCGGTCGCTGCGGCGAAGGGGGGGACGGTCGGCGTGCTCGCGACTGCGGGGACCGTCGCGTCGGGCGCTTACCCGCGCGCCGTGGCCGCGCTCTCGACCCGCGCGGAGGTCATCGGCCAGGCGGCGCCGCTCCTCGTCCCGCTGGTGGAGGAGGGCTGGCTCGAAGGGGAGGTGCCTCGCCTCGCGGTGCGACGCTACGTGGAGCCGGTGCTGGCTCGTGGCGCGAAGGCCATCGTCCTCGGCTGCACGCACTACCCGCTCCTCTACGACGTCATCGCGAGCGAGGCCGCGGCCATCGCCGGCGCGCCCGTCCCGGTCGTCGACAGCGCCCACGCCACGGCGGAGGACGTGCGCGCGTTCCTCCGGGATCGAGACTTCGCGGCGACCCGCTCGGGCACTGGCTCGCTGGAGCTCCTGGTGACCGACCTGCCGGCCTCGTTCGCGACCGTGGCGTCGCGCTTCCTCGGTCACGAGGTCGAGGACGTCGCGCTCGTCGATCTCTGAGCCATGACGACACCGCCCGCGCAGCTTCGTCCCGCAGTCGCGTGGTCTCTGGCCGTCGGGGCGACGCTCACCATGGCGGTGAGCTATTTCGACAGGCAGGCGCTCGCGGCCCTCTCACCGACGCTCATCCCGGCGCTCGGGATGACAACCGAGCAATATGGCCTGCTCGGGAGCGCGTTCGCCTTCGCCTACCTCATCGGCTCCCCGCTCTCGGGGTGGATCATCGACCGGATCGGCTCCCGCCACGGCCTGCTCGGGGCGGTCGTCGCGTGGTCGATCGTCGCCGCCTTGCATTCGCTCGTCCCGGGTTATGGCGTGCTCTTCGCGCTGCGCATCGCCCTGGGTTTGACCGAGTCGCCGAGCTTCCCGGGCGCCGCCAAGACGATCGAGCGCGCGTTGCCCGCCGCCGATCGCGCGCGCGGGTTCGGGCTGCTCTTCACCGGGAGCTCGTTCGGGGCGCTGCTCGCGCCGTTCGCTGCGAGCGCGCTCACGGAGCGCTATGGCTGGCGCGTCGCGTTCCTGGGGACGGCCGTGGTCGGGCTCGCCTGGATCCCGCTCTGGCTCGTCCTCACGCGGTCTCGGGCCGCCCGCGCGGCCCTCGATCCAGGCCCACAAGCGGAGCTACCCAGGGCGGCTCGTCGCGGCGTCGCCCCCATCTTCGAGGCCGTCCGCCACCCCGCCGTGCAACGCGCCTGTGTGGTGGTGCTCGCCACCGCGCCGCTCGTCGGCTTCACGCTGCAGATGAGCCCGAAGCTCCTCGCGGACGTCGAGCACATCGCCCAGGCGGACATGGGCAAGTACCTGTGGATCCCGCCGCTCCTGTTCGACGTGGGCTCGCTGCTCTTCGGGCACCTCGCCAGCGTGCACGCGCGCGCCCACCGGGGCGAGCCGTCCAAGGCTCTGTTCGTGTTCTGCGGGCTGCTCGGGAGCGGTCTGTGGCTGATGCTCGTGGTCCCGGGACCACACGCGAAGATGGTGATCTCGGGGCTGGCCATGGCCGGCGTCGGCGGGCTGTTCGCCACCTTCACCGCCGACATGCTGGGGCGCGTGCCCACAAGCTTGGTGAGCACGGCCGGGGGCATCACCGCTGCGGCGCAGTCACTCGCCCACATCGTCGCGCTGCCGCTCGCCGGTCGAGCGATCGACAGAACCGGCGGCTACGCGCTGCCGATCATCGCGCTGTCCGCGGCGGTCTTCCCCGGCGTGCTCGTGTGGCTGCTCTGGAAGCCGCCTCCGCTGCGTGAGGTGACGACCGATCCGGCCTGAGCCGAGCAGCGCCGTTGGTACGCGCCCTGCAGCCTGATTGCTCGGCTCATGCGCACCACCCCTTGCAGCGCCATTGCAGCGGCGGGCGACTGCGCGCGCCAGCCCGGGTGCGACTGGCAGTGGTACCTGGTCCGCGAGCTTCCTCGCGTAAGACGGCGCGGATGCAGTGGCCAAGCTCCGCCGGGCCGGCTCGCTCAGGTCGAGCCGCGCTCTCGAGGCGATTCCTGACGCGCTCGGCCGCCTCCAGCTCGCGCGAGATCGTGCGGCGGTAGGCGCGCAGGAGATCCTGGAGCTGCGGATCGGTGTCCGTGTCCAGCGCTTGGTTGTCCAGGAACTCGAGCGCCTCTTCCTTGTCACCGACGATGGCGTCGAGGAACGCCTCGTCGAACTCGGCGCTGGGGCGTCTTCGGAGCTCGTCCAGGGACTCGGTTGTGTCGTCCAAGACGGCGGCGGCTTCGGGCGTCTGGCGATAGGAGACCTTCGCGGCGGAGGCGTACTCTTGTCGGTCGAACGTGCCGGCGTCGCGCCGCACGAGGAGCGAGGCGGCGAGATCGCGCACTTGCGGGCTCCGGGCCCGACGTGTCGCGAGGCGCGCGAGCTGGATCTCGCGCCTGTCGAGGGCGGCCATGACGGTGAGGATCTCGCCTCGCGAAGGGGGCCGGCGCTCGCGCACCGCCGTGGTCTCGACCGGGATGGGACTCGTGGACGTGCCACCTGGAGCGCCCGGGGCCGTGGCGCCATAAGCCGACTCTTGGCCCGACGTATTCGGCCTGGAGGGCACGAAGGCGCCCGACTGCCTCGCGGGGAACGTCACGCCGCTCGAGCAGGCCGAGGCCCCCACGAGCAGCGCGATCAGGGTCATCCCGTGGCGTGCGTGCATGCCCTCGAGAGCTTGCAGAAATCGGACCCGCCCGGCTCGGGTCAATGGCCCGCGCGCATCTCGCGGTGCAAGAAGTAGTTCAGGGCCGTCCGGATGACCGCGATGGCGCCGAGCTTGCCGATCTGGTCCCAGCTCGGCGCGATGGCGGTCGAGAGGACGTCGGCGCCGAGCTGGAACTCGAGCGCCAGCGCGAGGTAACGCGCGAGCGTGAGCCGCGCGCGGCCGAAGGCGTCGTCGCCGGCGGCGCGGCTCCACGGCGCCCACGCGCGCAGCGCGGCGAGCACGCCGAGGAAGATGACGGTGGCGCCAGTCGCCTCGACGACGAGGCGGATCCATTGCACGAGGGCGATGACGGTCTCTTCGATCACGCCGCCCTCCGGCGCCGCGATGAGGGAGGGCTCGACCGTCACGGGTCCACCCGGAAGCAGTAGTCGGGGTTCTCCGCGCCGCTCTTGCCGTAGACGCGCGCCCAATACGTTCCCGCAGGGAGCCCGCTCAACGTGACGGATTCGTCATCGTCAGCGGAGTAGGAGCCCGTGACGTAGTCGAGCGTGGCGGCGGAGTAGATCTCGAGATCGAGATCGCCTTCAGCCTGGAAGAACGTCAGGGTCGCGGTGAAGCCCGTGGTGACCGGCAGCTCGAGCCAGTCGACGTCGGCCGCGCAGACGCTGAGGTCGCAGACGTCGACCCCGAACGTGATCGGCGAGGCGGCGCCGGAGGAGCCGTTGGGCTCGAGCGAGTCGGGGGAGCACGCGCACACGCCGCAGTCCTCGAAACACGTGTCGCAGTCCTCGTCGGGGCTGCAGGTGCCGTCGCCGCAGGCGGAGCAAGCGCCGCAGTCCTCCGGGCAATCGGCGCAGGTCTCCCCGGGGTCGCAGGAGCCGTCCCCACAAGAGACGGGCGTGCAGCTGCAGTCCTCGGGGCAGGCCTCACAGGACTCGAGCGCGGTGCACACGCCATCGCCGCAGGGCGCGTCCGTCGAGTGCCCGCCGCTGCCGCCTTCGTCGCCGGCTCCGGCGCCGACGCCGTTCGTGCCGTCCTCCTCGCCCGCGCCGACCCCGTCTCCGTCGGCCTCCGGGATCGAGCTCGTGGAAAAACACGCGGCGAGCACGCACCCCGTGCCCGCGATCGACGACAGCGTTCGCCGCGTGCTCACGGCTTCTCTCAGCGCTCGGCGATCCGGCGCTTGCCGTCGAGCTCCAGCTCGACCCGCGACACGTCCGCCGCGTCGCCCGTGGGAATGATGGCGATGCCGCCGGGGAGGTGATCCCAGGAGTAATACTGCGCCGTGGCGGCGGAGCGCCCCCCATTGGCTCCCACCAACGTCGCGGCGAGCGCGCGGCCGCGTGTGTTCTCCGTGACGGTGGTCTCACCGCTCCACGTCGCCTGACCGGCGCCGTCGATCCCGACGACCACGGCCGGCGAGCGCGTGGGCGCGTGGAGGCGCGGGAGGTTCACGTTCTGTCCGCGCGAGAGCAGCGCCTTGTAGGTGTAGTCGGAGACCCACTGCGTCTCGCAATAGCCCATGATGTCCGTCGCGGCGGACGGCGCGATGAGGGTTTGTGTCGCGGTATCCATCCCCCAGACGCCGATCTGGGCGCCCGCGTGCGGGTAGCCGGGATCGATTCCGTCGGGGCCGCCGCAGGGAGCGTGTTTCCGGCCGTGCGAGTGGCCGAGCTCGTGCGCCATCGTGTCGGCTGCGTATTCGGCGAAGCCGACGCCGAGCGCGAGACGCAGGTCGACCGAGCCGGTGTCCGACGGTTGATCGTTGAGCAACGTGACGCCGAGCAGACAACCACCGCCGCAATAGCTGAAGAACGACGCGGCCGGATCGAAGATGCCGTAATAGTAGACGTCGTCGCTCGTGCCGTCCTGGCCACGCATGTTGTAGACCGAGATCCCGACCTGCTGCCAGCCCGAGCCGTCCGGGCCGATGTATTGGTTCCAGGGCGTCGTTTGCCGGACGCTGACCTCGACGTCGGAGACCGGGTAGATCTGCTTCAGGCGCTGGCGATAGAGCTCGACCCGCTCCGCCGACATGTCCGGGACGCGACCGGAGCCGTCGGTGTTGTATTGGAATGGCGCCAGGATGACTCGCAGCTTGTTCGGCGGACCGTCGACGGCGACGGCCTCGAGGCCTTCGGCGGGCCAGCGGGCAGCGGCGTTGTCGTTCGACTTCTTGCCTTCTTCGAGGAGCCCCACCGAATAGGAGAAGGTCTGTCCGACGCGGTCCGCAGGGACGACGAAGTTCACGGTGCTGGCCATGTCCTCGTCCGTGGAGGGGCCGGCGAGCGTCGTGGTGACCTCGATCGGGTCGCCTCCTTCGACCTCCAGCCGCGCGAGGATCTCACCCCCCTCGTAGGTCTCGTCGGTCGTGTAGAAGACGCGGACGACGGCGTCGCGACCGGCGACGAGCGGGACCTCCGCCGCGCCCGGACCGCCGTCGACCATGAGGGTGCGCTTGAGGCTCTGGTAGACGGCGACCTGGGTGACGGTTACGCCTTGCGCCCCGATGTAGGTCGGCTCCGCCTTCTTCTTCTTCGGTGTCGCTTCCCCTCCGTCGGGGTCGGCGCTCTCCTCCGAGCACGCGGAGAACCCGACGGTGACACCAAGAGCGACCAGGACGAGGGCAAAGCGACGCATGGGGCGCGCATCGTAGCAGACGCACGACAGCGGACGAGGTGACGTGGAACGTCTCGGGTGCGATGCTTGCCTACATGACGCGGGCGCACGGCTAGCGGAACGGTCCCTTGTTCGGCTCGCCGGTATCCACCAGGCGAATGCCGCGCGCGGGATCGGCGACCAGCGTGGACAGGTCTCGCGCGTACAGCTCGGTGAAGCCGCAGCCGTCGCATGCGTAGAGATCGAAGTGCCCGCGCGGCGACTGCCGAGGAATGCTGAAGAGGCTCCGCTCGGCGTCGGCCTGGTGCGGGACGACCGCGAGCTCCTGACCTTCGCTGGTGTCACTCGGGACGCGGAACCGCTCGATGACCCAGATCCGCACGCCGCTGCACTTGGGACACTTGAGCGTCTTCCGCATGATTGGAAGTGTAGCGTCGGCTCCGCCTGCGTACGCTGCTCGAGATGTCGACTCCTCCCGACCTCTCCGCCATCTGCCAACGGTGCGGGCTCTGCTGCGACGGCACCCTCTTCCCAGCCGCGAGGCTGGAAGAGGAAGAGGTCGAGCCCATGCGCAAACACGGGCTCGCGATCTTGCGGGAGGGTGGGGGCGTCGGATTCGAGCAGCCGTGCCCCCAGCTCGAGCGCGCTTCGTGCTCCTGCTCGATCTACCTCGACCGCCCGCGCACGTGCCGGCGCTTCGAGTGCTCGCTCCTCTCGCGGGCGAGAACAGGGGCGATCCCGGTGCAGGCAGCCGTCGACGCGGTGGCGCGGACGCGCGAGATCATCGCCACGCTCCAGGCCAAGGGTATGGACATGTCGCCGGGCGCGCCGCGGACAATCAGCGGCAGCGGTGACGACGCCTACGAGCTGATGTCGCTGGTGGCGGAGCTGATGGAGCGGCTCCATGGCGACTTCTCACGCGCCTCGCCCGAGACCTGAGCGAGGCGAGCCGGAGGGCCGGTCGCCCCGGAGCCCCGGGCCCTCGTCACTCACCCGGCTCCCCTCGTTCGGCGAGAGGAGAGCTCGAGAGGTGGGCGCGGGTCGCCGCGTGCTCGGGAGCCTGGAAGACGCGATCGGGCGGCCCGCTCTCGACGATGTGTCCTTCCGACAGCACGTGTACGGTGGTCGCGGCGCGGCGGGCGAACGAGAGCCCGTGGGTGACGACGACCATCGTCTGTCCACCTCGGGCGAGCTCCGTCATGACGGCCAGCACGTCGGCGGCCGCGCGCGGATCGAGCGCGCTCGTCGGCTCGTCGAAGAGCAGCGCTTCGGGCTTCATCAGGAGGGCGCGCGCGATCGCCACGCGCTGCTGCTGTCCTCCCGAGATGTCGCGAGGCGATCGGCGTTCGAGGCCGCGCAGCCCGACGCGATCGAGCATCTCGCGGGCGCGCACCTCCGCGGCGCCTCGCTCCTCCCCGAGGACGCGGACGGGGGCCTCGGTGAGGTTGCCGAGCACGTCCAGGTGCGGAAAGAGGTGCAGCGTCTGGAAGACCATGCCGACCGAGCGCCGCAGGCGGTTCAGCAGCGCCGCGTCCCGGCGAGGGTGGGCGTTTGCGCCGAGGCTGACCTCCCCCACGCGCACCGAGCCGGCGTCGAATGGCTCGAGCCCGTTGATACACCGGAGCAAGGTCGATTTTCCGCAACCGCTCGGCCCGAGGAGCACCGCGACCTCGCCGGTCGTGACGTCGAGCGAGACGCCGTCGAGCACGCGCGTCGAGCCGAAGCTCTTCCGAACCGACCGCACCTCGATCGTCGCCGTCATGCCGTGATCGCCTTCAGCCCGAGCCGAGCCTCGAGCCGCCTCGAGAGGATACCGAGAGGGAGGCTCATCGCCAGGTAGAGCAGGCCCGTGGCGAGGGTGAGCTCCACCGTGGCCTGCGTGCTCATGTTGAGGATGGAGTAGCGCTTGGTGAGCTCGACGACGGTCACGACCGAGCAGACGCTCGTGTCCTTGAAGAGGGCGATGAAGTCGTTGACCACCGGAGGGATCACGGTGCGCGTCGCCTGCGGGACGACGACGTGGCGGAGCGCCTGGAGGCGGCTCATCCCCAGGGCGAGCGCGGCCTCCATCTGCCCGGGCGGCACTGCCTGCAGGCCCGCGCGGTAGATCTCGCTCTCGTATGCGGAGTAATTCACGCTGAGGCCGATGATTGCCGTGGCGTAGGCGGGCAGCGTGACGCCGAGCTCGGGCAGGAAGAAGAACAGGAAGTAGAGCTGCAGCATGAGCGGCGTGCCGCGGAGGATCTCCACGTAGGCCACGAGCGGCCGCGCCAGCCATCGTGGACCATAGAGACGGCCCAGCGCGACGAGCAAGCCGACGGCGACGGCGATCGGAAACGAGACGACGGAGAGCAGGATGGTGATGCCGGCCGCTCCGAGCAGCGTGCCACCGTAAGCCGAGAGCACCGCGAGCCCGCGCGGTCGCTCCGCGGCGCGGATCGGCTCGGACACCATGGGCTGGGGCGGCTCGGGGGAAGCCGACGCGGACGGCGCGGGCGCGGGTCTCGTGCGCGCGACGCCGAGCAGGGAGAAGAGCTGCTCCTGCTGGGGATTCCAGAGACCATACCTGGTGTAGAGGCGCTCGAGCTCTCCCGACGCGAGCAGGGCCACGAGCGCGCGATCGATCGTCTCCGCGAGGCGCCGCTCGCCCTTCTTCACATAGAGGACGTAATGGCCCTCGGCCATCGGCTTGCCGGCGGGGACGAGGGCAGGGAAGCGGGGCGAATAGAACGCGACGATCGGCGTGTCTTGAATGGTCGCGTCGAGCTTGCCGGTCTCGACCTCGCGCATGGCGTCGGTGTTGCCGTCGTACGAGACGACGGCCTTGGCGCCGAGTCGCTCGGTGACGAGCGACTCGGCGGCCGAGCCGCCGAGCACGCCGACGCGCGCCGTAGCCTTCTCGGCGAGCGCGTCCAGGTCGGTGAAGGCGCTGCCGCGCTTCACGAGGAGCTGGAGACCATAGACGTAGTAGGGCTTCGTGGCCTCGAGGACCGCCTCTCGCTCGGGTGTGCGCTCGTAGCCGTTCAACACGACGTCGATCTGCCCCGTACGCGCGAGATCCGGGAGCTTGTCCCAGTTGCCCTGGAAGAAGCGGGCCTTCACGCCGAGCTCGCGGGCGATCAGATCCGCGAGCTCGACCTCGAAGCCCGTCACGATCTCGGGCGCGTCGTCTCGTGGGTAGACGTAGGGGCCTCCGCCTTCTTGATCCGCTCCCCAGATCAAGGTCCCGCGTGATCGAACGGTGTCGAGCAGATCGGCGCGCGCGCTGCGCGGCGCGACGAGGCTCGCCACCATCACGAGCAGCGCGACGAGGTGCTTCCGCTTCGGCATGGCGCGAGAGTAGCCGCTGCCGGCTCTCGTTTCCGGTCAACGCGGCGAACCGCGCGGTCTATGATCCGGACATGCGCTTGTCCGAGATCCGGTTCGCCTTTGCGGTCGCCTCCTCGCTCGCCGTCGCCGTCGCCGGCTGCGGCGCGGGCAGCGAAGACGGTGACGGCGGCGCCGGGGGGACGGAGGTCGGCTCGGGGCCCGGGGGCACCGGGAGCACGGGGAGCGGCTTCACCGGAGGGTCGACCGGGTCGGGCATGGCGGATGATTGCCTTGCCCAGGCGAAGCTCATCTACCTGGTCTCTGTCGACTACGAGCTTTACTCGTTCGACCCGACGATCGCCGGAACGGCGGCTTACGATCTCGTCGGTCCGCTCTCGTGTGCGTCGGGCGGGGCGCCGCAGTCGATGGCCGTGAGCCGCGACGGGACCGCGTACGTCTTCTACGACACGGGGGAGCTCTTCCGCGTCAGCACGACGGACGCCTCGTGCCAGTCGACGTCGTACGTGCACCCCGTGCAGCAGGGCTTCAACCAGCTCGGCATGGGCTTCACCGCGGCGAGCGAGGGCTCGAAGGACGAGGTCCTCTACATCGTGAGCCCCGCGTTCGGTCTCGCGACCGTCGCGTTCCCCTCGTTCCAGGTCTCGCAGACGGGCGCGCTCGTCGGGGCTGCGGAGCTCACCGGCGGTCCGGACGCCAAGCTGTTTCACTTCGCCGCGGCGAACGCTGCCCTGGGGGAGATCGGCCTGCCTTCCTATTCGCTCGCGCCGATGCACGTGTTCAGCGAGCTCTCCGGGACGGGCGCGTGGGCGTTCTCCCGCTACGCGGGGAAGTTCTACCTCTTCACGTCGCCGGGCGATGGCTTCCCTTCGACGACCACGGAGTACGACCCGGTCACCGACAGCTCGACCACGCGCGACGCCAGCATCGGCTTCACCGTCGTCGGCGCCGGGCAG
The DNA here is from genome assembly GCA_016794345.1 of Myxococcales bacterium. GTDB lineage: Bacteria > Myxococcota_A > Polyangia > Polyangiales > Polyangiaceae > Xiheicaenibacterium > Xiheicaenibacterium phototrophicum. The sequence continues at coordinate 163,049 of JAEUKE010000248.1, forward strand.
TCGACCTGCGTTCCGCCTCCGCCGCCGATGTGAGTCGTGATATCCCCGGCGCATGTCACGAACCATCGTCGTGTGTGGTCATGGGCCGGGGATTTCCGACGCAGTCGCTCGGAAGTTCGGAGCGGAGGGCTATTCGGTCGCGCTCGTCGCGCGCAACCAGTCGCGCGTGGAGTCGGCCGCGAAGGCCCTCGGCGATGCCGGCATCAAGGCGCAGGCGTTCGCCTGTGACCTCGCGGACGCAGAGGCCGTCAAGGTCATGATCCGCTCGGTCCGAGCGGCGCTCGGTCCGATCGGTGTCGTCCACTACAACGCGTACGGTGGCGGCGCCGGCGACCTCACGAAGGCGGCGCCGGCCGAGGTGCGCGCGGTCTTCGACATCGGCGTCGGCGGCCTCGTGGCCGCGGTGCAGGAGTCGCTCTCCGATCTGCGCGACGGCAAGGGCGCGGTGCTCGTCACCGGCGGCGGCTTCGCCTTCTACGATCCGAAGGTCGACGCGATGGCGACGCAGTTCGGCGCGATGGGCCTGGCCATGGCGAAGGCGGCGCAGCACAAGGCCGTCGGGCTTCTCTCGCAGAAGCTCTCCCCGGAGGGCGTCTACGTCGGCGAGGTCGTCGTGCTCGGGATGGTGAAGGGCACGGCCTTCGACGGCGGTCACGCCACGCTCGAGGCAAAGGACATCGCGGCGAAGTTCTGGGAGCTCTTCCAGGCCCGCAAGGACGTCTCGGTCAACTTCCCCGGCTGAGCGGGTCGCGGGGGGCGGGGGCCGACGGGCCCCCGCCGAAAGCCTGCCCGGCCGCGCGAGCTCGCCGCATCGTGGTAGGTTCTGCGCGTGACGACGGCCGAAGCGCAGATCGGCGCGGTCTTCGAGCGCACCCTCCGAGCCTTCGCGAGCATCGGGCTCGCGAGGGACGTGGTGTGGGGACGCGTCGACCGCGCCCGGGTCGAGATGGGCTACGCGAGCTTCGACGCCCTCGCCGAGGCTGGGCCTCGAGCCATCGGGGACGTCTGGGCGAGGGCGTACGAGATGCTGCCGCCGTTCTCGGCGCTCTTCGCGGGCGCGAGCGTCCCTGCCGGGGCGTACGCCATCGTCGACTACCTCGCAGCGAGCTGCGCCAGCATGGCCGAGGGCACGGCGAAGCTCGCGCGGTACTTCAAGCTCGTGCGGCCCGACGTGTCGTTCGTGCTCACCGAGGACGAGCACGCCGCGCACGTCGAGCTGGATGACAGGCGCCGCGCGGATTGGTTCTTCGACGAGTGGACGATCGGGATCACCGTCCAGCGGTTTCGGGCGGCGACTGGGCGGGTGTTTCCCCTCGTCGGTGCGCGCTTTCGCAGGACGGCTGCCGAGGGGATCGACCTCGGAGAGGTGGTGTCGTTCCTCGGGACTCCGCCCGTCCTCGGGGCGAAGGCAGGCGGCTTCAGCGTCGATCTGGACGTCTGGCGCACGCCGCTCGTCCTCCGGGACGAGCGGATGCGCGAGAGCCTCGAGGCGCACGCCGAGCGGATCCTGCGCGAGCAGGAGAGCGGCGCCGGGCAGCTCCGGATCAACGTCCGCGAGGTCGTCGCTCGCCAGCTGCGCGGCGGCGACCCTTCGGTGCAGGCGACGGCGCGGTCGCTCGGCCTCACCCCCAGGACGCTGCAGCGCAGATTGTCTGACGATGGTGTCAGCTACCAGGCGCTCGTCGACGAGGTCCGCGCCGAGCTCGCCGGTCGCTACCTCGACTCCGAAGGGCTCAGCGTGACCGAGGTGGCCTTCCTCCTCGGCTACTCGGAGGCGAGCGCGTTCGCCCGGGCCTACAAGCGCTGGACGGGCAAGAGCCCGACCGAGGCGCGGCGTCAGTAGAAGTCGAGCGGCTCGATATCCTCGAGCTTGTCGCGAGCGACGTCCCAGGTCAGCGCCTCGACCTCTTCGGGGGTCGCGTCCCAGTGTGTCGTGCGCCCGGTGAACGTGATGTCGGATGTCTTGGCCATCGCCTCGGCGTGCGCGCCCGAGCCGACGAAGGCGTACATGGCCTCTTCGCTCGCCCAGACCCCCATGGTCCGCGCCACGCCGCAGGTGTCGTCGGTCCCCAACGAGAAGGCGACGAGGCCCTCGGTCTGCGCGAGCTGGGCGGCGACCTTGCCCGCGAGCTGGAAGAACTCGGTCTCGCCCTCCGGCCGGTAGTAGATCTGCGTGGCGTGAACGACGTAGCTCGCCTGCGGCGTGCCCACGAAGCCGTTCGTCGGGTCATAGCCGGGCCCCGAGAGCTCCTTCGCCTCGGCGAAGACGAGCTCCTCGCACGTGTAGAGCGCGGAGTAGTCCGGCGGCGCGCCGCCCTCGCCTCCCGCGCCGCCCGCACCCGCGGCCTCGCCGCCTGCGCCGCTCGAGCTCTCGCCGTCGCTGCACGCGGCTGCCAGCAACATCACCACAATCGAAGACCATCGCTTCATCACGTATCCTCCTGATCCGGTCTTGCGGGGCGAACCACGCCGAACACGAGCTCGTCGAAGGCTCGCCCCAGCCTCTTCGAGTGGAAGTCACGACGCGTGCCCATGTTCTTCACGTGGACCCGGTCACCGACCGAGAAGCCCCGCTTCATCGTCACGACCCAGCGCGGCCGACCGTCGTCGCCGGACAGCGCCAGGTACGTGTACGAGCCCGCGGGCAGCCGCTCCACGACCGTGCCGACCAGCTCGGCCTGGTCCGGGCGGGGCGGCTCGACCTCCGCGAACGGGTTCTTCGCCATCGCGCCGGCTGCCGCCGCGTCGACGTCGAGCTCGCCGTCCGCGCAGCCTGCCAGCGCGAGCGCCACCAGACAGGTTTCGAGCACCAGGGTTCGCATCACGACCTCCGTTACTTCCCGACCTTAAAGACGCCCGGCGCGCCGCGCGCGACAGGCCGCGCCAATCGCCCGACCGATCGCGCCACTTCGCGTCGAAAAGCTGCCTACGCGGGCCTTCCGGGCGAGTAGCATCCGGCAGCCATGTCGACAGTCGAACGCGCCGAGAGCTGGATCGAGCACGACCCCGACCCGCAGAGCCGAGCCGAGCTCGAGCCCATCGTGAAGGCCGCAAAGGCCGGGGACGCGTCGGCCCAGAAGGACCTCGCCGACCGCTTCGCGGGGCCGCTGGAGTTCGGGACGGCCGGACTGCGGGGGGTGCTCGGAGCGGGGGAGAGCCGGATGAACCTCGCGGTCGTGCGCCGCACGACGCTCGGGCTCGCGCGCTACCTCCTCTCGGACGTGAAGCTCGAGGCGAAGAAGCGCGGCGTGGCCATCGGCTACGACGGGCGGCGGATGAGCAAGGAGTTCGCCGAGACCGCGGCGTGTGTCCTCGCCTCGCAGGGCATCCCCGCGTTCGTCTCCCCCGGCGTGTGCCCCACGCCGGTCGCGGCCTACGCGACCACGCGCCTCCAGGCGGCAGCGGGCATCATGGTCACCGCGAGCCACAACCCGCCCGAATACAACGGCTACAAGGTGTACTGGGGCAACGGCGCGCAGATCATCCCGCCACACGACACCGGGATCGCGGCCGCGATCGCCAAGACGCCCGCGGCCGACGCGATCGAGCCGATGCCGCTCGCTCGCGCGCGCGAGGCGAAGCTGGTCCGCGGCTTCCCGGAAGACCTCGAGCGTGGCTACCTCGACGCGGTGCAGGCGCTCTCGATCGCCCAGGGCGGCGATCGGTCCGCGCCCATCGTCTACACGCCGCTCCACGGCGTGGGGAACAGGCTCGTCCGCGAGACCCTCGCGCGGGCCGGCTTCTCGAACGTGCACAGCGTGCCCGAGCAAGCCGAGCCGGACGGCGAGTTCCCGACGGTCCGCTTCCCCAATCCCGAAGAGAAAGGCGCGCTGGACCTCGCCTACGCGCTCGCCGACAAGGTCGGCGCGGACATCATCCTCGCGAGCGATCCCGACGTCGATCGGCTCGCCGTCGCGCTCCGCAAGCCGGACTCGGGGTGGGTCCAGCTGACCGGGAACCAGGTCGGTGTCCTCCTCGGGCACTACCTGCTCACCGAGGGCCCGCGTGAAGACGACAGGCTCGTCCTGGCGTCGTGTGTCTCGTCCCCCCAGCTCGGGACGATCGCGCGCGCGCTCGGCGCGCACTACGAAGAGACCCTGACCGGCTTCAAGTGGATCGCCAACCGCGCCATGCAGCTCGAGCAGGACAAGGACTGCAGCTTCGTCTTCGGCTACGAAGAGGCGCTCGGCTACACGGTGGGCCCGCTCGTGCGCGACAAGGACGGCATCAGCGCGGCGCTGCTCTTCGCCGAGCTCTACGCGCGACGCCGCGCCCAGAAGAAGACCCTGTTCGACGTGCTCGAGGCGGTCGCGCGAGAGTACGGCTTCTACGCGAGCAGCCAGCTCAGCGTGACGATGAAGGGGGCGGACGGCCTCGCGAAGATCCGCGGCGTCATGACGCACCTCCGTGCCACGAAGGTCGACCAGGTCGGCCCGCTCGCCGTGACCGCGGTGAGCGACGTCGAGAAGGGCGAGCGCGTCGAGGGCGGCAAGGCCTCGAAGCTCACGCTGCCGAAGAGCGACGTCCTCTTCTACGAGCTCGAGGGCGGGAGCCGGATCATCGCGCGGCCCAGCGGGACCGAGCCCAAGATCAAGATCTACTTCGACGTCCGCGAGCCCATGCGCTCGGGCGAGCCCCTCGCCGACGCCGAGGCGCGGGCCAACGCGCGGATGGCCGAGCTGAAGAGCGCGTTCTCCGCGATCGCCGGGCTGTAAGGCTCCGGGGGGACGACCCGTTCCCAAGGCCGAAGCGCGGCGCTCCCGGCGACCGCGCCCCACCCGCCGGAGGTCGTCCCGTGCCCCATCTTCCTACGCGCCGTCTCGGCGCGCTTCTCTTGCTCGTGCCCACTCTCGCTGCGTGCGGCTCAGCCCCGATGGGCGCCGCGGAGGCGCCGCCCGCGCCCGTCATGCAGGCGCAATACCCTGTCGGAGCCGATGATGCCCCGAGCTCCGCGCCTGCCCAGGCGGGCCAGCCGGCGCCGGCGGAGGCCGCGAAGGGGGGCACCGTGCCCGCGACACCCTCGGCCGGATCACAAGGCGCGAAGTCGGCGCCGGCCGATCGCGCCAAGGCGCCGCAGGCGCTCGTCGTCTACACGGGTGAGCTCGGCGTGCTCGTCGCCGACGGCTCGGTCGCGAGCTCGCTCGACGCGGCGGTGCTCGTCGCAGAGGAGCTGGGCGGCCACCTCGCCGGACGCGGCAACGACTTCGTCCGCGTGAAGGTCCCGAGCGCGCAGTTCCGGGAGGCCATGACCCGCATCGAGAAGACCGGTGAGGTCACGAACCGCTCGGTCAGCGCCGAGGACGTGACGGCGGAGTTCAAGGACCTCGAGGTCCGCCTCGAGAACCTCAAGGCGACGCGCAAGCGGATCGAGGAGCTCATGAGCCGCGCCGGGAACCTGACGGAGCTGTTCGTCGTCGAGAAGGAGCTCGAGCGCGTGACGACCGAGATCGACGTCATCCAGGGGCGCCTCCGGTTCCTCCGCGACAGCACCTCGTTTTCGGTGATCACCGTCCGCGCGGCCGCCAAGCCGAAGCCGGTGGTGGCCAAGGACACGCCGCCGCCGCCGCCCGCGCGCCCTGCGCCAACCACGATCGATCTCCCGGTCTCCTGGTTGACCGGCCTCGGCGTCGATCAGCTCCTCAAGCTCGACTGAAACTCGGAGTCAGGACGATGAAAAACATCCTCGGTCTCACGTTCGCCGCCCTCGTCACGCTCACCGGCTGCAAGGACATCGCCGTCCAGGCGCCGGACGACTTCGCCGAGCTCGAGAGCGGCGAGCACCACGCCTACCGCGCGACGAACGCCTCGGGCGTCGTGCTCGCCGTCCGGGACGAGCCCAACGAGCCGAAGGGCAGCCTCGAGTTCTGGGCGAAGGCCCTCGACAACAAGCTCCAGCGAGGCGGCTACAAACGCGTCGCCGCCGAGCGCATCACGACCGACGCCGGTCTCTCCGGCAAGAAGCTCCGCTACGAGATCGACAGGAACGGGCGCCCGACGGCCTACTGGCTCGGCGTGTTCGTGACCGAGTCGCGCGTCATCGTGGTCGAGGCGGGCGGCGACACCGCGTTCTTCGACGCCGAGACCGAAAAGCGCGTGAACGAGGCGTTCCGGTCGCTTCACGAGAGCTGAGCGCCGAGGGGATCACAGCCCTCGGCTTCGCTCCGGCCTGAGGGGGATCTGGCCGGCGAGGGCGCGATCGATGGTCGCCAGGATGGCCTCGCGATCGCGCGGCAGCCTGCCGCCGATCGGGAGGTAGTTGGAGGCGTGGTTCGTGCGGAAGACCGCGTCGGTGGGTCGCGCGAGATCGACGATCGTCCGGAGCTCGCGCAAGAGGCCATCGACCGAGGGCACGGCGAACCGCCCCTTGCGCTCGAGCGTCGCGAGCGGCGTGCCGGGGACGACGGTGACGGTCAGGGCCGCGAAGTAAGGTGGATCCATCTTCGTGATGAGCTCGGCCGTCGCGCGGGCGTGCTCCTCGCTTCGGTCCATGCCGATCCCGAGGAGCGTGATGACGCTCATCGACAGGCCGGCCGCCCGCGCCTTCCGCGCAGCCTCCACGTGGCTCGCCGCGTCGTCTCCTTTGGCGATCCGCTTGAGCGTGACGTCGTCGCCCGACTCCGGTCCGACGTAGAGGAGCGACAGTCCCGCTTCGCGCAGCGCGCGCAGCTCGTCGTCCGTCTTGTCGAGCACGTTGCGCGCCATGGCGTAGGCGCTCACCCGCCTCAGGTTGGGGAAGCGGCTGCGCGCGCGCTCCAGGATGGGCAACCAGTGGTCGAGCGGCATGACGAGCGCGTCGCCGTCGGCCACGAAGACCTTCTCGACGTGGTCGCCCACCTCCCGCGCCGCCTCGTCGATGTCATCGAGGATCTCCGCGAGCTCGCGTACGCGGAAGGTCTTCTCCCGGTACATGTCGCAGTAGGTGCAGTGGTTCCAGGAGCAACCGATCGTCGCCTGGAGGATGAAGGCGTCGGCCTCCGAGGGCGGGCGGTAGATCTTTCCTTCGTAACGCATGACCGCAGCGGTCAGGATAGCCCGGGACCGGGCTCGCGCTGCGTTCACGTGGCGCATCGGTATGGAACCGCGAAAGCTTCGCGGCCGAGATGCGACGCAAATCCCCGCGATTCACGGCTTGTTCATGCGGATCGGCGCTCCCTACACCGCGATTCGGATGCGATGACCGCGCGCCGCTTCCGCGACCCCCAAGGGGTGAGGGGTCGCTCCCGCGGCGCCAGGCCTTCTCTCTGCATCCGGCGGTCGTAACTCCTGGCCGAGGACCGAATCAGGGCATTCG
>JAEUKE010000288.1 GCA_016794345.1 Myxococcales bacterium
TGCGTGATCGCGCGAGGCGCGAGGTTTGCGACGGTGTAGACGGCGAACGAGAGCCCCGCGAGCGACCACGTCAGGAGCGCCCAGCCACACCACTCCAGGATCTCCGCGAAGTAGTTGGGGCAGGACACCAGCTCGAAGAGGCCCCCCCGCGGGATCTTGTACCCCGTCTCACCCGGAGCGCGGAGCCTCGCGAGGACGCCGTCGGCGTGGACGTTCAGGGCGAAGCCCGCGAGCAAGAGCGCCGCTCCCACAACGAACCGCGGGTCCGCGAGCCAGCTCGTGGAGTAGACGCCGAAGTGGGACACCCAACGCGCGTTGACGTACGCGTTGAGGAGGTTGAATCCGACGGCTGAGAGGACGACGAAGAGCGGCGTCGTCTTGCCGGTGGCGCTGATCCGGAGCGGAAACAAGAACGTCCGCTGCACGTAGTGGAGCTGCCAGAGCGCCATCATCGCGAGGGGCGCGGCCTGCCAAGCGTTCTGACCCAGGGCGTAGATCCCGAGCCAAACGACGACGGCCGGCAACTCCATCAGCACCCAGGCGAGGCGCTGAGGAATGGCCGGCCCGAAGCCGGGGCGCGTGTGCCGCCCGTACGGAGCGACGATGAACGAGACGGCGAGGATGGTGACCACGCCGAGGCCCAGCTCGAGGTAGACCGCGGCGCGGTGGAGTTCGGATTCGCTCACTCGACGGTGAGCACGATATCACCGAAGTCGGTCGTCACGTCGACCGCTCCGCCCACGCCCGTGCCCATCGTGTAGCCGTCGGCGGTGGCGGTCCAGGAGGTCGGCACGCCGTTCTCCGTCAGCTCGCCCTCGGCCGTCAGGGAGATGGTCCCGTTCGATTCGCTCGGCACCGTGATGTTGATATCCCCGTTGTCCGTGTAGACCGAGCCGTTGGCCGTCGGCCACTCGGCCACGCTGAGGTCCACGTCGCCCGTGCTCGCGGTGATCTCGAGTGTGCCCCGCGAGCCGCTGACCGAGATGCTGCCTGCGCCGTCGTTCACGACCCGCGTGGAGGTGGGCGCGCTGCCGGCGAGGTCCACGTCGACCGACCCGTTGTCCTGCACGACCTCGAAGTCCGCATCGAACCCCGTCGGGAGCCTGACGTCGATGTCGGCGCCGGTGGTTCCGTTGGCCTCCGACGAGGTCGAGACCTTCACGACGATCTGACTTCCTTCGTCGGTCACGGTCACGTCGAGGTTGTTTGTCATCTCGCGACGCGCCTCGTCCTCCTTGTCCTCCTCGTTGAGGGTGAACGCAGAGAAGGTCGCTTGGACCTCGGCCGAGCTGCCCTGGGAGACGTTGACGACCCCGTTCGCGCTGACGATCCGGATGGCCTTGCCGGAGGTCCACGCCGCCGACTTGGTCTCCGGGTCGAGCGTGTATTTCGTCGCAGGCTTGAACTGGACGCAGTTGTCCTGACCGTTGTCGCAGTCCGAGATGATGCAGCCCTGACCGGTTGCGGCGATGGCAAGCGTGGGGAGCACGACGGAAGCAAGGAAACGCAGAGCGCGCATGGGGTTCCTCCAGGATCGCTCACTCTATACGGCAATCGCGCTGCTGACGTTCCCCGTCGCAGAGTTGCTGCGCCGAGCCCAAAGGCCGCCCCCGACGGGCGGCCCCGAGGCTCAGCTCGACCGGCCCGCCGTCCCGCGCCGAGCCCGAGGGGGCTTGGACTTGCTGGCGGATTTCCCGGTGGAGACGGTCCGCCCGACCTCGGCCTGAGCGGGCCCGGAGAGGAGGCTGTCGAGCCGTCCCACCCTGTCGCCGAGCATCTTGGCGAGGACGCCGCCCACGTCCCGATCGTGCCGCTGCGCGAGGAGCGTCACGTCGAGGGAGACCTGGCTGACCGCGATCTCCGCGATCGCGGCCGTGGAGCTCACGACCGCCCGGTCGCCCGGGTGGCGGGCGGTGGCGCCGAGCAGGCACCGGGTGTCGTCCGCGACCACGACGAGCCGGTGTTGCCAGAACGACTCCAGGTCCTTCTCACTCACACCGTAGGAGAAGCGCGTCCCGACGACCGAATCCGGAAGGGCTCCGTGGGAGAAGACGACGACGAAGACGCCACGGCCCTCGGCCCGCGCGATCTCCGAGGCGAGGCGCTCGATCTCGCGGGGCCATCCGCTGAGGACCAGGGTCTTCTTGGCGCCTTGGACGAGGGCCGTCGCCTCTTCCAGGATGCGCTCGTAGCCTTCGACGCCGTACACGTCGGGCACGTTGGAGGCGACCTCGAGCCGAGCCACGGCCTCCCGCAAGCCGTCGGCCGAGGCATCGAACCGCTTCTTCAGCTGGGACAACACCACCTGCGGGGGCGTGGCGCTGAAGCGCTCGGGTGGCCCCGCCGTGCGCCGCGCCGCCCCTTGAGCGACGAGCTTCCGTAGCACGGAGTAGACAGCCGAGCGCGGGATGCCGGCGTGTTGGGCGACCTCGTACCCGGTGGACGCGCCGCGCGCGAGCAGAGACGCGTAGGCCCGACCCTCGTTGAGGTTGAAGCCCAGCTCCTCCAGCGACTTGACGACGTCCGGCTCGGTCATCCTTGAAGAGAGGCGTTTACCAAAGTGCGGGTGCGGGCGCGACGCACAAACCGTGATCAGAGGCAGGGCGAGCCAGCGGGGACGAGCACCCGGGCGGAGAGCGGCGCCACATCGAGGACCTCGCCGGGGCCGAGATCGATCGCCTCGCCGGTCAACACGTCGACGAATCCCCCCGCGGGCAGGAGGTCGCCGGACACCTGGGCGGCGGATGGCCCCGTCGAGGCGTGCAGGACGACGACGATACCGTCCTCGTCCGCCTCTCCGCGCGAATACGCCCAGATCCGCGGCTCGACGACGAGCGTGCGCCGGCCACCGCTCCGGAGGGCAGCGGAGCACCGGCGGAGCTTCCCGAGCCGCCGTGCGACGTCGCGCACACTCCTCTGCTGGTCGAGCAAGACCTCTTCCCCGGGCATCACCCGCCGGGAGTCCGGATCGCCACCGCCAGCGAGCCCGACCTCATCCCCGTAGTAAAAGACAGGCAGGCCCGGGAGCGTGAGAAGCGCGACGAGACCGAGCGAGAGCCTGGCATACGGCTCGTCGCTCGTCGGCTGCTCGGCGGGCGTTGGGCCCCACCCGCTCTGCGACGCGTCACCGTTCGCCTCCGACAGGAAGCGGGTGACGTCGTGGTTGTCGAGCATGTGCGCCATCACCGCGCCCGAACCGGCGAAGGCCTCGTCGCCCGCCGCGAGGATGGCGTCGACCTCCGCGAAGCTACCTTGGCCAGTAGCGATGGCCCCCCGCAGCGCCCACATGAGCGGGAAATCGAACACGCTGTCGAGCGTGGCCGGCCCGAGGTATTGCCCGAGCTGTGCGAGCGCGCCTTCACCCGGCCCCGTGAAGACCTCACCCAGCAGGAACGTCGAAGAGCGCGGGTCCGTCGTGGTGCGGAGCTCGTGCGCGATCCGACGGGTGACCGCGCGCGGCATCATGGGGACCGCGTCGACGCGGAAGCCGTCGACGTCGAACGACTCGAGCCAGAAGCGCGCCTCCTCGGCGGCGCGCGGCATCGTCCCCGCAGCCTGCCAGCGGAAGTCCGGCAGGTAGTCGGTGAACCAACATGTCTGGATGTTCTCCGCCCACGGACAGCTCGCGGTCCCGCAGACGCAGCCAGGCTCGGTGAACCACCCGCTGGCCTGCTTCTCCCGGTAGATCGCGTTGTCTTCGTAGACGTGGTTCGGCACCAGATCGAGGATGACCTGCATCCCGCGGTCGTGCGCCGCTTCGACGAGCGCCGTGAGCGCCGCCTCCCCTCCGATGCGCTCGTCCACCCGGCGGCTCTCGAGCGGCCAGTAGCCGTGATAGCCCTCGTATTCGTTGCCGTCCGCTCCGAGCCGCGCCTCGACGGGGTTCACGTACACGGGCGAGAGCCAGAGCGCCGAGACGCCGAGCTCGTCGAACGTCCCCGCCTCGAGCTCGGCGAGCACGCCACCGAGCGTCCCCCCGGCGCGGGCCCCCGGCGCCGCCGGCGCCTCGAGCGCGACCCCGCCGTCACCACGGAAGCGGTCGATCATGATCTGGTAGAGGATGCCGTCCGCGTAGCTCGGCGCGACAGGATCGACGAACAGCGCGACCCGAGCAGGCTCCGCCGCCTCGCCGCCCGCGTCGGCGGCGTCGACGCGGATCGTGTGTTTGCCACGCGAGAGCCCGCTCGCGACCAGCGTGAACTCGCCTGTCCCTTCATCGACCTTCGCCACCCGGAGCCGCGAGCCGGTCGAGGTGACGGCGACCAGTCGCTCCTCTTCGAGCGCCTCCTCGCTTGAAGAGGCAAGGAACTGGCCTTCTATCCTGACATTTCCGTCAGCCTCAGCCTCGACCGACCAGATGGCAACCGAGGGCTTCTCGCAATCCGGTACGAAGAGCGACGAGACCTCGACGCCGTCCGCCTCCCGGAACGACGTGAGCGGGTTCGCGGGGTCGACGAAGAGCTCCTCACCACGCTGCAGCAGGTACTGGTGCTCACCGGGGGGGAGCTCCAGGCGCAGCAGCCGCCCGCCTCCGTCCTGCAGCTCGGGGACGTGCTCGACCTGCCAGCCGTCCCAGCTGCCGCGAACGCGAACGTCCGACGCCGACTCGGCCACCCACACCCGAGCGAAGCAGTCACGCCTCGGCGGCGAGGCGCACGCCCCGGCGAGCAGCGCGGCGCCTGCGACGAGAAGCGAAGCCGTGACCCAGCGGACCACGGCCACGATGGTAGCAGGCGCGCGCGGGGCCGCTCGTCAGTTCGGGACGAAGACGCGCGCCGTGCGGGCCGGGATCTGCGGGCTCGGGCCCTGGTGGCTCGATCCGTCGACCTCGTCCGTCAGCGTGCCGGCAGGCAGGCCGTTCACCTGCTGCTGCGAGTCGCTGCGGTTCACCGCGACGTACACCACGTCCGTCCCGTCCTGCATCTTGTAGACGAGTGTATCGTTCGTGACGTGCACCGTCTCGCGCGTGCCGCGCCGGAGCGCGGGGTGAGCGGCGCGGACCGACGCGAGCGCGGCCACGCGGTCCCTCAGGAACTGCTGTCCCTGCGAGTACCCACTCCACTGCATGAAGCGCCGGTTGTCCGGATCGCCTGCGCCAGGCATCCCGTATTCGTCGCCGTAGTACACGAGCGGGACGCCGGGCAACGTGAAGATGACCGCAAACGCCGTCGCCATGCGCTCGAACGCGCTCATGCCGCTCGGGAGGCCGGGCTGCCCCGACCACGCCTTCTCCTTGCCGCCCGCCCAAGGGTCCGTCCAGATCGGCTGGTCCTGCGCGAAGTGAATCGAGCGCGGCACGTCGTGGTTGCCGATGAACGTGCTCATCACGCCCGCCCCGTAGTAGCCGTCGTTGCCGGCGAGGAAGCCGTTCAGATCGTTCATCGTCGCCGACCTCGCGAGCACGGAGCCGACGAGGGCGTGCCGCAGCGGGAAGTCGAACTGACCGTCGAGCATGGTCGACGGGTTCACGTAGTAGGCGATCGTGCCTTTGTCCCCCGTGAACGTCTCGCCCACCATGTAGAAGTGCTGCTGCGTGGTGGGCTCGATCTCGGCCTTCACGCGGCTGCGCAGGTCGAGCAGCCAGGCGTCTTCGATGTGTTTCACCGCGTCGAGACGGAAGCCGTCGATCCCCGTCTGGTTGATCCACCAGATCGCGTTGTCGACCGAGAACTGCCGCGCCGCGGCGTTCGTGAAGTTGAAGTCGGGCAAATAGTCACGGAACCAGCAGCGCTTGCCCTCCGCGCCGTCCCACGAGCACCCTTGCCCGCAGACGCAGTTGTTGCCTCCGTTCTGGTTGGGCCAGAACCAGTCCTGGTGCTGCTGGTAGACCGGAGACGACGAGTGCACGTGGTTCATCGCGTAGTCCACGATGACCTTGAGCCCCTGCGCGTGCGCTGCCTCGACGAGCGCCGTGAGCTCCAACATGGACCCCTGACGTGACTCGGTCTGGTCGAGGTTGGTCGGCCAGTATCCGTGGTACGCGCTGTAGTTGAAGCCGTCGTCACCAGCGCCAGCGACGTCCGCGTTGTCGAGGGGCACGCTCAGCCAGAGCGTGTTGATGCCCAGATCGTTGAAATAGCCGGACTCGATCTTCTGGGTCACGCCGACGAAGTCTCCGCCTTGGTAGGCAGCGGGCGTCTGCACGCCACCTATCGCTGGGCCGTTGTTCGCTGGGTTGCCGTCGTTGAAGCGATCGACGAACACGAAGTAGAGCACCGCGTCGCGCCAGTCGTAGCCGAGGATCGGGGGGGCGCACTTGAAGTCGTCCGGGCAGGTGATGCCGGAAAAGACACTATTTTTCCCGCCGAAGCCGTCGTCCACCTGGTTGGGGTTGTTGGGGTCGGCGATCCAGCTCGTGCCGTCGAGCACGAACTTGTACTGGAAGTCCGTCGCCCAGGAGACGTCGAACGTCGCCTTCCAGGTCGCGCCGTCCTTCACCATGGGCACGCCGTTCGTCCACCCGTCCGCCTTGAACGACCCGCGCAGCTCGACCGACTGCTCACCCATGTCCGGGTAGGTGAGCTCGGCCGCGCAGAGCTTGTATTCGTCGTCGCACATCGGCGGGGGCGGCTCGCTGCCGCCCGTGCCGCCTTGCCCTTGGCCGTAGCCGGCGCCGTACCCCGTGGCCGTCGTGTTGCCCGGGTCGTAGCCCCCGACCGAAGGTGGATTTTCGTTCACGAAGGTGTCGTCGCCGCAGGCGACGACACCCGCGAGGGCGAAGATGGGACCGAGGGTGAAGCAAAAGCGAGAGAGTCCCATGGGTGCTCCTTCGACCCTGGCCGCCCGCGTGGGCACGTAGCTCAGACCAGAGTCACGAGCGAAGACTAACCCAAAGCCGGGCCGGCCGGAAGCCTCAGCTGCCGACGCGCTCGCGGACGAGGGCCCGGACCTGCTTGATGTCGAAGGGCTTCTCCATCCGCTCGTTCGGCACGTCGTCCAGGAACTGGCGGGCCCGCGGCGTGAACGCGCCCCCCGTGAGATAGATGACGCTCGGCACGAGGTCCGGCGCGACGCGCTCGAGCTCGCTGTGGAAATCCATCCCGGTCATGTCCGGCATCATCAGGTCGCAGAAGACGACGTGGAAGCGCTCCCCTTCCCGCAGCATCCCCAGCGCTTCGGACGCGTGCGCGACGGCGACGATGTCGTGCTCGGCGCCGAGCGCGCGCTTCATCGCGCGCCCGATCATGGGCTCGTCGTCCACGACGAGGACGCGCCCGCGCCGGCCGGTCTCGGCAGCCGCTGGCCCTCGAGACTCACGCGCCGGCCGCTCCGCCGCCGGGAGCGACACGCGGAACCGGCTGCCGACGCCGATCTCGCTCTCGACAGAGATCTCCCCGCCGAGCGCAGAGACGATCCGTTGGCTGAGCGAGAGGCCGAGGCCCGCGCCCTCGCCGACCTGCTTCGTCGTGAAAAACGGCGTGAAGATCCGCGACAACACGTCGGGGGCGATGCCGGGCCCCGTGTCGCGGACCTCGACGAGAACGCGCCCGCCGTCGCCCACCCAGGTCTCGACGCGGATCTCGTTCTTGTCCGCCCTGCCCTCCGGGAGCGCCTCGACCGCGTTCATGACGAGGCTGAGCAGGACCTGCGCCAGGCGGGCCTCGTTCGCCATGACCGGCGAGACGCCCCCGAGCTTCTTCACGAGCTTGGCGCGATGGCGGATGGCGTTGCCGGCCGCCCGCAACACCGAGTCGACGAGGTGATCGACGTCGACGAGGACACGCTGCTCGTCCTCGGCATGGGAAAAGACCTTCAGGTCGCTCACGACCTGCTTGAGGCGGCCCGCTGCCGAGGTCGCGTCCTTCAGGGCCTCGATCGTGGCGCCGACGCCGGGGACCACGCGCTCGTCGAGCGAAGAGAGCCAGTCGACCGCGACCTGGACGTTCGCCATGATGGCGGCGAGCGGGCTGTTGGCCTCGTGGGCGACGCCCGCTGCCAACGTGCCGACGGCGACCATTCTGTCCGCGAGCATGAGCTGCGCCTCGGCCCGCCTCTTGGAGCTCACGTCGCGAGCGATGAGGATGGCCCCCGTGATGAACCCCGCGCGGGTGACCGGCCCGAGGTGGAGGGAGTACCAGACCAGGCCGCGGCCCTCCTCCTCCCGGCTGACCTCACACGTCCGCACCATGCCGTCGCGCAACATGTCGTGCAGCTGCCCCTCGAGCCGAGCGCGGTGCTCTTCTCCGAAGAGCTCGAAACACGCTCGCCCGATCATCGCCTCGACCGACAGCTCGCCGAGGGCGCGGTTCGCGAACCTCACGCGGCCGGAGTCGTCGGTCCCGAAGACGAGGTCCGGCGCCTGCTCGAGCAGCGCGCGCCACTCCGCGTTTTGCTCCTGGGCGCTCGACTCCGCGCGGCGTCGCGCCTCGAACGCTCTGCGAAGAACGAGCGTGTGAACGAGCTGCGAGGCCACGGCCTGCACGAACGTGAACCACTCGATCATCACGTGGTCGGCGGCGCGCGGCGCGGCGAGCAGGACGCCCAGCCGCTCGTCCGCCGTCGTCAGCGGGACCAAGACGGCGACTGGCGCCCCGACGGCGGCGAGGATCTGGTCGGTCGCCTGGTGCCCGTGGCTCGAGGCCGCGAGCACGGCCGGCTCCGAGATTGTCGAGAGCGCGAGCTCGGCGAGGAGGCTCGACAGCGGCTCGCTCGATGCGCCGATGACACGGGTCGTGCTCCCCTCCGCGCCCCCGAAGAGGTGCAACGCGCCGACCAGCACATCGCCTGCGTCGAAGCAGACGCGCAGCACCTCGTCCAGCGCGCCGTCCAGGTCCTCCTGTTGCGTAATGGCGTCGGAGACCGTGGTGATTACCGCGAGCTCGGCGCTCAGGCGAGAGCAGCGCTTCGAGAGCTCGATGGCGAGGGCGCCGGCAGGAGCGGGCTCCGAGGTGCGAGCCGGGGCCGGACCGCGGCCACGAATCGCGCGGATGAGCGTGGCCGGATCGACGGGCTTGGCCACCACGTCGTCGAACTGCACTGCGGCAAAGCGCTCGGGGTCGATCTCGTGGACGAGGGCCGAGAACGCAACGAGCGAGGCAGCGGGCTGGACGGCCCGGATGCCCAGCGCCAGATCGAAGCCGTGCACGTCTGGCAGCATGAGATCCAAGAGGACCACATCGACCTGCTTCTGCCGCGCGATCTCCAGAGCACGCGCCCCGCAGTCGGCTTCGAGCACGACGAACCCCTCACGTTCGAGGGTGATTCGAACGACTCTCCTCGTCATCCCGCTGTCTTCGACGACAAGGACGGTCAGAGCCATCTCTGGTCGGACCATCGCACGGAGCAGCTCACCAGGAAAGCAGGTTCGAGGCCCGAGCGGCCTCTTCCATCCGGTCTCCGCCCCGGATGATGACCGTGGTGCCAGCGTGGGCGCAGCTCTCCCACCTAGCCAGGCGGCCCCGGGATCGTCCATCCTGCTACCCTCGCCCGCGTGACGGAATTCCACCCCGCCGACGGCGACATCGGTGTGCTCCGCCGGAGCCCCCTGGTCGCCGCGTTCACCGACGCCGAGCTCGCGGCCCTCTCGGACGAGCTCGATCAGTCTGCGGTGCCCGCCGGCACCATCGTCGTCCGCGAAGGAGACCCGAGCGACGGCATGTTCTTCGTCCTCGACGGCGAAGCCGTGGTGGAGCGCGGTCCGCTCGAGATCGGGAAGCTCCACGCAGCCGACCACTTCGGCGAGCTCGGCCTCTTGGGCCTTCGCCCCCGAGCGGCGAGCGTGCGCTCCGTGACGCCGCTCCGGATGGGACGGCTGAGCCCGGCCGCCTGGGCGAAGCTCGCCGGGACCAACCCGCGGCTCGCGCTCCGTTTCCTGCAAGGCGTGGTCGTCGCGCTCGGCGAGCAGCTCGTGCTCGTCACCGACAGCGTCGGGCTGCTCCTCGGCCAACGTTCGTTGCCCCGGCGGATGCAGATCACCGTCGCGGTCGGCGACATCGTGCACGAGGTCGCGCCAGGAACGCCCGCGGGCTCGCTGCTCCCGAGCGAGATCGAGGGCGCGCCGGTCGTTGCCGTCCAGCTCGACCACCGCCCCGTATCGCTCGACGCGCCGCTGCTCAGCGAGTCTTCGCTCGCTCCGATCACGACAGCGAGCTGGGAGGGGCGCGACGTGATCCGGCGGAGCGCGGGGCTCGCGCTGCTCGAGGCCGCCGCGACGCTGGGAGTCGGCCCGATCCGACTCGGCGGGTCCCTGTCTGCGGCCTGGTGCATCGAGCTCGACGAGCCGCCCGCGGACGCCGACGCGCTCGCGCGCGACCTCGACCGGGCCCTCGCGATCTCGATCACTCGCGGTGCTCCGTTCCGCGAGGAGATCTGGGCGATCGAGGAGGCCGCGTCGCAGCTCGAGGAGCAGGGCTGGCGGGAGGCCGCGCGTCAGCTCCGCTTCGCCCGCGGCGCCACGGTCGAGCTCGCGAGCTGCGGACGCATCTACGCGGTCCGGCACGGCCCTTTCCTGCGACGCACGTCGGAGCTCGCCGGGTCGCGTGTCGTCGCCCAAGGAGGACGCCTCTTCTTGCTCTTCGGGGATGCGATCTGCTCACGTCTGCCTCCCGGCCCTTGCCGCTCGCCCATTCCCGCCGAGGTCGCGGCCCCTCGCTATCGCTCCGAGATGACGCTGGGCGGCGCGCGCTGGCTGGGCGCGCTCGGGGTCGCAAACGTCGCGTCGTTCAACGATCGATGCGTCCAGGGCAAGGTGTCGCGCATCATCCGCGCCGCCGAGTCGTTCCACGAGAAACGAATCGGCGCCCTCGCCGACGCCATCGCTGCCCGCGCCGACAAGCTCCGCATCGTGTGCGTGGCCGGGCCGTCGTCGTCGGGCAAGACGACCTTCCTTCGCCGGCTCAGCGTCCAGCTCGAGGTCAACGGCATCGTTCCGATCGGCGTCTCGCTCGACGACTACTACGTGGACCGGGCGAAGACGCCCCGCGACGACAACGGGGATCTCGACTTCGAGGCGCTCGAAGCGTTGAACCTGGAGCGCCTCCGCACGGACGTGACGGCGCTGCTCCGCGGCGAGCCGGTCGTCTTGCCTCGGTACGATTTCGCGACCGGCACGAGCAATCCCCGAGGAGGCATCGAGCTCGCCCTCGTCTCGGGCACGGTGCTCGTGCTGGAGGGAATCCACGGGCTCTCGCCCATGCTCCTGGGCGACGCCGTGCCTCGCGAGAGCCTGTTCCGCGTATTCGTCCATCCGGCCACCGTGTTGCCGATCGACAAGCTGACGTGTGTTTCCCCGGTGGACGTTCGGCTCCTGCGCCGCATCGTCCGGGACAGGCACCAGCGCTCGTTCAGCGCGGCCGACACCATCAGCCGTTGGGCATCGGTTCGTCGGGGCGAGCAACTCCACATCTACCCGAACCTGCCCTTCGCCGACGTCGTGTTCGACTCGTTCCTCGCGTACGAGCCGAGCGTGCTCAAGGTGTTCGCCGAGCGCTACCTCCTCGAGGTGCCGCGCGACCACGCAGCCTTCCCGACGGCCCAGCGGCTCCGCAACCTGGCGGACCAGTTCGTCGCCATTCACCCCGATCACGTGCCTCCCACGTCCCTGCTCCGCGAGTTCATCGGCGGAAGCGGCTTCGAGTACTGAGAGGCACGTCGGGCCGACCGCCCCTCGCCCGGCCGGCGACGGAGCGCCGTGCCTGGTTCTGGCCGAGCCGAATTCTGATAGTTTCACCTTCCATGGGTGTGCGAGCGCTCGAGTCCGCCGAATCCGAGGCAGAGCTGCGCGCCATCCTCGAGTCCGCCCCCGATCAGATCTACCTCCTCGACGTGGACGGGACGATCCGGTTCGTGAACCACGTCGTCGCGGGGTTCACGAAACACGACGTCATCGGGAGAAACTGGTTGGACTTCGTTCCCTCCGAGTACCAGAAGCCCTGGCGGACGATCCTGTCTCGCATCACCTCGGGCGGCGACCCCGAACGCTTCGACGTGCTCGCCGCTGGGCCCGACCACGAGATCAGCTGGTTCTCGAGCCACGTCGGCCCGCTCCGCCGGGATGGCGGAGTGGTCGGCGCCGTCGTCGTGACGAGGAACATCACGGAGCGACGCCGAACGGAGGCGCAGCTGGTCGCGTCCGACCGCCTGGCGTCGGTGGGGACGCTCTCGGCCGCCCTCGCGCACGAGATCAACAACCCGCTCGCGGCGGTCCTCGGCAACCTCGAGCTGCTCGCGGCCATGATGCCCCGCGACGCGTCGCCGGAGCTCGCCGAGATCTTGTCGGATGCCCTCGATGGGACCCGGCGCGTCACCCAGATCGTCCGCGATCTCCGAGTCTTCGCCAAGCCGACCGCAACCAATCTCGTCCCGGTCGACGTCGTGAGCGTGCTCGAGTCGACGCTGCGAATCGCTCAGAACGAGGTGCGCCACAGGGCCAAGCTCGCCCTCGAAATCGAGGAAGTCCCGCACGTTCGGGCGATCGAATCGCGCCTCGGCCAGGTCTTCCTGAACCTGATCGTGAACGCAGCCCAGGCCATCGTCGACGGGCGCGCTCAGGAGAACCAGATCACCATCCGCGTCACACGCGCTGCTGACGGGTTCGTCAACGTGGCCGTCCAAGACACCGGCGTTGGCATCCCGGAGGAGGTCCGCGTGCGCTTGTTCACGCCCTTCTTCTCGACGAAGCCGCCGGGCGAGGGTACGGGGCTGGGGCTCGCCATCTCGAAGCAGATCGTCTCCTCGATGGGCGGAACGATCCGGGTCGAGAGCGTGGTCGGCCAAGGGTCGACCTTCACGGTCTCGCTCCAACCGGCCGAGGGGACGCGCCAACCGGCGCAGCGGTCCGCGCCGCGCCGCACGGCGGCGAGCCGGCGCGGTCGGCTCCTCATCATCGACGACGAGCCGATGGTGCTCTCGGCCTTGGTCCGCCTGCTCTCCCGCGAGCACGAGGTCGTGGCCGTCCAGAGCGCGACCGAGGCGCTCGACCTGCTCCGGCGCGGGGAGAGGTTCGACGTCGTCCTCTGCGACGTCATGATGCCCCACATGACCGGAGTGGACTTCTACGAAGAGGTCTCCGCGTTCTCGCCGGAGGTCGCCGCGCGGGTCGTGTTCCTGACCGGCGGAGCGTTCACGAGCCGTGCCCGGGAGTTCCTCGAGCGCGCGACGAACCAGAAGCTCGACAAGCCGTTCGACGTCGCGACGTTGCGGGCGCTCGTCGCCGAGCGCGTCGGTTAGCGGTCCGCGTCCGCGGGGGAGTGGTCGAGCGCCTCGCGCACCGCGCGCAGGAGCGCGTCGGCCGAGTAGGGCTTGGCGAGGACGTGAGAAACCCCGGCGTCTGCGGCCCGAGCGCGTGAGGCATCATCGCCGTACCCGGAGGCGAACAGCACGCGGACGTCCGGCTGGATGCGCTTCAGAGCGCGGATTGTCGTGAGACCGTCCATCACGGGCATCCCCATGTCGGTCAAGACGAGTGAGATCTGGCCGCGATTGAGCGCGAACTGCGCGACCGCGTCCGCGCCGTCGCTCGCCGTGACGACGCGATAGCCGAAGGTCTCGAGCGTCCGCTTGCCGATCGCCCGGATGGACTCCTCGTCGTCCACGAACAAGACGAGCTCGTTTCTTCCCCGCGGCGACGCCTCGCGGCTTGTCGGCTCCTCGGCGCAGGGCGCGCCATCCGCCGGAAGGTAGACCGAAAAGGCGGTCGGGCTCCCGGGCTCGGACAACACGTTCATGAACCCGCCGTGGCTCCGGACGATGGCGAGCGCCGTGGAGAGCCCCAACCCCGTCCCCTTACCGAGCTCCTTCGTGGTGTAGAACGGCTCGAAGATGCGCTCGCGAACGTCGGGTGCGATCCCCGAGCCCGTGTCGGTGACCCTGAACACCACGTAACGCCCCTTCTTGGCGTGCGGGTGCATGGCCGCGTGGTGCTCGTCGATCACGAGCTCCTCGGCGCCCAGGCTGAGGCGCCCGCCCCGCGGCATCGCGTCGCGGGCGTTGACCGCGAGGTTCAAGAGCACCTGGTGGAGCTGCGTCGGATCTCCGACCACGGGGCGGAGCGGTGCAGAATCCTTCGTCTCGACCTGAATGTTCTTGGGAAAGGAGTCACGAATGATTCGAGCGACTTCGCCGAGGAGCGACTCCGGCGCGATCCGGACGCGGCGTCCCTCGACCCCACGCGCGAAAGACAGCACCTGCTTGACCATCTCCGCGCCGCGACGAGCTGCTGCCGCGACCGTGTCGACGGTCTCGCGCATCTCGTCGTCCAGCTCGGCCACCCGCAAGAGCTCGATCGAGAGGATGATCGGCGTGAGGACGTTGTTCAGGTCGTGCGCGATCCCGCCGGCCAGCGTGCCGATGCTCTCCAGCCGCTGGATGCGGGCGTAGTGTTGCTCGAGCCGTCGCTGCTCGGTCACGTCCGTCGCAATGATGAGGATGGCGCGCGGCCTCTCTCCGTCACGCACGAGGGTCCATCGGCTCGCGAGGATGGCCACCGTTCCGTCACCCGCCACGTGCCGGTGCTCCCCGGCCCACTCCCCCGTCTCGAGGACTGCCCTCGTGGCCTCGATGTGCTCGGCCTCGCCGACGTGCGCGATATCGCAGTACCGCTTGCCGACGGCCTGCGACGCGGACGGACCGTAGAGCTTGACCGCTGCCCTGTTGAAGTAGGTGACCTTGCCGTCGAGGTCCGTCACGACGATGGCGTCATTCGCCGCGTCGAGGAGCGCCGCCTGCTCCCGCAGCCTGACCTCCGTGTCTCGCCGCTCGGTGATGTCGGTCAGGCCGCCGATCATCCGCACGGGGACCCCGGTCACGTCTCGAATCAGCCACCCGCGATCGAGCACGTAGACGTATTCGCCGTCGGCGCGGCAGAAGCGGTGCTCGTCCAGCCATTGCTCGCCTTCGCCGTGCTCGATGAAATCGTGGAGGCCGGAGAGCACCCGCTCCCGGTCGTCGGGGTGGATGCGGTGCGTCCAGCTGTCGAAGCCGATTCCCGGCGGCGCCCAGTGTCCGAAGTGGGTCTCGAAACCTTCGCTCCACCAGACCGTCTCGGTGACGAGGTCCCAATCCCAGACGGCGTCGTTCGTCGCCTGAGCGAGCAGGCGGAATCGCTCCTCGCTCTCGAGGAGCTGGCCGGCATCGCGAGGAGGCTGCAGCGTCTTCGGCCGCAAGACGTCGCGAGGAAGCACGAGCGACTCGAGCTCCGACTCGGCGGACGTGCCGCGCGGACGCACGACTCCCCTAGTCAGGTCGACCTCCTTGAGCCCGAGGGTTCTCGCCACGCCGTCCCCATTTTCGCCACAAGCTATCCTCCCCTTAAGTGAGCGCCGCGGAGGAGGATACGGAATCGAGGCGAGGATCCGCGAGAACCCTCCGTGAAGAAAGCTGGCAGCTTGCCAGCTACGCCTCGCCTCGATTCACCCAGCTCCGCCCACCAACGAATTTGTTCAGCCCTTGGCCTTCTCCAGGAGGACGTGGAACGCCTCGTGGACCTTCTCGAGAGCAGGCTCCACCCCGGCCTTGTCGCCTTTGCACGCGGCCTCGAGATCGCCGACGGTCTTGGCAAGCGCATCGGACGCGGTCTTCCACGCGGCCGGGTCCCCCTTCGGCTCGGCCGCGACCTTGGTGGCCTCGCCCTTCATGGAGCCCGCAGCGGCGCAGGCCTTGTCGGCGCGCCCAGGTCCCTTCTCGGCGTGATAGACCGGCGCGAGCACGTCGTGCAGGCTCTTCAGGGCCCCCTCCATCTTGGGCTCCCCGTGCTCGTGGCCGGGCGCGTGCTCGTGGCCAGCCCCGTGCTCGTGACCCGGGCCCTCGTGACCCGGGCCGTGCTCGTCGCCCGGCCCAGGACCGTGCTCCTGACCCTGGTCGGGATGAGCCGCTTCCTTCTCGGGGCCACACCCGACGAGAACGACCGGGAGAAGAGAAAGCAACGCTGCGGAACGCACATAGTCCTTCATGGCGCTCGACGTACCAGCGCCGCGTCCAAGCGGCCAGTTTCGTTGATAAGTTCACGTCGTGCGTCTCCCGCTCCGCCCGACCGCCGAGCCAACCGAGAGGTTGGTCACGGCCCTCGTCGTGTTGCTGAGCATCACCGCCGGCGGCACGGGCGGATTCTGGACGCTCGGAGCCGGGCGCTGGTCGTTCGTCGATTGTCTCTACATGACCGTGATGACGGTCACGACCGTGGGCTACGGCGAGGTCCTGCCGGGCTTCTCGACAATGCCGCACGCGAGGCTGTTCAGCACCGGCCTCATGATCGTCGGCGTCACCGCCGTCGCGTACTCTGCCACCCTCGTCGCGTCGGTGATCCTCGAGGGTGAGCTCTACCGCGCGCTCGGAATTCGGAAGATGACGAAGAAGTTAGCTCAACTGTCGGGCCACCACATCGTCTGTGGTGCCGGTTCGACCGGGTTCCACGTCCTGCACGAGCTCGTGGCGAGGGGCGAGGCGGTGTGTGTGATCGACGCGAGCGACGAGCGCATCGAGCGCCTTCAGGCTGCGTTCCCCGACGTCCCCGTCATCCGAGGCGACGCGACCGAAGACGACGTGCTCGCGCAGGCGGGCATCCAGAAGGCCAAGGGTGTGTTCGCGGCGCTCTCGCAGGACAAAGACAACCTCTTCGTGGTCATCAGCGCGAGGCAGACGAACCCCAAGGCCCGTATCGTCGCACGCGCGATCGAGCTCAAGGCCGTCCAGAAGCTCCGCGTCGCGGGCGCCGACGCCGTGGTGTCTCCGAACTACCTCGGCGGCCGGAGAATGGCCTCCGAGATGATGAGGCCGGAGGTGGTCGCCTTCATGGACGTGGTCCTCATGGAGCACGATCGCGAGTTCGACATCGAGGAGGTGCGCATCCCCGTCGGCTCCGCGTTCGCGGGGCGAACCCTCGCCGATGCTCGCGTGCGCCAGGTCGCCGACGTCAATGTCCTCGCCGTCGGCGACGCGAAGGGCGCCTACCGCTACAACCCACCGCCCGACACCGTCTTGCCGGACGGCGGCCGGGTGATGGTGTTCGGCAGCGCCGAGGCGGTCGACAAGCTCAGGGGGCTGCTCGGATGAGGTCCGGCCGGTCGGCGGGCTGCTCGGCCTGTCTGCCGCTGTCGCCGGAGATCTCGAGGGCCACCGCCGCGGCGTTGATCACCGAAGCGATTCGAACGGCGTCGTGGACCTGTTCTTCGGAGAGCCCGCCCTCGATCACGGCGTGCTCGTGGGAGGCGACGCAGGTCTCGCAGCCTCCGATCGCGCTCGCCGCGAGCGAGAACAGCTCGAAGTCCACCTTCGAAGTCTTCGGGCTCACGAGCCGGTTCATCCGCAGACGCGCTGGGCGCGTCGCGTAGCTCGGCTTGTCCGCTTCCATCATGTGGCGGAACCGGTAGTACACGTTGTTCATCGCCATGAGCGCGCCCGCCGCGAGCGCGTCGTCGACGCCCGCCTCCGTCACCTCGGCGGGCGCGGCCTCGATAAGCGCCTGGCGCAGCGCGAGAGACCGAGCCGCAACTGCGGAGGCGATGGCGACTCCCCAGCGCTGCGCCGGAGCGAGCGAGCCGCTCGACAGCACGCTCTGGAGGTTCAGCTTGATGTCCTTCGCGGCCTCGGGGAACGAGTCGCGCAGCGCATCGAGGCTCATGGTCAGGCGGCCTCCAAGGTCTTTTCACCCTTCTTCCAGTTGCACGGGCAGAGCTCGTCCGTCTGGAGCGCGTCGAGGATCCGGAGCACCTCGTCCACGTTCCGTCCCACCGACAGGTCGTTCACGCTGACGTGCCTTATCACCCCGTGTGGGTCGACGACGAAGGTCGCCCGCAAGGGAACCCCGTCTTCCTTGTGGAGGACGCCGAGCGCCGTCGACAGCTCTCGCTTCGTGTCGGCCAACATCGCGAACGGCAGCTCCCGCAGATCCGGGTGCTCCCTTCGCCAGGCGAGGTGGACGAAATGGGTGTCGGTGCTGGCGCCGAGAACGACCGCGTCCCGCTCGGCAAAGTCCTTGTTGCGCCGACCGAACTCCGCGATCTCGGTCGGACAGACGAACGTGAAGTCCATCGGCCAGAGAAACAGCACGGTCCACTTCCCGGGGTGACTCTCGTTCGTCACCCGCTCGAACTCGTGGCCCTTCGTCAAGCTCACGACGGCGTTCAGGTCGAATGCAGGCAGCTTGTCTCCAACGGTCAACATGATGGCTTCTCCTCTCGGCCGCGCTCCGGCGGTTCGGCCGACACCGTCAAGATGGGCCCGCCATCAATCGTTTCCAATACAGGTTTCCTGTCTTGGAGATAGGCTCGGCCTATCATGCGTTTCGAATCGCTCCCGTTCTCGCTCCGGCAGCTGCAATACGCCCTGGCCGTGGCGGACACCCTGAGCTTCCGGCGCGCGGCCGAGCGCTGCCACGTCGCCCAGCCATCCCTGAGCGCCCAGGTAGCCCAGCTCGAGGATGCCCTCGGCGTGCAGCTGTTCGAACGTGACAAGCGGCGCGTCCTCGTGAGCCCGGCTGGCCAGCAGGTACTCGAGCAGGCCCGCGTGCTGCTCCACGGAGCCGAAGATCTCCTGAACGCCGCGAGACGCGTGGCAGATCCCCTCACCGGTGTCCTCCGCGTCGGCGTCATCCCGACCATCTCGTCGTATCTGCTCCCCGCCGTGACGCCCGCGGTTCGCGCCGCTTATCCGCGGCTCTCGATCGTCTGGCTCGAAGACAAGACCGCCGTGCTCGTGCGGGATCTCGCGAGGGGCGAGCTCGACGCAGCGATCCTGGCGCTCGAGGCGGACCTCGGCGACGTCGAGCACGAGGTCATCGCCCCCGACCCGTTCTGGCTCGCCGCGCCGCCCGGCCACCCGCTCGCAAAGGAGCGGAGCCCGGCGCGCACGGCGGACCTCCGCCAGTCACCCGTTCTCCTGCTGGACGACGGACACTGCCTTCGTGAGCAAGCGCTGTCGCTCTGCACGGTGGCCCGCGCGGAAGAGGCGGAGTTTCGTGCGACGAGCCTCACGACGCTCTCCCAGATGGTGGCCGGCGGAGCAGGTGTCACGTTGCTCCCGGAGCTCGCGGCGAGCGCGGAGGCCGAGCGCGCGGGGCTCATCCTTCGGCCGCTCGAGGAGCCGACGCCCCACCGGACGATCGCCCTCGTCTGGCGCAGAGGCTCCGCGCTCGGCGGCGCGCTCCGCAAGCTCGCGGCCTCGATCCGCAAGGCTTACCCGCGGAAGCTCGCGAGGCGGCGCCACCTCCCGTGAGCCTTCCTGATTCGACCCCGCCGAGCACCCGGCTCGGACCTCAGAACCAGGTCTCCCAGACCCCACGATCGATCTCCGCGGCGTGGACCGTGATGGAGATTCGCGGAGCGTCGCCGCGGAAGGGGCGGATCTGGTGGAGGCGATAGCTGCTCATCAGAAGCGCGGAGCCAGGGCGGTATCGGTAGGTGAAGGCGGGCGTCGCGAGATCGGCGCGCGTCGGCGCCTCTCGACCGCGATACGTCGCGGACCAGAGCCGCAGGCCGCCGCCCCAGCGCGGCGGCTGCAACATCACGACGAGGCTCAGCGCACGTGCCTTCGTCTGGATCTGGTGCGGCGTGAGCCCCTCGATATCGAAATGGACGACACCTCCGCTCCGGGAGACCTTCTCGCCGGCGGGAAACACGTGGACGCCGGGGCCACAGAACCCGTGGCGTCGCCTCGCGCGGCCACCGGTGAGCTGCTCGAACAGCTCGAGCACCGCGGCCTGCATGCCGGGCAGGTGCCGTTCGACGCGCGCGTCCGACGCGGCCGCGTCACGAAAATAGAGCGCGGCGCGCCCCGTCTCGTAGTGTGTGTAGAACGCGCGCCCGAGGGCGAACTGCTCCCGGCCGAAGTCCGCGACCCAGTCCTTCTTCGCGCCGAGCACGCGGGCCGACCAGCGGCGGCAGACGTCGGGCTCGAACGCCCCTTCGACGGCGACGGCCGCACCTCGGTCGACCGCGTCGAGCTGCGCAGGCAGCCCGGCAGCCCGCCAGCGGCGCGCCGAGACGCGCGCCAAGCTCATTTGCGACGTCGCGCGAGGACGGCGCGTACGAGATCGAGATCGGAGGTCCCGAGCTCCCCGCTCACGACGAGCACCAGCAGGTAGACGAGCGCGGCCAACACCGCGACGACGGGGGTGAGGAGCTTGCCCAAGTACGGCGTGAAGCTCCCGAGCGCCACGACCACCACGACCGCGAGGCCTACGCGGAGGACGGTGAGCGGGGAGACGAGGGCTCCCGCGGCGCGCTTCAGCGCGACTGCGCCGATGAGGCCGCTCAGACCCATGGCGCCGGCGGTCGCGTACGCAGTCGACTTCAGGAGCGCGGGACCGAAGCTGCCGTCCGGCCGGAACGCGGAGATCGAGACGAAGACGAGCGCGGCCGCCAGCCAGGTCAGCGCCATGCTCCACCGCTCGTGGCGCAAGCTCGCGAGCGCAGCCGACGCCACGCCCAGGATCGCGAGCCCGCCCAAGCCGAGCGAATAGACGCGCGCGAAGGGCGCGGCCTGGAGCGCGATCGACTCGGGGAAAGCGAACCGGACCAGGTGCGGCGCGAGCGCGGCGATGCTGCCCGCGATGAGCCCGGTGAGGACGAACGCGAGCCGCATGCCGATGCGGGTCAGCCTCTTCACGGCCGCGGAGTCACCGTCCGAGCTGGCCTTCGCCAGCATCGGGAAGAGCACGAACTGCACGCTCATCAGCAGCTGGTAGGGCAAGAAGCCGAACAGCTGCGAGGCGCGATAGGGAGCGAGCAGCTTGTCCGCCTCCTTCTCGCCGAGCCCCAGGGCGGCCGCGTAGGTCCCCGATACCCGCGACAGGAGCAGCAGGTCGAGCTGCAGGAGCAAGTTGAGCCCGCCTTGTGCGGCGAAGATCGGCAAGAGAAACTTCAGGTACTCGGCCGCGCTCGGGCCGCCGGCGCCGGAGCGACCCAAGCCGTTTCGCCAGATCGCGACGGGGATGATGACAGTCGCCGCAGCAACGAAGCCAACCGCCGCGCCGAGCGCGCCGTCTCCGCCCAGGAATCGAGCGAAGACCCAGGCCATGGTGGTCATGGCCACGGTCCGGGACAGGCCGTAGAAGATGTCGAGCGCCGCCTGGTCCAGGAAGCGCTTCTTGCCGTTCAGCGCGCCCACGAGCGGCGCGTAGACGCCGTAACAGAGCACGACGGCGGCGGCCACGCGGAGCGGCGCCGCTGCGCGAGGTGCCTTCAACAGATCGGCGATGGTGCCCGCGAGCAGCGCAAACAAGGTCGAGAAGACGACCGCGATCACCGCATGGATCGTGAGCACGTTCCGGATCGCTTGCTCCCGCTCCTGCTCGGGCGTCTGCACGGTGACACGCGAGACACCTTGCAGGCTCATCGCGACGACGACGTTGTTGACGACGCTCACGGCGGCCAACATGCGCGAGACGGCCCCGTAGCCCGCTTCATCCAGGATGCGCGGGAAGACGAGCTGCTGCACGAACCCAACGAGGATGAACGAGACCTTCGCGACGGCGATGGCGAGGCCGCCACGGCCTGCCGCTCGCGCGCCGGCCGTGTCAACCGGCGCGTTCTGGCCTGCGGCCTGGGTCGACACGATCGGTTGCCTATCGCACTCCGGGCCGTTCAGGGCAACCCCGTAACGCGGCGAGCGCCCCTCGCGGACTCGCCTCTCAGCCGCGCTTGCAGCCGAGCGCGGCGAGCCTCTTCCGCGCACGCCTCGCGGTCAGAGGCGGCTTCCGCGCCTGCCCCCAGGCCTCGACGACGACGCGAAAGGCCTCGCACGCGGCGCGCTTGTCCTTCTTCGCTTCGAACGCGAGGCCGAGCTCATAGCTCGCTTGCACGTCCGCGAGCGGCGCCGACAGCGCCAAGCAGGAACGAGAGGCCGGCTCGAGATCCGCGATCGCCTCGTCCACTCTGCCGGCCAGGCGGAGCGGACGACCGCTCAGCCGCGGCAGCCCCGGCGCGTAGGTCGGCAGCGAGAGGTGACCGGCGCGCAGGCGGTCGAACGCGTCTTCTGCGTCCGACTTCGTGTCCGCCGTGGCTCCCCACGTGGCGAGCCAGAAGAAAGGCGCGAGCGCCCTGGAGGCGGACGAACGACTCGCCTCGAAGGTCTCGAGGGCGCGACGCCGCTCCGCGGAGTCGATGGCCTTCGCGCGGTGACGCGCCACGACGAGCATCGGTGTGGTCTGCGAGAGCGGCGCGTACGGGTCCGCGTCGAAGGCGGCGCCGTCTCCCCTCGAGGCGGCCTCGACCCCGTCGGCGAGCTGGACCGCGTGGGCGTCTTTGTCGAGCTCGTGCAAGAGCTCCAGGAGCGGCCAGAGCGTGTTGCGGCTTCGCCTCGGATCCACTCCGGCCCCCGGCACGCTCGCGCCGAGCGCGACCTCGTATTTCGCGGCGGCAGTCGTGAGATCCCCGCGGCGGGCCGCGAGCGCCCCTTCGAGCCGCGCGCGAAGCGCGGGCTTGGCGTCATCCGGCGCGAGCTCGACCGCGCGCGCGACCGCCGCCTCCACCTCCGGCCGGCGGTTGGCCGCGAGGGCATCGGCCAGAATCTGCGCCGCAACGGGATCGCTCGGACTGCGGTCGACGAGGAGCCTGGCCGTCCGCTCGCACGCGTCGCGCTCACCCAGGTGCGAGTGGACGTAGACCTTGGCGCGGAGACAAGCCGTCGCTCCGGGCGACTGCTTTGCGCAGGCTTCGAACGACGCAAGCGCATCGTCGTAGCGCCCCAGGAAAGCCTCGATCGCGCCGCGCGTGAGCCAGCCGAACGCAAAACGCGGATCGAGCTCGATGCCCCGCGTGGCCACGGTCAGCCCCTCACCGGGCTCGCCGACCCGAAGGAGGAGCCAGCCGAAGAGCGCATGCGCAAACGGATCGGTCGCGAGATCGCCGGCCAAGAGCGCCCGAAGCGTCCCCAGACACGGCGCGAGATCAGCGGTCTGCGCGCCGACACAAGGTTGCACCGCGTGGAGCAAGGCCCGCTCGCGCTCGCTCAGGCTGGCCTCGTGCCGCAGCGCGGCGTCGAGCGGTACCCCCGCGCCTGCGGCTCCGCCGGTCAGCGCGCTCAACGCGAGCTGCAGATGCGCCGGGGCGAAGGACGGGTCGAGTCGAACGGCACGCTCGAGCGCGGCGTGCATCGCGACGGGATCCGCCGCTCGCTGGGCGCTCATCGCCTCCGCGAAGGCGCTGGCAGCGGGGCTTGCCGGTGGCGCGGCGGAGGGCAGCGGCGCTGCCGCCCCGGACGGCTGCTCGGCTCCGCCTCGCCGCTTCGCGACGACGACACCGAGCGCGAGACCGATCACGAGGCCCACGCTCACCATCGCGGTGAAGACGCCGAGCACGAGCCTGCGGGTCCGGTCGGCCATGGACGAGCCGGTACGCTACTCTACGGACCGCACGGCCGCCGTCAGAAAACGAGACGCCAACCGTCGGAGCAGCCCCATGACAGACGACTGGAGCCGGCGCTTTTCGGAAAACGAACGCGGCTGGGACCTCCGCACCCCGTTTCATGTCGCGAGCCCCTTCTATGACGTGGAGCGCTGGAAACGTGGCGGCTCCAGTCTCACGCCTCTCGAGACCTCTTGGCTCGGCGACGTGCGGGGCCGCTCTCTCCTCCATCTTCAATGCCACTTCGGCCAAGATACCCTCTCGCTCGCGCGAGCCGGGGCGATCGTCACCGGGGCCGATCTGTCCGGCGAGTCGATCCGCGCGGCGGCCGCCCTCGCGGACGAGGTCGGGCTCTCCGCGCGCTTCGTCCGCGCGAACGTCTTCGACCTCCGGCTCGAAGAGCGCTTCGACGTCGTGTTCACCTCCTGGGGAGTGCTCGGCTGGCTCCCATCGCTCGAGCCCTGGGCGAAGACCGTCGCGGCCCACCTCGCCGTTGGCGGCCGGTTGCTCCTGTTCGAGTTCCACCCGTACGTGTGGATGAGCCAGAGCGGCCCCGACCTCGCCATCCGCTACCCGTATTTCAATCGCGGACCGATCACCGAGGAGACGACGGGGACCTACGCCGACCGGACCGCGCCCATCCGCTACGTCGAGCACGGGTACAACCACGCGCTCTCCGACATCGTCGGGGCGCTGCTCCGCGCCGGACTGACGCTCACGCG
>JAEUKE010000318.1 GCA_016794345.1 Myxococcales bacterium
CGAAGGTCGAGAAGCTCTCGTTCGGCCGGCAGAACTGGTTCCCGTATTGGGAGGCCGAGCACAGGGCCACACGTGAGGGCGTCATCCTCATGGACATGTCCTTCATGGCGAAGTTCCTCGTCGAGGGGCGCGACGCCGGGCGCCTCTTGAACCACATCTCCGCGAACGACGTCGACAGCCAGGCGGGGATGATCACGTACACCCAATGGCTGAACGAGGGCGGCACGCTCGAGGCAGACCTCACGGTGACCAAGCTCGACGACGACAAATATTGGGTCGTCGCGTCGGACACCGCGCACCGCCACGTGCTCACGTGGATGCGCCGCCACTTCCCCGAAGACGCGCACGCCTTCGTCGCCGACGTGACCTCGGGCTACGCGCAGATCAACGTGCAGGGTCCCCGCTCACGCGCGCTCATGCAGGCCGTCACGAGCGAGGACATGTCGAACGAGGCCTTCCCGTTCCGCGCCGCGCGCGAGATCGACGTCGGCTTCGCACGCGCGCTCTGCGTGCGCATCACCTACCTGGGGGAGCTCGGCTACGAGCTCTACGTGCCCACCGAGCAGGCCACACACGTCTACGATCGCCTGGTCGAGGCCGGCGCCGCGTTCGATCTGAAACACGCGGGGCTCAAGGCGCTCGCGAGCCTTCGCATGGAAAAGGGCTACCGGGACTATGGCCACGACATCGACAACACCGACTCGGTGCTCGACGCGGGCCTCGGGTTCGCCGTCGATCTGAAGAAGCCCGGCGGGTTCCTCGGCAAAGAGGCCGTGCTCGCGAAGAAGGCCCAGGGCCCGCTCACGAAGCGCCTCCTCCAGGTGCTCGTGAAGGATCCGCAGCCCATGCTGTTCCACGCCGAGGTCGTCCGGCGCAACGGTCGCCCCGTGGGCTATGTGCGCGCCGCCTCGTATGGCCACACGCTCGGCGGCGCCGTCGGCCTCGTCATGGTGGACGCGGGCGAGCCGATCGACGCCGCGTATTGCGCAAACGGCACCTGGGACGTCGAGATCGCCGACAAACGTTACCCCGCGGTCGTGTCCATCCGGCCGCTCTACGATCCGGACATGAAGAAGATCAAGGCGTGACCCCGGTCGTCCGTCACGCGCGAAGCGAAGGCCTGCGACGCGCGCTCTCGTTCGCCGTGCTCGTCGCCGGCTGCTCCTCCTCGACGGAGCGGACAGGTCCGCACTCGGTCTCGTCGGTGACGAGCGCGCCGGCGCCGCGCCGCTGCGACGAAGAGGTGACCTCGCTTCGAGCGTACCTCGATGCCCTCGAGGAAGAAGGGGAGGTCCACCCCGAGACGTATCCCGTGAAGCCCGATCGCTACGCGAGCCGCCGATTGCCCGCCATCGCCTTCGCGGATGGCGGGCTTCCGCCGAAGCCGGCGCCGCAGCTCGCCTACGTCACGCTCGACCGGAGGACCATTCGTTACGCGGCGGAGTCGGTCGCGGTCGACGCCGCCGGAGAGCTCGCCGCGCTCTTTCGACGTACAGCCGAGTCCGGGCAGGTCGGAGGGTTCGGCTCCGACGATTTCTATCTGCAGTCGTTCGTCTTGATCGTCGGTGAGAAAGAAACGTGGCGCGACGTCGTCGTGGTGGTCGAGGCCGCGCGCGCGACCGGCTTCACGCAGGTGCATTTTTTGGTCGGCGCGAAGAGCGCGGTGGCTGCCCCCGTCTCGAGCGAGCTCGGTCGCCGGCTCGAGGCCATGGCCACATCGGACCGGATGCCACACGAGCGCGATCAGGACCTGCGCGACGCCCTCGCCGGGCGCGCCGCGAGCTGCCAGGCGCTCCGTGAGTTGCTCCCGGCCCGAGTAAGCGACACGGCCGCGCGGGAGACGAGCTGGAAGAGCTTCGTCTCACGCGCTCCCGAGCTGCTGGCGGCGTGCGATTGCTCGGTCGACGCCGCCGATCTCCAGGCGTTCGCCTGGTACCTCCAGGGCAGGCACTGGGGCCCGACCACCTCGACGATCACCCTCGATCTGGGCTCGCGGCGGCCGCGTGATGGGCGCGAGCCCACGCTCGACCCGGTCGGCGCCGCGGCGAATGCGCCTTTCGAGACCGTGATTCCCAAGCTGAAGGCGCTCGCTGCGGACCGCGCCGTGCGCCTCATCACGAACTGAGCCGCTCGGCGAGAAGCCGGCGAGCCCGCCCGCTACTCCTCCGCCGCGATGGCCAGCTCCGCCGGCGCTTCGAGCGCCTCGAGCCGCGCGCGCTCGAGCGGCGTGAGCTTGCGCGCGAGCAGCTCCGCCCAGCCCTCGAGGTAACGCATGACGTCCTCCCGCGCGTGGCGGACGAGACCGGTCGTGCTCACGCCGAGGAACCGGAGCACCTCTCCGTCCGAGAGATCCTCCAGGCGATCGATATCGTCCCGATCGAGGCCGGCGGCGTACATCTCGGCGAGGACCTGCTCGAGCGGCGAGCCGGTGGCCGAGCAGAGCTCGCGCCCTTCGTGCTCGAACGCGCCTTCGTCGATCGCGGGCCTGTCGCCGTAGTCCGGCAGCTCCAGATCACGAGCCTGCTGGCCCCAGTCCCCCGAGCGGACGAACGCCGCGTCGTAGATCTCGCGCGCCGAACGCCCCGTGATCGTCTGCGCGAGGTGTCCGCAGTTGCAGTGTCCGAAGTGTGACCACTTGTAGACCGCGCCGGCAGAG
>JAEUKE010000266.1 GCA_016794345.1 Myxococcales bacterium
ACAAGCGCGCGCGTTCGGCGTCGGCGTGGTGTTGGCGACGCAGAACCCCATGGACCTCGACTACCGCGCGCTCAGCAACGCCGGCGTCTGGTGCGTCGGAAGGTTGCAGACCGACGCCGATCGCGCTCGCGTCGTCGAAGGGATGCGGCAGGGCGGCGGCGACGACTTCGACTACGACGCCGCGCTGAGGCACCTACCGCCGCGGAGGTTTCTCGTGCGCGATGCGCGGCGCGCGGGGAGGCCGGTCGAGGTGCAGCCGCGCTGGGCGATCAGCTTGATGCGCGGGCCGATGACGCGGGGGGAGGTAGCGCGGATCAGCCAGGGAGCACCGGCGCCTGCCGTGAGCCCGGGGGACCGAGACGAAGAAAGTTTGTCACCGGCTCCGATCTGGACGCGACCATACAAGCAGCCATGAGCGAGGAACGAACCAACGACCCGATCGCCCGGGAGCTTGCGGGAAGCGCCTACCGCTTCGTCCGGCGCCTCGCGACCGGCGGGATGGGGGAAGTGGTCGTGGTCGAGCATCTGGCGCTGGGGGAGGAGCGAGTCATGAAGCTCCTCAAGGCCGAGCTCGCGCAGAACGAGGAGCTGGCGTCCCGGCTCAGGACCGAAGCTCGCCTGCTGACGCGCCTGCGGCACCCACACCTCGTGCAAGTCCTCGACCTCGGCACGACCGCGGGAGGCCGGCCCTACCTCGTCACGGAGCTGCTGGAGGGCCAATCGCTCAAGGCCTGGCTCGACGAGCATGGCTTCATGCTCGAGCGGGAGGCTCTGGAGGTCGCGCGACAGACTCTGCTCGGGCTGGAGCCTGTCCACGCGGCAGGCATCGTGCATCGCGACATCAAGCCGGACAACCTCTTCTACGTGAGCACGCCGGCCGGACCGACGGTGAAGGTCCTCGACTTCGGGGTGGCGAAGATCACGCATCGAACCGATCGCCAGGCACTCGGTCAGCAGAAGTCGACGGCCGAGGGCATGCTCGTGGGAACGCCGTCCTTTCTCGCGCCGGAGCAGGCGCTCGGCAAGAAGGTCGACCTGCGCGCGGATCTGTACTCGCTCGGGTGCACGCTCTATCGGCTCGTGACCGGCCAGCCGGTCTTCATCGAGCCCAACGGTGTCGAGCTGCTCAAGGCGCACGCCCTGAAGCCGCCCGTCCAGCCCTCCCGGGTGGCGCCCCAGGACCTGTCCGCGGGCTTCGAGGCGCTGGTCTTGAAGGCTCTCGCCAAGAGGCCAGAGGATCGCTTCGAGAGCGCGCAGGCGATGCGCGAGGCCGTCGAACAGCTTCTCGACCAGCGCCCCGCAGAGGCGAGCGAGACCGGATCCCATGTGGCGAGCCCGAAGAAGGGCGGAACGGTTCGCATCACCGATCCGCTCGCCGACATCCCCCCTGGCTTCGATCAGGACTCCGCGCATGGCACCAGGATCCTCCCGGACGCCACTATCTCGAAGCCCGACGAGCACGATACCGCGCCGAACGAAGCTCCCGCGCTCACAGCAGCACTGTCATCACCGACTGCAGGAGAAGCCAAGGCGACGCCGCCGCAGTCTCCCGTTCCTCTGCCTCGACGCCTGCAGCTCTCGACCGCGCTTCTCGCGATCGGCGCGGGCGTCTTGCTGGCGATCCTGTCTCTGCTGGCGCTCCGAATTCGAGGGTGAACGATGGCCGCGGTCGCATGCACCCTGGTAGGCTCACGGCGCGCTCGCTCACAGCGCGTGGTGGAGAGGTCGAACGTGAAGGGTCCGAGGGGGACGCTGAAGCTCGTGATTCCAGGGATGCCCGTACCTGGATTGGGTGTGCCCGAGCTGGACCGGGGAGTCGAAGACCCGGACACGGCTCGCGATACACCGGCCGAACCCGCTCCCGCGTTCTCCGCCGAGGTCGTGGCGCCGCTCGTTGCTTCCAGCGACGCTCCCGAGCGAGCGAAGGTGGCCACGCCTGTGGCCGCGAGCCCTGCAGCGAACGACGCGTTCGATCCGCGCCGCACGATCAACTACGCGGACGATGTCCCCATGCTCCTTCCCGATGAGCGGATCGGAGACGTCAGGGTCAAGGGGCTGCTCGCTCGCGGTGGCATCTGCGAGATCTTCCTCGCCGAGAACGACGTGCTCGGCGCCGAAGTGGTCGTGAAGGTGCTCTCGAAACGGTTCGCGTCCCGCCTCGACGTCGCGCAACGGCTGGAGGTCGAGGCGCGGGCGCTCGCACAACTCCGCGGCGAGCGTGGCGTCGTGCAGATCTTCACCGCCGGTCGAGACCCGCGCGTGGGTCCGTACATCGTGATGGAGCTGCTCAAGGGCAAGACGCTCCGTGAGCTGGTCAATCACCTCGGCGGTCTCACGATCACCAAGGCCGTCTCGATCGCGATCCTCATCGCGGACGTGATGCACTCGCTCCACCTCGTCTCGATCGTCCATCGCGACCTGAAGCCCGAGAACGTGTACCTGGAGGTGATCCCGGGCGGCTCGTTCCGGGTGGTCCTGCTCGACCTGGGCTGCGCGAAGACGCCCTACAGCGCGAACACGACCGACGAGAAGCGCGTCATGGGTACGGTGCGCTACATGAGCCCCGAGCACATCTCGAAGCAGCGCGTCACGGCCAAGAGCGACATCTACTCGCTCGGGCACATGCTGTACGAGATGCTGCTCGGCGAGCATGCCCACGCGCAGGCGATTCGGAACAACCCGGACGCCGATGCGTTCACCGAGATGGGCTGGCATGTCCTCGTCCCGGTGGAGGCGCTTCCCGAGCTCATCTGCCCGCCCCGCCTCTGGGGCGTGCTGGAGCACATGCTCGCGAAGGATCCCGCGGAGCGCTTTGACAGCATGCAGGCCGTAGGGAACGCGCTCCGCTCGTTCCTGGAAGACTTCGTCAAGCAGGCGCCGGCCGAGATCACCGCCGAACAGCGCGCCAGCGTGTTGGCTGACGCGCCTCGGCTCCGCTTGCCCGCGGCGGCTCCTGCGGCCAAGGCGAACGCTGGCGTCGCGACGGCCCCCCGCAAAGGCGTCTCCAAGAACCCTCAGGTCGAGCTCACGACACGCATCCTCGTCCCGACGCTGCTCGTAGGCAGCTCCCACGCCGAGAAGCGACGTTACATCCTGGGCGACGGCGCGGTGCTCGGCCGTGATCGCGGAGCCGCCGACATCCTCCTCGATGATCCGAGCGTCTCGCGCAAACATGTGGAGCTCAGGCAGCGCGCTGGCTCGGATGCTCGCGCCCCCGTGTACGAGGTAAAGGACCTCGGGAGCACGAACGGCATCGAGATCGACGGGACGCCTGGACGCTTCGGTCTGCTCCACGCCTTCCAGGTCTTGATGGTGGGAGACGTCCGGCTGGCCGTCGTCCCAGCGGGCTCGTTCGATCGCGACGGTCGCTTCACGCCGCTCGGTCAGGAAGCCCGTCCGCGGCCCCCGGCGGCGGAGCCTGCCGCGCTTCCGCCGACGGTGCGCGGCGACGCGATCGAGAGCCTCTTGCCAGCACCCGAGGTCCCCGTTCGTCGCGCGCCTGTCGTTCTCCTCGCTGTGAGCATCGTGCTCGCTCTCGCGCTCGCGGCGCTCGCGCTGGTCCAGTACGGCGGAGGTCGCCCGTGAAGAAGCAAGACACCCCGCTCGCCCCGACCGCGCTCGACGAGATCCTCGACCGCGACGCCGCCGAGCGCCGCCATCGTGCCGTAGCCGAACGAGCCGAGAAGGATGCGGCGCTGCGGCAGGCCATCGAGGCCCGGAACGAGCTCGTCACGGAGGACGACAAGGCTCGGCTCGGCATCGACAAGGACGCGGCAGAGGCGCTCCTCGGCGCGGTCGAACGCGACGCTCTGCCCAGCCCGACGCCGGTCGCGGCTCGCCGTCCTGCGAAGACGACCCAGCCTCGTGTCCTGCCCCCGCAGCTCGGCAACGCGACGCCGCTCATCGAGACTGCACCGAGCAAAGCGGCCACGAGTTGGGTCCTCCTCGTCGTCGGCGCCGCGGCCGCGCTCGCGTGCGTCGTTGCGGTCGTCATCTGGCTACGTGGCGAGGATGGCCTACGTGGCGAGGATGGCCTACGTGGCGAGGATGGCCCGCCGCCGTCGCCGTCCGTCACTGCAACGAGCCCCGAGGCTCGCGTCGAGCCGCCGAGCACCGCAGCCGTTCCTGTCCCCGGCTCGTCCGTCCCGGAGCCCCATCCGAGCGCCGCTCCAAGCTCTCCGCCGTCCGCATCCTCCCCTCGTCCCGTGCCCGCCCCTTCCGCGCAGCCCGGGCCGGCCTCTGCATCGTCGACCCCCGCGGGCGATCCTCTCTTCGATCCCAACAACTGGAAGTTCAAGAAGCCGCAGCGCTAGCCGAGCTACTCATGCCTCCTCGATCCCGATCTCCGCATTCGCTCACGACCCTCACGTGCCTCGCTCTGCTCTGTACGGTGGCACCTGCCGCCGCGGAGGAGCCCGACCTCACCGACGCCGGCCAGGCCGTCCTGATGGAGGCCGCGGCGGCCGCCCAGAAGAAGGACTGGGCGGTGTGCCGGACCAAGGCCGCCGGCGTCTGGGACAAGGTCAAACACCCCACGGTCGCCGCGCTGCTCGGCGCCTGCGAAGCCGAGCTCGGGATGTTTCGCGAGGCAGCCACCCATCTCGACTTCTTCCTCCAGCGTGACGACGGCAAGAACCCGAAGCAGAGCCAGGCCGCAAAAGACCGGTTCCCCGGCGTTCGCGCCAAGGTCATGCTCGCCATCGTCGAGACCAGCGCCGCCGCAGAGATCCGCGTCGACGGAGCCGTGGTCGGTCCCGCGCCCCAGCGCGTCTTCCTCGATCCCGGAGAGCACACCCTCGCGGCGACCGCCGGCTCGCTCGCGGGAACGAAGACGCTGACCGCCATCGCGGGCGGCGAGGAGAAGGTGCTCCTCATCCTCAAGGACAGCGGAGCGGGCGGCGCCGGAGGTGGCGGCGGCGCGCCTTCGACCTCCGCCAGCAGCGGCTCGAGCACGAGCACGACGGGCGCGGGCGGGGGTGAGCCCGAGGAGGGCAAGCCGATCTGGCCTGCCGTCCTTCTCGGCGGCGTCGGCGCAGCAGGCCTCGCAACCGGGATCGCGCTGCTGGTGGTCGGGACCAATGACGCAACCGACGCGATCGACACCGCGAAGGCCTGCCAGCCGTGGACCGACTCCTGCCGGACGGAAGGGAACGACGCGTTGAGCAGCGCCAACGCCCTGCGCGGCGGCGGCATCGCAGCCGTTGCCATCGGCGGCGCCAGTCTCCTCGGCATGGTCATCTACCTCGCTGTTCCTGCCGGACCGAGCGCGGACGAAGCCGCGTTCCGTCCGCTCGTCGGCCCGGGTTTCGCCGGTCTTTCTTTCGAAGGGAGCTTCTGATGCGTGCGGTCTTCTCCGGTTCCATCCTGGTCGCCGCCTTCCTCGCGACCGGCTGTTACGACGACATCTGCGAAGAGGCCTTCAACGGGGCCTGCCCCGCCGCCGGAACCGGCGGCGCCGGTGGGTCGACCACCTCAAGCATGACGACAACGTCATCGACAACCTCTTCCACCGCCACCGCCACCAGCACGACCGGGCTGCCCATGGAGTGCGATCCGCTCGCCCTCATGCCGGGCCAGCAGCTCGACGC
Source organism: Myxococcales bacterium (assembly GCA_016794345.1). Taxonomy (GTDB): domain Bacteria; phylum Myxococcota_A; class Polyangia; order Polyangiales; family Polyangiaceae; genus Xiheicaenibacterium; species Xiheicaenibacterium phototrophicum. The sequence goes on from JAEUKE010000266.1 coordinate 5,589, forward strand.
GACCTGCGGCCTCTTCGTCGAACCTGGCGAGCCCGCGGGCGACGGCACGCAGGCCACGCCCTACGGCACGCTGGCCGAGGCCCTCGCCGCGAACCCCATGAACAAGCCGATCTTCGTCTGCTCCACCGGCGACCCCCTGAACGAGCCCGCCATCCTCACCGGAGCCGAGCGGCTCGTCGGCGGCCTCTCCTGCGCGGACTGGACCGCCTCCCCCACCAAGACGGCCTGGACCGCGCCCGAGAACGACGTCCCTCTCACCCTCTCCGCCACCACCAGCGCGCACGTGCAGTCGTTTGCCATCACGAGCGCCAATGCGAACGGCTTCGACGCGGCCACACGCGATGGGAATGACAGCATCGCCATCGTCGCGGACGGCGCGACCGCGACCTTGCTCCAGGTCGACGTCGTTGCCGGCGCAGGCGCAGCGGGCGGAGCCGGGATGGACCAGGCTGGGCAGGCGCCCGGTAGACAGAGCGACGCGGCAAGCTTCGACGGCAACCCGGGCTCCGGATGCGGGATGGCAGCGGGATTGGACCGCACCTACTCGACGTGCCCAGCTGGTGGCACGACCATAGGAGGTGGCGGTGGCCTCGGCGGCATGGCCAGCGGCGCTTCGGGGTTCAGCGGCAGTCCAGATCCGGCGCTCGGTGAGCCAAACGGCAGCGCGGGCGCGGGTGACACTGGCGCTGGCGGATGGTCTTGCGGCGGAAACGGCGGCAATGGCGAGATTGGCCACGACGGCCCCTCCGGCTCCACCGGCTCGGCCGGCACGACCGTCGCCACGCTCGCCACCACGGGCCTCGCCGGACAGCCCGCGGGCGACGGCGGCCCCGGCACCATTGGCCAAGGCGGCGGCGGCGGCGGTGGTCGCCGCGGCGGCGCCACCACCGGCTGCACCGGCCTGCCCGGCCCGAGCGGCGGTAGCGGCGGCGCAGGCGGCTGCGGAGGCCTCGGTGGCCAAGGCGGCGGCCAGGGTGGCGCGAGCATCGCGCTCCTCAGCCTCGGCTCGATGCTCACCCTCTCCAACGTCACGCTCACCGCCGGCGCCGGCGGCGCGGGCGGCGAAGGCGGCGACGGCCAGCTCGGGGGGCTCGGCGGCAACGGCGCAAACGGCGGCACCTTTGCGTGTGCAGGAGGCTCGGGCGGGCTGGGTGGCTTCGGCGGTCCCGGCGGCGGCGGCGCAGGCGGCGCTTCCCTCGGCCTCGCATTCGCCGGCAGCGAGCCCGAGATTGACGACGCTGACATTGCCGTCAGCGCTGCGTCGACAGGCGGTGCCGGCGGCAACCTCAACGCCGCCAGCAACGGCGGCGCAGCCGGGCTCACCGTGAAGAAACAGGGATTCTGATGGCAAGCCAGCAGGGCACACGGTCGAGCAAAGAGGCGGCAGCGCCCCCCCCTCCGCGAAGCGGGGGGGTGGTCGCGCCACGCGCGACCGGGGGGGTGGTCGCGCCACGCGCGACCGGGGGGTGGTCGCGCCACGCGCGACCGGGGGGGAAAGACGGTCTGGTCTTGGCTTGCTCCTCTCCGCCTCTCAATCGCAGGAGCCCCCACGTTCTCCTTGCCTGCCGCGAGAGCAGCGAGCCCTGCATCAACCAATGAACCTACACGACTGAGGAGGCTCCGGGGGTCCAGATGAGCCACACCACGTTCGAGCTCCGCGTGCACGGCATCGCGCGGGCCATTCCAGTCGCCGCGTTCGACGCGATCGAGCGCATCAATGCACTCGACCGGGTCGACTTGCGATGCTCAGAGCGCTTGCTGAGCGCGGAAGAGTCCTTGCTCGGCCAGGCCGCCACGCTCAGCCTTACGGGTACCGCGGAGGGGCCACGCGCGTTCCACGGGATCGTGACGCGCGAAGCGGGCAGCCTGCACGGCGGTAGCAGGCTGCGTCTCGAGCCCCGGATGTCAGGTCTTCGCCACGCGGCCTCGTGGCGAATCTTCCACGGTCTCGACGTTCTGGCGGTGGCCACCAAAATCTTGCGGGAACATGGGGTCCCGTTTCGCACCCGGCTCGGGGAGAGCTACACGCCCCGCCCCCACTGGACGCAGCGCGGCGAGTCGGATCTTGAGTTTCTGTTCCGCATCTTCTCGGAGGAGGGCATCTTCTTCTTCTTCGATCATCCTCAGGTCACCTCGGCGGATCCCGACGAGACGAATGTCGGCTCCACGGAGACGCTCGTATTGTGCGATGCCGCCCAAGGCTACTCGCCGATCCTTCGCGAACGACCCTTCCAGGTGCTCGGTACGATGGACGCGCTCCGACCGGGGCAGGGCCGGGTGTTGGTCGACGCGAGCCTCGAGCGCAAGGTCCGCTCCTCCCGCGCAGTCGTACGGCGCCACGATTTCGTTCGACCGACGCTGCCCGTTTTGGGCGAGACCTCGGAAAAGCTGGTGTCGCAGCTCACGAACGGCAGGCGTGGTCTGTGGTACGAGCACGAGCACGATAACGCGAACGCTTCACCAGCTTCGCGATTCGCTCGAGCGCGCCTCGATGCGCTGAGACGGGACGCCGAGCGCCTTCAGGCCATGACGAGCTTCCCACACGCCCAACCCGGGCGCGTCATCACGGTGGACGGTGGCGGCGCACCCGCCGAGCATGTCGTCGTTGCGGCACGCCATCAAGGCCGAGCGCCCGAACGTGCCGCCGATCTCACCTACCAAGCCGCGCTCACGCTCGCACCGGCCGCGGTTTCGGTTCGGCTGACTCCCCGTCCCGTGCGCCGCGTCCTCGGGCTCGAAACCGCGACCGTGACCGGCCCTGCCGGCAAGGAGATTCACACCGACGAGCACGGGCGCGTCCAGGTTCGGTTCCACTGGGACGTCGAGCAAGGGCCACCCGAGGCCTGGCTTCGTGTGAGCCAGCCCTGGGCTGGCGCCGGCTATGGAGCAAGCTGGCTCCCGCGTGTGGGGTCCGAGGTGCTCATCGGCTACGTCGACGGCCACCCGGACCGGCCCGTTGTCGTGGGAAGCTTGCACCACCCCGCATCTCCCGCGCCGGTTCACTACCCCCACGATGGTCAGGCGGTGGGGATTCGAACGCGCTCGACGCCAGGCGGCGCCGGATCGCACGAGCTCATCTTCGACGACCGTGCCGGGGCCGAGCGCGTCTCGCTCCGCTCTGCCCGCTCGCTGGTCGTCGAGGCGATCGCAGACGCCGCGACGCGGATCGGCGGCAACGAAGAGCACGCAACCGGCGGGTCGAGAACGCAAGAGGTGGGAGCGGACCTCGTCTCCCGGGTAGGCGGCAACCGGACCGAGACTGTCGCCAATTCCTTCCGGCAGGCGATCGGAGGAAACGGCACGATCGAGGTCGCAGGTAATGAGAGGCGGCGCGTCGCGGGGACCGCGCACCACCGCTACGCGGCGGGCAAGATCGCTGACTTCGGCGGCGACCGTCACACGTTCGTCGGAAACGGAGAGGGCGGGGGAAGCGACATCCTGTCGGCTTCGCGCGACATCACGCTCTCGGCCGGACGGGCGCTCGAGCTGCGCGCGAAGGAGCGAATCGTGATTCGATGCGGCGAGAGCAGCATCACGCTCACGCCCGAGCGTATCTCCCTCGAATCGAAGCACGTCGAGCTCTACGCCCGCGAGCGAAGCGAGGTCCAGCACGGTCCGAGCCGCGCGGTCGCGCTTGCCTACGACGGTGCCTTCGAGCTCGCGGCAGAAACGATCACGCTCGCTTCCGCCGACGGTGCGAGCCTGGTGCTCGACGCCGACGCGAAGCTCGATGGTGCGTTGGTGAAGCTCAACTGCGGCGGCGCATCCGCGGGGGGCACGGCACCGCCCGGGGTTGTGGGCGAGAGCGGGGAGGCGGTGTTCCGGCTCGATCCGGCGGGCGTAGGGCCTGGGACACCGTTTACGTTCGTGATCGCGGCGCCCGATGGCGAGCGGCTCCAACGCGAGATCGTGCCGGGCGGCGAGATCCGCTTGCAGGGGCGGCCAGGCGAGCGATTCGTCCTGGTGGAGGTGCTGCGAAACGGTGTGCGTGTCGCCACGCAGAAGCGGGGCGGGGAGGACGGATAAATGGGTAGCGTGATGGAGCAGGTGTTCGAGGCGATGCCCCTGCGGGCGGTCCGCTGGCACATCGAGCTGGAGAGCCCCGACTGGACGGAGGCGGCCCCGGGGGAGCTGGAAAAGTACGTCAGTGTCCTGCCGCCCACGAGCCCGCTCACGGGCGGCGACGCGAATACGGTGGCGCCCGCTGTCAGCGCCGAGGACGCGGAGAAGGCGCCGACCAACGGCGTCGACTTCAAGACGCCGCTCTGGAGCTACGTGCCCGGAGACGAGCCGAACGTCATCAACCAGATCACCTGCCGCGCGCACGAGGACGGCTACCGTGAGTACCTGGTCCTCGAGCAGTGCAAGTTCGGCTCGATCCGGATCCAGCGCGGAAACGAGGGCGCGCTGTTGCCCCTGACGAAGGGCCACCTCTTCGCGGTCCTTCGCACCAAGCGGGAGGCGTGGGTGAAGAACCCGCCTCACCTGATCCCGCTCTTTCCGCTGGAGGCGCGGTACGAGCAGAGCCTCGTCTACGCGTTCCTCTTCGACGTGCCCTTCTTGCTCGACGTCGCCAACGATCCCGACGCGCCGCCCCTGCCCGAGAGCGAGATGACCCTGACGCCGCTCCGGGTGAAGGAGACGGACCCTCAGGGGTGGGCCGCGCTCCAGCGAGCGATCGAAGACTTCTCTTCGAGCTCGGGTGCCTCGGGGGGAACCACGTCGAGCACGGTCCGGCAGAGCCTGTTCCGAGACGACCTCTGGAGCCCGCTCGACGACGAGCACTGGGCGGACGTGGGCGACCAGCCGACCGAGCTCCGGATCGTTCCCGCACGGGTCCTCGTGCTCGTGTCCTTCACGCCCTGCAGCGAGTTCGACGACTATCAGCCTCCCGGGCCCATCGGCGGCCTGGCCGGCATGGCGCGGCTCTACCCCCACGTCATGGTCAAGGCCACGTTGCCGCTGGACGCGATCGAGTCCGGGCTGTCGCTGCGGCGACCGGCTCGCACCACCATCCGAGACGGCAAGCCGTGCGGATGCCCCGAAATGGGCGAGACGATCGCGCCACTCCTCGTCGCCGACACGAACGCAGACGATCAAGCGCTCGCCCCACCGCCACCGCACTGGGAGGCGATCTTTGCCTACTACCAGACCGACGCCCATCGGAAGCTTGGAGGCAAGAAGCTGCGCATCGTCGAGCCAGGATGGACGAAGAAGCGAACCTTGCTCGAGAGCGTGCAGTACGAGACGCGAACCAGCAAGACGGTGACGAAGCTGCCGCGGCAGGGGGCCTTCGACAACATCCACATGGCGCCCAAGATGCATCTGCCAGAGGAGGTAGTCCTGTTCGGCAGCGAGAGCCTCGCGCTCCGGCACAAGCTCAGCGACTTGGAGCCGCACGGCGGCTGGGCAGACGCGCTCAAGGACATCGTCATGGCGCCTATCTGCGCGCACGACTGCTTTCACGGGCACTGGCGCTGGGGCGACGCGGAGGCCAAGCACCGCGCGGTCCACGGCTGGGACGCCGTGGGACCGTACCGGGTGCCCGGGGCGCCGATGGTGCCGCTCCACCACGCGGTGGATCTCGCGATCGTCGCCGCGAACGAGATCCTCGTCATCGAGCGCGCCCTTGGGAAGTTCCGGCGGCCGCGTGGACCCAAGCGCCTCATCAAGGAGATCCCGAGCGACACGTGGGAGATCTTCCACCATCCCGGCTACGCCTACGCGGTCTGGGCGCAGACCTTCACACTCAAGAGGGGGAGAGACGCGGTGGACGCCTACTCGACCGGCTCCTTCTACGACAAGGACGGCAACCGGTACGGCGCAGACGACTCGTGGGCTGTCTTCTATTTCTTCAACCGCTACGTGGTCGAGCTCCACCGAGCCAGCGGCAAGCTCCCCGACGTCCGCGAGCGCGTGCGGCCGCTCGTACCGATCGAGAAGCTGATGGAGACCGACAAGCTCGAGAGGGGTCAGTAGCCATGCCGGCCCATCTCCATTTCGCGTGGACGAAGGCGCTCGTCACCGAGGCGGACGCCCGCACGCTGCTCCTCCAGATCGTTTCGTTGATGCAGGAGCTCGGCGTGCCAAAATTGTACGGATCCCACGGCGCGGGTGCGGATGTCGAGCGCGTCGAGCGGGGCAAGCTGCACGGCCTGTTCACTTCTGACGACGGTTACCCCAGTCCCGATCCCCAAGAGACCAAGCTCTTCCCGGAGCCGGCTCCCGTGACGTTCAGGGACGATCCCTCGGCATTCGTTCGCTGGGTAAACGCCTCGCCGATGAGGCTTCGCTTTCTCTACGCGAAGGCGCGGCAGCTCAAGCCAATCGCATATGCTACGTGGCTCGACGTGGTGGTGCCCGATTGCGAGCACGACTTCGTGATCCAGCGGGCCGAGCGCTTCCTTCACCTCTCGAACCCCGCGTACATCAGGGTCTCGGTCCCGCGCCGGCCCAAGCGGCCGCCCCCGTCGCTCGAGGGGGGACCGCCGAGCCTCGCCTACCTGGACGGCGAGCATGTGGAGCTCGCCCGAATGCTCGAGCTCGGCCTGACGCGCGGGCGCGCCGCCCTCGGCGGCGGATGGTACTTCGCGCACGGCGAGCCTCTCGCGTCGGCATCACCCGGAGCCAAGGCAGCCTGCCGGGCGATGGCGGTCACGTTGAAGCGCCTGACAGAAGCGCGCCTCGCCGCGGAGAAGACGCGGTGGGCGAAGCCTCCTGCCGACCCGCCCGAAGAACCTCGGCCGAAGCAGGGCCTGGTGCCCCTGCCCCCGCCGCCCGCGAGGGCCTTGCCCGACGCCACGCCCCCGGGCGCTCCCAACCATGACGCAACCGTCATCGGTGGCGCCCCGGCGGCAGTTGTCCTTCCGTTCTCGGGGAAGCTCGCAGCGCCACCGGAGCCACTGCCCATCGAGCCGGCGCCGGACGCGGGGGGCACCGCGTTCATGCCCTTGCCTGAAGAGGTGCGCCACGCGGTGGCGGCAGCGCTCGATGTCGATGCGACGCAGCTCCCGGTCGCGGCCCCGGGGCCTGCGGTGCCGTTCTCGGGGACCACCCCGCCGGAGCGCCTCCGCATTCTGGCGCCGCCACCCAGCTCGACCGGGAGCGACCTGGCGGGCGAGACCGCGATGGTCGCGCTCTCACCCGAGGAGCTCGCGCGGGTGCGGGGCGCGAGTGAGCCGCCTTGGTTGCGGTTGCGCGAGTACGCGGCCCTCCGAGCCGCGCTCGCCACGTTCGGGGAGGACGAGCCCGCCGTCCTGGCGCGCTTTGGGCTCAGTCCAAGTGAGAAGCAGCGACTTCAGCAAGCGTACTTCGAACGATTTCGATCGGATCCGAAGCTACGCGACGCGTTTGAGGCCCTGTTGCGGGACGAGACGCGCAAGCTCAACCGGGGCGTCCCGTGAGCCGCCCCGTCGCGAAGCGAGGCGATCACGTCGTCGCCGTCGACTCCCACCTAATCGTCCCGGAAACAGGTGGTCCGCCATTGCCCACGCCCGTTCCTTTCGACGGCGTGCTTCAGGCGGACCTGAGCCCGAACGTCTTGGCGCAGCACCAGCCGGTCGCCCTCGTGGACAGCATCGCCCACAACACGCCCGAGCACCTCGTCGCACCGAAGACCTTCGCGAAGCCGCCCGCGAACCGCGCGCGGATCGTCATGGGCTCCGCGACGGTGCTCGCGAACGGGCGGCCGATCGCAAGGTCGGGCGACAAGGCCGAGACCTGCAACGACCCCGTCGATCTGCCGATTGGGACGGTCATGGCGGCAGGAACGGTGGTTTCGGGGTAACCATGGGCAAGACGATCTGGGCCGCCGTTGTTCTCATCTTCATGGCCTCTGGGCTCTCCGCATGCGCGTCGGACCGCGGCTCGCAGAGCGAGCTCGAGGTGCACCCTCAGCCGACACAGAGACCCGCGTGCGAGAACCGCGGCTGTCTCAACGCCTTGCTCGTAGACTTCGCCGGCGCGGAGCTCCCGTCCGGCGCCTACGTGCTCGAGCTCGCCGGCGACGGACGGACCGCGAGGTGCGAGGTCTCGTTTCCCATGTCTTGGCGCGCTGACGAGCCGGATCCCAAGCCCTGCCAGGGCGATCTCCCCGCGCTCCTCGCTCCGATCTGGAAGAACGGTGAGACCGTGGGGATCGAGTCCGTCACCATCGCCGCCGCGCCGGAGACCTTGCGGCTCTCGCTCACCAGCGCGGATCGGGCCGTTGCCACGCTCGCGACCTCGCCCGTCTACCAGAAGACGCAGCCCAACGGCCCCGACTGCGAGCCGACATGCCGGATTGGAACAGCAACGGCAGAAGTCCTGACCGGCGGATCGCGAGAGGGCGCCGGATCTCGAGATTGACGAACGAGGCTCGCGCCCGGACGTTCGAAACCGTCGCGCCGCCGGACACCACCCCTCAGCGCGCTCGAATCGGCTCGAGACGCTCGATCGCCTCGACTTCCTCCCTCGGCACGAAACGACAGGGGATCTCCGCGCGAGAATAGAGAGGAAGAGCGGTGCCCCGGAGCGCCCACGCGGCGCGTGTGAGGCGGGTTACGAGCGAGAGCGCGTCGGCTCCGCGGACATCAAGGTTCGCTTCCTCCGGGCCGAGTCGGGTCCGGACGATTGTCGCTCGGACCCGCCGCGCCTCGGCTCGGGCCTTCCTGTCTGCGTCGTCCACAAGGCGATCGTAGCACGCCCACCCACGAGCCTGCCGGGGCGGCGCGTCAGAGGCCATCGCTGGTGCCGTCAACGAACGCAGACAATCAGCGAACGACGCTCGCCGCGGCAGCAGCGACGGTCAGCTCGGGGGCGTCGGCGGCAACGGCGCGAACGGCGGCACCTTTGCGTGCACCGGTGGCCAGGGCGGCCTCGGTGGCTTCGGCGGCCCCGGCGGCGGCGGCGCGGGCGGCGCTCCCTCGGCCTCGCCTATACCGGCAGTGAGCCCGAGATCGACGACGCTGACATTACCGTCAGCGCTGCATCGACCGGCGGTGCCGGCGGCAACCTCAACGCCGCCAGCAATGGGGGCGCAGCCGGGCTCACCGTGAAGAAACAGGATTCTGATGGCAAGCCAGCAGGCCGGACGGTCCAGCAAAGAGGCGACAGCGCGCCCCCCTCCGCGAAGCGGGGGGTGGTCGCGCCACGCGCGACCGGGGGGGGAAGACCGTCTGGTCTTGGCTTGCCCCTCTCCGCCTCTCGATTGCAGGAGCCCCCCTTGCTGGCTGGTAGCTTCACGAGGCCATCTCCGGCCACCACCGACCGGTCGGGCTCGTGAAGCGCTCAGCCCCTCAGAACGAGGCGCTGACGACCGGGATGTTCACTTCGGTCTTCTGCTCCACGCCGTACTTCGCGATCTCCTCGAGGGAGTACATGTTCTTCACCGCCACCGCCGGGGCGCCCATGCGAACGGCGCCGCCCGAGACGTCCAGCAGGCCCACGGTGGGCGCGGGGCGCGCGCGCTTGCGGCGAACCTTCCGCGCGTCGCTCGTGGTCACCGTCACGCTCGAGCCCTCGGGCGGGGGCGCGCCAGGCGCCGCGCCGGGTTGCTGATCCGGCGGGGGCACGGAGGGGTCGTTCGTGTCCTCGTACTCTTCCCGGGTGATCGCGCTCGCCGAGAGGACGACCGTGGGGATGATGAGCGCGAGGCCGCCGGCCAGCATGTAGAGCGGCGCTTCCGCCGGGGGAGCCGCTTGCTCGACGGCCCAGCCGCCGACGGCGCCGCCGACCGAGCCAAGGCCGCCGAAGACGAGGTAGGGCCACCAGGGCTTGAGCCCGGCCGCGCCCATGGGGATCATCACGATCTCCCCGCCGAGGAGCGCGCCGCCGACGATGCCCTTGCCGGTTCCGGTCACGGTGTTGACATCCGACTCGGCCGCCTGGGCGTGAGCCTCTTCCGTGGCAAAGAGCGCGGCGCCGAAGCAACAAGCAGCGGCCAGGACCGAGGTGAGCCTGCGTCGAGTGTGGTTTTCCGTCGTCGTCATCGCTTCCCTTACCGTCGTCTCTCCGATGCCCACGGACCTGCTTCGGTTCGAGCCCCGCTTCGGTTTGAGCGGCGCCTCGGTTCCAGGAATGGGGAGCTTACCACCGAGGTTCTGCGTGGGTCACCAACCTCGATTGCCCTCCCACCCCTGCGGGTGCTAGCTTGAGGACAGCTCAGAAGGAGCAAACGCCATGGGACGGTTTGGAATCACCGAAATCCTCATCCTTCTGGGGATTGCTCTGCTCTTCTTCGGCGGGTCTCGCATCGCCAACATCGGCAAAGGCCTCGGCGAGGGGATCAAGAACTTCAAGAAGGGCATCAAAGA
>JAEUKE010000036.1 GCA_016794345.1 Myxococcales bacterium
GAGAGGCTGCGGCGTTCGGCGACCCGGTGGCCCACTCGTGCAGCCAGGTGCGCTCGCCGGGTGTTGCGGGGTAGCTCGCGCCGCGCCATCGAGGCACCCTGCTCATAGGGCCGCGATCGGGGCCAAATTTCCGACCCGCCGCCCCCCGGAGAACCCGCAAAATAGGTGCGAGAAGGTGGGCCCAGGCCGAGGAGGCAGGCCCACCCTCTTGGCCGGCGTCGAGCCTTACGGTGCTGTCGGCTCGGCCGCCTTCTTGGCGGGGCCGTTGTTCGTCGAGGGGGCGGCGAGCTGGCGAAGATCGAGGAGCTCCGAGAGGGCGGGGACGACGACGATCTCGGTGCGTCGGTTGGCCTGCCGCCCTTCGTCCGTGTCGTTCGTGGCGACCGGGTCCGAGTCCGCAAAACCGGCGGCGCTCCACTTGTCTTTCGGCAGGCCGCCGTTCTGCGGATCCGTCAGGAAGGTGTGAACCGCCCTCGCGCGAGCGAGCGAGAGGTTCATGTTGTCGCCGAAGGCGCCGCCCTTGAGCACCTTGTTGTCGGTGTGGCCGCCGACCTGGTACTCGCGCGACGCGAGCGTCGGGTCGGCCTTGATGACCTCGGCGATCTTCTTCAGCGCCTCGCGGCCGTCCTTCCGGATCTTGTCCTTGTTCGTGTCGAACAGGACGTTGCCCGGGAGCGAGATGACCAGACGGTTCCGCCGGACGCGCACGTCGATCCCGACCTTCACGAGCTCGTCGAGCTTCGAGCGGAGCAGCTCCATACGCTGCTTCATCTCCTCGAGCTGGCGGGCCCTCGCGCGGAACTCCGCGAGGGCGCGCTCGCGCTCGGCCAGCGTGGCGGAGAGGCTGTCGATCTGGCCGCCCTTCGCCTCGAGGTCGAGGCCCATGCCGCGCAGCCGCTCCTCGAGATCGGTCACGCGCAGGCGCGCCTGCTCGAGCTCGGCGGTCATGTCCTCCGAGCGGCGCTCCGCGTCGCGCTGCTTGGCGACCGCGCGCGTGAGCTTGTCCGCCTGGGCTTGGTACTCCTCCTTCGTGTAGCCGCACCCGGCGCAGACCGCGAAAAGCGCGCAGATGGCGAGCGATTGACGAAGGGGAGAGCGGAGGAGCATGACGCGTCGTACCCTAATCGCGTGGAAACCCAGTTTCCACGCAAAAGGCGAGAGCGACTCTTGGGGACTGGCAGAGCAAACGATCCGGCCGTGAGACAGGAGAAGCACGAAGCCGGCGGTGGTCCTCGATTGGAGAGCCCGTCGGCCGCAGGGATGGCCGCCGGAAGCGCGCTCTCGGGCATCGGTCGCTTCTTCCGCTGGTTCTTCCTCGGCAGCTTCGCGCCAAACGTCGGCCTCGGCGTACACGACGCAGGCTCGGTCATCCTCGCGCGCAAGGCGATGGGGTTCACGGTCCTCCTGCGGTTGGGTGTGCTCGTCGGCCTCGTCGGACTGGTCGTGTGGGCGCGGACGGAGCCCTGGCAAGCCGCGGCGGTCGCGCTCTTCTTCGTCACCTCGACCGCGCTCTTGTTTCGGTCCCGAGCCCGCGCTCGGCGGATGCTCCTCGATGCAGCCGCGCGACCCCTCGTCGGCACCAAGGCGTTGGGAGAGGCCGACATCACGGCTTACTCGCTCCTTCCGGCACGCGCGCTGCAGAACCTCGCCGCTGCGATCGATCTCGCGCGCCGTGGACAGACAGAGCGCGCCCTGCGCTTCGTCGAGGCGGTGGACGAGGGACAGCTCGAGACCGACGAGCACCGGCTCCTGCTCGGTGTCCGTGCGCTCGTCGCGGACCGCGGGGGTGACCGAGCCAAGGCGGCGTCCCTCGCTCGTGCCGCGTTCCCGGTGGGCGCCCCGGACATCGACGAGCGGCTCGGCCGCATCTTCGCGGAGAGCGCATGGCACGACGCCACACGCCTCGCGCGCGCCTACGACGACTGGCGTGTCGCCGGCTACGCGCCGGACGCAGCCAGCCCGGTCGGGAGGCTGCTCTGCCTCATCGACCTGAAGCTCCACCGCGAGGAGCCGACCGACGACGAGGCCGAGGCGGAGGTCCTCGCGGAGGAGGCGCGCGCCCTGGGTGATCGCGAGCTCGCCGACCGAGCGCTCTCCGTCGTGCGCGAGCGGCGCCGCGACGACTACCGCTGATCGGTCTCGGGCTCGCCGGCGTCGCGCTCGAGGGGCGGCTCGAAGTCGCGCCGGAAGGCGAGCTTGCCGAGCGCGCCCTCCGTGGTCTTCGCCAGACGATCGGCGACGATCTCGGTGGCGCGCGGACCGGTCGCCTGGGTCGCGTAGACGAACGCGAAGCAGCGGCGTCCTGAGCCGCCGAAGGCGAGCACCATCCCGAAGATCGAGCCCTCGCGCGACGGCATGAGGCCGACGGTCGCGCGGGTGTCGAAGCCGGGCGGCACGTCGAACGCGCGCTCGTCGACGATCTCGACGCTCTCCGCCGAGGGCAAGCGGCGGAAGTTGCGCGCCTGAGCCTCGCACTTGTCGCGGTTCATGCGGTTCTCGGCGCGCCACGTCCGCACGAGCAAGCTCGAGCCTTCGGGGTGCGAGGCGGAGAGCCAGTGCGTCGATCGATCGTCGATCTTCCAGGCTGTGCCGTCGTAGAGCTCGAGGTCGAGCCCGAAGCGCTTCGAGCGGAACACACCCATGGCGGGCGGCGGCTCGAGCGTCGCGGGCGCGCTGGTTGGCTGCGCGGTGCGTGGCGGCGGCGCGGCCTCGGTGCAAGCCACGAGGGCCGCGGCGGCCACCAGGGCCAGCGCGCGCGCTGCGATTCGTTCGGCTCCGTTCGACGCCATCATCGCTTTGCGAGCAAGACCGCGATGCTTCCGGTCGAGCCGTCTTCCTCTTGGAGCGAGGCGAACGCGAGCACGTGCTGCGCGGCGCTGCCCTGGCTCAGCCACGCGCCGAGCTCGCCGCGCAAGACGGCGTGCCCGCGGGCCGAGTGTTTGCCCTTGCCGTGCACGATGCGGACCGCGCGATCACCTTGTTTCCGCCGGCGCGCGACGAAGCGCGTCACCGCGGCGCGCGCCTCCTCCGCGGCATGCCCGTGCAGATCCAGGCTTCCGTCGAGCGGGTAGCGACCTTGCCGCAGGCGCCGGAGCTCGCGCGGATCGACGTCGAGGCGCCTGCCTTCCAGGACAGAACCGTCATCGATCACCTCGAAGCGGATCGAGTCTGTCACGAGCGCCTGGAAGCGGGCCCGCGCAGGGGCGTCGAGGTCGGGCAAGCCGGCGGCGTCGGGGGCGGGGGCCTCGAGCGAGCTCTGGGTCGCGGGGAGCCTGCGCGCCTTGCCTTCGATGCGCTCCACGCCCGCCATGTAGGCCGAGAACGTGTCGGGCTCGCGGGAGGGCTCGCCCGTCGGGGGCGGCGGCGGGGCGGGCCGGGCAGGAGCCGGCTTCTCCGCGGCGGCCTTCTTCTGCAGGCTCGCAAACGGCCTGAACGACGCGTCCTTCGGCGCCGCTCGCTTCGCAGCAGGCTTCTTGGCGCGGCTCATCGTCCCCTCGCGAGGCGCTGCTTGGCCCGCATCAGCGCGACGACCGCGAGCGCGTGGGTGATCCGTCCGCCCTCGAGGGCCTCGTCGAGGGCGGCGTCGTCGAGCAACACGACGTGAGTCTCCTCGTCCGGGGCCTGGTCCGGCTCGCGTACCTTCACCACACGGTCGACGAGGAACGCGAAGGATCGATTCGACGAGAGCGCCGGGTTCGGATGCACGAAGCCGAGGGGAACTGCGCGCTCGCCTCGGTACCCCGTCTCTTCCTCGAGCTCCCGCATCGCCGCGGCGCCCGGGTCCTCCCCGCGATCGATGATTCCACCGGCGGGCTCCAGCGTGACCGCGTCCACCCCGTGCCTGTGTTGCTCCACGAGCACCCACCGGCCGTCCACGTCGCGCGCGACGGCCACACACCAATCCCAGAGCTCGACCGTGAGGACGGTGCGCTCGACGCCGGTCGCATCCGCGATGTCGTGCTCCACCAGCTCGAGGAGCGGATAACGCGCGATGGACCGCGACCGCAGGCGGGGTGGCCGGTGGAGGGGGGGGCGCTCGCTCATCGCTGGGGCCATTCGCTTATCATGGACGCGCCCGCGCAGTTGTCGTGCGGGCATCCTTCGATTCTGTGGTACGTTGCGAAGGGAACGGGGTCGTTTCGGAGGCATTCATGCCGAGGAAGATGCGAAGGGGACCGCGTGAGGGACCGAAGGTCTGGCACAACCCGGATGTGCTGGTTCCGCGTCGTCATCCCATCGCGCGGCGGGAGCCGACCGAGCCGCCGCCTCCGCCCCCGACGGAGGAGGCCGCGGTGCCTACGCCTCCGGCCTCGCGCCGCCAGCTCGTCTCGCTGCCGACCCCGCCGGACGAGCAGGCCCTCGAGCGCGCCCGGCTGCTCGAGAAGCTGCGCGTCGCGGAGGGGCGCGCCGCCATCACGCGGGCCGCCGCGGACCTGAAGAAGGCGGGCTTCGAGCCCGAAGCGGACGACCAGGAGGCGTTCATCCAGCTGCTCGAGCACAGCGACGAGTCGGTCGTCTCCGGCGCCATCGCCGAGCTCGAGCGCATCCTCGCCTTGCAGCCGCCCAAGCGGTTCGCGGTGCTCGAGTCGCGCCTCCGCCGGCTGGAGGAGCTGGCGGACGAGCCGAGCACCCAATCTGCCGCCGCGCGGCTGCGGCGCCTCGCGAGCGGGCGCGCCTGAGCGCTCTTGACCTTGCCGCGTCCCCAGGCGACGGCTGACGGACGATGACAGAGGCGGAGTTCGAAGCCGAGCTGGCGCGCCTGCTCAGGAGCCAGGCGAACGCATCCGAGAACCGCGGCTGCGTGGAGTGCACCGCGTGCGAGGGCTGCTCCGAGTGCACGTTTTGTGTGCGCTCGAAGGGCCTCTTGCGGTGCCACTACTGCGCCGACTCGGAGCGGCTCGTCGGGTGCACGCACTGCCGCGCCTCGCGTGATCTGTACGCCTGCAACCACTGCGAAGAGAGCGAGCGGTGCTCGCAGTCCTCGTACCTGGTGCGGTCCTTCGACTGCTCGAGCTCGAGCTACCTCTTCGGGTGCGTCGGCCTCGTCGGCAAGGAGTTCCACGTCCTGAATCAGCCGTACGCCCGCGGTGACTACTTCGCCCTCCTCGCGAAGCTCCGCCGCGGCGGCCGCCGGTCATGAGGGCGGTCGTCCAGCGCGCGCGCGCGGCGCGCGTCGAGGTCGAGGGAGAGGTCGTCGGCAGCATCGGCCGGGGCCTGGTCGCGTTCGTCGGCGCGGGCGAAGGGGATGAGGACGCCGATCTGGACTACGTCCTCCGGAAGGTGATCGAGCTCCGCGTCTTCGAGGACGACCGCGGCAAGATGGCGCGCGCCCTCGCGGATTTCGGCGGTGAGCTCCTCGTCGTGTCACAGTTCACGCTCTTCGGCGACATACGAAAGGGCAACCGGCCCAGCTTCATCGCCGCCATGGCCCCCGAGCCCGCCAGCCGGATGATCGACCGCTTCGTCGCGCTCGCGCGCGAGCGCGTGGCCAAGGTGGCCACCGGACGGTTCGGCGCCGACATGCGCGTGTTCGTGGAAAATGACGGTCCCGTAACGATAATCATCGACTCCAAGACGAG
>JAEUKE010000122.1 GCA_016794345.1 Myxococcales bacterium
TCTCGACTCCTTCCAGCGGAGAAGCTCGGACGACCTGGTTGCGCGCCCCGACAGCCGGTGCTCGCACCGTGGACACAGCTGCCCCACGCGCTCGCGTTCGCCCCTCCCTCATGAGGCAGAACGCTACGTCGTTGGGGGGGGGGGTTTGTCAAGTCGCGCCGCTCGCCGCTCGTTCCCTCGTCAGCACCACCCGCCGCTCGGAGAGCTCACGACGCGCTCGCCGCCCTGACGTAGTTCGACGCCGAAGCTCAGCGCGCCGGCGCAGCCGCGGGGAACAGACGGCCGACCTCGAGCTCGATTGCCTCGAAGGGCGGGATGCGCGCGGTCGCGGTGTCGTCGTAGGTTCCCGCGTCGACCCACGTGTGGTCCTCGAGGCGAAGCGCCTCGAGGGTGCGGGCTTCGGGGTCCACGATCCAGTAGAAGGGCACGCCGTGCGTGGCGTAGAGGCGGCGCTTCTGCACCCGATCGTGCGCCACGTTCGAGGGGGAGAGGACCTCGCAGACCCAGTCGGGGCGCGTGTCGATGGGCCGCATGTCCCAGGGGGCGGGGAGGCGCTCGCGATGCCACCCGGCCAGGTCTGGGCGCACGATGTCGTGAGCGGAGAGGCCGACGTCGACCTCGAGCAGGATCCACCAGCCGCCGGGGCCGCCGCGGCCATCGTCGTCGTCGAATGGACCGCCGACGAGGCTCCTCAACACGCCCTGAGCCTTCGCGTGGCGCGGCAGCGGCGAGGGCAGCGCGGCGAGGTCCCCGCCGAGCACCTCGGCCCGTACGTCCTCGGCGAGGTTGAGGAGGTCCGCGTAGGTTGCGAGCTTCCGCGCGGGCTGCACGCTCTGAATCTACCGTCGGCCCGCGCGGCGCGCCACGGCGACCTCGGAGCCAGCACCGCCCACCATCACCGCGGAGCGACGACGTAGATCGTCACGCCCGTATCCCCGTAACGCCGCTCGTCGGCGAGGGTGAGGCCGGGCACGTCGCGGCCGCCGTCGCCGGATGCGTGCTCGAGCACGACACGGCCGCCTTCCGCGACGGCTCCGCGCTCCGCGAGGCGGGTGAGGAGCATGACGGCGTCGTCGAGATCCGCGTAGGGCGGATCGACGAGCACGAGATCGTAGGGACCGCTCTCGGCCAACGCCGCGACGGCGCGCTCGGCGCGGCTCGCGATGACGCGCGCCTCGCCTTCGAGGCCCAGCGTGGTGAGGTTCCGCCTGAGGACGGCGATCGCCTTGGGCGCGCTCTCGACGAACGTGGCGCGCTCCGCGCCTCGCGAGAGCGCCTCGATCCCGAGCGCGCCGGTCCCCGCGTAGAGATCGAGCACGCGCGCGCCGCCGACGCCCGCGAGGATGGAGAAGATCGCTTCGCGGACGCGATCGCTGGTGGGGCGGGTGCCTTGGCCGGGCGGCGCGTCCAGTCGGCGCCCGCCCAGCCTGCCGGCGATCACGCGCATTCGATCAAAACCGAACTGTCATCGAAACGTCGGCCCCCTGGGGCCCGAAGGACGGCACCACCTGGACGGGCAGGCTCGCGGCGTCCTTCTCGGAGCCGCCGCCCCAGTCGGCGGTGGCGAGGAGGATGATGCCGGTGGCGGCCAGGGCTCCGGCGACCGGGAAGGCGACGAAGTGCATCATCTCAACCGTGTCGCCGTCCTGGCAGAGCTTGATGATCTCGCTCGAGCTCGCGCCCTGCGCGTTCGGGTAGTCCCCCTTCGGGCCCGGGTCGCAGGCGGACTTCCCGGACGGGATGTCGCTCGCGTATTTGTCCTCGAGCTCGCTCGAGAGCTGCATCGCGCGGATGCCGCCGTAGGTGCCGATGCCGGCCGAGACCGCGCCGAGCCCGAGGAGGGTAAAGCCGAAGATCTGCTGGTAGGGCGGGCCGGCGTCCGGCTCCGGCGTGGGCGAGAGAGTGATGTCGCGCGCCTCGCGTGGGGCGATCTCGACCCGCGTCGACACGGCGGAGTAACCCGGCACCTCGACCGCGATGACGTGGGGGCCCGCGGGGAGATCGACCGTGGCCATGCCCTGCTTGAGCACGCCGGCCGGCTTGCCGTCGACCGTGACCGTGCCGTCGAACGTGCCGACGTGCAGGATGACGCGGCCGCCCGGCGTCCCGCCCGTCAGCTCGTCGAGCTTCTGTCGGGCGATGCCGGTGAGCGCTTCGTCCACGGCGACCGTGAGGTTCGACGAATATTTGAACGTCGTCGCGGTGCTGCCCTTGCCCTTCACCCAGAAGTGGAGATCGCCGACGACCTCTTTGCCTTCCATCTTCATGCGACCCCAGATGAAGCGGTCCACCTTGATCTCCTGCGAGATCTTCTCTTCGCAGGCGGCGTCCGGCGGGTCCGTGCAGCCGAGGCTGGGCACGAGCGCCTGCAGCGCGTAGTCGCGCTCCGTCTTCGCCGTGCTCCAGCCGTTCGCCTCTTCGACCACGCGCTTGAGCGCGAGGGAGAGCGCGTCGGCCTGCTCGAAGGCGTCGAGCGTCTGGATGGTGAGCACGGCGACGGGCAGCTCGCCGTCCTGCGCGAGCGCCACGCCAGGCAGGGTGAGGGCGGAGGTCGCGAGCGCCACCGCCAAACCTTTCGAGAACCAGGCCATCGCGCTCACGATACGCGTCGGGCCGGAGCGTGAGAAGAGATCAGCCGAACTCCATCTTGTTCCACATGTCCCGCCGCATCAGCGCCTTCTTCTTGTCGCTCCGGGTGACCAGGCGTGCGGCGCTCCAGGCGGCGAGGAGCTCCCCCTCCTGCCCCAGGCCGGGGAGCACGCTTCGTCCGAGCAGCAGTGTTCGTTCGATCGGGCCTCGGGCAGGCTCGCCGGCCAAACCCAGGTAGCCGGGCGGGTCGACCTCGAGCTGGCGGATCATCGGCTCGAGGGGAGGGACGCGGGCGCTCTCGCGGTCGAGCAGGCGCCGGGTGCCGCCCTCGTAGATCCAGACGGGCAGCCCGTCGTGGGGGGAGTCCACCGCGCAGAGGTGGCGACCGAGGAAGGGGAGCTCGGTCTCGAGGGTCCGGAGCACGAACGCGCGCGCGTCGCTCGACGAGAGCGCGCTGTTGTCCGGCAAGAGAAGCTCGGCGACGAGGAGCGTCTTGCCCTCGCCGATGTCCGTCCGCTGGACGTGCACGACCGCCGGCCGGTCGCGCCCTTGCCACGGGTTCTCCCGAGCGAAGACGAGCGACTCCGGTCCGAGAGGCTGGGGCACGCCCTCCGTGTTCGCGACGAGCGAGACGACGAAGCGGCCGACCGTAGAGGTGATGCGCGGCCACTCCCGGAGCGCGCGCTTGTGGATGCCTTGCCCGCCCGCCAGCGCCGCGAGCGCCTCGCCTTCGGCGTCGGTGAGGACGAAGTCACAGCCTGTCGGTTGCTCGTCGCCGTCGATCAGGACGCCGGCTGCGCCTCCTCGCTTCAGGTACAGGGCCGCCGCCCGCGCGCCCATCACACACTCGCCTCCGTGCGCGCGCACGCGATCCACGAGGAAGCTCTCGAGCTCCTCCTCGCCGCCGGTCAGCTCGACGAGGCCGCGGGTCCACGCGCCGTGAAGGCGAGCCACGGCGAACGGCGGCGGCATGGTGGAGAGGTGTGTTCCGAAGAGGACCGACGCGCGGACCAGCTGGCGGTAGAAGTGTCCGCGCGGGAACTCGCTGAGCACGTCGAAGTCGAGCTCGG
The DNA here is from genome assembly GCA_016794345.1 of Myxococcales bacterium. Taxonomy (GTDB): domain Bacteria; phylum Myxococcota_A; class Polyangia; order Polyangiales; family Polyangiaceae; genus Xiheicaenibacterium; species Xiheicaenibacterium phototrophicum. Next base: position 3,660 of record JAEUKE010000122.1, read on the forward strand.
CGTGTACGTAGGGAAGCGCGGCGACGACCTTCGCCGCCGCTCGGCGCTCCCAGAACGTCCCGGGAGGCCAGGTGATGTCGTGGTCGAAGGCCTCGTCCGCCGCGGCGTTCACGCGACCGAGCTCGCCGTAGAGCTGCTCGACGAGCCGGAACAGCTCGGGGAACTCGCGGTTCACCTCCCGCGCGAAGAGCTGAGGATCGGCGGGGATCTCGAACCGCCGGCCCGCGCTGAGCGCCTGCAACATCGGATCGGCCGGGCGCGTCCGGCGCTTCCACGTCTGCGACTGGGCGAGCTCGCTCACGACGCGAGCCCAGGCTGGCGACGAGCCGGCGAGGAAGGTGGATGTGCGTCGACGGAACGAGAAACCTGCCGCCTCGTACGCGGCGGGCGGAGCGCCGTTGCCCAACACGAGCACCGTGAAGTCTCGTCGCGCGAGCAGCGCGGCCGCGACGAGCGCGCCGATCGACCGCCCGAGGACGATGACCTCGTAGTGTTTCCTCATCCGGGCGCCCTCTTCACGCGCACACGCCGCCGCGCGCCCTCCCGCGGCGGCTCGATCTCCACGCGACCTTCGGCCACCCAGCCGAGCACGCGCACGAGGAGCTCGTGCTCCTTCGCGAGGAGGCGCCGCGCGAGGCTCTCGCGATCGTCCTCCGGATCCACCTCGACCGCGGACTGCGCGATGATCGGCCCCGTGTCGACGCCGGGGTCGACGAAATGCACGGTGCAGCCCGAGACCCGGACGCCGTATTCGACCGCCTGGGCCTGCGCGTCCACACCGGGGAACGCCGGGAGCAGCGCCGGGTGGATGTTGATGACGCGATCTTGGAAGGCCCCGAGGAGCACCGGGGTGACGACGCGCATGAAACCCGCGAGCACCACCCACTCGACGCCGGCCTCGCGGAGCGCGGTGACGACCGCGCCGTCGAAGGCTTCGCGCGAAGGATAGTCCCGGTGCGAAATGACCCGCACGGGCACGTTGGCCGCGCGTGCCTTCTCCAGCCCACCCGCGTCTGCGCGGTTGGAGACGACCAACCGCACGCGTGCGTCGAGCCTGCCGTCGGCGACCGCGGCGAGGATGGCACCGAGATTCGTCCCGCTGCCCGAGATGAGGACGCCCAGATCGAGCGGCATGGCGGAGCCACGGTAATCCAGCCCGATGACGAGCGAAACCGCGCTTGGCAACCCGGGCCGGCGGTGCTACCCCTCCCTTCGTACGGTTTGTGGGTCTGCCGACAGCGCGCCGTGAACCCCGCCAGGCCCGGAAGGGAGCAACGGTGGCGGAAAGCGGGTGTGGTGGACCCTTTTCCCTTTTGTGGCAGTGACCATGGGCGACGACGACGAGGACCTGCAGGCCGCCTCGAAGACGGCGAGAGCCATCAAGGTCGTCCTGTTTGTCGCGTCCGCAGCCCTCTTCGCTGGGCTGGTCAAGCTCTCCTTCCGCGTGCCCCTCGTCGCCGCCCTCGTCGCGGCGGCCGTCGCCGCGGTGCTCCTCTGGCGGTGGTGGTCGCGGGCGCGTGTCGTCCGGATGCTCCGGCGCGGGGAGGTGCACGAGGTGATCGCGCACTGGTCGGATGGCCTCGATCAGGCTCCGCACGCGGACACGATCACCCCGCTGGTCACCGCCACGGCCTTCGCTGCCTTCGGCCGCGTCGACGACGCTCGCCGCGCTCTCGCGTCGGCGGCGCGCGGGCCCGCGTGGGAAGCGGCAATCGAGCACCGCATCTTCCTCGACGCGCTCCTCTCCACCTTCGAAGGCGACGCCGACCATGCGCGCGAGCAGGTCGCGCGTCTCGTCACGTTGCCCATGCCCGGCCGCCGCGACGTGGCGGAGCGAGTGGGCGCCCTGCGCGAGGCGGTCGCGGCTCTCGTCCGCGCCTTCTCGCACCGAGCGCTGCCCGGCGATCTGGTGCGGCTCGAGCAAGCGAGCGAAAATAGCCCGCTCGTGCACTGGGCGATGCGCTACGCCGCGGCGATCGTCGCGATCGACGCGGGCGATCAGATCAAGGCCCGCGAGCTCATCGCGAACGCGCCCCCCTGGCCGGCTGAGTCCGCGTTCCGCTCCTTCCACGACGAGATCCGGGCCGCGTGTTGACCCTGCGCCTGCGCAGTCTCGTCCCGGCGTTGTGCGCGGGGCTCTCGCTCTCGTGCGGCGACTCCGAGTCGGCGCCGGTCACCTGCGACGAGCCGCCCGCGGCCGACGCACGCATGTTCGTCGATCGCACGGCGGAGCTCGGCGTCACCTTCGTCCACCACCCGCAGACCGAGCTCTGCCACATCACCGACACCGTCGGCGGGCCCGGGGTCTGCCTGATCGACTTCGACGGCGACGCCGACAACGACGTGTTCCTCGTCGACCGGGCCCCGTACGCCAGCGCGCTGTATCGAAATGACGGAGACGTCTTCGTCGACGTCGCGGCCGACGTGGGCGTCGCCACCCCCGGCGACGCGATCGGCTGTGTCGCCTTCGACTACGACGGCGACGCCGATCTCGATCTGTACGTGACCACCACCGGCGCGGACGTCCTCTACCAGAACCAGGGCGGCACCTTCACGGACGTGACCGCAGCTGCCGGCGTGACGGAAGACAGCTTCTCCACGTCGGCTACCGTCGGGGACATCGACCGCGACGGAGATCTCGACCTCTTCGTCGGACGCCTGGTCTTGCTCTCCTCCTGCCCCGACGAGTGTTACCTCTTCCCGCTGGCTTGCCAGGCGGAGAGAAACCTCCTCTTCGTGAACCAGGGCGACGGCACGTTCGTCGAGGGCGCAGCCGAGCGCGGCCTCGAGCACGCCGACCCCACGCTCGCCGCGCTGTTCTTCGACGAAGACAACGACGGGGACGTCGACCTCTACGTCGGCAACGACATGGGCGTCGCCTTCCCCGATCGCCTCTACGTGAACGACGGGACCGGTCGGTTCGTGGACGATGGCGCCGGTCGCGGCTACTCCGCCGCGGGGACCGACACGATGGGCGTCGATGTCGGCGACTACAAGGGCGACGGCACGACCGACATGGTCACGACCGACTTCAAAGATCGCCCGACCCGCCTCTACGACTGCTACAGCGAGTCGCTCCCGTGCAGCTTCACGACGCTGCCGGTCGAGAGCACCCAGGGCGTCAACTGGGGCGTCGGCTTCGTGGACTTCGACCACGACGGCGATCTCGACGTCTTCCAGACCGCGGGTGACGTGTTCGATCCGGATCTCGTGGGCACGCCGAACCAGCTCTTCCTCAACCGCGGGGACGGCAGCTTCGACTGGTTCACGCCGCCGGAGGGCAGCGGCCTGTCTCACCTCGCCGTGCACCGCGGCGCGGCCTTCGGCGATCTCGACGGCGATCTCGACGTGGACGTCGTCGTCGCCTCCAACGGCGGCTCCCCGGCCTTCCTCTACAACGTCGGGGCGGGCGGCCACGCCGTCCACGTCGACCTGGGCACCCGGGGCGCGGGCGCGAGGGTAACCGCGCGTGCAGGCGGGCGCACCCTGACGGAACATGCCGTGATCGGCGGCAGCTACCTCGGGTCGAGCGATCCGCGCCTCCACTTCGGCATCGGTGACGCCTGCGAGGCCGAGATCGAGGTCCGTTACCTCGACGGCAGGATGACGACAGGGAAGGTTCGCGCCGGGGGCACGCTGAAGCCCTGAGCGTTCAGCCCCCGGTAACCTGTGCCCCAGGCGCCGGAGCCCCGACCTCCTACGAAAATGAAGGCGCGAGCGTGCCCGACCATGACGGATTGGGCGCGGCCTCCGTACCATCGCCTACCGAGGACGGAGCCGAATGAAAGACCTCATCGTCGTCCATGCGAGCGCGCTGCCGGAGTCGGCTCAGGTCCTGGGCTTCCGCGGCCACGAGGCGATGAGCCGCCCGTACGTGTTCGACGTCTACGTGAACCTCACGCACCGCGAAGGCGCCGGCGTCGACCCGGCCGACGCGATCGGGACGCGCGCGATGGTGGGGTTCCGCCACGACTTGCTCGCGGTGCCCTTCCATTTCCACGGCGTGATCTCGGAGATGGAGCTCGTGCACGAGGTCGACGGAGGGCGCGGCGGCGACCGCTCGGTCTTCCGCCTCCGGCTCGTCCCGCAGCTCTGGGCGCTGGGCTTGTCGATGCACAGCCGCATCTTCACGAAGAAGTCGATCCCCGAGGTGATCTCCACCGTCCTCGAGGACGCGGGCCTCGGCGGCGACTTCGAGCTCCGCCTCTCCGGCGCGTACGCGGTGGAGGAGCACGTGTGCCAGTACCGCGAGAGCGACCTGGCCTTCATCACGCGGTGGATGGAGCACGAGGGCCTCTATTATTTCTTCGAGCACGGCGGCGCGTCGGAGAAGCTCGTCATCACGGACGACCTCGCCGTGCACGAAGAGCTGCGGCCCGGCGCCGTCCCCTACCATCCCGCGAAGGACGACGAGATCGCGGGCGAGGCGCTCCACTTCGCGACCCTCGCCCGGCGCACCCTCCCGGCCGACGTCGTCGTGCAGGACTACGACTACGCGAAGCCCGCGCTCGACGTCCTCGGCACTGCAGCGGTCTCGCCGGATGGGCTCGCGCACGTCTCGGTCTACGGCGACCGCGTCTTCTCCCCGGAGTCGGCAAAACGTGTCGCCGCGTTCCGCGCCCAGGCCCTGCTCGCGAGGGGCAAGGTGCTCAAGGCGCGCGGCACCCACCGGCATCTGCGGAGCGGGTACCGCTTCCAGATCGCAGATCACCCGCGCGCCGAGATCTCCCGCGAGTGGCTCGCCACGAAGGTCGAGCACGTCGGGCGCGTGAGCCACGGCGTGAGCGAGCTCGACGAGCTCATCGCGGACAAGAGCCCCGAGGTCTACCGGGTCGCGGTCGAGGCCATCCCCTCCGACGTAGTCTACCGCGAACAGCGCTCGACGCCCTGGCCGCGCATCCACGGCTTCGAGAACGGCGTCGTCGACGGCCCGTCGTCCAGCCAATACGCCCAGGTGGACGAGCAGGGGCGCTACGCCGTCAAGCTGCGCTTCGACGAAGGGCCGGGGAAAGACGGCCAGGCCTCGACCTGGGTCCGCATGGCGCAGCCGCACGGCGGTGGGATCGAGGGCTTTCATTTCCCGCTCCGGAAAGGGACGGAGGTCCTGGTCCAGTTCCTCGACGGAGATCCTGACCGCCCTGTCATCGGAGCCGTGCTGCCCAACGGCGCGACGCCCAGCCCCGTCACGGGAGCCAACAACACCAAAAATGTCCTCCAGACGGGCGGCAGCACCCGGATGGAGATCGAGGACCTCGGCGGCGGCCAATACATGCACACCACCACGCCCGTGCAGAACACGGGGATGTGGATGGGGACCGACGCCACGTCGGCCGGCGGCCACAACACCGAGCTCTACAGCGGCGGCAGCGCCGGCAAATCCTTCGGGACGTACTTCGACCGCTTCATCGGCGGGACCAAGTCCGAGCACGTCGTCGGCGACGTCGGGCGGAGCTACGACTCGAGCTTCTTCACGAACGTGCTCAGCAATGTCCAGGAGGCGTACGAGTCGAACCAATCGACGACGGTCAAGTCGAGCGCGCTGCGCACGATCACCGGGACCCTGACCGACACGGTGAAGAAGCCCGTCGAGCAGAAGTACTCGTCCACCTGGACGCAGTCGATCACCTCCGACGTCGGCCAGAGCTTCCAGTCGAAGCTCGGCTTCGAGGTGAAGGCCGAGCAAGCGATGCACGTGTTGGCCAAGGGCGAGGGGACACACGAGGTCGGCCTCGCCGTCACCGTCAACGGCGCGCTCTCCAAACACGTCGCCACCGCGGGCTACAAGCTCGAGGCGAAGCCCGACGCCAACACCCACGTGACCGCGAACCTGAAGGTGCGCGGCGACGTGAACGCGGTGTTCTCCTCGCCCGACACGACGGTCGACGGCGACACGAGCGTGCTCATCGACGCCGGCTCCAAGGTCGAAGCCAAGGCGCAGGAGATCGGCGTGGTCGGCTCTGCCTCCATCAAGCTGACCGGGCCGAAGATCGACATCCTCGGTGGTGACGTGCTCATCAAGGGCGGCAACATCTCGTTCTCTGCTTCGACCAACGTCGGGGTGAAGGCGGAGGCGCAGGTCGTGGCGGCGACGGGCGGCGTCAACGCGATCAACGGAGGCCCACACGCCACGTTCACCGCGGGGCTCATCGCGCTCAACGTGATGGCCGGCGACGGCTCCGGGCTCGGCCTCGCGGTCGACGCCTTGCTCGCGCTCGACTCGCCGGTCGCCAATCGCCTGGCCGAGCTCATGAAGGCCGGCTGGACGATCCAATACGGCGAGCCCGGCTCGGGGAGCTACATCGACAGGGCGCGGAAGATCATTGTGCTCGACCCGAGTCTGCAGTCCGATCCGCAAGCGGCCACCGAGACGCTGAGCCGGCTGTCGGACCGCGCGCTCAACCCGGCGACGCCGCAACACATGCAAGAGGAGCCGAACTCTTGCGCCATGGCTTCGAGCCGCATGGTCATCGACTCCCAGACGGGCATCGATCCGGGGGAAGCAACCCTGCGAAACCAGTCGTCGCAGATGCCCAACGGGTACAACCCCCAGAGCGGGACGGTGAACACGACCGTCGACGACCTCCTCCGCCAGAACGGCGTGCCCAACGCCGCCGAGCCGCGTCCGCTCTCGGTCGACGATCTCGCCACGCACACCGCAAACGGCGATCCGGCGATCGTCTCGCTCAACCATTACGACGCAAACGGCGACCGCGTCGGCGGTCACGCCATCGTCGTCGACGGCGTGACGACGAACCCCGACGGCACGCGCAACATCCTCATCCGGGATCCGGCGAGCGGACAGATGTCCATGCCGGAGGACCAGTTCATGAACAACTACTACAACAGCCCCAATCCGGGGCAGGGCCACACGAGCTATCGCGGCGTGGGCATCACGACCGACGGGTCAGGAGACACCGGACCGTGAGCGCGCCGCTGGTCGCATCGAAAGCCGCCGCCGAGGCGTGGGGCGTCCCGGTGGCGGACGCTCGCGCCACGCGCGTCACCTCGTATTATCCGTGGTGCAAGCGATTCGAGGTCTTCTTCGTGACCGGCCCGGAGCGTCGTCAGGCCCTCGTCGCGGCCGACCCGGCCGGCTCCGTTCTCCGATTCACGGGAGAACGAGGGGTGCCGGCTGGCGTCGAGCGGGGCGCCCGTCTCGCGGCGCTGAACGACCTCCTGGCGGCAGAGGCGGGCGCGCTCCCCGGGAAGCTCTCCGCCGAGGAGCTCGCCAATGCTATCCGAGCGTTCTTGGTGGACCCGTCCGGGTTCGTCGCCTCGAAGGCGTTTCTGGAGCTCCAGCAGAAGTCGAAGGCCCTCGACCTGTGGACGTATCTCGCCCCCCATCTGCCCGGCGCCGATCGCCACTCCCAGTCGGAGCGACGCGAGCTGTTCGTCCGCGCTTGCGAGGACCCGGTGCTCGACGACCGAGGAGGGGCTTGGTCGCTCGACTTCTCCTACTTCACGCGCTCGGGCGCGGTGGAGAAGTGGCACGTCGAGGGCGACGCGACGCGGATCACGAGCGCCGTCGACTCGGTGGCGTTGCCGCCCAACACCTTCAGCCCCCCGGTCGAGTGACCCGATGAGCCTGCTCGACACCATCGAAGGCCTCACGAAGACCCGACCGCTCGGCCGAGACGAGGTCGAGGGCGCGCTCGACGTCTCGTTGCGCGGCGACCCGGAGAACCAGAACCGGTACATCGAGGTGCTGCGGTCCTTCCGCAACGCGCCCGGGATCAAGGCGGTGGAGCTGCGCCTGCCGCTCCGCGGCGCGACCCGAAAAGACGGGATGCTCCTCGTCGATCTCGACCCGGCGGCATCCGAGACGATCCCCGGCGACGCGGTCAGGGCGCGCTTCGGCGAGCCCTCCGAGGTGATCGAGCCCGAGCCGGAGCAGCCGAAAGACGCGCCCCATTACCTATCGTACACCAGACCTTGGGGCTTCTTGCGGTTCGGCTACGCGAAGCCTTCCTGGGACGTGCTCTTGACCTTCGTGATCGACGTGGAGCGGTGAGGAGGAAACGATGGCGAGCGATCTCTTCGTCCTGAGCTGCGGTGGCATTCCGGACTCGAGCCTGGTCATGGGCTTTCGAGGCACCGAGGCCATCGGGAAGCCCTACCGCTTCGACGTCTACGTCTCCGTCCACCGCGGGCTCGGCGCCGGCGTGGAGCTCGGGGACGTCGTGGGCAGCCGCGCCAAGCTGATGGTGCGCCAGCCGAACCTGCTCGACCCGAGGCCGCCGTTCCTCTTCGCCGGCATCGTGAGCCAGGCGGAGCTCGTGAACGAGTTCGACGAGCGCGCGGTCTTCCGCGTCACCATCGTCCCCGAGATCTGGCGGCTGGGCTTGGCCCTGCACTCGCGGATCTTCACGAAGAAGACCATCCCCGAGATCCTGTCCGAGGTGCTGACCGAAAACGGCGTCGAGAGCTTCGAGCTCCGCCTCACCGGCAGCTACCCGACGGAGGAGCACGTCTGCCAATACAAGGAGAGCGACCTCGCCTTCCTCTCGCGCTGGATGGAGCACGAGGGGATGTATTATTTCTTCGAGCACGGCGACGACGGCGAGACCCTCGTCATCACCGACGACAAGTCCTCGCACACGCGCCTCGTCCCCGGGCAGGCCGTTCGTTATCACCCTGCCAGCGAAGACGAGCTCGCCGGCGAGGCCCTGCACCGTGTCTCGTCGCGGTACAGCGCCCTGCCCGCCATCGTCAAAGTGACCGACTACGACTACGCGAAGCCCGCGCTCGAGCTCGCCGGCACGGCGCAGGTCTCTCCGCAGGGGCTCGCCGAATACAACCTCTATGGCGATCGCTCGTTCACGCCCGATCAGGTCAAGCAGCAGGCTGCGCTCCGCGCCGAGGCCTTCAAGGCCGGCCAGGAGGTGCTCTCGGCCAGGGGCACCGCGCGTTACCTGCGGACGGGTTATCTGTTCGAGCTCGAGGACCACCCGCGCGGTCAGCTCAACATCGAATACCTCGTGACCGAGTTGACCCACCTCGGCCGCCAGGACGTTGGGGTCAGCGAGCTCGACGCGCTCATCACCGACAAGAGCCCGGAGATCTACCGCGTCGCGCTGAGCGGCATCCCTGCCGCGACGCAGTTCCGCAGCGAGCGCGCGACGCCCTGGCCGCGCATCCATTGTTTCGAGAACGCGGTCGTCGACGGGCCCGCGACCAGCGAATACGCGCAGATCGACGAGCAGGGTCGCTACGCGGTCAAGTTCAAGTTCGACGAGGGACCGAACAAAGACGGCAAGGCCTCCACCTGGGTCCGCATGGCCCAGCCACACGGCGGCTCGGTCGAGGGGTTCCACTTCCCGCTGCGCAAGAAGACCGAGGTGCTGATCTCGTTCCTCGGCGGTGACCCGGACCGCCCCGTCATCGCGTCGGTGTTGCCCAACGCCTCGACGCCGAGCCCCGTCACCTCGTCGAACAACACGAAGAACGTCATCCAGACGGGCGGCGCCTCCCGCATCGAGATCGAAGATCAGGCGGGCGGCCAATACATGAAGCAGTTCACGCCCGTCGCCAACACGATGATGTGGATGGGCTTCGACGGCACGAGCCCGCAGGGTCACAACGTCGAGCTCTCGACGGACGGCAGCGGCCTCGAGTCCTTCGGCACGTATTTCGATCGCTTCATCGGCGGCACGAAGAACGAGCACGTGGTGGGCGACGTCTCGCGCAACTACGACTCGAACTACCTGACCACCGTCCTCGGGAACGTCGTGCAGACCTACGTCGGCAATCAATCGACGACGGTCACCGGCAGCGTCGACCGGACCATCAACGGCACGCTGACCGAGACCGTGGTCGGCGCCGTCTCGCAGACCTACCTCGACACAGCCACGCAGACCGTGGTGGGGGACGTCTCACAGGCGTTCCTCGCCAAACACACGCTGGACGTCACCGGGGACCAGACGACCAAGGTCGGCGGGTCGACGACGCACACCTACGAGGCCGGGCTCACGGTCACCGTGAACGGGGCGACCTCCACACACACCGCGAACGTAGGCTACGAGCTCGAGGTGAAGCCGGACGCCACCATGCACGCGACGAACAAGTTCGACATGCGCGGCGACGCGACCGCTCGGCTCTCGTCGGACGCGACGAACGTGAACGGCGACACCTCCGTCTCCGTGTCCGCCGGATCGAAGATCACCATCAGCTCGAGCGAGATCACGGTCAACGGAACGACCCTGGTCAAGCTCAGCGGCCCGAGCGTCATCGAGATCGTCGGCGGCGACGTCACGGTGAGCGGCGGCAACATCGCGATCGCCGCCGCCTCGAGCCTCGTCCAGGCGGCCGGCGCCGCCTTCGAGATGAAGGCCGGCGCAGGGGCCACCATCGTGGGCGGCCCCTTGGTGGACGTCCACGCCGGCATCATCAAGCTGAACTCCTGACATGACCGCCGAGAACAAGCCCCAATCGCTCGCGCTCCCCTCCGGCTACGCGATCGACGTGCGCACCGCCCCAGAGGAGCTCGTCGTTCGTGCGCCGAGCGGCGGAATCTGTTTGCGTGTGCACCTCACGCCCGAGGGGCCCCGCGTGGAGATCGACGCAGGGTCCATCGCGCTGCGGAGCGAAGGAGAGATCTCGCTCGCAGGGTCCCGCATCGTCCTCGAAGGGCGCGAAGGCGTCGCGCTGCGGAGCGGCGCCGATCTCGCCATCGAGGCCGAGGGCACGCTCCGCACCACGGCGACCGAGCAGCTCATCGAAGCCACGAAGGGCGACATCCACGTCGAGGCCAACGACGACGTCCGGGTGGACGGCGAGCGAATCCGGCTCAACTCCCCCGACGCGGCGCCCATCCGCAGGCTCGATCGCGAGGCGATCGAACGCGGCAAGGGCATCGTCGTTCCGTCCCGGGAGGGCGAGGGCGCGTGAAGCTCTTCGTCGACGCGCCTGTCGCGGCGGGGCTCATCCGCACCGAGCGCTCGGAGGACGTCCTGCTCGCCGCGCTCGTGGTCCGGCGCCGCTATGGCATCGGCGAGGGTGCCCTCGTCGATCCGCCCGCGGACAAGCCGCCGGCTGCGATCCGATACGAAGCCGTCGACAACGGCGAATACGGGGAGCTCCCGCCGGACGAGGTGGCACCGCGCACCGGCACCGACGTGATGGTGCTCGGGGATGCCGTCTGCCCGGAGCCGCGGATCGCCACGCGGGTGGAGGTCAAGGTCGGGGCCTACCACCTCCCGATCGACGTGTTCGGTGATCGGGTGTGGGAGACCTTGCCGGGTGGCCTCCTGCCCTCCGAGCCGAAGCCCTTCGTGCGAATGCCCATCACGTACCAGAACGCTTATGGAGGCTCGTCGGACTTCAGCGAATACGGGCCCACGCCTTGGTACAAGAACCCCGTCGGGAAGGGCTATTACCTCAAGGCCGCGGAGGCCAAAGGCGCGCCGCTCCCCAACGTGGAGTCCCCCGACTCGCACATCAAGGTCTGGGACGACCGGCCGGCTCCGGTCGGGCTCGGTCCCTACCCGGCGATGTGGGGGCTGAAATGGGAGAAGTACGTCGAGCTCCTCCCGGAGCAGGAGAAGATCGACGTCCATCCCGATCGCGGGCTCTACGATCGCGCGCACCCGCTGCTCTCCGGCAAGCCGGTCGAGCCCGGGCCGATGCGCATCGTCGGTATGAGCGTGAAGCCGATCCAGTTCGACATCCCACCATGCCCCGTCGCCGCGGAGATCACCGTGGGGCAGACGAGCGCCCTGCGTGATCTCGCCCTCGAGGAGATCCTGGTCGATCTGCGGGAGAACGTGGTGGATCTGACCTGGCGAAAGATGTTCCGTTACAACTTCGTCCGGCATGAGAGGCGGGAGACGCGCGTCGTCCCGCGGCCGGCGTCAGCGAGGTGAGAGCGTATGGACACGTTTCCGAAGAAGCCTCCGTACTTCATCATCACGCTCGATCGGCACGGCCCCACCATGGGCCTCTACGCGATGTTCTCGCAGATGTTCATCCCGCCGGTCATCCCGGCGCCGGCGTGGCACATCGGCTTCGCGACCGAGAACATGTCCCGCTTCGGACTCGGCGTGGACAAGTGGAACGACGACGTGAAGGCGGACGGGCAGTCGATCTGCTCGGTGGGGAACTCGCCATGGCCCCTCATCCCGCACTGGAACCTGTTTCCGTATCCCGGCATCCCGATCAACCCGAACGTCTTCATCCCGCTCCTCATCATCCTCTCGTCGAGCACGAGCTTCCTGGCGGTCGGGAGCGTTGTGGCCAAGAAAGGCCCCGTCGCGGTCATGATCCCGGGCGTGAAGGTCATCGGGACGAACCTCGCGTGCAACGAGCCGATCCCGCTCCCGACCGACATCGTCATCTTCGGTAGCTCGACGGTCGTCCTCGGGTTCACCCTGGGCGATCTCGTCGCGGCGCTCGTCCGCTGGGCCATCCAGATCGCGATCGCCTTCGCGATGAAGGTGCTCGGCAAGGTCGTCGGCGCGCTCGGAAAGAAGTTCGCGGGCTGGCTCGGGACCAAGATCGCGGGCCGGTTCACGAGCGGCCTGGGCGCCAAGGTCGGCAACTTCCTCCAGAAGATCGGCGGGCTCGGCCCGAAGGGCCCGCCCGGCTTCTTGAAGCGCATGCACCTCAACGCGCTCAATCGCCTCGGCATCAAGCCGCAGTTCTTCACGCCGAAGCCCCAGAGCGGCCTCTTCGGCAAGCTCGACAACGTCTTCGGTGCCGGTTACGTCGACAAGTTCCTGCAAGGCAAGGGCTTCCCGGTCGACAAGATCTACAACCCGGGCCAGTTCCAGAGCCTCTCCGACAAGCTCATCGGGATCGAGAAGGACATCGGCAAGAACCTCCTCACCAAGATCGGCATGCCGGAGGTGAAGCAGCAGCTCGGTATCGGCCAGAGCTACAGCCCGTCTCTGGCCGATCGGTTCGGTTCGTGGATCGACGGCCAATCCGAGATGATCAACCCGAAGCCCTGACCCAATGCCTGGTCCCATTCGGGTCCCCGCGGAGGACCCCAGCACCTCGAGCCGCATCCTCGACGGCAACGCGCCGAACGGCGAGCCCATCGTCAGCGTCGTCTTCGGGATGACGTTCGCCGTCGGGCGCGACGGCAAGTGCACGGCGAAGGGCTACACGCTCGTCGACCAGGCGGAGTGGGAGAAGGCGAAGACCGTGGGGCGGTACACGCGGCCGTCGCTCCTCGTGCGCGACGCGGACATCTGGCCCTGGAAGAACTTCACCGATGTCGTCGTGCAGGGCAGCGCGCGGAGCGACAAGCCCTGCACCCACCTCGAGGTGGAGCTCTCGGTCGTGGGGAACAAGGCGAAGCTCTCCCGCACGCTGTCGGTTACCGGCAATCGGTGGGTGGACCGCGGCGCGAGCGGGCTCGTGCTCTCGCAGCCGGAGCCGTTCATCGAGATGCCCCTCCAATACGACCGAGCCTACGGCGGCACGGACGAGCTCGCCGAGACGCGCCAGGCCGAGGAAGAGGTGCTGAACTACCTCGCGCAGCAGGTCGACCGAGAAGAGAGCGAGGAGCTCTCGGCCTTCTCGTATCCGCGCAACCCGGCCGGGAAGGGGTACCTCATCGACATCGACGGGGCGAAGGGCCTCCCCTGGCCGAACCTGGAGTTCCCGGAGGACCGCCTGCGCATCGAATCGCTCGCGCGCCCGGTCGACCAATGGGGCGATCGGCCTTACCCCGCGTGTTTCGATTGGTTCCATCACGCGTGGTTCCCGCGCTCCGCCCACCTGACGGACCTGCCCCTCATCCACGACGACAAGATCCCCATGGCGGAGCGGCGCCTCGGCCTGTTCGAGGAGGGCTGGGAGACCAAACAGCTCGCGGAGCGCACCATTCACCCGTTCGCGAGCGGCGCGCACCCGTACCTCTGCCGGGAGCGGCTCGTGGGCGACGAGAAGGTGACCGTCACGCACACCGCGCCGGACGGCCGCGATTTCGTCGCGCAGCTGCCGGGGCTCGCGCCGCGCGTCGGCTTGCGGCTCCTCGGGGAGAGCAAGCTCGTCCTGCCCGCCTCGGTCGACTTGCTCTTCGTCGAGCCGGAGCTCGGTCAGCTCACGCTCGTCTGGCGCGCGACGCACCTGACGAAGCGGGAGCACTTGCCGATCGACTGGATCGAGCGCAGCCCCTACGAGATCGAGTGGTGAGCTCGGCCCGTCTCACGACGTGGGCTTGGAGCGCCTCCCGATGTCCCGCAGGCCCTCGCGGAGCCGGTCCATCGAGTCGTCCACGCGGCGCCGAAACGCGTCCCAGTCGGACTCGGTGACGTTCTCCATCCGGTCGAGCTCGTTCTTGAGCTGCTCGCGCTGGCGCTTCAGCTCCACGATGGCCTCGTCGATCTCACGCTTCGTGTCGCCGGTCGCGTCACGGGCGCGCGTCTCGAGGCGCTCGATGTCGCGGTCCAGCTCACCGAGCTCGTGGCCACGCAGCTCGATGTAGTCGTCGCGATCGGCGTAGGTGTAGTCGCGGTCGACGGAAGCGGGGGAGCGCTCGCCGGGCTCGAGCGGCTAACGCTCGACGAATGGCTGCCGCCTGGCGAAGTCGTCCTGCTCGCGGCGAGCGCGATCTTCACAGACGACGAGCGAACCGAACGCGAGCAGGGCGACGAGCCGATGGATACGCATGGGATCTCCTCGAGCGCATGGGGCGATGATGGCCTTCTGTCGAGCACAGTGCGTGCACGCCGGGTGCCATCTCGCCGTAGGTGAGCGCGGATCCGTGACGGTGGCGAACGTCGCGCCGATCAAGACGCTGGTCGCGCAAGGGCCGGCGGAGGTGCGCGGCGACGACGCGCTCTTGGACGTGACGATCGTCGCGGCGACCGGGCTCCTCGACGCCGTGGCCGCGGGGGCCCACCTCCTCCGCACGGCGATGGCCGGCGTGCCGGTCGAGCGAGACGACATCGGCTTCTTCGCCTGTCGGCGCGTCCGGATCGAGACCGACCCGCCCCAACACGTCCTCGTCGATGGGGAGCCTCTGGGCAACACGCCGCTCGAGGCGGAGCTCCGGGCCCGCTCCCTCCGGGTCGTGGCGCCGCCGCGCGCGCACGCGGCTCAGGTCCAGCCGGCCGCGAAGCTGGTCGGCCTCCCGGACGTGAGCATCCACCCTCGTGAGCCACACGAGGCAATCCAGCCTCGTCGTGTGCGCGCACGCCCGACCGGGGCGAAATGACACATCTCGTGCCCACGAAATAGCGGAGATCCGTTGGCGGGCGGCTTGCATTGCCCGCCGCGGGCTTGCCATCTCGGCGGAAGGAAACATGGAAACGCTAGCTGCCTCAGGCCTCTCGAACGGTTCGGAATCCAAAGCTCCTCGTCGCGCGATCGTGGTCGACGACGAGCCGCACGAAGCCACGCTCGTCTGCGACCTGCTGGCCGCCTGCGGCTTCGAGGCGCGTCAGGTGTTCAACGGCGAGCACGCCATGGAGATGCTCGCGGAAGACCCCGACGCGATCGACGTCGTCTTCACGGACGTGTACATGGCAGGGCTCAGCGGCATCGAGCTCTGCTCTCGCCTACGGGCTCGCTACCCGGACATCCCGGTCATCGTGGTGACCGGTCAACAGAGCATCGACACGGCGGTCGCGGCGCTCCGCGCGGGTGCCTACGACTTCGTCATGAAGCCGCTCTCGAGCGAGGCCGTCGGGGCGGCCGCTCAGCGGGCCGCCGAGTGGCGACGCCTCAAGGGCGAGGTGATGCGCTTGCGGCAGGAGGTCGACGCGGCGCGGCCGATCGACGGCTTCGTCGGGGAGAGCCCGGCGATCCGGCGAAGCATCGAGCTCTTGCGGCGCGTGGCCAACACGGACGCGACCGTGCTCATCTCGGGAGAGAGCGGGACCGGCAAGGAGCTCGCCGCGCGCGCTCTCCACGGCGCGAGCAACCGCGCGCCGCACGCGTTCGTCGCCATCAACTGCGGCGCCATTCCTCCCACGCTCCTCGAGAGCGAGCTCTTCGGGCACGTCCGTGGAGCGTTCACCGACGCACGCCAGGACCGAGACGGCCTCTTCGTGGAGGCCGGCGAGGGGACGGTGTTCCTCGACGAGATCGGCGAGATGCCGCTGGAGATGCAGGTGAAGCTCCTGCGCGTCCTGCAGGAGCGGACGGTGCGTCCCGTGGGCGGCAACGGCGAGCAGGCCTTCCGCGCGCGCGTCGTGTGCGCGACGAACCGGGACCTCGAGACCGAGGTGGCAGAGGGGCGGTTCCGCGAGGACCTGTATTACCGAGTCAACGTGGTGCAGGTGGCGCTCCCGCCGCTCCGCGAGCGCGCCGGCGACGTCCTCGTCCTGGCGCAACACATCCTCCGGAAGATCGCGACACGTAGCGGGCGGGAGATCACCGGCTTCTCGTCCGAGGCGGCTCGGAAGCTCATCGAGTACAACTGGCCCGGCAACGTCCGCGAGCTCGAGAACTCTCTCGAGTGCGCGGTGGCCCTCACGCGCTTCAACGAGATCGCTGTGGACGACCTGCCCGAGCGTATCCGTCACCACAAGCCCGGCTCGCTCGGTGTCGAGGCTGACGATCCGTCCACCATGATCACCTTGAACGAGCTCGAGCAGCGCTACGTGCAGCGCGTCCTCACCGCGGTGGGCGGCAACAAGTCGCGCGCGGCCCGAATCCTCGGCATCGACCGCCGCTCGCTCTATCGTCGTCTGACCGACAACAACGGCAGCAGCCAGCAGGCGCCGGCAGCCCAGCACTCGTCGATGCACACGGCTTGATGAGGCGAGCCCCCCCGAGCGCCGCGCACGAGGTGCGAGAGGACGTCCTCTCCGTCGTCTCGCACGACCTGCGCGGCCCGCTGGGGGCGATCCAGGTCGCGGTCGAGGCGCTCACGACCACGGAGGTTTCCGCCGAGCAGCGCGCTCGGTACCTGAGGATCATCCGTCAGTCGACCGAGCGCGCGGCGCGGGCCATCCAGGACTTCCTCGACGTGACCCAGATCGAGGATCACTCGCTGCCCGTCGAGCGCACCGCGGTCCCCGCGGGCGCGCTCCTGGCGCAAGTCGCGAGCGACTGCGCGGCGGCGGCCGAGTCGTACCGCATGACCGTCGAGGTCCGGGGCGCGGGCGCCCCCGAGCTCCTCCACGTCGACCGGGAGCGCATGTCCCAGGCGCTCTCGCACCTCGTCCGGTACTCTCTCCAGCACGCCCGCGGGCGCGGGCCGATCGAGATCTCCGCCGGTGAGACCGAGGCGGGCGTCGTCCTCGCGGTTCGCGATCACGGGCCCGGCCTCTCGGACGAGGTGAAGGCGGCGCTGTTCCAGCGGTTCTGGGAGAGCCGGCCACGCGCCGGAGGCGGCGTCCTCGGCCTCGCCATCGCCCGAGGCATTGCCGAGGCACACGGCGGCGAGGTCCGCGCGGCGAACGACCCGGACGGAGGCGTCCGCTTCGAGATCGTGATTCCTAACGGACCCGTCGGCGCATCGCGCGCCTGAGCCCGAGGAACGCGACGACGACGGCCACCGGCAAGACCGACGTCGCGTGGAGGCCTGCTCCGCCGACGGCGCAGCCGGGCGACTGCTCGTCCACCGTCATCTTCACCACGACCTGGAGCGGCTCGAGCCCGAGGCTCCCGTCGAAGGTGAAGGTCGCCTCTTCCTTCTGCTCGATGTCGATCGGCGTCGTCCCCTGCTGCCCGGCAGGAATGGAGTTGCACGTGGCCCCGTTGCAGGTGAACGACCAGCCGGCGAAGACGACGGGGTCGGGGCAGTTGTTGATCATGGCGATCTCGGCGCCGCCGCAGCCCTCCTTGGACTCGCCCTCGACGGAGACCACGAGGCAATCGATCACCGGGGAGAACGTGACCTCCACGTCCTCCGGTACATAAGAAATCTCACCACATTCGGCCATGATCGAACCTCTAGCACAGCCGAGGTGCCAAACACGCCGCGAGCCCGGTTTGCCGCTCGCGCCCCAGGTTCCCTTTGGGTATGGTCCACGCCGATGAAGTGGTGTCGCGCGCTCTCCGTCCTGGCGATCGCCGCTGTGGGAGGCTGCGCGGCCGATCCTGCTCCTGCCAAAGCGCCGGTCGGGCGATCCAAGGCCGGTCAGCCGGCGAACGTGACCCTCCCGGGGCCGCCCGCCCTTCCGGCCGCGCTCTTGACCTCGGGCGAGGGGGACTCGCCGGTCGCGTTCGCGCAGGCGAGCGACGGCGGCCTCGTCGCCTACGTGCAGGGCGGCAAGCTCGTGGCCCGGACGACGAAGCGCGGGCCCGCGCTCGGCCCCCCGGTGGACCTCGGGCCCATCGGCGGCGTCGGAGCCTTCTCGCTCAAGGCACACGCTGACGGATACGTCATCTTCTGGAGCGAGCGCGTCGACCAGAACCACCTCTTCAAGTTGCTGCGTCTGGACGCGAAGGGCGCGGCCAAGGGCCCCGTGGTGGAGCTGCCGCCCGTGCCGGCCGCCGCCGTTCCGTACGCGGACTTCGCGCCGGTCGGAGATCGAGGGCTCATCATCCACGAGGTCGAGGCGGCGGATCAGTCGACCGTCTACGTCACCGCGGTCCCTGCGGCAGGAGAGAAGAGCAGCCCGCGCGCGGTGGCGCAGGGCGCGCTCGGCTGGACGGCCACGCAGACACCCACCGGCGTCGCGTTCGGGATCGTCCGCCCCCCCGACAAGCTCCCCAAGGACACGCCTCGCGTGCTCGGCAACATCGACGTCGTCTTCGTCGGGCCGGACGCGACCGTGGGCGCGCCCGTGAGGGTGCTCGAGGCGCCCACCGCCGAGATCGACCTGGAGATGGCTTCGGTCGGGGGCAACGTGCTCGTCGGCTGGACCGACTCGACGGACGACGCGGGCGCGGTTCGGATCGCCGTGGTGGACGGCGCGGGCAAGCTCGCGTCTCCTCCGGCGCTGCTCGCGCCTCCGATCGGCGATCAAGCGCTCGTCGGGCTGGTGGCGGAGCCGACGGGCAAGGGCAAACACGCGCTCGTCGCCTGGGAGAACATCGGCCAGCGCGTCTCCGGGACGCGGGTCTTGCAGCTCGCGGCGCTCGGGGCAGACGGCAAGCCCGGCAAGGAGCGTACAAGGCTGCTCCTCGACGCGGACGAGAGGCCCGACCTCGTCGCGGACGAGAGCGGCTTCGCTGCGCTGACGCTCGCGCCGGCGCGGACTCGTCAGGCGGGTGAGGCCGTCGCGGCCCCTTCGTGGCCCACCCTCGTCACGTTCGGGGAAGACCTCACGCCGCGTGGGGCCGAGCCTGTTCGTTTCGTGGGCCCACGCTCGCGTGACGGCGTGCCGGGCGCCACGTTCGGGCTCAGCTGTCGCAAAGGCAGCTGCTTCGCGCTCGCGGCCGACGTCGGACCGGAGCGCCGATTCCTCGTCGAGCTGCCCGAGCGCTCGTCCGCCTGGCAAGCGCCTGCGTGGCGCGCGGACGACGAGCGGCCTCCGAAGATCACCTCACTCTTCACCGTGGCGGACGGCCCGCGTCTCTCGCAAACACGTGCGCTGCGTCTGCCCGGGGAGGGCGCGGGGACGATCACGTCGTGGGTGACCTACCACCTCGACGGCACCACCGCGGCCGAGCCGGCGCCCAAGGGCGAGAGCCCCTTCGCCGCGACCCTCGGCGTTCGGCCGATCGATCCGAACGGGACGCTGGGCGCGCCGGTCATCCTGTCGAAGCGCGCGCTCTCGTCCGGCGGCGTCGCGCTCGCGGCGATCAGCGGCAAGCGCCCCGAGGTCGTCGTCGCCTGGGTCGCCAGCGACAAGGGCACACCTCAGGTCTTCGTCACGAAGGTCGACGGCAAGGGCCAAAAGATCGCGCAAAAGAAGGTCACCGTCATCGAGCGCTCCAAGAAGAAGGGCGCGGAGGGCACGAGCTTCGCCTTCGACGTGGCCGTGGCGGACTCGCCCGCCGTGAAGAGCCGCGACGGCTCGAGCGGAACGGACGGGCTCGTGCTCGCGTGGGTGGACACGCGCGACGGCGACGCGGAGGTCTACGCCGCGCGCATCAACCGCGATCTCGAGAAGACCGTTGTGGACAAACGCATCACGAGCGCGAAGGGCGACGCCGCGGAGGTCTCGCTCCTCGTTCGCGGCGCGGACGCGTTCGTCGCGTTTGCGGAGGCGCGCGACGGCAAGCCGGCGGACATCTACCTGTCCCACCTCGACGCGCTCACGCTCAAGGAGATCGACGAGGACGCGCGTGTCTATGCGTCCGCTGGCCGGTCGCGGTCGCCGCGCCTCTTCTCGGTGGGTGACAGGGTCGCTCTCGCGTGGATCGAGGATCCGGCGCCGGGAGACAAACAATCGGCCACGCTCCGCATCGGCGAGATCGACTCGACTGGGCGGCTCGTCGGAGCGCCGAGGGTCGTCGCTGCGCCGGAAGGCGCGAGCATCACCGCGTACGCGCTCGAGTGCTCCGGCCCGAAATGGTCGCAGTGCCGCGGCGTCATCGCGTGGGCTCGCGAGGGGGGCCACCCCGAGATCGCTGGGCTCTCCTTCGCGGACGACGCGGCCGCGACGCCGTCGCTGACCACGCTCGGCTCGCTCACCTCCGGCACCTTCGCCGATCCTTCGCTCACCCTCGCCGATCCGAGCGCACACGAGCTCTATTACATCGAGGACACCGGGGAGCGCGGACGGGTGCGGCGGGTCTCGCTCGCCTGGTGAGGGCGGTCCATGCCGGAGCGCACGCTCGTCGCATCGGCCACGAACCTGCTCGCTCGAGGATTCCTCGTCGTCCCGACCGACAGGACGTCGCGCGACGGCCAGCCGGTCAACGGGCTCTTCGCCGTCGCGCGCGCGCTGCACCGTGCGATCGGGTTCCGCCGGCCCGCGCGCGCCGTCGCCGTCGTCGAGAAAGACGCGGGGAGCTCTGCTTGGCCTGAGGCGCTCCGCGCGCAGCTCGGTCCCTTGCCCGAGCTCCTGCGTACGCTCGGGCTCACCGTCGTCGAGGCCGAGGGCGAGGTGCACGTCGTCGCGAGCTACGCGGCGCGCGCGCTCGAGGCTGGCGACGACGTCATCGTCGTGGGCGTCGACAAGCGCTTCGCCCAGCTCGTCGGGGAAGGCTCGTGGTGGTACGACGCCAACAAAGACGCGCGATACACGACCGAGATCGTCCAGAAGCGCTTCCAGGTCCCGCCCGCACAGGTAGCCGACTGGCTGGCCCTCGTCGGCGACGACGACCAGCTCCCCGGTGTGACGGGCATCGGTGCAAAAGGGGCGACGACGCTCCTCGAGAGCCACGGCTCGGTGGAGGCCGCGCTCGAGGCCGCGGAGTCGATCGAGGGGCGGCTCGGAAAGGCGCTGCGCGCGGCTCGCGCCGAGGTTCCCCGCGAGCTCGCGCGCGCTCGCCTCGACCGGACGCGGCCCCTGCCCACGCCGCTCGACCAGATCGCGTACGACCCGCCCGATCCGCGCGCGCAGAACGCGCTCTACGAGCGGCTCGCGTTCTCCGAGCTGCTCGTCGCCGAGCAATCGTCCACGGAGGTCCGCGTGTGCGAGGGCCCCGCGGACGTGGCGGCGGCTCGCGCCGGGCTCGCCGGCCGAACGGCCACGATCCACACGCTCCTCGAGGATCCCGAGCCGATCCGGCCGACGCCGGCCGGCGTGGCCGTGACGGGCGGAGAGGGGGGCGCCTTCTACGTTCCGTTCGGCGGGGCCGCCTGGCCCGCGCTCGTCTCGCTGCTAGAAGACGATACCGTCATGAAGCAGGGGCACGACCTCGTCGCCACGACGGTCGCGCTGCAGCGCGCGGGCGTACAACTCGCGGGTGTCGTCGGCGATTCGGCCTGTGCGTCGCACCTGACGCAGCCGAGCAACTGGGCCCCGCACGATCTGCCCGTCGTCGCCAAGCAGGTGCTCGGCCGCGCCCTCGCGGAGGACGACGCCGTTCGCGGCGTCGGACGCGCCCGCAAGGCTTGGCGGGCGCTCGCGATCGACCGCGCCGCTTCGGTCGCCGCCGAGCGCGCCGAAGCGTCCGCCGCGATCTGGGCCGCTCTCGGGCCGGGCGTCGCGCCGGCGCTGATGGCCGAGTACCTCGAGCTCTCCGGCACGCTCGTGCGCATGCAGCTCACGGGGATCGCCGTCGATCGCGCCGCGCTCGACGCAGCCGAAGCGGCGCTCGGCGCGATCGAGCGCGACCTCGAGAAGGAGATCGAGGCCCTCGCCGGCCACCCCTTCAACGTCAACTCCTCCAAGCAGCTCGGCACGGTGCTCTTCGAGGAGCTGAAGCTCCCCATCCCGAGCCGAACGAAGACCGGTTGGAGCACCTCGCAGGATGCGCTCGAGCGCATCGAGCACGCGCACCCCATCGTATCCCTCGTGATGCGCTGGCGCCTCGCCCGCCGACTGCGCGACAGCTGGATCGTCGCGCTGCGTCGCTCCATCGACGACGACGGCCGCGTGCACTCCGAGTTTCACCCGGCCCGCTCCTTCTCCGGCCGGCTCGTGAACACGAGCCCCGATCTCGGTCGCGTCCCCGGGCGCACGCCCGAGATGGCCATGATCCGGCGTGCCTTCGTCGCGCCGCCGGGCAAGCTGCTCCTCTCGGTGGACTTCAGCCAGCTCGGGCTCTACGTGCTCGCGCACCTCACGAAGGACCCTGCGCTGGTGGGACCGCTTCGCGATCGAGCCGACATGCACCGGCTCACCGCGGCCGCGGTGCTCGAGAAGCGTGCCGAGGAGATCACCTTCGACGAGCGGCAGATCGGCAAGGTCGTGAACTTCGCGACCTTCGCGGGGCAAGGCTCCGGCGCGCTCGGGCTGCAGCTCGGGATCAGCCCGCAGGAGGCGAAGGACTACATCGCGCGCTTCGACCGCCACTACGCGGGCGTCCGCGCGTTCCAGGACGAGCAACTCCGTCTCGCTCACGAGCGCGGCTACATCGAGACCATTGCGGGCCGGAAATGGCCGATCGGCGGCCTCGCCTCGCTCGACTCCCACGACCGATCGTACGCCGAGCGGCTCGCGCGCCGTGCCACCCACGAAGGCTCGGTCGCCGACGTCTCGCGCCGCGCGTTGCTCGAAGCGGACCGCGCCATCCGTCGCGAAGGCCTCGCGACCGCGCCGCTGCTCCAGGTACACGACGAGGTCCTCTTCGAGGTCCCCGAGGATGAGCTCGCCCGTGCCGCGGAGGTCTGCTCGCAGGCGATGCGGCACGCGTTCGAGCTCGAAGTCCCGCTCGTGGTCGGGGTCGAGGCCGGGAAAAACTGGGCGGACCTGGAGCCGGTCACCCCGGCGGGCTGAGAGCGAGCCCGACTGCGTCGAGCCTCGGTCCTTCTGCCCAACTCTGGGCGTCTCCCGATCAGCCGCCCTTGTTGTGGTTGCTCTCCTTGCACTCGCCATCGATGGCCAAGCCCGCCTTCAGACCGCTCCGAACGCGAAGGTGAGCGGGCTTCTCTGCGGGCACGGACGGACGTTCGTGGTTCTCGGGCTGCCGGGTCATGCCGCCGCCCAATGCAATGCTGGTGCCGGCTACGACGAGCTCGTTTTTCGCGCATTTCGCGGTCCGCCTCTCGGACCGCGCAGCACGCTGCGCGACACCAAGCAGGTTCGTGAGCAAGTGGTTGCCTGCTCAGCTCCATCCTGGCTGGGCTCGACGACTGAGCTCAGGCCCCGGCCCCGTCGATCGGGAAGAGGTGCGCGTTGGCCACGATGACACGCGTCGCGACCCTCGCCTTGCGGACGAGCGTGCGGAGCTCGCGCACGTAGCGCAACCTCAGCTCGTAGATCGCCTCCAGCGTCTCGTCGTCGGTCCCGAAGACGAGATAGGAGAACCGCCCGTCCGCGCCGGAGGCGATGCGCTCCGACGCGAGGCGGGTCCAGTGGTGGGCGAGCCGCGCGGCGCCGCGCGGGTCACGTGAGGTGTCGACCGACCTGCCCTTCTCGAGCTGCCAGCGTTTGCCGTCGAAGTGGACGAGGCCGGCCGTCGCGAGGTCCTCCAGCGTTCGTTGTTCGTCCTCGAGCGAGATGCCGAGCCGAGACGCGATCCATCCGGGCTCGTGACGCGGCAGCGCCGCGTATTGCTCCAGCTCCAGGAACCGCGGGACCGCCTCGGTGAGCGGGTTGTCGTAGGTGAGCCTGCGGAGCGCCTCGAGCTTCTGCCACGCGGCGCGCGCCGCCGGCAGGGAAGCGACGTCCACGAAGCCCGCGAGCAGGTCGAGGAGCCTCCGGCTCGACGCGTCCACCAGGTGCAGGAACACCGGGAGCCGCGGCTCCGTCGCGCCGCTGAGGATGCGGCTCACCGCGGAGCGCGACTGCCCGAGGCGCTCGGCGAGCAGACGCATGGGAATTTTTCCGCGCGCGGCGCGCAGGAGGGCCGCGACGAACACCGGGCTCGTGGGGTCTTCGTGGGCGAGCTCCTCCGGGAGCTGTCGCTGGAAGAAGCTCGCGACAGCGGCGCGGACATCCACTCCCGTCCGCGCCGCGGCCCGAAGTGCCTCCGATGCGGTGGGAGAACGTCTGCCCGATTCCCACGGATACGCGATGTTGCTCGCATACCCCAGTCGGCGGCTGAACGCCGTCTGGCTGCGAGATCCCCGGAGCGCGCGCATGAGCTGCGCCGCGAGCGCGCGGTAATCCATGTCTGGTGTATAGCGGATATGCACCCTTCATTGCAGGCGCGCACGTTGGTTTGTGCGGCTCTGCCCTAGCGGAGGCCGGCGCGGGGAGTACGCTCGCCGCATGCGCTACTCCTTCGTCAGCTCGATCTTGGTGGTGCTCGCGGTCGCGTGCGGCGACGACGAAACAAAGGCCACCGGCGGAGGAGGCCAGGGTGGCGGGGGGACGGGCGCAGGCGGTCAGGGCACCGGCGGCGACGGAGGCAGCGGTGGGAGCGGAGGCGAGGCCCCGCGCTGCGGTGGAGACGTGACGACCGCGGCGCTCGCCGGCGGCGCCTGGGACCCGCGGTTCACGATCGCCGGCGTCGCGAGCCAATACGGCATCGCCCCGGTGGTGCACGACTTCGCTGTAGACAGTGACGGCTCCGTCATTGCTGCGGGGCGCTTCGACACGCTCGCGAGCGAGACGGTCCCGCCGCTGCTTCGCTTCACGAACGGCACGTGGGAGCCGGCGCGCACGACCTGGGAGATCCCTCCTCCCGGTGACGGCTTCAGCGCGGTTGCCGTCTCGCCCTCCGGCGCGCTCGCGCTCGCGACCAACGACTCGTTCGGCGACATGAGCGGCGAGATCTGGATCGATGAAGGCGACGGGCTGGTGTCCGTCGGCAGCTTCGACGGTCGGGTGCGTCGCCTTGCGTTCTTCGAAGGTCAGCTGTGGGTCGCGGGGTTCTTCTCGCTCGACGCCGGCGGCTCGGCGGTCGAGAACCTCGCCGTCTGGGACGGCGCGGCGTGGAGCACGCCGCCCGGCGGCGCCGTGGATGGTCCAGTCTTCGAGCTGACCGTGGACGGCCCCGAGTTCCTCGTCGGCGGCGCGTTCGGATCGATCGGGGGCACGGCCGCAGCGAACGTGGCGGTCTACGACGGCAGTACGTGGATCGCTCACGACTTCGACGGCGCCCTCGCGATCTACGCGCTCGCGCGGGACGGAGGTGAGCTCTACGCAGGCGGCGCGTTCGGCGATTTCATGGAGGCGAGCGGCGTCGCGCGATGGGAGGGCGACACGTGGGCCGTCGTCGCCGGAGGCCTCGCCCAATACCAGACGCGGGGCGTCGTCACCGAGCTCGTCGCACACGATGGTGTCCTCGACGCGACCGGTTGCTTCAACAGCGCCGGTGGTCTCGACGGTGACGCGGACGCGATCGCAGCGCGATCATTCGCGCGGTACGACGGCAGCGCCTGGCGGTCGCTGGATGACGGCGCGCTCGGCGCCGTCTCGCCCTGGTTCGCGCCGCTCGCGTGTGGGGACGAGGGCTTGACCGCCGTGTGGGACGTGCCGAATCAGACCGTCGCCGCCGCGCAGGGCCTTCTGTTCGCAGGCGGCAGCTTCGCGGGCGCCGGAGGCGTCGCGTCGCAGTCGCTCGTCACGCACGACGGGACGAGCTGGGCGGCGGCAGGCGAAGCAGAGCTGGGGATCGCGGGGTCGCTCGACCGAATCGCGGCGGGCGGCTCGGCGTGTGACGTCTACGGCGTCGGCGCGTTCAGTCACGTCGCCGGGGCTCGCGCGGCCGGACGTGTCGTACACTTCGACGGCACCAGCTGGACCTCGCTCGGCGACTCGCTCCCGGCGGACGCCTGGTGTCCGGCGATCGACGTCAGCCCCGAGGGGGAGGTCGCAGTGGGCTGTATGGTGTTTCCGACGGCAGGCGATGCCGTCGGGGTGATCCTGAAGAGGGAGGGAAATGAAATGGTCGAGACCGAGGTTCCCGGCCTGGGGCCGGTGATGGTCGTGAAATGGTCCCCCGAGGGGACGCTCTGGGTCGGCGGTGGCGCAGGTGCGGGCTTCCTGGCACGAATCGACGGGACCGACGTGACGGTCGTCGAATCGGAGCTGGACGGCCAGGTCCAATACATCGACGCCGCGAGCGACACGGACATCGTCGTCGCCGGCCCGTTCCAGTGGGCAGGCGGCGTTGCCGCACGCCGGATCGCGCGATGGGATGGCACGACGTGGTCGCCGCTCGCCGACGGGCTGCCGGGCGCGCCCACCGCCCTCGCGCGGGACGGGTCGCTCGTCTATGCGAGCACCTACGACGAAGGGGAAGGCGCCTATCTCCTCGGTCTGTTCGACGGAACCGAGTGGCGCGAGCTCGCCACCCCCGGCTCGGGCGTGACGAAGCAGAACATCTTCAACTTCAACGCGCTCACCGTCGTCGACGGCGCCGTCATCGCCGGCGGCGCCATCGAGCTCGACGACGGCACCGGTCGCGGCGTCGTCGTCTACCGCGACGGCGTCTTCAGCGCGTCGAAGGGCGGCGTGAGCGCCATCTCGGTCGGCGGCCTCGCTCTGACGAACGACGCCTTGTGGGTCGCGGGGGCAGTCACGGCTGCGGGGCCTTCGACCGAGCCCGTGTCGTCGGTCGGTGTTGCGCGGCTCGTGTTGCCCTGAGCGTCGACATACCGGGCTCGAGGGGGGGCGTCTCCTCTTTGTCGAAGGAGTGAGTGATCGATTCTGCCCCGACGGACACAACCCGGGCATGAGATGGATCCGGTGGACGGTTTGGCTTGGGTTGGCAGTGGTTGTAGGTGGCTGTGGCGACGACGGCGCCACGGAGGGAACGGGAGGGTCGGGCGCGACGACGGGCACGGAGGGACAGGGTGCCGGCGGAGCCCAGGGAACGGGGGGCGGTGGCGGGGGCCCCGACGTCACCCCGCCGACGACGACGATCGTGAGCGCCCCGGCCGACGGGCAGGGGAACGGGGTCGCGAGCGCCTTCAGCCTGACGTGCAGCGAGCCGAGCTGCACGTTCGAGTGCTCGTTCGACGGCGCGCCTTTCGAGCCCTGCTCCGCCACCCCGAGCTACGATCGGCTCCCGCCGGGAGACCACACGTTCGCGGTTCGCGCCACCGATCTCGCCGGGAGCGTCGAGACGCCGCCCCAGGAGCACGCCTGGTCGCTCACGTTCGGCTACCGAGCGGTCACGGTCGCGTATCGGACCGCCTGCGCGATCTCGGGGGAAGGCGCGCTCTATTGCTGGGGCTACGACGACGAAGGCCTGCTCGGCACCGGTCCCGCGGGCGCGATGTCGACGGCGGAGCCCACGTTGGTCGACCCGGCGACGGACTGGGCCGAGCTCTTCTCGGGATCCGAGAACATCTGCGCCTCGAAGCTCAGCGGCGCGCTCTTCTGCTGGGGGCCCGGATTCCCCTACGGCGATCCCACCGACACAGCCGTCGAATCGCCGACGCCGTTCAGCCCAGGTGGTGTCGAGCTCGTGTCGGTGGGCATCGGGTACGACACGCTCTGCGGGCTCGACGCGGGCGGCGCGGCGTATTGCGTGGGCGGCGGCTACAACGGGTTACTCGGTGACGGTGACGAGACGGACCACTACGTCACCGAGCCGGTCCTTGCCGGGCGTGAGACGTACACGAGCATCTCGGTCGGGGCGGAGCACGCCTGCGGCGTGACCGAAGCCGGCGCGCTCTTCTGCTGGGGCTACCTGCCGGTCGAAGGAACGACCGCGTCGCCGACGCAGGTAGGGACGGACAGCGACTGGGCGAGCGTGAGCGCCGGCGAGGAGCACACCTGCGCCATCAAGGTCGACGGCACGCTGCATTGCTGGGGTGAGGGCTTCAGCGGTCAGCTCGGGCTCGGTGACACCGACCCGCGCGTCACGCCGACCCAGGTCGGTGCAGAGACCGACTGGGCCGTCGTCGCGGCCGGCGAATACGCGACGTGCGCGCGCAATACGGCGTTCGAGACGTTCTGCTGGGGAAACAACTACGATGGTCAGGTCGGGTCGGTCGAGGTCCCCAACGTCGACAATGTACCGCCGACGCCGGTCTCCAACGGGCTCTTTCATCGGTTGGACCTCGGAGGCAACACCACGTGTGGCGCGTCCCAGGACGGGCGCGTCCTCTGTTGGGGGAACAACGAGGAGGGGCTGCTCGGCCGCGGGGTCACGCGATACCAGGCCAGCCTGGTGACCATCGACAACCAGTTCGACACGATCGCGATGGCGGGCGACCAGGGCGGCTGCGGGCTCCAGGGTGACCAGGTTCTGTGCTGGGGATATGGCCCCACGGTGGGGCAGCCCGACGGCCTCCCGCGCCCGACACCGACCGCCATTGCTCCGCCGGGGCAATGGTCCGCCGTCGCGACGGCGCTCTACGGGAGCCACGCCTGCGGAATCCGCGCTGGCGTCGTCTATTGCTGGGGCCTCAACGAGGCCGGCGAGCTCGGCAACGGTTCCACGACGGCGTCTCTCGCGCCGACAGCCATCGCGCCGATCACCGGTTCTCCCGTCTTCACGTCCATTGCCGTCGGCAGGAGCTCCACGTGCGCGATCACCACGGCGAACGAGCTTTATTGCTGGGGAAGCAACGGCTACGGCGAGCTGGGGATCGGATCGAACACGTCGCAAAGCACGCCCGCTCTGGTCGCCGGTACAGGATGGGACCAGATCTCACTCGGCCACTTTCGTGCCGCGGGCCACAAGGCCGACGGGACCTTCTGGAACTGGGGCGTGAACGCGACCACGGTCCCGGCAGCGCTCCCCGGTAGCGACTGGGTCTCCGTCGGCGCGACGGGGTTCGGGGAGTGCGGCATCAAACAGGACGGCTCGCTCCACTGCACCATTCAAGCCGTCCCCGGCGTCTTCCCCGCCGGCGCTGCGACCAGCTGGTCGAAGGTGATCGGCCCCGGCTACCCGTACTGCGCCCTCGACACGACGGGACTGATGTCGTGCTTCGTGTCGAACGGGCCCAACAGCTTCGCCTCCTCTCCTGCGTTGGACGGCTCGGCTGGTTGGCTCGACTTCGAGTACCCCAGCTCCACGTTCTGTGGCCTGCGCGCCGGCAAAGAGCGCCGGTGCAGCGGCTTCCGGCACTTCGGCAGTCTCGGGGACGGGTTCGACGAGCGCATGCCCGAGCCGGTCCTCACGCCGTAGCGAGGCTGGCGGGGATCCCCTCGCGGAGGAGTGACGTGACGTTCGCGCTCATGAGCTCTTCATGAGCGCGATGGCTCGCGCCGAGGGCGGAGTTGACAACACCTACCTGGACCTGACGCCCGGCAAGAAGGGCACCGTGGGCCAGCTCATCACGCTGGTGACCGAGTGCGACTTCGTCGTGCTCGGGACGAGCCTGCGCGAGGCGATGTCGGCCTACGTCGAGCTGCTCGAGTCGGGGCGCTGGGACGGCGCTCGGGAGAGCCTCGACGACCACCCCGCCAACGTCTTCTCCGCGCTCCGCGAGAAGCTCCGAAAGAAGGCGGCGCCCGCCTCCCAATCGGAGCCCGTGAAGTCACCGAAGAAGAAGCCCGCCACAAAGGACGGCGGAAAGAAGGCGAAGCAGAGGTCCGTGAGCAAGAAGCCTGCGAAGAAGAGACGTTGACGGCGTTCAGCGCGCCGAGCCTCGCACGACGGCTCGCAGGCTCGCGACGCCGACCGGCTCCGCGACCATCCAAGGAACGATCGCCAAGCGGCGGGCATGATCGCGCCGAATGCGCTCGATCTGCGGGAGCTCCGCTCGCGCGCGCTCGCGCAGGAGTGGGTCGCGTGTCCCGGACGCCGCGAGGCTGCCGTTCACGACCCACGCGTAGGGCTCGATGGTCGCGCGCCGCAGATCGTCCTGCAGCTGGGCGGCTTCCGAGACGGGGGTCGTCTCGGCGAGCGTGACCAGGAGGACCTTCGTGTAGCCGGGATCCTGCAGGCGCATGAGCGGGGTCTTGAACCGGCTCGCCTCGTCGGGCGCGAGACCCCGCATCACGTCGCGGTGGTACGAGCCCGTCGCGTCGAGCAGCAGCAGCGTGTGGCCGGTCGGCGCCGTGTCGAGAACCACGAATCCATTTCGTGCCTGCGAGACGAGCTTCGAGAACGCGTGAAAGACGGCGACCTCCTCCGTGCACGGAGAACGTAGATCCTCTTCGAGGAGAGCGCGCCCTTCGGCGTCCAGACCTCGCCCCTTCCGCTCCATCACCTTCGCGACGTAGGCCTCGGTCTCCGCGCGCGGATCGATCCGGCTGATCTCGAGGTGCGGCAGCTCCCCCGCGACCGTGGCCGCCACGTGCGCGGCCGGGTCCGTCGTGCTGAGGTGGACGTGCACGCCGCGAGAGGCCAGCTCGACGGCGACGGCTGCTGCCACGGTGGTCTTGCCCACGCCACCTTTGCCCATCACGAGCACGAGCCCGTGCCCCGTCGCGGCGATATCGTCCACGAGGCGGGCGAGGCTCGGGAGCTCCGGCTGCTCCTCGAGTGAAACGGAGGGCGCGCCTTCGAGCCGACCAGGATCGGCCAGCAGCGCCCGGAGCGCGTCGAGCCCGACCATGTTGAACCGCTGGAGCGGGACCTCGTGGCGTGGCAGCGCTCGGAGCGACGAGGGCATCGCCTCGAGAGCAGTCGTGCACCGTCGCTCGAAGGCGAGCGCCACCGGATCGGCGCGGTCCTCCGCGCGGAACATCGCGTTGATCACGAGCTGCTGGTTGTCGACGCCGAGCATTCGGAGCTCTCCGGCGGTTCGGTCGGCCTCTCGCAGCGCACCCTCGTTCGGCCGAGCCACGAGAACGATCGTCGTGAGCTTGGCGTCCACCAGCGCGCGAAGGGCGGCGGCGAACCGATCGTGGCGCATCGTCAAGCCGGAGTGAGGCCCGAGACAGGAGGCGCCGCGCTCGTTCGACTCGAGGAAGCTCGTCCACGCGCGCGGCAGCTGGAGGAGCCGCAGCGTGTGCCCGGTCGGTGCCGTGTCGAAGACGACGTGGTCGAAGCCGGACGCGAGGTCCGTCCCCGAGAGCAGGCCCGCGAACTGATCGAAGGCCGCGATCTCCGTCGTGCACGCGCCCGACAGCTGCTCGCGCATCGTCCGGACCTCTTCGGCGCTCTTCACACCCTCGTACGGCGCGAGCACGCGCACCCGATACGCCTCCGCGGCGGCCTCGGGATCGATGTTCATCGCGAAGAGGTTCGGGACGCCCGGGATCGCGGTCGGCTCCGTGCCCAACGAGACGCCGAGCATCTCGTCGAGGTTCGAGGCCGGGTCGGTGCTCACGAGCAGCACCCGCTTGCCGCCGTCCGCGAGGGAAATCGCGACCGCACACGAGAGCGCCGTCTTCCCGACGCCACCTTTGCCGGTGAAGAAGAGATGTCTCGTGGGCGCTGCGAACGGGCTCATGGCCTCACCCTAGCCGTTTCGTCGCGCGTCATCGAGTGTGGCCATGGCGTGAGCGCGGTCAGGTCCGGCCGCTCGGCAAGCGCAACGTCGCTCGCGCGCCCGGACGACCGGCTCGATTGGCGATGGTCACGGTGCCGCCGTGCGCCTCGGCGATCTGGCGCGCGAGCGCCAAGCCGATGCCGGACCCGCCCTCCTTCGTGGTGAAGAACGGAACGAACAGATTCGCCGTCTGCGCGACCCCCGGCCCGTCGTCCTCGACGATCACGACGACGTCCGAGCCGTCGCGCTCCCAGGTGACCGCGACGCCGCCGTCCTTCTCGAGCGCGGCCTCGGCGGCGTTCTTGATCAGGTTGATGAGGATCTGCTCGATCTGGTCGGCGTCCGCCCGCAGCCTGAGCTCCGGGCCGGGGACGACGCTCACGGCGAGCCTCTGCTCGAGGGCGGCGGTGCGCTCGACGAGCGGACGGATGTCGACCTCCGCGAACGTCGGGGGCGGTAGCTTGGCGAGCTTGGCGTAATGGGAGAGGAACCGCCCCAGCGCGCCCGCTCGCCTGCCCACGATCGCGAGCCCGTCTCGCACGTCGCCCTCCCAATCATCGGGACGCTTCTCCGAGGCCAGGAGCGACGCGAGGCTCTCGGCGATCGACTGGATCGGGGTGAGGGAGCTGTTGATCTCGTGGCCGAGCACGCGCACGAGCCGCTGCCAGGCGTCCCGCTCCTTGTCGCGCAGCGCGCGGCCGACGTCGGCGAGCACGAGGAGCGTGTGCGCACGTCCCGCTTGGCGGAACGTGCTGCGGCGCAGCTCGAGCGGGCCCCGCACCCCTTGGAGCGCGGGCGTGACCGTTCGGGGAGCCTCACCCTCGATGAGGGGCGAGAGGCCGACCTCGCCAGCGGGCTCTCCCACCAGCGCGCGCCCGACGAGCGCCTCCGCAGCGGGGTTCGCCAGCCGGACGATGCCGCCGTCGTCGACGGCGAGGACGGCCACGTCGATGGTCATGACGATCCTGTCGACGAGCGTGCTCGCCTCGATGGCTCCGAGGCGATGCGTGCGCAACGCCTCGCCCAGGGCGTTCAGCTCGCGAGACGCCTCGCCGAGCGCGCCCTTGTCGCCGTGGTCGCGGCTCTTGACCGAGTAGTCGCCTTCGCGAAACGCCTCGAGCACGCTCGCGAGGGTCCGCAGCGGCCCGGTGATGCGGTCCCGCAGGACGAGCGGGACGAGGAGCCACGAGACGAGCGCCGCCGCGCCGAGGGTCCACGCGACCTTCGCGGAGAGGTCCGACGTGGCGAGGAGCCAGGTGGCGATCACGACGGCCGGGGCGCCCCCAGCGTATGCGACGACGAGGAGCCGGCCCTCGTGGCTCCTCATGCGGGCGCCTTGATCCCGTGGTGCACGAGCCGGCGGTAGAGCGCGCTCCGGCTTACGCCGAGGGACTTCGCGGCCGCGACGACGTTGCCGCCGTGTTTCGCTAGCGCGCGACGGATGAGGTGCGCCTCCGCCTCTTCGAGCGTCATCTGCTCGATGGCAGCGGCGCCGTCCGGGCGCGCGCGTAGGCCAAGGTCGTCGGGCTCGATCTCGGCGGAGCGCGCGAGCAAGGCGGCCCGCTCGATGGTGTGCTCGAGCTCGCGCACATTCCCCGGCCACGTGTGGTCGAGCAAGGCCTCCATCGCGCGCGCGCTGAAGGCGTGCGGCGCGCTTGGGTACTTGGCCGAGAGCTTCGCCAGAAAGTGCCCCGCGAGGATGGCGATGTCCTCACGGCGATCGCGGAGGTTCGGTAGCTTGATGTCGATCGTGTTGAGCCGATACAAGAGGTCCTCGCGGAAGCGGCCTTCGGACACGGCGGCGGCGAGATCGAGGTTGGGGCGTGGAGCTGGTGAAGGAGCGCCATGACGGCGTCGCCGTTGTTCGAGTCGAGGCTCCCCGTCGGCTCGTCCGCGAGGAGGAGCGCGGGCTCGCCTGCGATCGCCCGCGCGACGGCGACGCGCTGCTGCTGGCCTCCGGAGAGCTGGCTCGGGAAGTGGCGCGCGCGGTGGCTCATCTTCACGCGCTCGAGCGCCCGCTCGGCGCGCGCGCGGCGCTCGGCGCGTGGGACCGAGCCGTACGAGAGCGGGAGCTCCACGTTCTCGATGACGTTCAGATCTCCGATCAAGTTGAAGGTCTGGAAGATGAAGCCGATGCGGCGATTGCGCGCTTGCGCCCGCATGTTCGCCGTGAGCGTCTCGACGCGGCGGCCCTCGAGGGAATAGGTGCCGCTCGTCGGGACGTCCAGGAGGCCCAAGATCGAAAGGAGAGTGCTCTTGCCGGATCCGGAGGGTCCCTCGATGCTCACGAACTCGCCGGCACGAACCACGAGGTCCACGTTGGACAGCGCGTGCGTCTCGACCTCGTCCGTCTGGAACAGCTTCGAGACGCCGGTCAACCTGACAATCTCGTCCTGAATCGCCATCTTCTTCTCCATCGTTCCGCTTTCAGTCCACCAAGGAGAGCGCCTCGGCGCCCCTGAACGCTTCCGTCTCTCCGAGCACCACGGTGTCGCCGGCCGCGAGCCCCTCGAGAACCTCGATCTCCCGAGTGGAGCTGCGCCCCACCTTCACCTTCGTCCGATACGCGCCGTCCCCCGAGACGTCGAGCCTGTAGACCTCCGTCGTCGAGCCGGCGGCGACGCCGGCGGGTCGGGTCATGACGAGCGCGTCCTCGACGCGCTCCACCTCGATGGACGCGGTCACGGCGAGGTCTGCGCGGGCGCCGTCGGGCGTATCGCCGAGGAGCGTCACCTCGACCTTCACCACCCCTGCTTGCACGAGCGGGTCGATGCGCGCGACCGTTCCCTCGACGCGGCCACCAGGCGTCTCGAGCCGAACGGGATAGCCGAGCGCCACGTCGCCGATGAGAGCCTCCGGGACCTGGAGGACGGCCTTCAGCTTGCCGGGCTTCGCGATCTTCGCGAGCACCGTTCCGGCCGTGACCCATTGCCCGGGCTCCAGCGGCAGCTCCTGGAGGATGCCTCCGATCGGTGCTCTCGTCTCGAGCAGCGCGAGCTGCTTCTTCCGAAACGCGGCGACCTGATCGAGCTTCTCGACCTCACCCTTCTGGCTCTCGATCTGCCGTGCCATTCCGTTCTTCTGCATCACACGACGTGTGCGCTCGAGCTCGAGCCTGGCGGCTGTGCCCGCCGCGCGAGCGTGGGTCTCGTGGTCGTCGAGCGCCGGGATGAGGCCGTCCGCGCGGAGGTTTGCGTTCGCCGCGTCGCGCGCTGCGAGCACGTCGCGCTCGGTCGTCAGGCCTGCGAGCGTCAGGTCGCTCGCGACGAGATCCGTCCCCGCGCGGACCTCGAGCGCGACGAGCGCCGAACGAGCTGCCGCAGCCTGGCGTTCGGCGTCGAGCGTCGCGAGCTCCAGGTCCGCGTTGACCAGCTCGACGAGCACGTCGCCGCTCGCGAGGACCGCGCCCGGCCTCGCAGCGATCCGCGCGACGCGGGCCGGTCCGTCGGCCGTCACCCAGTGCACCTCGTCGGGGACGAGCGCGCCTCGCGCCTGCACGTCGCGTACGAACGCCCCGCGTCGTACGGGCTCCAGTCGAACTCGGGTACGAGAGAGACGCGGCCGGGCGCGGCCCAGCGAGGCCAGCGCCGTCGTCGCGCCGCCGAGGGCGACGACTGCCAGGCCGCCGAGCAAGAGCGCCCGGCGCCGGGGTCCTTGTTTCGGGTTGGGGCTTCGAGCGACGTCCACGCGCGCCGCAAGAGCGAGCTTCGTGCCAACGTGAGGCCTGCAGAAACCAGAAGGAAATTTCAGCCGGCCGCCCGGAAATGGGATCTCGCGTCCCAGATCCGGGACGAGCGCGGGGGGCCGCTTGTCGTGCCGCGGCGGTCGGGTAGCCTCTCATTCGTGGTGCGTCGTGGCCTCGCTCACGTGCTCGTCACGGGCCTGTGCACCAATGACCCTTGCGCGGAGGGTCGCCCGGTGGCGAACGTGGCGCGGGCGGGAGCGCTGGCTGAGCGCCTCCCGGGGTGTAGGCCCTGATGTCTCGATCAGAAGACGCATCCCCAGCCCCCCGACCGGAAGAGCTCGCCGGAGACGGTGAGCTCGTGACCTGGCTCACGGTTCCGGAGGGCCACCTCTCGGTCGAGAGCTCACGCGCGGCGATCCTCGCGCTTGCCGCGCTGCCGCTGGCGTTCGCGCTGCTCGCGGCAGGCTGGTGGCTGCGTTGGTTTCTGCGGGCACGCGCGCGGCGCGCCGAGGCCGCGCGGGAGCCAGCGCTCGGTCCGGCGACGGTAACGGGGGTCGCCGAGCTCGCCGAGAGCGACGCCCCAGCGGTGGGCCCAGCGGTTCGGCTGGAGATCGAGCAGACGTCGAGCGAGCTTCGCGACGGTCGCTTCGGACTGCGGACCCGGTGGCGCGAGGTCGCGCGGCGCGTGGTGCCGCGCCCGTTCGTGCTTCGCCTCGCCTCGGGCGCGGCGCTCCGCGTCGAGCCCGATCGCGAAGCGCTCGTCGTGACGGACGTCGTCCCGGTGGTGACGCCTCTCGAGCCGAAGCGCCGTCTCCGCGTGCTCGAGCTCGGCGCGGGAGAGACGCTGACGGTGCGCGGAGCCATCGAGGGCGCTCCGGTGCCGGGCGAGAGCTCGGGCTACCGCGACGCAAGCGGCGGCGAGGTGCAGGAGCTCGTGCTGCGTCCGCCAGGAGGCGCGCCGATGGTGATCTCCGTCGGTCGCGCGGGGCAGCAGGCCGAAAGGCGTGCGCGCGCGCACCTCGGAGGGCTCGTGCTCATGCTGATCGGCCTCGGGCTCGCTCAGCTCGTCAACGTTTCCTATCACCTGCGGCGAGCCTCCGGCGAGGACACCTACGGGACGGTACTCCGATTCGAGGAGAGGCGGCCGTTCGGCGCCGATTCGACATCGGTCTATTTGTGGGTCGCAGTCGCGCGCGGCCAAGGCTCGCCCCCGGCCGAGCTCGACTTTGCCGTGGGCGGGGCGCAGCTCCTCAGCAGCAGTGCGCCCGCCGCGCGGCTCGAGCCTGGGATGCGGGTGCCGGTGCGTTTCGTCCCGTCGTCGCCCTGGGCGTCGGAGCTGGGTGTGGGCGCGACGCTCTACCTCGGGCGGTTCATCCCAGGCTTGCTGCTCCTTCTGCTGCCGTTCATCGGCTATGGCGCGTTGGTCTCGCGAGCCCGTCGCGAGCCGGCGACGCTCCTCCGCCTCGAGGAGATCGAGCCACGCCCTGTGAGGTAGATGAGCGCACCGGCCGACGGCCGGCGCGCGCCCTCGTCAAGGCACGACGAGCGTGCTCGGGTCTTCGACCTCGACGCCATTGCCGCCGAGGTCACAGTCGGTCCGGGTCATCGTCGCGCCGTCACGCGACGCGACACCGACGTCGGAGCCCAGCACGCGGACGCGCGTCAGCGAGTGCGTGCCGGTCTTGGCCATGACGCCGACACGCGTCGCGCCCTCGAGCCACACGTCCTCGAGCGTGAGACCGTGGCCACCCGAGTCGTCGAGGAACAGCACTCCGTCCCCGATGGGGCCCACGGTGGACACGCCGTCTTGCAGGTTGTTCGTCTTGCCGAGCGCGACGTCGCGCACGACCGAGCGTCGCATCGCGAGCGTGGTGTCCACCGACTCGATCCCCGCGGCGTGTGCGCCCTCGATGACGGTGTCCTCCACGGTCACGGCCATCGTCGGTGCTGCGAGCCCGATGCCGAGGCCGAGGTTCCCGTCGACGCCGGGCAGACTCTCGAAACGTGAGCGCTTGATGACGACCGTCCCCGCCGTGCCCTCGTAGGCCCCGACCTGGAGCGCGACGTCCTCGACGCCTCTTACGTACGCTCGGTCCACGGTGACCATGCCGTCACTCGAGGCTATCGAGATGCCCGAGCCGACGCCGAGCGACGAATCGAAGCGCCCGTCCTCGACGACGATGCCGTCGACCTCGGAATCGTTGGCCACGGTTAGCGAGGGGCCCGTGTTTCGTACGAAGGCCGAGCGGCGCACGCTGCCGCCCTCGTCGAGCGAGATGGACGAGCCGCCGAAGGCCCCGGAGCCCACGTCCGCGAAGAGAGCATGCTCGATCAGCACGGGACCGGTCTGCCCGTCGTAGGAGGTGACGCCCCAGGTCGTCCCGTCGACCACCGCCGAGCGCACGAGCGAGAAGGCTCCGTCGACGAGCGTCGCCCGATCGCTGCTCGGCGAGATCGTGGGGCCGAGCACCGAGTCCTCGATGGTCGCCTCGTTGGCGGCGTAGATGCCCTGCAGATTGCCCACGAGCACCGCGCGGCGCAGGACGAGCGATCCACCCGACATCGAGGCCGCCGCGTATCCGGCGCCGGTGCTGTCGGCCTTGGTATCGGCGACGAAGATGTCCTCGGCGACGAGATCACCCGCGACGGCGGAGAGCGCTGCCGACCTCGTTCGGAGCACCGCGCTGCGCCGCACCGTGAGCTGGCCGCCTGACCGCGCCTGCAGACCGATGCCGATCGCGTCTGCGCCGAAGTTCGTCGTGTCCTCGACGACGCTGTCTTCGATGGTGACGACGGTCGACCCCCCGAAGGACTGGAGGGCCATGTAGCCGACGTCGCGGATCCGCACGCGCGAGAGCGTCGCCTCACCCGAGGTGACGCGGACGCCTCCGACGCTCGCGGACACGGTGAGGTCGGCGAGCGCGACGAGCTGCCCGGGCCCTGGGTCGATGGCGAGCACGCGCTCCGCGGTGTCGGGCGCGGTGAGCGTGACCTGGCTCGCGCAGACCCCGCGGACCTCGACGCCGCTCGAGATGGTCAGGTCCGCCGTGTACGTGCCCGCGGCGAGCACGATACGTCCCGACGAGCCGATCGACGCGAGCGCGTCGGCGAGCGTGGTGAACGGTGCCGTCTTCGTGCCGTCCGACGCTTCGCCGGCGAAGCTCGCGTCCACGTAGACGTTCTCCGGCGCGTCCGGCACGTTGCCCCAGGTCCCGGCGCCGCAGCCCATCGGGCCGTCGAGTGCCACGCACCCGAGCG
This sequence comes from Myxococcales bacterium, assembly GCA_016794345.1. Classification (GTDB taxonomy): domain Bacteria; phylum Myxococcota_A; class Polyangia; order Polyangiales; family Polyangiaceae; genus Xiheicaenibacterium; species Xiheicaenibacterium phototrophicum. The sequence continues at coordinate 42,293 of JAEUKE010000122.1, forward strand.
TCGGCACGGGGAAGCTGCCCTCCTCGCAGGCGCTCACCGCCGGCAGGCACAGGCCACGCTCGTCGACGAACGCCGCCGCGCAGTCGGTCACGCCGACGGCGACGCAGCCCGTCTCGAGATCCGGAACCTCGCCGAGACCACATTTCGCGAGTGACGGACGGCACTCGCCGTCGTCGTCCACGAAGATCTCCGCGCAGCCGGTGAGCCCCGCCTGTGGTTCCTCGAGCGTGAGCCCTCCGGAGGTGACCGTCGTTCCGGTGCCCCCTGCGCCGCCGCTGCCGCCGGCGCCGCCCCCTGCGCCGCCGGGTCCGGTGACCTCGTCATCTCCACAACCCGCGACGCCGAACACCAGGATCGACGCCGAAAAGCCCGCAATCGCAATCCAAGGATACATGCTCGTCTCCGTTCGGAGAGACGGACCGCCTTGGTCGCGGATGTGATCGAAAAAATCGAGGCCACGTCGATCTCGCCATCGCTCCTTGCTGGCCTCACGATCGACGGTCTATCGTCCGCGCCGGTCGGTCTGGATGAGGCGCCGGCGGTGAGGACCCGTGGACGAAGCCCCGGACGAATCGATACTCGACCCCAACGACGAGGACCCGGAGGCCGACGCCCTCCTGCGACGAGTCGCGCGCGTCGACGAGATCGATCCGGCTACGCGCGCGCTCGAGCCCGGGACGCAGCTCGGACGTTTCCGCGTCGTGCGGGAGCTCGGTCGCGGCGGAATGGGCATCGTGTACCTCGCCGACGACACGACGCTCCATCGGCAGGTCGCGCTCAAGGTGCTCCGGCCTTCGCTCGCGCGTGACGAAGCGCAGAGGCGCCTCTTGGTGCGCGAGGCGCGCGCCGCCGCGGCCGTGAGCCATCCGAACATCGCCGCGGTCTTCGAGCTCGGCGAGGCCGAAGGCCTGGTCTTCCTCGCGATGGAGCGCGTCGAGGGCGAGAGCTTGAGGCTCCGCATCGGGATGGGCGGGCTGGATCTCGAGCAGGTCCTGACCATCACCGAGCAGGTCCTCGCCGGGCTCGGCACCGCCCACGCTGCGGGGCTGGTGCACCGCGATCTCAAGCCCGAGAACGTGCTCGTCACACCCGACGGCGTGGTGAAGCTGCTCGACTTCGGCCTCGCGAAGCTTGCGCCGCGAGCGCCGACGAGCGGCGGCGCGAGCGTGTCGTTGCCGACGCTCGAGGGCAGTCGAGCGGGCACGCCGGCGTACATGTCACCCGAGCAGATCGTCGGCGATCCGGTCGACGCGCGCTCCGATCTGTTCTCGTTCGGCGTGCTCACCTACGAGCTGCTCAGCGGGCGGCGCCCCTTCACCGGTGACACCCTGTCGGCGCTCGCGCGCGCCGTGGTCGCGGCCGACCCGCCGCCCCTCGCGACCCTGAGACCCGACCTCCCAGCGCCGCTCGCGGCCGTGGTGATGCGTTGCCTGGCGAAGACGCCAGAGGACCGCCCTGCGAGCGCGCGCGAGGTCGCCGAGGCACTGCTCGCCGCGGCCCACGCGCCCTCGCCTCGACGCGGACGGCGGCGCCTGCTCGCGGCGGGTGTGGTCGCCGGCTCGCTCGCGGCCGCTGGTCTCTGGCTCGGTCTACGCGGTGCGAACGACCCGAGCGCTGCCGCCCCGGTCGCAGCGGATCAGAACGTGCTGCGCCTCGACGCGAGCGCGACGCTCGCTTGTCCCGTCTGGGAGGCGCGTGGCGTACGCGAGCCTGCGGGTTGGCTCGGCGCCGCCGCGGGTGATCTCGCGTGTGAGCTCGCGGCGATGCGCCTCTCGCCGCCGAGCGCGAACGTGCGGGTGCCCGCGGCGCTGCTCGGTCTTCCGAACATGCCGACCGACGGCGTGCTCGACGACCCGTTCGGGGCACCCGACGCGCGCGCACGCACGCTCGTCGCCACCGCCGGCGCGACGCTCGTGCTCGACGGGACCGTGGAGCGTGGCCCGACCGAGCTCACCGTCACGCTGATCGCAGAGCACGGCGAGCGCGAGATCGGGCGCGCGCGGGCCAAGAGCACCACGTTGCCGTGGGCGCTGTGGCTCGCGCTCGAAGAGCTCGTGGAGCGGGGCGTGATCGTGCCGCCCGCCGAGCCGCTGCCGGTCGAACGTTATCCGACGTGGGCGGACTCGCCCCGCGCGGCGGGCTGGGCGGCGGCGCTCCTCGTGAGCCTGGAGCACCACGCCGAGGCGACGGACGAATGTGAGCGCTTCCTCGCCCAGCCAGGGGAGGCGCGACTGAAGCGCAACCTCTGGTACAGCTGCTTTCCCAACACGCCGAACGGCGGGGCGGGGCCGCCCTACCGAGCGTTCGACGAGTCCACCGACGCGCTCACGCTCGCGGCTCAGGAGCGGGACGAGCTCACCGCGGAGGAGCGGGCCGCCCTCCGCGAGCGCATCGAGCGGGCACGTGTGATCGAGCCGAGCCCGGCGCGCCAGGCCGCGTTGCTCGACGCCGAGGCCGTGTTGTGGCGGCAGGACGGCGAGGTCGAGCGCGCTCGGGCCTGCTCGCTCTCGGCCCTGAAGCTCCTGCCAGGCGATGACGCGGCCGCGCAGATGCTCGGCAATCTCGCCCGCGGTACGGAGCACGCGGCGCGAACCGCGCGGTGGGTCGAGGCTTGGGTCCCCTACCTCTTGCTCAGCGACATCACCACCCCCGAAGACACGCTGCGCCTCGCCCGCCGCCAATACGAGCTGACCGGCCTGAGCGACTCGCTCGCCGGTATGGCGCTCGGCCCCCTGCTCGTCGCTGGCGGGCAGGTCACCGAGGCTCAGGCCGTGGCCGCCGATTACCTCGCAGGATCGCCCCGACTTCGACACGTGGGTGACATGATCCTCGCTGAGGTCGCGTTCGGCGAGGCAGCATTTGGGCGAGGCCGCCGGCACCTGGGCCGCTTTCTCGAGGCTACGCCCCTCGTGAAGTGGAGCCGGCAGGAGCTCACGGCGGTCAACCGCTTGCTGCGCCTCGCCGACGCCGTCGGGGACAGCCGAGCCACCGCGGACGACCTCCTGGACCGGTACCTGTTCGACCTCCCGTACGATTACGAGAGAACCTGGATGTGGGCCACGCTGCTCGGCGCGTGCGTGCGCACGAGCCACGAGCGCGCCGAGCGCTGTCTGGCGAGGTTCGAGGAGCTCGAGCGGATCGATGGCTACGGCAAGACGATCAACGAGCGGTACCGATCGTACGTCGACGGCGCGGCGGCCGTCGTGCGCGGCGACCTCCGAGACGCCGCACGAGCGTGGGGCCGCCTCGACCCGAAGGACAACTTCTACCCGCTCATCGTCGACGTCTCCGTCTTCGATAGCGTCGGGCGTGCCCCGGATGCGAGCGCGATCGATGTCGCGCTGATGGACCACCGCACCGGCCGCTTCGCGGGCGCGACCCCCGCGCACGCGCGCGAGGCGTTCCGCGCCAAGAAGCGCGGCGACGACGCCCGCGCGAGGGAGCTGGCGAAGCTCGTGACCGACGCGTGGGGCAAGTCCGACATCCCGATGCCGGTGGTCGAAGCGCTGCGTCCATTGCGCTGAGCGCCGAGCCTCGCCACCGACGTCCGCTTGCTCGGGGCTCGAATGCGCTCCATCATGCGCGCGCCATGGACGCGGACCGACGCGACAGCCTGGAGCGTGCCATCCGCGAGCGCTTCGACGCAGGCGACCTGCACGGGGCTGCGACGCTCGCCTTGCGTGGCTACGGACCGGAGCTCTTCGGCGTCCTGGTCAGCTTGCACCGCGACGAGGCGAAGGCCGCGGAGGTCTTCTCCGAAGTGACCGAGCGGCTCTGGCGCGGGCTCCCGAACTTCCTGTGGGCGTCGTCGTTCCGCACCTGGGCGTACACGATCGCGCGCAACGCTTCACGGAGCTACGTCGAGTCCGCGCGCGTCCGCGGGCGCGCGCTCGCTTCGATGCCGAGCGACTCCGAGCTGTCGGCAATCGCAGCAGAGGTGCGGAGCGAGACGGCCCCGCACCTCCGCACCTCGGTGAAAGACGGCTTTGCGCGGCTCCGGGAGCAACTCCCCGAGGACGATCAGCTGCTGCTCGTGTTGCGCGTCGACAAGGAGATGAGCTGGAGCGAGGTCGCGCGCGTTCTCGCCGGTGTCGAGGGCGAGCTCGACGCGACCACGCTGAAGAAGGGAGTCCGCGCGGCTCCGGCAGCGCTTCGCCACGCTCAAGCGCGACCTGCTCGACCGCGCCAGGCAGGCCGGGCTGGCCTGAGCCATCTCGAAGTCGGCTCAGGCCCCATACTGCATTCGAAGGCGCGGCGGCGCTGGCCAACCGCTCGCACTTGGCTACGGGAGCGTGCCGGTGAAGATCTCGACCACGATGGATCCCGAGCAATCGTCTGCCGCCGTACCGGTGGTGTGACGCCCGGCGAGGGTCACGGTCGTCGCCGTTCCGCCGTTGACCGCAAAAGTCCGCTCGGCGCTGAACATCAACTGATGAAGGACGGCGGGCGCGCCATTGGGAACCCGCAGGACTCCCCAGCTGGTCACCTGGTCCAGGAATGGAGCGGCGGAAGCGGTGCCGAGGCCGAGGTTGATCTCCACGTTCTGGCCACTGATCCCGTCGATGTTGCAGTAGCCGCGAGCGCGAACCACCGCGGTGCCGCTCGCCGGTGGGGTGAACGTGATGGACCCGACAGTCGCATCCGGCTGGCCTGCCGCGGGCACGTTCACGAAGAGGAAGGTGCTCTGCTGGAAGAGCGTCGGCCCCGCAGGGCCTTGTGCGCCCTGTTGCCCCTGTTGCCCCTGCGGACCTTGCTCGCCCTCGCAATCCGCAGCGTCGCAGACCCCGCTCATGTCGGTGTCCTCCGTTGCGGAGTCACATTGCCTGTTGGCGTTCAAGTCCCAGCAGCTGATTCCGTCCTGCCCGTCGATACCCGGCGCGCCGTCTTGGCCATCCGTCCCTGGGGCGCCGTTCTGGCCGTCCATGCCGTCCGAGCCGGGCGCGCCCATCTGCCCATCAGTCCCATCTTGCCCATTTTCACCAGGCGCACCGTCCTCCCCGGCAGGCCCTTCTGGGGCCCTGTGCGCCTTCGGGACCTTCGCAAGCGAGGAAGAGCGGAACCAGCAAAGCAAGAGCGAGTTTCGATCGCGTGGCCAAGCCATCATTCGATGGCGCGTGCGCGACTGCATCACACGTGCCATTGCGGAGGAGCGGGGAGAGCCGGTTGCGTCGACCGTGGCCCGGCGGCGGTTGCGCGTCACGATGCACGCGCTGCATCAGGGCATTGGGCGCTGGTCGTCGGGAGCGAGCGTCGAGATCGTGCAGCGCACCGTGCTGCAATGGTGACAGACCACGTCTTCGCTTTGCTCGTGTACCTTTCGGTACGTAGCGCCGTCGAACCGATAGGTCCGCTTGATTGTGCGACGTCGTGCCGGTTGGAGCGGGTCGGGTTGCGCGCCGACCTCGACGACGGTCGTCAGCTCGGGGAGGCCGCTCGAGATGGGGCCCGTCTTCGGTTCGACGCTTCCCGCGACGACGCCGACCTTGTGACCGCAGTCGCCGCGGGCGACGTAGACGGCGCGATGAAGGTCGAAGTTGCAGTCGCCCTCGGCGGGCTCGGGGACGAGCGCGTCGCGCGCACCGTCCCCGTCGATGTCCAACGAGCGGTCGGTCGCGACGCTGACGGTGTTGTTTGTTTGAAAGGGCTGGCTCGGATCGGGTGGGGAAGACTGCGTGTGCACGCGATCGACCCGAAAGCTCAGCTCCGGGATGGGCACGCAGGGGCCGCGGAGCGGAAGTCCGGCGGACGTGGCTGCGACCGGCGGCGCGCTCGTGGCCGCGCTCGGCAGACGAACGTCCTGCACCTGAACCGGTTCGGTCGAGCCGCACCCCACCAAGTTGGCGAGGAGAACGAGCGCGAGTTGCACTCGGCTCGTCACCCGCTGTCCTCCTCGCTTCCGTGCTGATGCCGGCTGACGGGCTGCGCGGTGGTCTCGAGCGGCTTCTCGAGCAGGCTCGGACCGGCGATGGGCAAGGTGATCTCGAACACGGCGCCGCCTTTCGTCGCGGGCCGATAGACGATCTCCCCGCCGTGCTCGAAGACGATGCGCTGGCAAATGGCGAGGCCCAGGCCGGTGCCGGTCGCCTTGCTCGTGGCGTAGGGCTCGAAGAGGCGCTCGCGCATCTCCTCGGAGACGCCGGGGCCGTTGTCGCGGACGACGATGCGGACCTTGTCTTTGCCTTGTTTGTCGATCGTCACGAGCACGCGTGGATCCGCGCGGACGGCGCTCGCCGCCTCGAGGCCGTTCTGTACGAGGTTGGTGAGCACCTGGATGACCTGGTCCTTGTCGGCGCGGACCGGCGGGATGTCGCCGGCCTGGAGCTCGACGCGAGGAGGGGCGTCGGGGTCGCCGGTCTTGACCATCTCGGGATCGGCGGCGTGGAGCGAGACCACGCCGCGTGCCGCCTGCACGAGGTCCATCGGCTCGGGGTTGGGCGCGGGGAGCCGCTGGAACTTGGTGAACTCGCTGACGATGTTCGTGATGCGGTGCACCTCTTCCAGGACGGTGCGTGTGGCCTCGTCGAAGTATTCGTCGAACCGCTCGTCGCCGCGGTCGCGCAGGCGGCGCAGCGTCTCCACCGCGGCGCGGATGGGCGCGAGCGGATTCTTGATCTCGTGCGCGACCTGCCTCGCGATCTCGCGCCGGGCGGCGATGCGCTCGGTCACGGCGAGGCGTTTCTTCATGCGCGAGAGCTCGTCGATTGTCTTGTTGAACGTCTCGGCGAGGACGCGGATCTCGCGGCCCCCGCGTGCGCGCACGGGCCGCGGCTCGCCGCTCAGCACCTCGCCGGTCTCGCGCGCGAGCTCGCGGAGCGGCTTGGCGAGGGAGCGCCCGAGGAGGAGGGCGAGCAGGAGCGCGGCGCCCGCGCCGGCCGCGCCGCTCACGATGATCTCGCGATCGAGGAGCTCGAGCGCGTCCCGGAGGCGCGCGCGGGACAGGGTCGCGACGACCGAGAGCCCGGGCACGGCCTTCACCTCCACCACGCGGACCTCTTGCCCGTCGGAGGAAGGGGGCGGCGCTTCGCCCGAGGGGAGCACGGCGAGCGTCGCGCCGTGCGCGCGTCCCACGCGGTCGAGGATGTTCTCGATCCGCCGCGCGCCGACGAGGCCGAGCACGAGCGAGCGCTGCGATTTCGAGCAAGCGACCTCGAGCGAAAGCTCGCCGCCCGCGGCCTGCGGTCGCAGGCGGACGGCAGGTTTGTCGGCCTCCTGGATCAGCTTGCCCAGGCGGGGGTTCTTCGTTCGGCGCGTCTTCGTGTCCGAGGAGGAGACGATGAACCCGTCGGGCGTCACGAGCGCGAGCTCGTCGAGGCTGCGCGCAGCGGCCTCGGCGGGGACGTGGTGATCGATGGAGAGCAAGCTCCCGGTCTCGAGCGTGAGCGGATCACCTTTCACGCGCTCGAGATCGACGAGCGCCTTCTCCACGAAGGTCGCCCGCGCGCAGAGCGGGACGGTCAGGTCCTTCAGCTGCGTCGCTTCGGACTGGAGCGACTCCTCCACCTCGTGGGTGGCCGCCTCGATGCGCGCGGAGAAGTCCGCCTCCATCAGCCGGCGTGAGGTCGTCCGCACGCGGACTCCCCAGAGCGCCGTCGCCCCGATCGCGACGAGCACGAACGCCAGCGCGAGCCGCAGCGCAAGAGGCACGGCTACGGATCCCCCTCCACTCGAGTGGAGGGGGGCAGGGGGGAGGAAGGTGCAGGGACTGGCTCACCCATTGGCTACGGGCTCCAGTCTGCGCAGCACGTCACTCCATGTCGAGCACGCGCACGCCGCGGCTCTGCTTCGCGGTCTCGACCGCCACGCGGAGGGTCTCGTAGAGCTTCACGACGTCCGTCTTCAGGTGCTCGAGCGTGACGATGGGGGTCGTCTTGTCGAACGTGGTGAGCTGGATGTTCCCGGTGCCGAGGAGGCGCTGGCCGAATGGCCGATCGACCGTGAAGTCGTTGATGCGGTAGAGGTCCAGCTGCTCCATCGTCTTCGAGAAGATGCCTCGATCGATGACGACGCGCTGGGTCGTGATCTTGTACCGCACGCCGCCGCGCCGGAAATAGAGCCAGATGGCCGCGAGGCCGGCGGTGAAGAGGAGCAAGAACACGATGCCGATGCTCGAGACGAGCGCCGGCTCGCCCTCGAACAGCACCTGTTCGTTCGTTGCGAGGTTCTGGCCGCCCGCGGGCTGAATCGCCCCGGCGGGAGCTGCGGGAGGGGGCCCCCCGGAAGGGCCGAGCATGGGCGCGGTCACGAAGGAAGGCGTATCAGGTTTCAGGGAAACAGGCGACGCCGCAAAAACGTGTATCCTCGGCCGGCGCGTGGCTTCGAGCGACGATGAAACAGCTTTCGTGGCGCGCCTCGTGGCGCGAGACGAGGCAGCCTTCAACGAGCTCGTGGTCACCTACGAGCGGCGGGTGTTCGCGCTCGTGTTCCGCATGCTTGGCCGGCGCGAAGAGGCGGAGGACCTGGCGCAGGAGGTCTTCGTCCAGGTCTTCAAGGCGATCGACCAGTTCCGTGGTGACTCGAAGCTCTCGACCTGGATCTACCGAATCGCCGTCAACCTCTGCAAAAACCGCACGAAGTACCTCGCCCGGAGGCAGGTCGGGGAGCAAGATGACGTGGACGCGATGGCCGATAGGGCGCCCCTCTCGGCGGCCAAGGGCGTCAGCGTCGGGGACATCAGCCGGCCCGACGAGCTCGTCGAGGGCATGCAGCTCGAGGTGATCGTGAAGCACGCGATTCAGCAGATCGAGCCGGACTTCCGGGAAGTGCTCATTCTGCGCGACGTCGAGGACATGTCCTACGAGGAGATCGCTGCCGTGACCGGCCTGGCAGACGGCACCGTGAAGAGCCGCATCCACCGCGCGCGCAGCCAGCTGCGCGTGCTCGTCGAGAAGGCCATCGGAGAGAAGCTGAGGGGTCAGTCATGACCGACAGCGACGACGACGACGACAAGGTCCGCGCGATGGTCAAGCGCGCAGCCAAGGCCCGCGAGCAGCGCGCGGCCGAGACGCCTCCGCCCTCCGCGGATCCGCCGCCCTCGTCGGGCGACGCCGAGGTCGTCGTCGACGAGGTCGATCTCAAGGAGGCGCTGCGCGGCGCGCTCCGCCCGCCGCCCGGCTCGGTCGCGCCCGACATCCTCCGTGGCGTCCAGAAGAAGCTCCGCGTCCGCTCGCGCGGCAAGTTCTACGGCGACGGCTGGAGCACCTCCGCCTCGCCGCGCTCCACCTACCTGGTGACGAGCGCCATCATGCTCGTGCTCGTCGCCATCGTGTTCCTCGTGCTCGTGCCTTGGGCTTCCGACAAGCTGCCCTGAGCAGGGAAGACGGTCACGCGGCTGCAGTAGGATTGTCGGCGACGGAGGAGGGTTCCACGATGCGAGCGCTTGGTTTGGTGGTGTTGCTCTCGGGGATGGGTCTCTTCGCTTGTGGGGACGACTCCACCACCGGCGGCTCGGGGGGCGGCGGGACGGGCGGGCTGGGGTCGGGCGGCGGGGGCGACGTCCCGTTCTCCGATCTCCCGGGCCGCATTCGCTTCGTGAACTTCGTCTCCGACGGCACGAAGGGGGTGGACCTGGACCTCTACTGGGGAAACACGCAGGCCGAGAGCGAGCTCGTCGGCACCGTCGCGTACGGCGAGATCACGGAGTATCTCACCCCGCGTCGTCCCGGCGGGTCGGCGGCGGCTTTGCTCGACCCTGACGAGACTGTCTACTTCATGGTCCGCAAGGGCGACATGGCCGCGACGCCGTCGGCCTTCCTCGTCAGGCAAGAGGAGACGTTCGACGCGAGCACGACGCTCACGATCGGGCTCGCGTCCAAGGAGAACGTCTTCGGCGACGACCTGGTCGTCGAGTCCACCCCCATCCTCGAGCACGTCTTGCCCGTGCCGGGCGCGGCCGACGCCCACGTTTACGCGTGGGACGGCCCCTTCCAGCGGATCGCCGGCGGTGACTTCGTCGAGGTGGCCGCCGAAGGGATCTGCGGGCCGGAGCTCGTCTCCGCGACCGGGAACATCGGAGAAGCTGCGGTGCTTGCCCCGACCGCGACGGGGCTCTTCCTGGCTGACGCCAACACGACCTGCGCGACGGGCTCTGCGCCTGCGGCGGGTGGCCTCGCCGCAGGCAAGTCCTATGTGCTGCTCGGCAAGGCTGACACGTTCGAGGTCAGCGCCCGCCAGGCGGTGTTGCTCGAGCTCTCGGTCGGCGACTGAAGCCGACCGCACGAGTCAGCTCGGGCCGTGGTGTTTGACCTCACCGCGGCGCTTTCGCGCCCACTCCTCGAGCATGCGCTTCATGTCATCGAACGACGAGTCGATCGCGGCGTAGAGATCCTTCTGGGAGGATTCGTCCTCCGGCTTGCGACCGACGACGAGCTCGTCGCCCGGGACCGTCACGTCGATCATCACGCGGTAGGCGGTGCCGTGCCGGTGATGCGCGCGGCTCGGGGCCTCGATCACGACGCGGCAGCTCGTGATCCGATCGAAGTACTTCTCCAGCTTGGCGGTGCGCTTCTCGACGTACTCACGGACGAAGTCCGACGAGTCCATGTCGCGGAAGGTGATCTGCAGAGGCAGTTGCATGCCCACCCTCTCGCAAGCGGCGAGCCACTTTCATGTGCCTGAAAACACAGACGAAGCACGCGCCGCGGCGCAAGCGCTGCGCGCGACCTCAGGCTCGCGATTGGAAGAGCGCGACGTCGCGACCCGCAGGGGTGCGCATCAGGTCGCGGACCGCCGCCTGCGCCGACTGACCTTCGTGGATGATTCGGTAGACGGCTTCGAGCAGCGGCGCTTCGACGCCAATGTCGCGCGCGAGCTCGTGTGCGGCGCGGCTCGTGGAGACGCCCTCCGCCACCATCCCGAGATCCTCGAGCGCTTGCGAGAGCGAGACGCCGCGGGCGAGCGCCCGGCCGATGCGATGGTTTCGCGAGTGTTGGCTCGCGCAGGTGACGACGAGGTCCCCGAGGCCCGCGAGCCCGCTCAGCGTCGTGGGGTCACCGCCCATCGTCACGGCGATGCGCGTCATCTCGGCGAGGCCCCGCGTGACGAGGAACGCCTTCGCGTTCTCGCCGACGTTCATCTCGGTGGCGATGCCCGCAGCGATGGCGACGACGTTCTTCAACGAGCTCGCGATCTCGACCCCGAGCACGTCTTCGCCGTAGAACACCATCAGCTCGTCGCAGGTGAGCGCCGCCTTCGCCGCGCGGATCACGTCCGGGTAGTGGCTCACGACGACGGTGCCGGCGGGCGCGCCGCGCGCGATCTCGGGGGCGATGTTGGGGCCCGAGAGCATGCCGAGCTGCCGGATGCAGGTCTCGTCGTGGATGATCTCGCTCATTCGCGCGAGCGTCCCGAGCTCCAGGCCCTTCGTCCCGTGCACGACGAAGTGGTAGGGCCGAAAGTGCTCACCCACGGTTTTGCAGACGTCGCGCATCGCTTGCGCGGGCACGATGACGAACACGAGCTCGGCCTTGTCGAGCGCGTCCTTCGGGTCGGTCACTGCGCGCACGTTCGGCGAGAGCCGCAAGCCTGGGACCGCCGTCTCGTTCGTGTGCTGGAGATTGACCTCGTCACGGACCTTCGCGTCGCGAGTCCACAACGTGACCTCGCGGCCGTTTCGCGCCACGCGGTCCGCGACGACCGTCCCCCAGTTGCCGGCCCCGAGCACCGCGACCTTGGCGTGCGCGACGTCCATGCCCGCCCCGCGTGCAGCGGTCATGCCACCACGGCGGTGTGCACGGCCAGAGGCCCACGCCTGTGGCGTTCTGGGCACGGTTTGAGGGGCTGTGAGGAAATTGTGAGCGCACCTCGCTCGTAGGAAGGGCGTCTCACCGAGGTAGCCCCCAATGACGAGAGCCGGTCTTTCCCTAGCCGAAGTCGAGGCAACCGTGCTCGACGCGGAGCGCTTGGCGGATGAGCTCGAGGCGCTCGGCGCCGAGGCCGGCCCCGAAGCGCCACTCTTCTCGCGGGCTCTCCGCACGATGGCTCGGAACTTGCGGCTCGCGCTCATCGCGCCGCCCGACGAGACCGTGCTGCTGAAGATGGTGCTCGGCCTGGAGACCACGATCCGCCGGGTCAGCGTGCGCAACCTCTCGCTCGGCGACAGCGTCCCTCCTTCCCAACGCGCCACGTTGCCGCCCCCACCTGGCCTCGCCCCGCAGGAGGTCTGGGAGAAGGCCTCGGACCGCGGTCCCGAGACGGCCCGCTGCCCTGCGCCGAAGGAGTCGGAGATCCGGGCCAAGGCCCACGTGCCTGCCAAGAAGAGCGGCTAGCGATCCCGCGTTTCGTGGCTGGCCGAGGTCTTGCCTACGGCGAGCGCATGGCAACCGAGATCCCGAGGTTCGCGGGCGACCTGATGACCCGCGAGGTCGTCACGCTCCAGCCTGACCAGACCATCGACCACCTGGATGAGGCGATGCGCCTGCTCCGTTTCCGCCACTTCCCCGTCGTCGACGGGGATCGGGTCGTGGGCGTCGTCAGCCAGCGCGACATCTACCGGAGCACGCTCGCGGGGCCGGCCACCGTCGGCGCGCTCATGTCGCGCGAGGTCGTGACCGTCCCCCCCGAGATGCCGCTCCTCGAGGCCGGCAAGATCCTGCTCGAGCGAAAGCTCGGCTGCTTGCTCGTGGTGGACGGAGCCAAGAAGCTCTTGGGCATCCTCACCGAAGCCGATTTCACCAAGCTCGCGCTCGAGCTCCTCAAGGCACGGGCGGCCTGACGGCATGAGGGGCGGGGCGGCGACGATCGCGCTGGCCGCGTTGTTTCTCGCTGCCCCGCTGCGCGCGGAGCCCGAGGCTCCGCCGCCGAACCGCTGGGAGCCCGGCCTCCTGCCGGTCATCAACTACGACTCCAACCTCGGCTTCGGGTTCGGCGCCATCGGCGTGCTCGCGCGCTTCGAGGAAGGCTACGATCCGTACCGCTTCCGCATTCAGGGCCTCTTTCAGATGAACGTCGCGGTGGACGAGGCGGGCGACGCCTCGCTCCCAATGCATGACGATTATGTCAGGATCGACGCGCCGGGGATCTTCGGCGACAAGCTGCGTATCCAGGCGGAGCTCTTCTTCAACAAGCTCGCGACGATGCCCTACTACGGCGTCGGCCCGCGCACGGCGGAGGCCGCCTTCTCCGATCCCGAGCTCGAGCGGAGCCTCCGCGCGCGGCGGTACCACCACTACGATCGCGCGATCGTCGGCGGTCGCGCGTTCCTCCGCTTCACGGTCCTCAAGCTCGCGGCGGAAGGAGAGGACCCGCGCCTCGAGGTATACGACGGGACGCAGGTCTCGTACGTCTGGCGCGAGGTGTACCCGGGCTCGAAGCTCGTCCGCGACATCGCGGCCCGGCGCGAGGCCGGACCGAAGGGGGACGCGCTCCGGGCGCTCCTGCACACGCCGGAGACCTACCCTCTCATCGCCAAGAGCTTCGGCCTGCTGTGGGACGATCGCGATCACGAGTTCGCGCCGAGCCGCGGGAGCTTCACGGAGATCGGCGTTCGCCTGTCGCCGGGGGCGATCGAGCGGCTGAGCCACGCGCGGCTGCACGTCGCGACGCGCTGGTTCGCGCCGTTCTTCCGCGACTACCTCGTCTTCGCGCACCGCGCGGCGCTCGACGTTCTCGGCGGGGATGCGCCGGTCGACGAGCTCACGCAGATCGGCGTCCTGCAGTCGGAGGATTTCGGCGGCAGCGTGACGATCCGCGGCGTGCCGCTCCGGCGGTTTGGCGGCCGGCTGAAGCTCCTTGGTCAGGCCGAGCTGCGCGGCAGCTTCCCGTGGTTCGAGGTGCTCGAGCAGCGCCTCCAGATCGGCGTGGTCGCGTTCGTCGACGCGGCGCGTGTCTGGGCCGACTTCGACTCGACCCCGGCGCTCGACGAAGACTTCGACCGGCCCCCGTTCACCCTCGGCACCGGCGGCGGCCTCCGGATCCGCTGGGCGGACACCTTCATCATGCGCGCGGACGGCGCGTACTCACCGACCGAAGACTCGACGGGCATCTACGTCGACGTCGGCCACGCGTTCTGAGTCAGGTGCAGACGACGTCGTTGAAACAGGCGGCGAACGCGTCGAAGATCTCGACCCCGCCGGGGAACTCCAGCGCGCACTCTTCCCAGCACGCGCTGTGGGGCGCGCAGCCGCGATCGTCGATGCAGATGTAGATGAGGGCGGAGCACGAGTCGCTCTTCGCGCAGGCGGTCGATTCGGCGCAGCAGAGCGCGTAGAGATCGTCGGCGCAGCTCGCGGGGGTCGGCACGATTCCGCCGCACTCGGGCTCGGGGACGCCGCACTCCGCCGCGCAGTTGGCGTCGCGGCAGATCTTGACGGCCGAGTTGGTCCACACCCCGGGGTCGGTCGCGGACTCGGTCGCCGTCGCGCAGCAGTTTTCGTCCTGGCAAGCGGTGCAGGCGGGCGTCGCCTGGGAGAGCCCCGACACACAGGCGGCGCCGCCGCTCCCTCCCGCGCCGCCGCTCCCTCCCGCGCCGCCTCCGCCGGTCGTCGACGCCGACGACGTCGTCCCTCCGCCCGCGCCGCTCGACGACGATCCGTCATCGCCGCAGGCGAGGAGCGACCAGGCGAGAGCAAGGGGGAGCCAAGAGCGCGCCTTCATCATGGGTCTCGTCCTCTCGCGCCGGCCGGCTGGGCACAATTCAAAGCTCCTCATGAGCGGAGGCGCGCACTCGGGTGTGCAGCCGCACGATTGCGAGCGCGGACGAGCTCGGGCCGAGCTGGGATTCGCCGCGAATTCGCGCTCGGCGGCATGTCGCCTTACGGCACGCGACGTGCTGCTCCAGCCGGACGGAGAGCTTCATGATGAAACGACACGCCATCGTCATCCTGGGTGCAGCGCTCCTCGGGTGTCCCCCCGACGAGGTGCGCGAAGAGGTCACGAACAGGATCGCTTGCGGCCAGCTCTGCGACTGGTCCGTCGACTGCGGCCGCAGCCAGCTGAGCAAGGACGCATGCGAGGACGACTGCGAGGACAAGGCGGACGCAAACGACGACTTTCGTCGTGAGGTCGAGGACTGCTCGGAGTGCATCGACAATGACGACCTGACCTGCCAGCAGAACGAGGAGATCTGTAGCGACGAGTGCGACATCGCCGCTCCTGTCACCTCGGACTGACGGTACCGGTGAGGGAGTCCCCAGGCACCCCGACGCAGGGATAGTTGGCAGCACGGGAGCGGTCTGATGTGATTGCTCGATGCGCCCCAACTGGCTTGCTTGGTGTGTCTGGGCGACCCTGGTCCTCGGCTGCGCGGCGGGAAGTGACGACGACGGCGCTGGAGGCAACGGCGGCAGCACCGGCTCGCAGGTGAGCACCGGCGGGCCAGGCACCGGAGGGCAAGGGACCGGCGGGCAAGGCACCGGAGGCCAAGGCACCGGCGGTCTGGGCGGCGCGGGTGGAGGCGGCGGCGGCCTCTCGGGTGACGTCGAGCTTTGCGTGCTCAACGAGGGCGAGCCGTACGGCGCGTGTGAGGTGCCGGAGGAGCTGGATTTCGGGGTGGTCGCCGCGGGCACGAGCGAGACGCGGACGTTCCGCGTCGACAACGAGACGCCCGGCGACGTGCTCTTCAACCAGGCGAACGTCGGTGATCCTGCGTTCGAGATCACCACGGTTCGATTCGAGGAAGACCCGGGCGACCCGGGCAACTACATCCGGGTGGAGCAGGCGCTGCCGGTCTCGCGGCCGAGCGGCACCTCGCTCTGGTTCGAGGTGGCCTACACGTCGGCCGGCTTCGAGGGCCCGCTGCCCGCCGAGACTGTCGTCGTCGAGATGGACTACGAGGGCAGCCCCATCGCGGACATCGAGGTCCCCATCGTCGGGGAAGAGAGCGGCTGTCCGACCGGGCTCGGCGCGTGTGACTCCGACCCCGGCAACGGCTGCGAGACGAACATCTTCACGTCGAACCAACATTGCGGCGACTGTGACAACGCCTGCGACCCGCTGAACGCATCCGGGCAGTGTGTCGGCGGCACCTGTGAGCTCGGCCCCTGCGACCCGTATTTCGCGAACTGCGACTCCATGCCGGCCAACGGCTGCGAGGTCCCGCTCCTCAGCGACACCCTCAACTGCGGTATGTGCGGCAACGACTGCAACAAGGCCAACACGAACGCCTTCTGCAACGGCGGCAACTGCAACATCACAGGCTGTCTGAACAACTACGCGGACTGCAACCTGCTCGCTTCCGACGGCTGTGAGACCAACCTCGCGAACACGATGGCCCATTGCGGCGGCTGCAACCTCGCCTGCGACCTCGCGAACGCGAGCGAGAGCTGCATCCCCAGCCTCCAGACGGGGCTGGGCGTCTGCACGCTGAATGCCTGCAACGCCGGCTTCCAGAACTGCAACCTGAGCCCGGCGGACGGCTGCGAGATCAACACGACGAACGACGTCGCGAACTGCGGCAACTGCTTCTCCCCCTGCAACTTCGCGAACGCCGGCGCCTCGTGTGTGAACAGCGCGTGCCAGCTCGGGCAGTGCAACCCGGGCTACGCGAACTGCGACAACAACGCGCTGACGGGCTGCGAGGTGAGCCTCCTCACCGACAAGGACCATTGCGGCAACTGCGCGACGGACTGCGATCTCGTGTTCCCCAACACGGTCACCTCTTGCAACAACGGCGCATGCCAGATGGGCGCGTGCCTGCCGAACTTCTGGGATCTGGACGGCAACGCCGCAAACGGCTGCGAATACGCGTGCACCTTCACCAGCGCGACCGACCTCCCCGACAACTCGTTCGTCGACGCGAACTGCGACGGCATCGACGGGGACGCGAGCGGCGCGGTCTTCGTGTCGACCGCGGGCAACGACACCTGGCCGGGCACGCGCACGCAGCCCATGCTCACCATCGCAGCGGCGATCGGCAAGGCGTCGCTCGACGGCAAGACTCAGGTCTACGTCTCGAACGGCAACTACGTGGGGCGCGTCTCGCTCACGAGCGGCATCTCCCTCTACGGTGGCTACTCGCAGACGAACAACTGGGCGCGCTCCTCCGCGTACGTCGCGACCATCTCGTCCACCACCGTGTCCGGCGGTCGCATGACGGCCCTCGAAGGCTTCAACGTGACGACGCCGACCACGGTGGACCGATTCACGATCACCACGAACAGCACGAACCAGGTGGGCGTGTCGAACTACGGCGTCTACTGCGACAACTGCGGCTCGCTGACCTTGAAGAACAACGTCATCACCGCAGGCAACGCGGGCCCGGGCTCGAACGGCAGCGGCGGCTCGACCGGCGCGAGCGGGACCGTCGGCGGCAACGGCGGGTCGGGGAGCTGCGACGCCAACAACTCGGGTGGCGCCGGCGGGACCGCCGGCGGCTCGTCCTGCGGGCGCAACGGCGGCACCGGCGGGAAGGGCGGCGACTACGGCGACAACAACGGCAACAACGGCGGCACCGGGCTGATCGGGACGCTCTTCGGCAGCGGCGGCTCGGGTGGCGACCCGGGTGGTGACGGCACGAACGGGAGCGGCGGCACGAGCGGCTCGAACGGAAGCGCCGGCAGCGGCGGCAGCGGCGGCAGCACCTCGACCGGCTTCTGGGTCGGCACGGCCGGCAGCAGCGGCGGCACCGGGGGACACGGCAATGGCGGCGGCGGTGGCGGCGGCGGCGGCGGTCAGGGCTGCTTCCTCTGCAACGACGGTCCCGGTAACGGCGGCGGCGGCGGCGGCGGTGCCGGCTGCGGCGGCGGCGGCGCGACGGGCGGCATCGCGGGCGGCGGCTCCTTCGGTGTGTTCGTCCGGAGCTCGACCGGGCTCATCCTCCAGGCCAACACCATTACGAGCGGCAACGGCGGCAACGGTGGAACGGGCGGCGCCGGCGGCGGCGGCGGCATCGGCGCGGACGGCGGCAACGGCGCGACCGTCTGCACCAGCGAGGTCGGCGGTGGTGGCAACGGCGGCAAGGGCGGCAACGGCGGCAGCGGCGGCGGCGGTGGCGGTGGCGCGGGCGGACCTTCGTATGGCGTCTACCGCCTCAGCAGCAGCGTCTCCGTCATCGGCAACTCGCTCAACAACGGCACGCCCGGCAACGGCGGCTCGGGCGGGTTCCCGAACGGCAACGCGGGCGTGACGGGCGCGTCGGGAGCGCAGTTCCCCTGAAGGCCGCCAGGCGTTCTCGCCCTCGCATCATCCTCTGTTCGGCTCCGGGACGTGGATTCGAACCACGATTCGAGGATTCAAAGTCCTCTGTCCTGCCATTGAACGATCCCGGAAACTGCCGCGCACCCTAGCCGGTTTGTCGGCCGAGTCCAACGGGACGTTGGTGATCGGGGGCGCCTGACCCCGCGCCGGGCTCAGGGCGCGGTGGCGCGGCTCTTTCGCTTCTGGCCCTTCTTGGAGGGCGAGACGGGCTTCTTGGTCGGACGAGGCGGGAGGGGCATCTTCTCGACGCTGCCTTCGAGCCGTGGCTGCGCCTGGGGACCGTGCGCGAGCTCGTCGGCGGCGCGCCGAGCCGCGTCGGAGATACGCGCGGCGAGGGTGGCCTGGCGGGAGCGCGCCGGCGTTCCGTCGGAGGCGACGGCTGGCGCGAGGAGGGCGGCGATCACCGCGGCTGCGGCCGCGAACGCAGCCCAGGAGCGCGGGGGCTTGCGCACGGTCGGAAGGACCGTGGGCCGCTCCGGGTCGAGCTCGACGTGGGAGCTGCGAGGCGGCAAGACGACGGCCTGCGGGAGCTCGCTCGACGGCGACTCCTGGTGGATCGCGGCGACAGCGGCCTCGATCCGCGACAGCTCGGCCGGGCTGAAGACCATCTCGGGCAAGCTCTCGCGCAAGCGCGGAGGATCTTGCTCCACGTCTCGTTCCGACGCGGTCTCGTCGGGCACGCCGAAGGAAGGCGGCGCGGTCACGTAGTCGACGGTGATCCGCGGCGCTTCGTCTTCGGGCTTCACGGGGACCTCGTGCAGCGAGACGCGCAGCGCGCACGCGAGCTCGGGGACCTCGATCGCGGGCGTCCAGCACTCGCGGCCGACGCGCCACACGCGCACCTCGGACGAGAGCTCGCCGACCGAGAGCGCGCGCCACAGATCGAACGTGCTCATCGCGCGCACCTCGGTGTTGCCGAGGTCGACCGCCCAGGTCAGACGAGGTCGCTCGAGCGGGAGGCTCGGTCGGTCTTCGTCCGGTGCGCGGCCCTTCTGCGCGGTCTCGGGGACGGTCGGCAACGAGCCGCGACCGGCCCGGAGGTTGTCGACGTCTTGCATGGGGGTGCCCTCCGCTGCGTCGGAGACTCGATCGCAGCCACCCGGGCTCTATCGGAGGTGCGCCGGTCCGGCCAACTCTTCGTCCGGAGATCGGTCGCAGGTTGTGGCATAAGGCGAAGGCAAGACTGTCACCGACTCGAGGACGGACCGAAAATGGCTGCTCTTTCCATCCCCCAGCTCCTCTCACGCCGTGAGGGGGGAGTGCTCACCTGGACGCTCGTGAGCGCCCTCGGCCTCGCCTGTTCCGCTCCCGCCCCCGAGCCCGTGAACGCGCCGCCGCCCAAGGCCACGGCCGACGCGCCGCCTCCCGTGCCCGTGAGCTCGAACGTTCCTGCCGCCACCGCTTCCGCGTCCGCCTCCGCCGCGCCGGACACAAAGGCTCCCGAAGGGCCGACCTCGTGCCCGGCGGACATGGTGCTCGTCGAGGGAGACTATTGCACCGAGGTCGAGCACACGTGCCTCAAGGAGTGGTACGCGGAGCAGAACAAGAAGCAGGTCTGCGAGACGTTCGCCGAGAAGGCCGAGTGCAAGGGCCAGAAGGTGAAGAAGCGCTACTGCATCGACAAGTACGAGTGGCCCAACAAGAAGGGGGTCCGCCCCGAGGTGATGAACCGCTTCCACCAGGCGCAGGTGAAGTGCGCTGCGGCCGGCAAGCGCATGTGCACCGAGAGCGAGTGGAACTTCGCGTGTGAAGGTCCTCAGATGAAGCCGTTCCCCTACGGGTGGCGGCGCGACCCGCTCATCTGCAACGGCGATCACCTCTGGGACGACCCGAACATGAAGAAGGTCGAGAAGCGCGACGCGGACGAGCTCGCGCGGCTCTGGCGAGGCATGCCCTCGGGCACGCAGGACCAGTGCGTGAGCGACTTCGGCGTGTTCGACATGCCGGCCAACGCGGACGAGGTCGTCGCGAGCGAGCAGAACCCGAACGGCCGTCGCGGCGAGTTCGACAGCGTGCACACCGGCGGCCCCTGGTACAGCGGCGTGCGCAACCAGTGCCGGCCCAAGGTCTACACACACGGCGAGGATTTCTACTACTACTTCCTCAGCTTCCGCTGCTGCTCGGAGCCCGACGGCAAGCCGACCGACCCGCGCACGCCGCGCCAGATCAAAGACGGTTGGGCCATGACGAAGGTCGAGAAGCTCGCGCAGTTCAGCGTCGACGAGATGAAAGAGAAGCTCCGCCTCAAGGCCGAGAACAAATGCGCGTGCAAGGACACGGACATCCTGTGCAAGACCATGTGCGGCACGCTCCTCGGGCCGAACGCAAAAGACGCGACGAAGGACACCCCTCGTGCGCGCTACGCGGGCAAGCGGACCAAAGGTAGCTTCAAGGACTGAGCATGCAGCTGCCGGACATCGAGTCGCTCCGGTGCTTCGCGGCAGCCGCCCACCACAGGAACTTCCGAAAGGCGGCGCGTGAGGTCGCCCTCTCGCCCGCCGCCTTCAGCGATCGCATCAAGCGCCTGGAGGACCAGCTCGGGGTCCGGCTCTTCCAGCGAACGACACGGACCTGTCATTTGACGCCTGACGGCGAGCGCGCGCTCGTGCACGCCCGTGAGGCGCTCGAGGCCTCGCGGCGATGTGTGGTGGCCGCGAGCCGGGAGCCGCTTCCGTTCGACCTCGTGATCGGGACGCGCTTCGAGCTCGGCCTCTCGTGGCTCGTCCCCGCGCTCGAGCCGCTCGCTGCCTCGCAGCCGGAGCGGCGGCTACACCTCTACTTCGGCGACACCGACGCGCTCCTCGCCGCGGTCGAGCGAGGAGCGTGCGACTGCGTGGTGACGAGCGCTCGGCTCTCGCAGGCCGGCGCGGAGACCGCGGCTCTGCACGAAGAGAGATACGTCTTCGTGGCGGCGCCGTCGCTCCTCTCCGTGAGGCCGATGAGGGCCTTCAAGGACGCGGCGGAGCACACGCTCCTCGATCTGCACGCGGACCTGCCTCTGTTTCGCTATTTCCTCGACGGGCGACCTCCCCGGGAAGCGTGGCGCTTCGGGCACGTGCAACGCTTGGGGACCATCGCCGCCGTCGCGGCGCAAGCGCGGCGAGGTGAAGGCGTGGCCGTCCTGCCGCGCTACTTCGTCGCCAAGGATCTGCAGAAGCGCGCGCTCGTCGAGCCGTTCCCGAAGGCGAAGATGTCGGCGGACTACTTCCGGCTCGTGTGGCGCGCCGGCCATCCGCGCGCGGAGGATCTCGTGCGCCTCGTGGCCGAGCTCCGCGCCCTGCCGCTCCGCTGAGCCGGTCGGGGCACCCTTGGGCAGCCGGCCGGTTTCGCTTATCGTCGGCCGCATGATCAGCCTACGACGCTCCGCCGCCGTGCTCTCTCTCCTCGCCACGTTTGCTCTCGGCTGCGGGCCGAGCCGAACGGCCGCCGAAGCGAAGGCGGACCTCTCCGCCGCGGACGCAGAGATCCGCCTCAAGGCGGCTCGTGACATCGAGACCGAGAGCAAGAACACGAAGGCGCTCCCCACCGACGTGATGGAGCAGCTCCTCTCGCTCGCGAAGACCGAAGAAGACCCGAAGGTCAAAGGCTCGATCATGATCGGGCTCGGCTACACGGGCGACGCGCGCGCGAAGGACCTCATCAAGGAGTACGCGCAGACGAGCGATCCCGACCAGCAGCGCTGGGCGGGGCGCGCGTGGTCGTGGTGGCTCATTCGCTCCGGCGAGTTCGAGGAGGGCCACAAGTTCCCGCCGAAGTTCCCGTACGGGACCGAGGGCTTCCCCGAGCCCGCCAAGAAGTAGCCCGGAGCGCGCGCGCGCGCTCATCGGGGCAGGGAAGAGCGGAGCTCTTGCGCGCGTCGCCGCGAGGGCACCGCTCACCCTGGCATGGCCGCTGCAGCTCGTCTCGGTAGCGAGGTGGCGAGCCCATGAAACGGATCCTGATCGCATCCACGTTCCTCGTGACCACGTTCGCGTGTCGCGAGCCGGACAAAGAGCAGAGGCCGCGGCAAGAGCCAGCGAGCCGGACCGAGCCGAACCCGGTCGATCGAGAGCAGCCTGCCCGGACCGAGCCGCGGCCGAGCGAGTCGCCCGAGAGCCTCGCTGCGCGTGAGGCCGCCGACGCGTCGGCGCGCGCGGAGGCGAAAGCCAAACAAGAGGCAGCCGAAGCGATGAAGCGCTCGGTCCTCGGCCACTTGCCTCGAGGCTGCAAGGCGATCACGCACCTTCGCACGGCCGACATCGCCTCGCTCCCCGGCGCGGTCGAGTACCTCCTCCCGGCCGTCTGGGACGCGAAATCCAAGAACCAGGAGATTCAGCGATCTCGCGAACGCGTTCCTCGACGCGGGGATCACCTCGCCCAAGGACATGGAAGCGATCGCCGTCTGCGTCATGGACGCCCCGACCGCGAAGGAGGCCTGGGACGATCCGAAGGCGGTGTCGAGGAAGACGAACGTCATCGTCGCCGCCAAGACGACTGCCAAGCAGGGGGAGCTCGTCGCCGCGCTCCAGAAGAAACGCGGCACCACGAGCGAGATCGTCGCGATCGAAGGGCTCGACGTCTTCCACGACACGACGCGCGGCCTCTTCGTAGGCCAGACCGACGACGGGACGATCATCGCCGGCGTGAACCGCGACACGTTCGCCAAGTCGGTCCAGGGTGGCGGGGATTACCGCGTCCCGGCCGACGCCGCGGTCTCGGTCCTCTTCCCGCGTGAGACCGTCACCTACGTCATCGAGCGCTTCGCGGACCCGGCGGCGAAGACGCTCGCGAGCGACGTCGAGCGGAGCGCGATCGTGTTCGACTCGAAGGCGAAGCAGCTCGCGCTCCGGGTCGACATGCCCGATCACACGCGTGCGGCCGAGCTGGGGGGCCTCTTCAAGGCGCGCCTCGAGACCTGGAAGACGCAGCCGCCTGCCGATCCGATCGAGGCGAGGTTCGCGATGCTCCTGCGTGACGGCACCGTGGGCTACGAGGACGACGTCCTCGTGCTCACCGTCCCGGTCACCGACGATCAGATCGAGGCGACAATGAAGAACCTCGCCCAGCCCTTCACGGCCGCGCCGCCGAGCGGCGTGTAACCGGACGACAGGGCCGCTACTATCCGGCGGCCCATGTCGACCCTGCTGCCGCTGTCGCTCCTCTTTCTCCTGGCGTGCTCGTCCTCCTCCGCGCAGGTGATCGGTCCCGAGCCGCTGGAGGAGCCGGCGACAGAGCCCTCGGCTCTCCCGGAGCCGAGCACGTCGGCCGCTGCACCAACTGCTTCGGTCGCTGCACCGACTGCTTCGGTTGCCGTGCCTGAGCCGGCCAAGGCCTGCACGAAGATGGGCTGCCTGGGGCTGCTCGACCTCCGGATCGAGAGCGCGCCGGGCAAGCGCGGGCGCTACGTGGTGGAGGTCGAGGCGGACGGCATGCGAGGCAGCTGCACGATGACCCTGCCCTACCCCAAGTGCGGCGCGCCGCTCTCGACCTGCGAAGGGACGCTGCCGGTCATGGCTCGCGAGGGCGACGCCTGCAAAGTGCCCGCCGCCGAGCAGACCCTGCTCCCGATGATCCTCGGCGTCGCGCCCGAACGGGTGACGGTGCGCGTCACGTTGGACGGAAAGAAGCTCGGCGAGCAGACGGCCACGCCCGTGTACGAGTCGGTTCGACCCAACGGACCCGGCTGCGACCCGGTCTGCAAGAAGGCCACCGTGACGGTGGTCGCAGGAGACAAGCCTCCGGTGCGCGTGAGCTCCGATGCGGATGCCGCCAAGGTCGCGTCGAAGTGCGTGAAGGAACGTAAGCTCCGCGGTGTCTGGAAGAGCGAGCTCCTCGTCGACAAGCCTCGGGTGCTCAAGGTCGATGAGGACTGGAGCGTCTTTTTTTCGGAGAAGACCCCGAAGGGCAAGCCCCAGGGCATCACCATCCTCGTCACGCCCGCTGGCGGCTGCCGCATCCAGCCGATGGACTGAGCTCAGAGCCCGACGGGCGCGCGCTCGCAGAAGTGGTGGGTGTTGCTCTGGTTGCAGTCCACCTCTTCGAAGAGGCCGTCGGGCCTGATAATGACGCAGTCGTCATTGCCACCGCCGTTGGGCTCCGACCCGAACCAGGGGGGCATCCCGCCTTGGTACGTCCAGGGAACGAGCAAGTCGATCCAGACGAAGACATCCTCCACGACGAGATCGCTCGCGCCGAGCCACCGGTGCTCGTTCACGCCGGCGGGCAGTCCCTGAACGAACGCGAGCTCGGCCGCGTCGTCGATCACGACCTGATCTCCGCCCCACTGGACCGTGCACCAGCCCCGCGAGGCGACCCAGCTGTAGTGCATGCCGTCTTCGCCAGGGTTGTAGTAGCAGTGGTTGTTGGCGGGGTTGAGCACCTCGTACATGCCGTTGCAGACGACCATGCAGCCGCTGCAATAGTCCGACGGCAGGAGCCCCGGGTCGCACTGCTCGCCCGCGTCGATGAAGCCGTTGCCGCAGAGGTCGGGCGGCGACCCGCCCTGTCCACCTTCGCCGCTTCCGCCCTGCCCGGTCCCGCCTTGGCCGCTGCCGCCGGTGCTGCTCGAGCTCGACGTGCTCGTCGTCGTGCTCGGGCCGGCGCCGGCTCCCGACGTCGTGGTGGGGGAGCCCGATGTGGTCGTCTCGGTCGAGCCGTCGTCCGCGCCGCCTGCGCCGCCGCCGAGCGCGTCGACGAAGCAGCCCGCGCCCGAGGCGCTCAGAAGGAAGAGCCAAGCCGTCCGCATCGCCGCCGTATGGTGGCATGCCCGGCGCCGCGGCTCCAACGGTGACGAGCGTCAGCGCCCGTAGGCGCGCCAGTACCCGATGGCGGCCGCGACGCCGAAGAAGCCGGCGACGCCGAGCAGGATCTGCGTGTGCTCGTAGTGGAGCATGGCCGCCGCGATGACCACGAACTGCGCGAGGGTCGCGAGCTTCCCGCCCAGGTTCGCCTTCGGGTGATCCGCGCGCGCGCGGCGCGCCTGGCGGCTGGCGACGAACTTCGCGACGAGCGGGAGCTCGGCGATGTCGCGGATGCTGAGGACCAGGATGGCCCAGAGGGGCATCGCGCCCTCCAGGATGAGCGTGATGACGACGGTCGTGACGAAGAGCTTGTCGGTGACCGGATCGAGCGCCGCGCCGGTGGGCGTCGCGCAGCGGAAGTGCCTGGCATACCAGCCGTCGAGCACGTCCGAGACGCCGGCGGCGGCGAGGATGCCGACTCGCGTCCAAGGATCCGTGACGAGGACGAACGCAGCGGCGAGCGGCACGCGCACCAGGCTCAGGAGGCCCGGAACGGTGACGACGTCTCGCGCGCGGTATTGCCCCATTCGCCCTTCAGAGGTCCTTCTTGAAGACTCGGTACTTCTTGTAGACCTTCGCGCCCATCGATCGGATGCCCAGGTTGATCGGCGAGTCGTCCTCGCGTGTCCAGCCGAGCTCGCTCCACTCGTAGCCCTTCGCGATGCCGCGCTTCGCGACCTCCACGTACATGGCCGCGGAGAGGCCGCCATACTTCTTCACGTTTTTCCTCGCCTCACCGCGGATGCCGAGGAGGATGAGGCGGGTCGACTTGGGCACCTTCACCTTCGTCCGGTAGAGGAGCTTCGCCCAGCCGAAGGGGAAGAGCTTCCCGTTCAGATCGGCGATCGCCTCGTTGAGGTTCGGCACCATGATGCACATGCCGACCGCATGGCCGTCGAGCTCGGCCATGAAGGCGATGTCGGGATCGAGCACGAGCCTGAGCTCCTCGACCATCTTGTCGACCTCGGGGCCGGTCGCGGGGACGAACCCCCATTTGCCAGCCCAGGCGTCGTTGTAGATCTCGATGATCGTGCGCACGTCGCGCGCGAAGTTCTTCATGTCGATGCTGCGGAGGCGCATCTCGGGGATCGCGCGGATGCTCTCCCACGCCCGGAGCGTGCGATCGTTGAAGGGCGTGTCCTTGTGGTAACGCCAGGCCCAGAGGTCCTTCTCCTTGGCGTACCCGGCTCCCTCGATGAGCTTCGCCTGATACTCGCGCGAGTGGCCCATCATGATGACTGGCGGGTGCTCGAAGCCCTCGATGAGGCAGCCGATCTCGTCGTTTGCGTAGAGCGACATCGGGCCCATCGCGCGCTTCATTCCCTTGTCGCGCAGCCACGTCTCCGCTCGGCGAAGCAGCGCGTCGGCCACCTCCTGGTCGTCGATCGTGTCGAGGAACCCGAAGAAGCCGGTGTCGTCCTTCCAGAGGCGCAGGTGCTCCCGGTCCACCGTGGCCGAGCAGCGGCCGACGAGCTTTCCGTCTTTGTAGGCGCAGAAGAGCGTGACGTCGGCTCTCAGGAAGAGCGGGTTCTTCTTGGGGTTCAGGCGTCCGCGGATGTCGAACTCGAGCGGCGGCACCCAGGCCGGGTCGCCGGCGAAGACCACGTGGCCCGCCTTCAGGAAATCGTCGACGTCCCCTCCGGGACGAACCTCGCGGATTTCGATCGCCATCGAGCGTGGCTTCTAGCGCTCCTAAGCGCTCGAGGCGAGGATGGCGTCGAACGCGTGCCGGAGCACCCAGGCGGCGTCGTTCGGGGCGCGGCCGGACGCTTCGCGCAGGGCTCGCTCGAGGTACCGCGTCACCCCCTCGGCTGACGCATCGTTACGGGTCTCGTCCAGGATCTCCTTGGCCGCGTCGCGGTAGACCCTGGCGCACACCTCGGGACGACCTTCGTTGTAAGCGGGGGCGCCGATGCGAATGGCGCGCAAGATCCGCTCGCGTGTCTCGTCCGCGACCGCCGCTCGGGTCGGGAGCGAGACCGGCGCCGCGGACGGCCGGCTCGACTGGGTCGGCCGCGGACCCTCGGTCCCGATCGAGGCGAGCAAGGGGCCGAGCACCGGCAGCGCGCTCGCGCCTGCGCCTCGCGCGTCCGCTCGGGCGATCGCGTCGCCGAGCGCGGCCACGCTCGCCGCGCGCGCCGGGTCGCCCTGGAGCTTGCCGGCGAGGCCCCGCGCGAAGGCCACCGCGTAGTCCCCCACGATGTCGAGCGCGCCTTCGGCCTCGCGCCTGTCGGCGATGGCTCGGAAGAGGGGGAGCTCCACCGCGAGCACGTCTCCGACGGGGACCTCGACCTCCGTCGCCAGCAGATCGTCGAACGCGTACCGCAGATCCCACGCCGCTTCGGTCGGGCTCGTCCGCGTGGACGCACGGCGCAGCGCCGCGGCGAGGCGCGCGAGGACGGCCGCCGGCTCGAGCCCGGCCTTCATGATCTCGGTGGCCGTCCGCTCGTAGCTCGCGCGGCACGCCGCGTGGTCCCCGGCGTTGTAGAGGGGCGCGCCGAGCAAGATCGCCTGCTCGATGGCTGCCTTCGTGACGCGCGACGGGGCCACGCGCGAGGTCGTCGAGGAGGGGGGCGAGACCGTCGCCATTGACGGTCGCGCCGAGACGGCGCGGGAGATCGCGTCGACCACCTCGCGACAGGACGCGTAACGATCGGCCGGCCGCTTGGCGAGGAGCTTCTGCACGACGTCGTCGAGGGCGACCGGTCCGCCTTGTGACTCGAGGAACGGCCGGAGCGAGGGCGCCGGCTCGGAGATCTGCTTGCGACCGATCTCCGAGACCGTCGCGCCCGAGAACGGCAGCTTCCCGCTCAGCATCTCGAACAGACACACGCCGAGCGAATAGAGATCGCTCCTGCCGTCGAGCTCCGCTCCCATCACCTGCTCGGGCGACATGTAGAGGGGCGTACCGACCACGATGCCGTGTGCCGTGAGCTTCTCGCCGCCGTCGCGCACGCGGGCGACCCCGAAGTCGAGCAGCTTCACGACGTCGGGCTCGTCGTCTTCTGTCACGAGCGCCACGTTCTCGGGCTTCAGATCGCGATGGACGACCCCTCGCTCGTGCGCGAGGCCCAGCCCGCGTGCGATGCGCTCGGCGATGCGCGCGGCCCGCGCGGGCTCGAGCGGCCCCTGCCTCGTCACGACGTCGTGCAAGCTCGGGCCGTCGAGGTACTCCATCACCATGTACGGCAGGCCGCCGCCCTCGTTGCCGAAGTCGGTGACCCGGACGATGTACCGGCTCTGCAGGCAGCTCGCGAGCTCCGCCTCGCGCAAAAAGCGCGCGAGCATCTCGGCGTCGTAGGCGAGGTCGCCGTAGAGGACCTTCACCGCGAAGACGCAAGCGATTCGGTTGTGCGCTGCCCGGTAGACCTGGCCCATCCCGCCCGCTCCGACGCGCTCCAGGATGCGGTATCGATCGCCGAGCACACGGCCGACCAGGGGGTCGAACAGGTCGGCGCGGGTCGCCGTGCCGTCGCCGGGGCAGACCTTGGCCACGCGGAACGCAGCCCCGCACTGCTCACAGTACCGCACGGAGGGATTCTACGAGGCTGCCCACAAGCTTGCTACCGTGCAGCCCTGGGGTGAAACTGAGGCTCGACGTGGAGGAACCCCAAAAGAGCGCCGTGCGCGTGCGCCTGGACAAGTGGCTCTGGGCGGCTCGCTTCTACAAGACGCGGAGCCAGGCCTCGGAGGCCATCCACGGCGGCCACGTGAAGGGTGGGGGCGACAGGCTGAAGGCAGGTCACTCGGTCGCGGTGGGGGAGCAGATCGAGATCGTGAAGGACGGCGTGACGTGGGTCGTCGAG
This sequence comes from Myxococcales bacterium, assembly GCA_016794345.1. GTDB lineage: Bacteria > Myxococcota_A > Polyangia > Polyangiales > Polyangiaceae > Xiheicaenibacterium > Xiheicaenibacterium phototrophicum. The sequence continues at coordinate 71,007 of JAEUKE010000122.1, forward strand.
GTTGTCGAGCTCTCCGACAGGCGCGGAAAAGGGGCGGACGCGCAGCGTCTCTACCGCGAGACGGACGAAGGCAAGGCACGCCGGCTCGCCCAGATCGAGGCGCTCAAGGCCGCCGCCGCGTCCGCGCCCTACCTGCGCGGGCGGCCCACCAAGCGCGATCGTCGAGCGATCGATCGGCTGCAGAGCGGCTCCATCCGCATCTCTTCGAGCCACAAACGACCGTTCGAAGGCGAGGACAACTGATGCGCTGGGCGGGGATCGCGCTCCTCGTCGGCGCCTGCCTCGGCGCGTGCACACCGGAGAAGCCGCCGGCGCCGCCGGAGCCCCAGCCCCCGACGGACGCCGAGCTGGCCGTGCGCATCATGCGCACCTACCACGAGTGGCAGGCGGGGCCGCTGCCCGAGGCTTGCTCGGTCTACCTCGCGGCGTGCGCGGACTTCTTCGCGCGGCAGGCCGGGTTCGACCCCGCCGACATGCACGCGAAGAACCCGCGGAGCTTCATGCAGAACCCCGATCCGGAGTGGATCCCCGGCTGGGATCGCATCCCTGCGGATGAGGGGCACCGGCACGTCGCGTTTGCGGCGCTCGCGCGGGCGGCGAGCCTGCGCTCGTTTTTCACGAGCTGCAGGCGCGACTTCGACGCGGCGGATCTCTCCCGCGCGGAGGAGGCCGAGCGCCTCCGGCGCGAGCTCGATCAGATCGACAAGCTCGACAACGTCTACGCGCGCCTGGGCCGCCTCGTGACCTACCGCCGCGAGGTGCGTCGCCGCTTCACCGATCCGGTCGGGCCCCGCTACAACCTCGAGCTCGCCGTGTTCGACCGCTTCTCGAAATCAGGCCGCGGCTTCCTGTACGAGCTGCAGAACCAGCGCGCGGAGGACGCGGGCACGCTCAGACCCGCGTTTGCGCCCGACGACGAGCGCGATCTGTTCTGTCTCGAGTCACACGTCCCGACCTGGCAAGACGCGGACGCGGCGGCTGGTGACTACGTGGCCGTCCCCATCGCCGCGACCCGTCAGGCGGATCTCGAGGCCCGCGCCGGCAAGGCGCGCGACCTCGAGGCGAAGCTCCCGGCGGCCGAGCGCAAGATCCCGGAGATGGTGGAGGACAAGGCTCCCGAGAAGGGGCAGGAGCTCTTCCTCGGGAAAGAGGTGCTCGGGACGCCGCTCTTCGTCGCGCAGGTGAAGGAGGCCAAAGACGGCGTCCTCGTCCTCGAGCTCGCCGGCAAACGCGCCGAAAAAGACGTCACCATCGAGTGCAAGCAGACGCCCGAGATCGAGAAGATCGAAAATGACAAACCGGTCTACGTAGAGACGTGCAAGAAGGGGGAGCGCACGCGCGACATCGCCGTCACCGTCCGCCTCCCCGAGCGACCCGACGTGATCGTGCAGAAGGGGGACGTGGTGACCTTGATCGGCAAAGTGAAGAAGGCCGAGACCCGTACGCAGCCCGGAGACAAGAGGCTCCAGATCGCCCACAAGCTGGAGCTCGACGCGGTTCACGTCCTCGAGATCTGGCGCGAGCGCTTGCTCGTCGCCGACTACTTCGTCCAATGACCGAGCAAAACGCGCGGCTCTCCCTCCTCGAGGAGGAAGTGGCCCTGACCGCCCGAATCGACGACGTGCTGGAGGAGGCGCTCCGGGAGCGGCTCCCGCTCGAGGCCTACGTCGGTCGGCTGCTCGACATCCTCGCGGACGCGGCGGGGCTCGGCGGGGTGCTCCTCCGGACCATCGACGAGAACCTCGAGAGCGCGAGCTTCGCGTGGCCCTCGGGGGACACGAGCTTCGAGCCGCACCTCCGCTCGATGACCGAAGCGACGGAGCGTCGCGAGCCGTTCGTTCACCGCGGCGCGGACGGGGTCGTGTTCGCCGAGCACCTCGACGTGGCGGGGGAGCTCTTCGGCCTCATCGCCGCGGCGACCCGAGGGCCGGTGACCGACGCCGAGCTCGAGCGGGCGCGCGTGCTCGTCCACGCCTTCGCGGAGACGGTCGACAACCAGCTCGCGTTCATCTCCGTGTTTCGACAGAAGTCGCTCGTCGCGCGTGAGCTCGGCAACGCCCTTGTGGATCCGGTGCTCGATCGCGGGATCGACGCCGCGCTCGTCGTGTTGCGGCGCTCGGTCCAGTTCGACGACCTGTTGCTCGTGGTCCGCGACGAGCACGCGGCCCACGGCGCGCGCCTCACCTACCGCATCATCCAGGGCGGCGTGCTCACACACGAGGCGGACGTGACGGGTGAGGTCACGATCGACGACTTCATCAAGAAACACGCCGCGGCCATGGTCCAGGGGGACTCGCGCGCCCTGCTCGCCAAGCTGGGCATCACGCGGTTCCGGGAGGAGTCGCTGATCCAGGGCGTGCGCGACAAACGTGTCCTCGGCAAGCTCGTGGTGACCAGCCGCCGCGGCGAGCTCTCGACCTTCGACCGAGACGTGCTCGAGCGCTTCTGCGACATCCTGCGGCAGCGGCTCATCGATCACACGCGCGAGTGGAACCACCTCGCGCTCTCCTTCCCGCGTTCGGTCGTCGAGCGCCTGCTGGGGACCGAGGGCTACGACACCGCGCTCCTGTCTCCGCGCGAAGCTGACGTCGCCATCCTCTACGCGGACATCTCCGGTTTCTCCCGGATCAGCGAGCAGGTCCTCCGCGAGCCCGCGAAGATCGCCAAGCTGGTGGATACCTGGAGCCAGCGCGCGGTCGAGGTCGTCTTTTCGCTCGACGGCGTCTTCGACAAGATGGTCGGCGACTGCATCATCGCGCTCTTCGGTCCGCCCTTCTTCGAGCACAGCGCGGCGGACGCGTGCGAGCGCGCGATCCTCGCGGCCGAGCGCATCCGCGATCTCACGCGCGCGCTCGGAGACGGTCGCGACCTCCCCGAGCTCGCCGGCCTCACCCCGCCCATCGGGGTCGCCAGCGGCATCCACCACGGCAAGGTCTTCGTGGGGCGCGTCGGCCCCGACGAGAACTACACCGCGTTCGGCAGCGTCATGAACAACGCCGCGCGCCTGCAGGGCCTCGCGACGCGCGATCAGATCCTCTGCATGGATTCGGTGGTGTCGCTCGTCGGCGGCGGCCCGCGCTTCGGCGAAGAGCGGGCCGCGGCGGTGAAGAACATCGCCGAGCCGATCCGCTATCGCGAGCTCGTCGGACGCTGAGCGCGCTACACTCCGAGCATGGTGCGTAGCTTCTTCGCCTGGGGCGGTGTGGTCGCGTTGCTCGGGGCCTGCTCGGGCACGGTCGTCGTCGAAGAAGGTGGGGGTGGCGGCGCAGGCGCGGGGACCGGCACCACGACGACCTCCTCCACGAAGAGCGCCACCTCCTCCAGCACCACCACGAACAGCAGCGTCTCGGTCGTCAGCTCGTCGACGGGCTTCATCCCCTGCGACGAGCACGCGGACTGCGGAAACAACATCGGTGAAGACGTCTGCGTCTTCACGCAAGGTGTCTGCGCCCAGCGCTGCGGCCCCGGGAGCCCGCCTTGCCAGCCAGGCTTCGTCTGCGTGGACTGCGCGACGAGCTCGTGCCCGGGTTGCGACGATTGTCTGGGCGCCTGTTTGTAGCGGTCGTCCTGCGATGACGGCGTGACGTGCTCGCTTCGCCTCTGGCCCCGGATGGGACGAGCATCCTGGCGCCAATCGGCGAAAAGAGCGCCGTACGCTACGACAATTCGGCCGGAATCGGCCGATGTGCCCGGCTCGTCGCGACGCCGGGTCGTCCGCCGCGCGCTTTCCCCACCACAGAGCGCCTGGCCCGTTGCTTGCGATGGGGGCCCTCGTGCCCAGGAAGGCCAAGACCCAGCCGACCGTCGCCGTCGTCGCGAAGAGCCCCGAGACGGTGGATGGTCTCGCCGCGTACCTCGGCAACGCTGGCGTGACGACGCGCGGCTCGCGCTCGCTCGAGAGCGTGCGGTCGCTCGCGTCGGGCACGGCCGCCGTCGTCCTCTTCCCGGACGAGTTTGCGAGCGCCGGCGTGCTCTCGGCCGTGCGTGAGCTCCGGCGCAACCATCCACGTGTGTTCCTGGTCGTCGTGACGAGGCAGCCGCACGATCTCGAGCCGGTGCTCGAGGCCGACGGGCGGTCGACCCTGCCGCTCGTCCTGCCGAAGCCGGCGTTTGGTTGGTCCATCCTCGATGCGCTGCGGGCCAACGCTCCGCTCGCCGGAGATCGCGAATGAGCGACGGCGCCTCCGGGGGAGGCACCCAGCACGACGACGGCTGGCTCGGCCCGATCCTCGAGCACGTCGCGGAGCTCCTGCCGGCGCAGGCTCCGCTCGAGGTCTTCGTTCACCACAACACCCTGCACGCGTTCCAGCACCTGCCATTCCACGAGGCGGTCGCGCGCGCGGGCGAGACGTTGGGCGCGAGCGGCTACCTCGACGAGGGCGAATACCGGCGCGCCTTCGCGGCAGGGCGCATCACCGAGGCGGACCTGACCGCCGCGATCCGCGAGCGCGTTCGCAGGCTCGATGAGCCGATCTCCTCGGCGCTGCCGTCACCGGAAGATCTCGCGCGGCTCATCCTCGTCCACGGCGTACACGCCGAGACGCCCGCCGGTGTGCTCTGGCAGCTGAACGAGCACCAGGCCGCGACGCGCTTCGCGCCCGAGGTCTCGGCCGTCGCGAGGTCGCGCATCGTCCGGGAGACCGTGCCGTGGCTCACCCACCTCTTGGAGAGCGAGCCGCTC
>JAEUKE010000166.1 GCA_016794345.1 Myxococcales bacterium
CGAGGGACAAGAGGGCGTGCTCAGCGAGGTGTTCCTCGCCGGCACGCAGCCCAAGGACACGGCGCCCGAGCCCGAGCCGACCGGCGAAGGCGGCGGCGCGGCCGCGCCGGGTGAGCCGAGCGCGGAGAAGCCAAACGAGCCGACGCCCCCTCCGGTCGAAGAGCCGCCGCCCGTCTTGCCGTCCCCGGCGCCGCGAGGCTGACGGCTCGACCGATCACTCGGGCTCCTCGGCCGCCCCTCGCTCCGGCAGGTGGAGCACGACCTTCACCACGCGCCGCTGCGTCGCTTCGAGGACCTCGAGCTTGGTCCCGTCCGCCAGGGTGAGCACCTGCCCTTGCTCCGGGATTCGCCCCGCGACGTCCAGCGCGAGGCCGGCAACGGTGCTGAAGCGGTCGACCTCGGGTAGCTCGGCGCCGAGCTCCCGGTTCAGATCGCGAATCGGGTAGTCCGCTCTCACCTCGACGGCGCCGTCGGCACGGCGAACCAGCGGAGGATGCTCCGACTCCTCGTGCTCACCTTCGATCTCCCCGACGAGCTCCTCGAGCACGTCTTCCAGGGTGGCCATCCCCATCATCGTGCCGATCTCGTCGACGACCATCGCGAGCTGGACGCGACGGCGACGCATCTCCGCGAGCAGCGCGACGCCACGCATCGTGTACGGCGCGATGATGGGCTCGCGGATCGCGTCGCGTAGGACGAGGAGCGAGCCTTCTTCGAGCACCGCCACCGCGTCGCGCAGCATCACGTAGCCGAGGACGTTCTCGGGTGTTCCCTCGTAGACGACGAGCCGAGTCTTTCCTTCCTCCAGGATGACGCGGCGGAGATCGGCGCGGGCGATGTCGACCGGAACGGCGACGATCCGGTGCCGTGGGATCATGATCTTCCCGACCGTGACCTCCCCGAACTCGATCGCGCGCGAGGCGATCTGACCGACGCCCGGATCGACGCTGCCCGCCTCCGTCGCCTCCTCCACGATCTGCTGGATCTCCCCCGGTGAGATGCGCGCCTCGACGAAGGTCGTGCTGTCGCCGAAGACCCGCAGGATGAGGTTGCTGCTCTTCGTGAGGAGCCAGACGAGAGGCGTGGACAGGCGCGCGAGCAGGAGCAGCGGCCGCGCGACAACCAGCGCGTAGCGTTCTCCTGCACGCAGGGCGAGCGACTTCGGCACGAGCTCCCCGAGCACCAGCGACAGGTACGAGATGGAGCCGACGACGATCGCAAACGAGAGCGAGGCGGCGTGCTCGCCGGCGAAGGGGCTGAGCTTGGGCTCGAGATCGCGGGCCATGGAGGAGCCGCCAAAGGCACCGGCCGCCGCGCCGATGACGGTGATGCCGATCTGCACCGTCGCGAGGAACCGCTCCGGATCCGCGCGGAGGCCTGCGACGGCGCGGCCGGCCCCTCCCTTCTCGACCAGCTCGTCGACGCGCGTCTTGCGCATCGAGACCACGGCGATCTCGGACCCGGCGAGGACTCCGTTGGCCAGGACGAGCACCAGGATGATCGTAATCTCGACGAGGATGACCCACCTCCGGCCCTCACCCTAGCAGCCTCCACGCGCATCCCGGGAACAGCCGCCCGCATCTTGGCGTACCTTGCGACACGTGTTTTCCAGAACGCCTCAGCTGGCGCTGGTGCTCGCG
>JAEUKE010000300.1 GCA_016794345.1 Myxococcales bacterium
GAGCTGTTCGTGGCCGGCGGCCTCGACCACACGACCACCAACCGAATCGCCGAGCGCGCGGGCGTCAGCGTCGGCTCGGTCTACCAGTATTTCCCCAACAAGCAGTCCATCGTGGCCGGGCTCACGGGCCGCGTGAACCGAAAGCTCCTCGACGGGATCACTCGCGCGGTGACCGAACCGGGGCCTTTCGAGGAGAAGCTCGAGCGAGCGCTCCTCGCTTACGTCTCGGAGAGCGCCTGCGATCTCCCGCTCCGCCGCGCCCTCGTCGCCGGCGTCCCGCGCGAATGGGTGGACGCAAACATCGCGTCGTCGGAGCAAGAGATCGCCGAGCGGCTCTGGCCGCTGGCGCGTGAAGCTCGGCCCGACGTCGACGAGGCGGCGCTCCGACGCGCGCTCGTCTCCTGCGTGTTCGCCGTCCGCGGCGCGATGCAGGGTGCGCTCCTCTATCACCCGGAGTCGCTGGGAGAGCCGGTGTTCCTGCGGCAGCTGAGCGCGATCGTGCGCGCCCTGCTCGCGGCGCTCTGAGGCGCGGCGGCGCGGCTCACCCGACGAGCCGCGCCCACGGGCTCGCGAGCACGACGCCCGCCTCGGTCTCACCGACCTGGGCGCGCAGATCGATGTAGCCGCTGACGCCTCCCCAGTCGGGATCGGTCGCGGAGATGAGCGGGCGGCCGTCGATCGCGACGTCGACGCGGTCCTTCACGCAACGCGCCTGGAGGACGGCTTCACCGCCCGCGCCGCCGGGCCGCGTGGCCGAGGCGAGCTTGTGGCTGAACCTCGCGTCGGCGCGGATGCCGGCGCTGACGTGCCCGCCCGGGAAGAGCATGACCGTGAGCGCCGAGTCGTCCGTGCTGCGAAGCCAGAAGCCGGCCGCGCAGTCGGGCGGCGCGCCGGGCTCGAAGCGGATCGTCACGCCGACCTCCACGTCGACGTACGACCCCGGCACGAAGGCGACGGGAAAGATCGCGTCGGGCAACGCGCTGTTCGGCGGCGTCCGCGCGAACACCGCGCGGCCCGGCTCGATCCACGTCGTGTGCAGGCCGTGGGCCGAATGGTCCACGAGCTCGTAGCCGTGACCGTCGCTCCCAAACCCCATGGCGAGGCGCGAGCTGACGTGCCCCGGCTCGAGCCGGAGCGGGCAGCCACAATAGCGGCAGGCCCGTAGCGAGGGAGAGAGCGGCGCGCCGCACTCGGAACAAGACATAATTGTCATTATCAATAGGACACGCGCGTGTGCCTCGCGCTCAGCCGGCGTGGGCGAGCTTGCGCACGCCGTCGGGGAACGTGACCTCGACCCGGCCTTGCTCGACCGTGGTCACGACCCCGATGCCGAACCGCGGGTGCGACAGCGCGTCGCCCTTGGAGAAGTACTCGCTCGGCGCGTAGGGCCGGAGCACGCCGGCAGCGCCGAGGCGCTGGGCCCACGAGCTCGAGGCTTGCCCTTCCGTCTTCGCCCACGCCAGGCCGATGATCTGGCCCAGCCGATCGAGCACCTGCGTCGCGTCTTCCCGGCGTGTGGCCCAGATCGCGCGCGGCACGCTGATCCACTCGCCGTTGCTCTTCGCGCGCGAGGCCACGTCCGAGAACCCCAGCTTGGCCCACTGCGCAGCCGTCGCGCCGGAGACCTGGAAGGCCTGCGCCACGCGCCGCACCGCTTGCTCGAACGGGACAGGCGCCGACCGCGCCCCGGCGATGCGCTCGTTGAGCTCGGCGAGGCCGACCTCGCGCGCGGTGTTGTCGAGCGCCTCGATGAGGCCCCGCACCACCGTGCGAGGATCCGACGCCGTGCCGCGCACGCGGTCGAGCGCTTCGCCGACCGCGCGCTCGAAGAGCGGCCTCGCGAGCACCGGCGCCTGGATAGCCTTGGGCTCGTCGAACCGCATCCCGATCGCGCGCATCATGACCTTGAGGAGCCAGCCCTTCACGGGGCCCTTGCCCAGCCCACCCAGGCTCTCGCGCATGTCGAACTCGCGCCCGAGCGCCTTGGCGAGCATGGGGCGGAGCGGCTCGAGCTTCACGGCGCCGATGGCAGCCGCGTGATCGCCGAGCTCCTCCACGGCGATCTCCTTGATCCCTTCGAGGAGCGTCGCGGCGAGCTGGCCCGGCTCCTCCCAGTCGACCTCCTGGCACTTCTGCGTGAGGCCTTCCACCCGCGGCCGCAGCCAGCCGGGCAAGAGGAGCCCGCCGCGGCCGCTCGCGGTCGGCAGCGGGATCGGCGCCGCGCCTTTCTTGGACGGCGGTGGATCGGTCGTCGGCGTGCGCGCCGCGCCGTTCGCGCCGTTCGACTTGTGCGCCTTGCTCGGCGGCGCCATCGGCACCTTGTGCTTCGACGCGCCGTTTGCCTTCTCGGGCTTGGCTGGCTTCGTCGGCTTCGTCGGCGGTGCGGGCTTGGCGGGCCTGGTCGCCTTCGTGGGCTTCGTGGGCTTCGTGGACTTCGCCGCCTTCACGGCCTTCGCAGGCTTCGCGTTCGACGCCGGCTTCGCGGGCTTCGCGCTCTTCGCAGCCTTCGCCGGCTTGGCCTTCGCGGCCTTCCCCTTGGCGAGCGATTTGGACCGACCAACGGCCATCCTCCGAAGCGTACAGCCAGGCGAGGCCGCCCCGGAAGGTCTCTTCTGGCATGGGGGAGAATCAGGTACCGCCCGTTCTACTGGACGCCCCGGTGCCGCCCTTTCACCCCCCCACCCCCCTCGCCGCGCGAGGGGGCCCCCGCCAAGGCGCCGAGCACCCAGACCTTCACGTTTCTTCGTGAATCTGAACGTTGCCGCACGTCGGTCCGGCCGACCATGCCCTCATGGATTGCGCACCGCACAAGCAGCTGGAGCCCGTGATCGACCGCGCCCGATGCGAAGGCAAGGAGGACTGCATCCGT
>JAEUKE010000034.1 GCA_016794345.1 Myxococcales bacterium
CGGATCGCGCGCAAGCTCCGCATCAGCGTGAAGACGGTGGAGACCCACCGCGCCCAGATCATGCAGCGGCTCGACATCCACCACGTCCCCGGCCTGGTTCGGTACGCCCTGCGGCGGGGGATCATCACCGACGACGAATGAGACAGTCGATTTGCGGGGTTTGTGCTCCACCGAGAGCCAGGCCGCGTCCGTATGGGATGCAACGAGTGCGTGGGTTCCCCGTTGTCAGGGCGCTCGCAGCCGCGCTATGAAGATATGGGTGGTGGGACCAAGTGATGCGGGGAGCGCGTCGCGCGACGAAGCGGCGGCCATTGCGGAGAAGTTTCGGAGCCTGCTCGACGCGCTCCCGGACGCGATCGTGCTCGTGAACGCGGAGGGGCGCATCGTCAGCTTCAACGAGGAGGGGGAGCGCCTCTTCGGGCACAAACGAGACGAGGTGATCGGCCGGCCCATCGAGGTCCTGGTGCCCGAGCGGTTTCGCGGGGGGCACCCCGAGCACCGGGACGCGTACCGGCGCGACCCGAAGCGGCGGCCGATGGGGGCGGGGCTCAACCTCGCCGCGCTGAAGAGCGACGGCACGGAGTTCCCCGCCGAGATCAGCCTGGGCCAGGTGCGGATGCTCGACCAGGCGTTCACGATCGCGGCGATCCGGGACGTGACCGAGCGCAGGCAGACCCAGATGGCGCTCGAGGTCGCTTACAAGGAGCTCGAGTCGTTCAGCTACTCCATCGCCCATGACCTGCGCGCGCCTCTGCGCGGCATGAACGGCTTCGCGCAGGCGCTCATCGAGGACTACGCCGACGAGCTCGATGCCGACGGGCTCGACTTCCTCAACGAGATCCGGAACAACGCCATCCGTATGGGAGAGCTGATCGACGCTCTCCTCTCGCTCTCCCGGGTCGCGCGGAGCCGGCTCCACGTCGAGCGCGTCGACCTCGGCGCGCTCGCCCGTTCGGTCGCGCTCCGGTGTGCCCAGAGCGACCCGACCCGGCCCGTCGACGTGGTGATCCACGACCGCCTCTTCGCCCGCGGCGACGTGGCGCTGCTGCGCACGCTGATCGAGAACCTGGTGCTGAATGCGTGGAAGTTCACACGCGATACCGCGAACGCGAGGATCGAGATCGGCAGCAAGCCACAAGACGACGGGGTCTTCTTCTTCGTGCGCGACAACGGCGCCGGGTTCGACATGGCCCACGCCGCCAAGCTCTTCGGGGCCTTCCAGCGTCTCCACTCCGAGAAGGACTTCCCGGGCACGGGGATCGGCCTCGCGACCGCGCAGCGCATCGTCCATCGTCACGGCGGGCGGATCTGGGCGGATGGCGCGCGAGGCGAAGGGGCGATGTTTGCCTTCACTCTTCCTGCCGACACGAAGGAGGCGCTCGAATGACGAAGGTGGTCTTGCTGGTGGAGGACAACGCCAGCGACGAGAAGCTCACGCTCCGCGCGTTCAAGAAGAGCAACCTCGGCAACGAGGTGATCGTCGCGCGGGACGGTCAACAAGCGCTCGACTACCTCTTCGCGACGGGCGCCTACGCGGAGAAGCCGACGGCTCCGGTGACGGTCGTCTTGCTCGACCTGAAGCTCCCGAAGGTGGACGGGCTCGAGGTCTTGCGGCGCATCCGGAGCGACGAGCGAACGAGGTTCTTGCCCGTCGTCGTCCTCACGAGCTCGAAACAAGACGAAGACCTGGTGCAGAGCTACGCGCTCGGGGCGAACGCCTACGTGCGCAAGCCGGTCGACTTCCTGGACTTCGTCGAAGCGACAAAGTCACTCGGGCTCTTCTGGCTGCTCCACAACGAGCCCGTGCCACCAGGGAAAGAGCCCCTCCCGTGACCGCAGCTCCGTTGCGGGTCCTCCTCATCGAGGACTGCGACACCGATGCGCTCCTGATCGTGCGCGAGCTCAGGCGGCTCCGGCGAGGGCTCGAGCACGAGCGCATCGAGACGGAGGCGGGGATGCGCCGGGCGCTGGCCGGGTCGCGCTGGGACATCATCGTCAGCGACTGGTCGCTCCCGAGCTTCGGTGCCGAGCAGGCGCTCGCCACCTTGAAGTCGATCGGGACCGACATCCCGTTCATCATCGTCTCGGGCACGGTGAACGAGGAGCTGGCGGTCGAGGCCATGCGCGCCGGCGCGAGCGACTTCCTCTCGAAGGACAAGCTCGCGCGGCTCGTCCCGGCGGTGGAGCGAGAGCTCCGCGAGCGTGACAGCCGGGCGCTCTTGGCCAGGACGGAGGAGCAGCTCCGCCACGCACAGAAGATGGAGGCGATCGGGGTCCTCGCTGGTGGCGTGGCCCACGATTTCAACAACCTGCTCTCGGTCATCCTCAGCTATGGCAGCCTGGTCCACGGCGCGCTGCTCGAGGCCGACCCGCTGCGGGCGGACGTGGAGGAGATCTGCGCGGCCGCGGAGCGGGCCGCTGGCCTGACACGCCAGCTCCTGGCCTTCGGTAGACGTCAGGTGCTCAAGCCCCGGCTCGTGACGCTCGAGTCGATCGTCCTCGGGATGCAGCGCATGCTCTGTCGCCTCCTGGGGGAAGACGTGGACCTCCGACTCTCGCTCGCGAGCAGCCCGCGGAAGGTCCTCGTCGATCCCGGTCAGATCGAGCAGGTGGTGATGAACCTCGCCGTCAACGCGCGCGACGCGATGCCCGCTGGCGGCCGGCTCTCGCTCGAGACGTCGCTGCGCGATGTCGACGAGGCGTTCGCTGCCGAGCACGTCGGCATGCGCAAGGGGCCACACGTGGTCCTCGCCGTCTCCGACAACGGAACGGGGATGGACGCGTCGACGCGCGCGCGGATCTTCGAGCCGTTCTTCACCACCAAGGGCGTGGGCAAAGGGACCGGCTTGGGTCTATCGACCGTACACGGGATCGTCCAGCAGAGCGGCGGCACCATCTGGGTCGAGAGCGAGCCCGGGGGCGGCACGCGGTTCGAGATCCACTTCCCGATCGCATCCACGGATTGTCCCTCCGCGGAGCCGCCGACGATGGGCGCGGCCGTCGCGGACGGAGGCAACGAGACGATCCTGGTCGTCGAGGACGACGCTCCGCTTCGCGGCGTGATCGCGCGGATCCTCGAGGACCTGGGATACCAGGTCCTCGTCGCCGAGACAGGGGGCGACGCCTTGTTGATCGGCGAGCAGCTGAGCCAGCCGATCGACCTGCTCCTGACGGACGTGGTCATGCCTCGGCTCAGCGGCCCTCAGCTCGCGAGCCGGCTCCGCGCGGCGCGGCCGGAGCTCCAGGTGGTCTTCATGTCCGGCTACGCCGGCGACGCCGTCATCAACCACGGGCTGCTCGGCGGCGACCAGCGCTACCTGCAGAAGCCGATCACCCCGGACGGGCTCGCGCTCGCCGTTCGCAGCGCGCTCGACGCGCGCGGCGTCCGCTCGGCGGAGGGCTAGTCCCCTGGAACCAACATTTCTTGAAGAA
>JAEUKE010000054.1 GCA_016794345.1 Myxococcales bacterium
CGCAGGCCCTGCACGATCGAGGACTTTCCCGTCCCGTTGTCGCCGCGTAGGAGCACCGTCTTCCCCTCCAGCTCGATCACGAGCTTGGGGAGGACGCCGCGAACCCCCTCGACGGTGAGGCGCTGGATGCGGGCCCTCACGGGTCACGTCCTTCCAGAACGGCGAGGATCGCATCAACATCGTGGAAGCGGCCGTCGGCTAGGAGTGAGGCGAGCTTGGCGTGGTGCCCCGGGAGAGACCTCTCGAGCAACTTCAGCGCCTGGCTGAACGTCGCTTCGGTGGGCTTAGGGTAGTGGGCGGGCGCGCCGCCTGTGGGAAGCTGCGTGGTCATGCTCCCCTCACGCGCATGCGGCGCACCTTCTGACGGGTGAAGCGCGGCGCGGCGTCTGCGGGTCACGCCGCCACCTGCTCGCCGGTCTCCAGGTCGTAGTAGCCCCAGACCGCGCCGTCCTCGATCGGCGTGATCGAGTCCACCGGAACCGTCGTCGGCTCGCTCCGGTCGCCGACCGCGTCGATGAAGACGCCCCGGTAGACAAGGCCGAGCGTCGGGTGCGCAAAGACCTTGTGAACCTCGAACGACTCGCCCGGTCGCGCCGCGCTCGTTCCTCGACTGCGGGGCAGGAGGACGTGAGCTCGCTCCGCGGCGGCCGCTTGCAGCTCCGAGCTCTCGATGAGGTGGACCTCGTGCGCGCTGTCGTCGGCCATGGCGCAGATCGCCGCCTTCGTGATGGCCGAGATGTGCCGCTCTTCGGTCCCAACGATGAGCGTGTCACGCTCCTCGACGAGCTGGAGCATGATGTCCAGGACGTGCCGCAGCACGTCGGGGTCGCGAAGCCGCGCCGTGATGCGCAGGCTGCCCGAGGCTTGGTCGAACAGGGCAACGAAGCGCCGGCCCTTCGAGAGGTCTGCCCAGTCCGCGCGGAGCGCATCGGTGTCGGTGTCGACGTCCTGCCGCTCGAGCGGTACCGCGATCAGAAACGCTTCGAGGAGGAGGGCCGAGAGGACCTCGTGATCGACTCCCTTTTCATCCATCGCCGGGTGCGCGAAGCACACGCCGGTGGTGAACAGCGTCCGCGAGAAGGTTGGCTGAGCGAATCGCACCGGCGCAGCACACGGGTAGGCGACTTGCTCGGTGGTGGACCCACGCCGTTCTTTGAAGCCGAGCACCGCGCGCCAGATCTGGAGGTCCGCCTCCATGACGGTCAGCTGCCCAGTCCGGACGCCGCCGTGAATCGCCCGTTGGGGGGTGAGGCGCGATCGGACCGGGACGGGACGCGTGTAGTAGTGCGGGCAACGCTGCACCTGCACCGTACGCGAGCGTTGATCGACGCTGACGACCCGGTAGGGCCGCCCGGTGTAGTAGTAGACGGCGCCCGGGTACGCCTCGCGCATGACCTGGCTGAACGACAGCGAGCCGAGGCGCTCGCGCTGCATCCCGGTGCGTCGTTCGACATCGAACTGCGCTTCGACGTCGCGAAGCATGAACGTGTGCGTCGGCTGCTCCCCGGCGTCGCGCTTCATGTCGCGCAGGTCGTTTGGAACGCGCCCCTCCCGTTCGAGCCCACAGAGTGCCAGGAAGCCTTCCGGCCAGGACGCGGCGGATTCCGCGAGGGAGCCGCTCGAGCGACCCGCGGCGAGCAACGCGCGGTCGTGCTCTCCGTCCTGGCGCGCGAGCGCCATCGCGTGGGCGTACTGCACGCGCCGGTTATCGAGATAGATGGTGGACTCGTGCAGCGGCTTGTCCAAGAGCTTCTCGGGCTGCTCGAAGGTGAGCTCGTCGCCGAGGGTGCCGGAGTGCACGACGATCACGCGGCCGGGCCCATTCCGACCGACGCGACCTATCCGCTGCCGCAGGCTCGTTCCGGAGCTCGGGACGCCGACGAGCACGACCGTCTTCAAGTGCGGCAGGTCGAGCCCGAGCTCGAGCGTGCTCGTGCTCACCACGCCCTTCAGGGTGCCCTGCGTCAGCCGCTCCTGGATGATCGCGCGGTGGTCGGCCTCGTATCCTGCCCGGAACGGGAGCACCGAATGGTCGAGCAAGTGCGTGAATCCTTCAGCTTCGTCCGCCGGCGCCTCGTTGCGCTGGAGGATGGCGGCCATCTGCTCGCTGGCCTTGCGGCTGTCGAAGAAGGCCACGAACTGATCACCCGAGTCCCGCAAGGTAGCGAGGAGCTCCGCGACAGCGGTGTGGAAGTCGGCGCCTTCGACCGGCTTCACCATCTCGATCTCGACCGGGTGGCGGTGCGAAGTGTCCGACGTCTCGTCGATCACGGTGAACGGCTGCCCGACGAGGCGCTCGACGTGACCCTTCGCGTCTCGCATCGTGGCGGACGCCGCGACGAAGCTCGGCCGCTTCCCCAGGATGCCTGCCACGTGCTGGAGGCGCCGGAGCGCGAACGCCGCGTTCGAACCGAAGACGCCGGAGTACGCGTGCGCCTCGTCCACCACCACCAGCTCGAGCCCGCGAAGGAAGCGCGTCGCCCCCTCGAAGCCCCGCTGGCCCACCCGCGGCAGCAGCCAGGTGTGCACGACGTCCGGCGTGGCGATGAGGACGCGGGCTCGAGCGCAGACGTCGTTTCGCGCGCCGCCCGTCACCCCTCCGTCGATCCTTCCGACCTCCCCAGTGATGCCAGCGGCCTCGAGCGCCGCCGCCCACCTGGCCTCCTGCTCCGAGCCGAGCGCCTTCATCGGGTAGAGCGCCAGGATCCGCGCCTGCGGGTTCTTCACGAGGCGCTCCATCGCAGCGGCGTGGAACACGGTCGTCTTCCCCGACGCTGTGGGGGTCGCCAGGCAGACGTTCTCGCCGGCGAGAAGAGCCGTGATTCCGCGGTGTTGGTGGAGGTAGAGGCCGTCCTGGTGCTTCCTGGACAGGTAGGTCGAGGTTGCGGGGCTCAGCTCGAGCGAGCTGACGGGCGCGGTCTGGCCGGGGCGGCCTTCGAGGTGGAGGGTTTGGCAGAGGGACCAGGAGGGGGGCGGGGTGTTCATGTCCCCTTCACGCGGTCGGCGTCGGGGATCTGACA
>JAEUKE010000093.1 GCA_016794345.1 Myxococcales bacterium
TCTGCGCGAAGACCGGCCCAGCACATCGCCCGATGAAAGTGGTACTGCGCCTGGTTCTCCGGTGGCTCCCCGAGCTCGATCGCCTTCGTGTAGTCCGCGATCGCTTCCTCGAGCCGCCCGAGCTTCTGAAGCGCAAACGCCCGCTGGGCGTACATCGTCACGTACCGCTGCCTGAAGTGATCGTCGATCGCGATGCCCTCCGAGAACTTCTGCACGGCGAGCTCGAGGTCACCGGTCTGCACGGCTTGTTCCCCCTCGGCGTAGAGCCCCTGGAGCTTCTGGAACGCACCGGGGACGGCGTGCATCGGACGATCGGTCATCGTCCGTGTTTTCACCCGGCCGAACGGGAAAGGGAAGGCCCTGCTCCACCCGGGGGCGTCGAGCCTCCCTCACCGAACCGCCTGAGCAGGGCGCGGTTGGCCGGCTCGGAGAACGCGCGCGCCACGAGCGCTCCGAGCAGCCAAGAGCTCGCCACGGCCGGCGCGTACCACCAGAAGCCGGCTCGTGTCGAGCCGCCGGCGGCTTTGAAGCACTCGAGCACGGCGAACACCACGAACATGTGGGTCAGGTAGATCTCGTAGCTGAGCTGGCCGAACGACCGCAGCCAACCGAAGCCGCGGACCGGCGCGCGAGAAGTTCGCTGCCGCCAGTGGCAACCGAGCACCAGGCATGCGGCCGCGAGTGTCAGCACCAGCATGATGCCCTCGCGCAGGGCTCGCCAGAGTACGTCGCCCGCGAGAAACACGCTCGCGAGACCCAGGCCGCCCGCCACGCAGAGAGCGGCTGCGAGCTTCGGGCTCCCGGTGAAGCGGTGCCCCGCCATGGCGGTCAGGATACCCATTGCAATGGCGGCCATGCCCGGCAGGTATGCCTTCTCCTGCCAGATTTCGTTGCCAGCCAGGGCGGCGCGGGTGAGCGGCAGGGACAGCGCCAGCAACGCGAGGCCGACCACGAGCGCGCGCCCGCCGCGCAGCAGTCTGCACACGACCGGGAACCCGAGGTAGAACACCTCCTCGATCGAGAGCGACCACAATACGTCCCAGCCCCCTGGCAGCCAACCGGTCTTGCCCTCGTACCAGTTCAGAAAGAAGCCCAAGGCGGAGATGGCGGCGCCACCGAGAGATTGGCCGTTCCCCATGATCACGTAGTGCTCGACGCGGCCGACGTGCATCGCGCTGAGGATTGCCACGAGCGCCAGCAGGCACGGCGCGATTCGCGCCAGGCGACGGACGTAGAACGCGCGCAGGTCGATCGTGGCCAAGGACCCCCAGCGCGTCATCGAATGACTCGTGATGAGGAACCCCGAAATCACGAAGAACACGAAGACGGCCTCATAGCCGTTGTAAGCGAGCGCGGCGAGCAAGCGCCCGGGCAGGTAGTCGGCCAGCGCGGTCTGCTTCAACGGTATTCGAAGGGCGAGGTGGTGCACGACGACGAGCAGAATCGAGAGGCCGCGGAGGGCGTCGATGCCTCCGTTGCGCTCCAAACGGGGCGGACGCGAAACATGG
>JAEUKE010000094.1 GCA_016794345.1 Myxococcales bacterium
CCAGAGCTCGGGCAGATCGGGATCGGGGAAATACCGGTAGCCGGCGTCGCCCTCTTTGTCGCGCAGGAGGTAAGTCTCGCGTTTCTCGGGCGTGTAGCCGCGCGTCTGCTGGCGGAGCGCGCCGCCGCTCTCGAGCACGACGATCTGCCTGCGGATCTCGGTGTCGATCGCCTCGGCCACGAAGCGGAAGGAGTTGATGTTCTTGAGCTCCGTCCGCACCCCGAGCTCCGTGTCGCCCACTTTGCGGATCGAGACGTTGGCGTCGCAACGAAAGTTGCCCTGCTCGAGGTTGCCGTCACAGACCCCGATGGCCATCAGGATCTCACGAAGGCGCTTGAGGTAGTCGCTCGCCTCCTCGGGCGCGGACAGGTCGGGGTCGCTCACGATCTCCACGAGCGGCGTGCCCGCGCGGTTCAGATCGACGATGGAGTCGCCCGACATCCCGTGCAGATTTTTTCCCGCATCCTCCTCGAAATGGATGCGGCGGATGCGGACCGCCTTCTTGCCCGCCTCGGTCTCCACCTCCAGCTGGCCGTCATGACAGAACGGTTCTTCGTATTGGCTGATCTGGTAGCCCTTCGGCAGGTCCGGGTAGAAGTAGTTCTTCCTCGCGAAGACGCTGCGGCTCTCCACCGTGCAGCCGAGCGCGAGCGCGGCCATCACGCCCATGCGGATCGCGGCGGCGTTCGGCACGGGCAGCGCCCCGGGAAGCCCCAGACAGACCGGACACGTGTGCGTGTTCGGCGGGTCGCCTGTCTTCACCTCGCAGGCGCAGAAGAGCTTCGTGCGCGTCAGGAGCTGCGCGTGGACCTCGAGGCCGATGACCGCCTCCCATTCGCCGTAGGTGCTTGCAGACACGATGGGGCCGGGAGTCTACGTGGGAGGTGGCGCGTGTGCCAGTCGGCTGGCGCGCGGCCACGGCTCCGCGATCACGCGCATCAGCGGAGCGCGAGGATCTCGTAGCGCGCGCCGCGCTCGTCGTCCCAGCTCGTGACGAGGCCGAAGCACGTTCGGTCCGGCCGGAAGACCACGTCGGCCTCGGGCGCTCGCGGGATCGTGGTGACGTACGCGCGCGAGACGAGCGGCCAGGCCTCCGCGAGCAGCGCGGCGCCGCCGATCACGAAGGGCATGGGATCGTGGCGCCTCGCGATCTCGATCGCTTCGCCGAGCGTGCGCGCGACGTGGACGGCCGCTCGCGGCGCCATCACGCGGGAGACGACCACGTTCTCGCTGCCCGCGAGCGGCTCGCCGGTCTCGTCGAAGGTGCCGCGGCCCATGATGACGGCGCGTCCACGCGTGGTGCGAACGAAGTGCTCGCGATCTTCGGGCCAGTCCCAGGGGAGCGCGCCGGCCCGTCCGAACGCGCCGCCCTCGCCGACGGCGAAGATCGCGGCCAGCGGGCCAGCGGCGGGCGGCGCGGGCGGCGCTTCGGGGAGCGCGTCGAACGCGGCGGCATAACGCACCTTCCCGGCGGGGATCGAGCCGCGACCGAGCTCGAGCACCTGGAAGGCATCGCCCCCTCCGTAGCTGTCCTCGAGCCCGAAGCGGCGCGCGGGCACGAAGCCGAAGCGCGCGTAATACGCGGGGTCGCCGAGCACCACCACACCGACGTCGCCCGCGGCGCGACGGGCGGCGAGCCCTGCGCCGATGAGCGCCGCGGCGACGCCGCGCCGGCGGAACGAAGGCAAGACGGCCACCGGCGCGAGCCCGGTCGCGGCGACGTCTTGGCCTCCGATCACGACCGGGCTGAACGCCACGTGCCCCACGATCGCGCCGTCGACGACGGCGACGAGCGACGTGACGAGGAGGCCCGCGTCGCGGAGCGCGCTCACCAGATCGGCCTCGGCGGCCGACGGGAACGACGTCGCGTGGATGGCGTCGATCGCCGCCCGATCGGAGCGCGCCTCGTCGCGCGTCGAGGGGATCAAGGCTCAGTTGAAGAGGTCGGTGTTGACGAAGTCGGGCCGGAGGTACGACCAGAAGTCCACCGCGAGCCGCATCTCCACGAAGCGGTAAGGGATCCAGCCGTAGCCCTTGTCACCCCAGCCGGCGCCCCACGAGTTGCGCACCAGGAGCGCGCCTTGATCGCCGCCGATCATGCGCTCGTCGTCGTAGCCGATGGCGAGCATCGCGTGGCCGCCGAGGTGTTGCTCACCGGGCTCGGGGATCTGCACCTCGATCGACTCGCCGATCTGCGGGAACGACGTGTAGACGCTCATCCCGAACACCGACGGCAGACGCGCGGCCAGGCAACGCCTGATGTTGAGGAGCACGTCTTTTCCGCTGAGCTTCGGGTCGTCGAGTCGGAAGTAGCGGATGTTCCGGAACGCGTCCGAATAGGCGTAACAGAACGGCGGCACCGGCTCGCTCACGCGCTCGGCGTCGAACGGCAAGAGCTTCTCCGCGGGCGCGCCGAAGCGCTGGAGCGCGTGGAGCGTGGTCCGGAGATCGGCGCCGAGGTCCCCTGGGAAACCGAGGAGATCACGCGTCGCGCGGTAGAGGTACAGCTCGGAGTAGTTCTCGTGCCTGCCGAACGCGCGCCGCTCGAAGTACTCCGTCAGGGCGATCGCGGCGAACGCGGTCGACGCGTTCGTACGCTCCTGGTCGCGGATGCGCGTGCACCATTTGCGCAGATCGATGCTCGCGGGGAGCACCGTGCCTGGCCCGGTCGTCGCCTTGTAAGGCGTCGAGATCCGGAGGATGCCCTGCACCTCGTGGGATTCGAAGGAGAGGTCGCGAAAGTCGGGCGGATCACGCCGCCACCCCAGTCCGTGAGCGCTCATCGTGGCGGATGCTACCCGAGCCGGTGTCGCTGTCACGACCTGGCGGAGGCGCCCCTGCTGCCCGGTCCGCCGGCGCCTGCGATGGGAGGGGGACGATCGCGCGTTTCATGCGGAAGAATCGCTACGTAACGCGGCCTCGATCGACCTCTGACGAAGTGGCTCCACGACCCGGCACCTGCTATCCGAGTCGTCTGCTTGGGGGGGGTCTCCGGAGCGATGCCGATGCCCAGCCCTCTCCCCCCAGAAACCCTCGATCTTCACCTCGAGGTCGCGCCGTGATCGCGCCGGAAGAGGAGATCGCGCGTCGAGGCGAGGCGCTGCTCGGGACGACGCTGGGCGGAAAGTGGAAGCTCGAGTCCGTGCTCGGACACGGCGGCGTCGCGACGGTTTTCGCGGCCACGCACCGCAACGGCAAACGCGTCGCGATCAAGGTGCTGCACCGCGAGCTCGCCGAGAGCCCAACCTTGCGCGAGCGGTTCCTCGAGGAGGGCTACCTCGCGAACGCGGTGGGCCACCCCGGTGCGGTCGAGGTCCTCGACGACGACAGCACGGACGACGGGCTCGTGTTCCTCGTGATGGAACTTCTCGAAGGCGAGACGCTCCGCGAGCGAATCGAGCGCGAGGGCCGCCTCTCCTGGCAAGACGCAGCAGCGGTGGGCGCCTCCGTCTTGCGAACCGTGGCCGCGGCCCACGAGAAGCGGATCGTCCACCGCGACCTGAAGCCCGACAACATCTTCCTCACCGATCAGGGCGCCACGAAGGTCCTCGACTTCGGCATCGCGAGGATCACCGACTCCAGCCGCACCGGCCGGCGTTCCACTCGCTTCGGGCTCATGATGGGCACGCCTGGCTTCATGCCGCCCGAGCAGCTCCGCGGGCAGTGGGACCGCGTCGGTCCGAGCACCGACGTCTGGGCGCTCGGCGCGACGCTATTCACCGCGATGACCGGCCGGCTCCTCTACGACGAGATCGGGCCGAGCGCGTTCACCCCGGCGCCGCCCGTCCGCACGCTGCGGCCGGAGATTCCGCCCAACCTGGGGACGGTCGTGGATCGCGCCCTCGCGATCGTCCCCGCGCTCCGGTTCAAGTCGGCAGGCGAGATGCTGACGGCGCTCGAGCGAGCCATCCCCGATGCGCTCCCGCGCTCGAGCAGCAGGCCGGCGAGCACGCTCGCCTCGGCGGACACACGACAATCGATCGCGCCGCGCAGCGCCCCTCCGCTGGACAACGTCGCCCCCGTCGAGATCGCGCCCAAGACCTTCTGGGTCGGCAAACGCGACGCACGCGCCATCTTCCACGCGAACCCGTATTACCGCGACCTGGGTGACGGCCGCGGCTTGCTCATCGACCCCGGCTCGAGCTCCGATTTCGCGATCGTGAGCGCCAAGGTCGCCTCGATCAGCGGAAGCTTGCGATCGGTCGCGGGCATGTTCATCAACCACCAGGATCCCGACGTCGGGTCGTCGGCCACCGTCATCTCCGGCAGGCACGCGCCGGACGCCGCGATCCTGAGCTCCGAGCCTACCTGGCGCCTCATCGTGCACCAGAACCTCCCGGCCGATCGCTTCGTGGAGGTGCCCTCCCAGAAGCGGCCGTTCGAGTTCGAGGGCCACGAGCTCGTCGCGGTGCCAAGCCCGTTTTGCCATTTCCGCGGCGCCGTCATGCTCTACGACCCGGAGACGCGCGTGCTCTTCTCGGGGGACCTCCTCGGTGGCCTCACCGAGCCGACCGCGCAGGGGCTCTGGGCAGACGCGACCGACTGGTCGGGCATCCGCGCCTTCCACCAGGCCTACATGCCGACCAACCGCGTCGTCGCGAGCACCATCCGCACCATCCGCTCCTTCCACATGCCCATCGACGTCATCGCGCCCCAACACGGCCGCCTCTTGCGAGGCGCCGTGATGGAGACGTTCCTCGAGCGGCTCGAGCGCCTGCCCGTGGGGTTCGACTTGCTCGACGAGATCGGCGAAGGTCCCGACGCGCTCGCGGCTTGGTCGAGCGTGCTGAACCGGGTCCTCCACACGGCGCGGCTCCTGGTCGGCGAGGAGGCCGTCGACCACATCTTCCACGACGAGCAGCTCGCCGAGCACATCACGCGGCGCGGGAGCCGCGCGGACGTGAGCACCGGGGGCCGGTGGACGATCAGCACCGCCGTGCGCCTCCTCACCGAGGGCCGCGAGGCGCAGCTCTCCAACGTGATCACGCTCGAGGCGCTCCACGCGTGTGAGGAGCTCGAGCTCCCGAGCCCCGAGATCGTCCTCGAAAGGCAGGCCCTGGGCGATCGTCCCGCGACGATCATCTGAGCGAAATCCGCCGGGGTTTCCCCGCCAGGCCGGTGGGGTTACCCTCCGGCCGCCTCGATGGCGATCTGGCTCAAGGACGCGTCCGGGATCCGGGTCCCTCTCGTTGGTGGCAGCCTGCTCGTCGGGCGCTCGCCGACATGCCACGTCGTGCTCGCGAGCCCTCGCGTCAGCCGCCAGCAAGTGCTCATCGTCGAGCTGGAGGGCGGCGCGCAGGTGGTCCCGCTCGGTCGAGCGCCGACGCTGCTCCGGGGCGCCACCCTCGAGGGGCCGACGGTGGCGCGCCACGGGGACGTCCTCGATATCGA
Organism: Myxococcales bacterium; assembly: GCA_016794345.1. Classification (GTDB taxonomy): domain Bacteria; phylum Myxococcota_A; class Polyangia; order Polyangiales; family Polyangiaceae; genus Xiheicaenibacterium; species Xiheicaenibacterium phototrophicum. The sequence continues at coordinate 5,392 of JAEUKE010000094.1, forward strand.
CGGGGCGACCTTCCAGCTCGAGATCGCCACGCCTGCGGCGCCGTCAGCGTGGCTGATCCAGGTGGGCCAGCGCTCGTACCCCGTCCGCGCGAGCGGCTTCCGGGCAGGCGGGGCGGAGACCGACGACATCCGCTTGCCGGAGTGGCCAGACGGAGCGGTGGTGTTCTACCCTGCCGGGCCGAGCTTGCTCGCCGAGATCCACCATGACATTGCCGTCAGCGGCGCGAAGACCGACGGCGAGCTGGTCCTGCTCCCCGCCGGCAGCACGCTCGATCATCGAGGCCTCTCCATCACGGTGGTGCTCGCGACGGACGCCCCCGCGACGGCGGATCTGGGCGGGCTGCCGACCGACCTCAGCGTGGAGCTCATGCCCAACGGCGCGCTCTTCAAGCTTCGCATCAGCCGCGAGTACTCCGTG
>JAEUKE010000182.1 GCA_016794345.1 Myxococcales bacterium
AGCTCGAAGCTCGTCAGCGCAAAGACGCCGGGCTCGTTCGTCTCCGCTCCGTCCAGCTCGAGCCGGTACAAAAACGGCGGCGCGGAGAGGAGGTGGAGGAGCGCGAGCGCCACCCCGTCTTCGGGCGTGAGCGTCGCTCCCGAGTCGTAGGACGCGATCAGGTCGGCGATCTCGGCTTCGGAGAGCGGCCTGCGCCACGCGCGCCTCCCGAAACGCGCCGCGAAGCCGCGCACGCACGCCTGGTCCGGCGAGGCGTCACCCAGACACGGCTCGAGCGCGGCGCGCGCCGCTGGATCGCGCGCGACCGCCTCGGCCACCGCGTCGGCGAGGCGGAAGCTCCCCTCCACGTACGCGGCGCTCACGTCGCCTGCCATCGTGGTGAAGCCGTCTTTCACCTCGTCGCTCGGCAGCCCTGCGAGCTCGAGGGCGGCTGCGTCGACCGCGGCGCCACCGACGAGATCACGGAGCGTTCGTTCGATCTCGGCTCGCGTGAGGCGCCGCTGGCTCGAGAAGGCCAAGCTGTCCGCGTCGACGGGCAGGTCCGGACGCCCATCCGCCGCGCCGCCGTCCCCGATCTCGCCGACGCAGCCGGCGCAGGCCAGGCCAATGAGCGCGGCCCCGAGTCCAGTCTTCGCGCGCCTCACGGGACCTCGTCGGCGCCGAGGTCGGGCGCGCTCGGATCGTGTGGCTCCCCGTCGATGTCGAGGCCGGCGTCCGGATGGGGGACGCCCGCGCCGAGGGCGCTCGATGCGGCGCCCGAGAGGTGCAGATCCCCCGCGGCCGGGTCGACGAAAAATGACATCGGTGTGTCCTCGAGGTTGTTCGAGACGTCACCCGTGGCGCCGTCGCGCTGGGTGATGCGCGTCGTCAGGTTGTTCTTGATGACGGCGACCGTGCTGGGGAACCGGTAGTCGATCGAGCTGAAGAACGCGGCGCCGCCCGGCGTCACGACGGTGTTGTGCACGACGACCGGCTCGCGCGCCTCGTCGATCTCGATTCCCGTGTCGAAGTAGTCGATGTCCGCGTAGACGAAGTTGTTGCGGACGATACCGTCATAGTGCGCCAGGTCGGCGCCGTCGTAGGGGCTGTCCGGGTAGACGCGGTCCCCCGTGCCGCCGCCGAGCCCCAGGCCGACCCCCCGGGCGCAGTTCGTGATGACGTTGTCCTCGACCACCGTGTCGCGTGAGCCCTTCCAGAAGTGGACAGCGTGCTCGGCGAGGCCGCCGTTCTCGCAGTAGATCCCGTCGAAGCGGTTGCGCGCCACGACCCACCCCCAGGCGCTGTGCACGTCGATCCCGCCCGTGTAGCAGCCCCCACAACACGACTCGACGTTCGGCCGGCCCTGGTCGGTCATGAGGAACGTCGAGCACTCGACGCGGCCGTCGTCGACCCAGCCGCCGTCACCGACGGGGTTCACCTTCAGGAACTGCTCGCCACCGTCGACGAGCCGGGCCCCGTACAGCCGGAAGCCCGTGATGGTGGAGCCGTCGCCGGGCGGGAAGACGTGGACGGGGTGATCGACGGCTCGTGTGATCGTGACGTGTGCGATCGTCACGTCGCTCGCGGTGACCTGGAAGATCTCGCTCACCGCGTAGCTGCCGTCGAGCACGACGCTCGTCGCGTCGTCGCTCGCGGACCGCACGGTGACGCCGGGGCTCCGCAGCTGGAGGATCGTGCCGACTGCGTACGTGCCGGAGGCGAGCCGGATCGTCGCGCCCGCCGGCGCGTCGTAGATGATCGAAGGCAGGCTGGACGCCTGGCTCGGGTCGACGTCGACGATCATGCCGGTCGGCGCATCGAGCGCCGGGCAGTCCACAGGCGTCACGGTCCCGCCGCCTGCCCCGGTGGTGGAGCTGCCGGTCGACTGCGACCCGGTGGACGAGCCCGTCCCGCTGCCGGTCCCTCCGGGACCCGCGCCAGGGCCGCTCGTCGAGCCCGTCGAGGCGCTCGCCCCGCTCCCGCCCGTCCCGGTCGCGTCGTCCCCGCAGGCAGGCAAGACGAGGAGGACGGCGGTGACGAGCCCAGAGGAGGAGAGAGCGCGAAGCCCGCCTGAAAAGAAGGTCACGCCGACGCCTTCGCACGAGGTGTGCCGCGCGCCGCACCCCCCAAATCCCTCGAAGAGCCTGGTCTCGCCCGCCCGTTGCACCAGTCGTGAAGGGGGCCTTCCCCAATGGGGAAGGCACGCGCGGCCCGCTCGCACGCGCGGGCCTATACTTCGAGCAATGACCGCGCTGACGCTCGCCCTCCTCGAGCTCCCGGCCCGGTACGCGCGGCAGTCGGAGGCGCTCGCCGAAGCGGCCCGGCTGCTCGAGGAGCGTCCTTGTGATCTCGCGCTCCTGCCCGAGTGCGCGCTCACCGGGTACGTGTCGCCGGAAGGGGACTTCGACCTGTCGCCCTTCGCGGAGCCCCGTGGACGCAGCACGCAGCTCGAAGGGCTCACCGAGCTCGCGCGCCGAGCGGGCGCGGTGATCGCGGGGCCGCTGGTCGAGCGTGACGAGGGACGCCTCCACAACGCCTTCGTGGTGGTGACGCCGGACGGGCAGCTCCTCTCGACGTACCGCAAACGACACCCCTGGTTCCCGGAGACCTGGGCGACGCCCGGGGCGGAGCCTCACCCGGTCTTCACCGTCGCGGGGATCACGTTCTCGATCGCGATCTGCTTCGACATCCACTTCCTCGCGCGAGAGGGGCGAGAGGCCCTCGCCGCGAGCGACGTGCTCCTCTTCCCGAGCGCCTGGGTCGACGACGGTCCTCGCGACCTGCGAAAAGGGATCCTCGGCCCGCTCGCGCGGGCGCACGACATCGTGATCGCAAACGCGAACTGGGGCGTCGGTGACCCGCGCGTTCGAGGGCAGGGCCGCTCCCGAGTGGTCTTCCCGGATGGCCGCGTGACGATGCTCGACCTCGAGAGCGGAGGGCGCCGGCTGGACGTTCTTTGCTCCAAAAAAGATCGCGACCCTCGGCGCGCCGCCTCGTCTGGTGGGTGACCCAACAACGGCGGGGTGATCCCACCCCTCCTCGAGGAGCTCGCCATGTCTTCCAAACGTCTCGCCCCCATTTCCGCCGCTCTCGTCCTCGCGCTCGCGTTTCCTCTCGCCGGGTGCTCGAAGGACGGCGCATCGACCGAGAAGTCGAGCGCCGGCGCGAGCGGCTCGTCCTCGCCCGCCGCGACCAGCAAGCCCACCGAGGCCGCCAAGTCCACGAAGTCGTCAGCCGACACGAAGCCCACGGCGGACGCGAAGCCGGCCGCGAAGGCCGAGGACATCAAGGTCGACCTCGTGGCGATCCTCGGTACGAAAAAAGACGGATGGAGCCCCAAGCTCATCGCCGGGCTCAAGCGGGGGATGAAGCCGGACGAGGCCGCGAAGGTCTTCCCCGGCGCCGACAAGGTCAGCAAGTTCGGCTTCGCCGAGGTGCCGCTCGAGGGTCAGCCCGGTCTGGACGGCCTCAAGCTCTACTTCGCGAAGGACAAAGACGGTGTCCCGAGCGAGCTGCAGTCGGTCAAGCTCCAGTTCTCGCCCGCGCTCAACAACGACACGTTCTGGGCGGAGCTGTCGAAGGCCTGCATCGAGCGCTACGGAAAGGCCGACGACAAGGAGCTCGAGAAGCGGCTCGTCACGTGGGTCGGACCGAAGAGCGGCATGGCGCAGCTCGTGAACGGACTGACCGAGAACCACGGCTTCACGCTCGACGTCACGCTGCAGCGCTGACCGAGCGACTCGGACGTATCACGTGTGGGGGGCCTCAAGCCGCGGCCGAGTAGCGCGAGATCACCTCCACCAGCTCCAGCAGCTTGATCGGCTTTCGCAAGCTGCCAGCAGAGCAGGCCACGGAGCGTCGCGAGCCGAGGTCACACCTCGAGCGCGGTGTGACGATGCGCCACGAGCGTGCGCTCGAGTTGGCGTCATCCGGGCGCGTCGCCCGAGCAACGGCCGCTCGGTTACTTCCCCAGCGCGCGTTTGACCGCGGCCCCGACGAGGTCGCGAGAGATGACGTCCAGGTGATCGGCGCCCTCGACCGTCCACAGCTCGACGGGCTCGCGGCAGCCTTCGTAGGCCTCGATCCGCGTCTCGTCCCCTTCGAGCTTCTTCACGAGATCGCGCCGCGTCGGCGCGCCCAGTGCTCCGCAGCCGTTGTGGAGCGCCCAGGTCGCCGCAGCTTCGGCCGCCGAGGAGACCACGCGCGACGCGTCACGGAGCACGGGGCCGCCGCGGTAGGGGACGACCGCGTCCGCGTCGCCGTGGATGATGACGGTACGGACAGGATGCGTCGGCTTGCAGGGCGCGTCCGTCGGTCCGGGCACCGCGCCGGCGATCGCGACGATGCCGGTGACGCGCGGGACGTCGCACGCGAGACGATGCGCCATGAACGCGCCGTTGGAGAAGCCAACGACGATGACCGAGTCGAATCGGGCGCCGCCACCCTTCTCCAGGGCGTCGGGCAGGCTCCCGATCTGCCCGAGGTGGTCGGGCGCGAGGCCGTCGAAGTCACAACACGCCGCACCGGCGTTCCAGAAGCGGCGACCGCGTCGGTCGAGCGTGCCGTCGGGCACGGCGAACGAAAAGTGAAGATCGCGCGCCAGCGTGGGGACGCCGAGCGCGCGCTCGAACCCGGCGCCGCTGTCGCCGAGCCCATGCAACAAGAGGACGAGGGGGCGCGCGTCCGCCGGCGCGATCCCGGGCGGCGTGGCGACTTCCGCTCTCTCGAGAGCGGGGCTGGTCCCGATCGCACCGCCCGAGCCCTGAAGCACCGGCGCGCTCTCCGCGAGCCGCGGGGAGGTGCTCGCGCTCGGGGGCGCCTCACAGGCGGCGGCGATCGCCGCCAGCGAAGCCGAGACGATGGAAGCAGCGAACCCCGGGCGAACCATGCGCCCGGGATTCTACACTCGCCTCGACGCGCGCTTCGTCAGAAGAGCTCGCAGCCGAGCACGGACATGTCGTCCTGCGTGACGCAGATGTCGCCTTGGCCGGCTCCGGCGTCGAACAGGTCCGGGTCCGCCGCGCCGTCGAGGTAGTCGTCGCCTTCCTCGCCGAGCAGGGTGTCCGTCCCGTCGTCGCCGAACATCCAGTCGTTGCCCAGGCCTCCCTGGATGAGGTCGTCGCCGCCGTTGCCGTAGAAGGCGTTGTCGCCGTCGTCGCCGATGAGCCGGTCGGCGCCCGAGCCCCCGTGGGCGCCTTCGACGTTCACGAGCTGGTCGGCCTCGATGTCCTCGCCGTCGTCGGCCGCGCAGTCGCAGCTCGGCGCGGTGCAGCCCGTCGTCTCGATCGCGCTGCAGAGCGTGACCACCACGGGCTTCGAGCGGTCCGCGTAGCTCATCTCGTCGTGGCCCGCGCCGCCGTTGATGACGTCCGAGCCATCCGCCACATCGCCGCCGAAGAAGGTGTCGTCTCCCTCGCCGCCGAGCAAGACATCCCGACCCGCGCCCCCGTCGATGTAGTCGTTGCCCGGTCCGCCGTCGATCGTCTCGTCGCCGTCGGTGCCGTGGAGCTCGTCGTCCGCTTGACCGCCGACCAGGCGCTCGAAGTTGCCGAGCGCGATGTCGCCCTCGTCGAGGCCGCCGTCGTTCATCTCGTCGTCGAAGGTGACGGTCACACGCTCGGTCCGCTCGGAGTAGTCGAGCGTGTCGGTGCCATTGCCACCGTCGAAGAAGTCGCTCGCGTCGATCTCCGGCGAGGCGAAGAGGCGATCGTCGCCCTCGCCGCCCTCGATGCGATCGAGCCCGCCGCCGCCGCGAAGCTGGTCGCTCCCGGCGCCGCCGCACGCGGTGAGGTCGATGCCCGTCTGACCCCAGCCCTGGTGTGCGCCGTCGTAGACGTCGTCGCCGAGCCCGAGGCTCGCGACCAGGCTGGTCGCGCCCGAGACGACGCCCTCCGCCTCGCCGTCGCCGTCGAGGTCGACGAGCATCCCGCGCTCGGACTCCCCTGTCGCGACGCTGTCGCCGTCGGACGACCCGCGGATCGAGACCGCGTTCTCGCCGGCGCCCAGGTCGATCATGAGGCCCGTATCGCCCGCGAGGGCAAGCATCCCCGGCGTGCCTTCGCCGAGATCGATCTGCAGCGTGTCGTTGCCGGCGCCGCCGGTGATCTGGATCGCGCCGCTCTTCCCGAACTGGATGGGCGCGCCGTTCGATGCCGTGCACCGGACGCCGTTCACCGCGAGGCCGCCCTCCGGGAAGGAGAGGCGCGCCGGGGTGCCCGAGATGTCGAGCACGACGTGGCCATCGAGGCCCTCCGCCGCGTTCTCGCAGCCGGACACCGGCTTCGCCTTGGCGAAGACCTCGGGGTTCAGCCCCGGGTAGTCGGGCTCGGCGTTCGCGCCGCCGAGCACCGCACACGAGGCGGCGCCGGGGAAGGGCGTCGGATCCTTGTCCGTGTCGTCGTCTTCCCCGCAGCCGGTAAACGCGCTGCCGAGCGCCGCGACAAGTACCACCCAACTCGACTGCATCCGGAGCCCGCTCGCCATGTCCGACCTCTCGTCTTTGCGCGCGCGACGGCTCGTTGACGCCCGATCGTCATCCCCATGACGCCGAACTCGAGCTCGATCTTGAATTCCGCCGCGTTTCATCTTCGTCGACAGTCCTGTTAGCGACCGGCGTGCCAGCCGCCCGCTTCTCGTCCCCCAGGAAACGCCGAACCCCCCTCCACGAGAGTGGAGGGGGGCCGGGGGGGAGGAACCGACAGGAAGAACGCTTCAGCCTGTCGAGACGAGAAAACCCCCCTCCACGAACGTGGAGGGGGGCCGGGGGGAGGAACCGACAGGGAGAACGCTTCAGCCTGTCGAGACCTGCCTGTCTTGGCTCACGGTCACAGCTCGCAGGCGACCTGCGCCACGAGGTCGCTGCCGTCGCCCACGCAGATGTCACCGTCGCTGTTGCCGCCGTCGATCGCGTCGTCACCGGCGCCGCCGTCGATGTAGTCGTCGCCGTCGCCGCCCTGGAGGTCGTCGTCGTCGTCGTCACCGTAGAGCGTGTCGTCACCCGCGCCACCGATGATGACGTCGTCGCCGGCGCCGCCCTCGAAGGTCTCGGCCGCGCTGCCGCCGGTCAGGTTGTCGGCGCCGGAGCCGCCGATGGCCCACTCGAAGTTGGTGACCTTGTCGGCTTCGCTGCCCTCGCCGTCGTCGTCCGTGCAGGCAGACGCCGTCGAGGTCGGCAGGCCCGTGTTGTCGTTTGCGTCGACGCAGAGCGTGAGATCGATCGTCGCGGTGCGGGACGCGTAGCTGATTGTGTCGGTGCCGGCGCCGCCGTTCATCACGTCGTTCCCGCCGCCACGAGTGATGGTCGCGGTGTAGGAGGCGTCGTTGCCCGACTCCAGGAAGGTGTCGTCGCCGGCGTCGCCATTCATCGTGTCGTCGCCGGTGCCGCCGACCAGGGTGTCGTTGCCCGCGCCGCCGTTCAGGGTGTCGCCGCCCGGGCCGCCGTGGATCTCGTCGTTGCCCGTGCCGCCGGTGATGGTGTCGGCGCCAGAGCCGCCGAGGACGACCTCGAGGTCGGTGAAGACCTTGTCGGCCTCCCCGGTCTCGCCGTCGTTGGCGTTTGCGTCGATGGTGATCGTCAGGGCCGCGGTGCGGTCCTGGTAGTCGGCGGTGTCGGTGCCCGCGCCACCCGCGAGCGCGTCGCCGCAGTCGGACGCCGAGCGCATGTCGAACGTATCGTCACCATCACCGCCGTTCAGCACGTCGACGTCGCTCGCGCAGGTCGCGTTGCCGGGGCCGCCGTCGATGATGTCGTTGCCGCCGTTTCCGTTGATGGTGTTGCTCACGTCGCTGCCGCTCAGGGTGTCGCCCGCGGACCCGCCGTTGATCTTCTCGACCGTGTAGGTCACGTCGTCGTTCTCACCGGCGAGGCCGTCGTCCCCGTCGGCGGTGGTCTTCGTCGCCGCCGACAGGCCGAGGGCAGCGAGGCCGGTGCCGCTCACGATCTGGATCGAGCCGGTACTGGCGGTCGGAGAGGTAAGGACCAGGTGGTTGCTCGCGTCCAGCGAGGCGATGGTCGCGCCCGCGGCCGCGTTGATCTGCGAGACCACCGCGTCCTCGTCGGCCGGAGTCGCGAAGGTGGTGGTGACGTTGGAGCCGCCGTCGACCTTCATGACGAGGGTCTTCGCGTCGAGGCCGGTCGGGTAGGTGAGGGTGGTGAGGTCGACGGAGCCGCTGGCCTTCGCGTAGAGCGGCCCGATGTCCACGGTCAGCGCCGCGGTGCGGTTCGAGTACTCGGCCAGGTCGTTGCCCGCCTCGCCGTAGAAGGTGTCCGAGCCGTCGTCGGCGACGGCGCTCTTGAAGGTGTCGTCGCCGGCGCCGCCGTAGAGCTTGTCGTCCCCGTCGCCGCCGTTCAGCTCGTCGTTCCCGTCGCCGCCGTACACGATGAGGTTGGTGGTCACGGCCACGAGCGAGGTCACGGACGAGTCGAAGTTCGTCGCGCTGATCGAGCCGCCGCGGGCGTGGAAGGTGTCGGCGCCGCCCAGCGTCGAGACGGTGATGGCGTCGGCCGCGATCACGCGGATGTCGGCCTTGTTGTCGTTCGTCATGTCGAAGTAGACGTCGCCGGCGGCGCTGTTGCCGACCTGGTACTTGTCGGCGCCGCTGGTGCCGCGGACCATGAAGCTGTCGGTCCCGGTGCCCATGTCGACCGTGACGCCGCCCGAGGTGCCGTAAATGGTGGTACCGAAGCTACCCGGGAGGTTGTCCCAGATGACCTTCTCGTTCGCGGCGGTGCCGCTGACGGCGATCTTGCTCACGTTGGTGGTGGTCAGCGGGACGCTCGCGGTGCTGACACATTGCCAGCCGTTGACCTGGATCTTGCCGCTGCCGGCGCTGACGACGATCGTCGTCACGCCGCCGCCGAGGGTCAGCGTGAGCAGCTTCGTGGTGGAGTTGTAGCCGCTCGACCCCGCGGTCGAGCAGGAGGGGAGAGGTGTGCCGAGCGCGTCGGACGTCTCACCGACGTCCTGGCCTTCGTCCTCGGGCTCCGGCGCCTCGCAAGCGGGCATCAGGAGCGCGAGGGCGCTGACCATCGCCAGGTAGCCTCGCTTGCCGTAGTCACCGATATGCATGATCCCGTTCCCTTTCTTTCTTGTTCCCGCGCGGGAGCCTGCTTGACCCGCTCCAGTAGTCCGATGGCAAGAACGGACGAGTTGGGGGTTCCTTAAGGGCCCGACTTGTGCAAAGCCTCTCGTCATGCGCTACGTGGTCACCGGGGCAAACCGAGGGATCGGCCTCGAGCTCGTACGTCAGCTCGCATCTCGCGGTGACGAGGTCGAGGCCGTCGTGCGCGACCCGGCCGGCGCCGGAGAGCTGGAGCGGCTCGCTGCACGAACACCCGCTCAGGTGCGCGTGCACGCGTGTGACGTCGCCAGCGACTCCAGCGTCAACGCGTTGGCACGGAGCATCGGGCCCGTCCCGGTGGACGTGCTCATCAATAACGCTGGTGTCATGGGTCGCATGCTCTCGCTCGAGGAGCTCGATCTCGAGGACGCGATGCACACCTTCGACGTGAACGCGCTCGGGCCCGTCCGCGTCGTCCGTGCGATGCTCCCGAGCCTCCTGAAGAGCGAGGTGCGCCGCGTCGTGCACATCACCAGCGGCATGGGGTCCATCGCCGACAACACGAGCGGCGGCGCCTACGGCTACCGCATGAGCAAGGCCGCGCTCAACATGGCGAACAAGTCGATGAGCGTGGACCTCGCGAGCCGTCGCTTCACCTGCGTGGTCATCAACCCGGGGTGGGTCCAGACGGACATGGGCGGCGCCGGCGCGCCCACGCCGGTCGCCGAGTCGGTCTCGAAGATGCTCGCGATCGTGGACGGCCTCTCCCCGAGCCAGACGGGCACGTTCTTCGACTACAAGGGCGGCACGTTCCCTTACTGACCGCAGGGGACTTTGCCAAGGCCGCCGGAGTTGCCACAATCGAGGGGCAGTGGCTGCACCCCGCATCCTCGTGGTGGACGACGACACCGACGTTCGGCGCGTGTTCGCGACGGTGCTCCGCCAGCGCTACGAGGTCGTCGAGGTCTCGGGCGGCGCCGCCGCGCTCGATGCGCTCAAGGAGACCGCGTTCCAGCTCCTCGTCCTCGATCTCCACATGCCCAACGTGGACGGCTTCGCCGTGCTCGAGCAGCTCTCCAAGATGGGGCCTCCCAACCAGGACATTCCCGTCATCATGGTGACGGCGGACGGGACGGACTCGGCGCGCGCGCGCGCGCAGAAGAGCCGAGGCGTGTATTTCCTGTCGAAGCCCGTGCCGATCCGGGTGCTGGCGAGCCTGGTGGACTCGACGCTCGAACGACTCGCCGAGACGAGGAAAAGCGGCTCACCGCCGAAGCACTGAGCCGCTCCTCCGATTCACTGGGCTGCGCGTGCCCGGGTGCGCTTCGGCCGCCGTGGCCCGGCGCCGTTCCCTTTGGCCGGGGCGCCTCGCTTGAGCAGGCTGCCGACCAGCGGCGTGAGCGCCTCCTGGAGCGCCTCGCGTGCGCTCGCGGACTCGGCCTGCTCGTAGTGCTCTTCCATCTGCTCGCCGACCTTCTCCAGTCGGTCCTCGTCGAGCTCGCCGTCGATGCGCGGCAGGAGCGCGTCTTCTTCGTCTTCGAGGTGCTCGAGCACCACCTTGCGCAAGACGCCTATCTTCGCGCCGAAGTCGTCTTTGCCGAGCGACTCCATCGCCACGTACAGGCAGA
>JAEUKE010000192.1 GCA_016794345.1 Myxococcales bacterium
TGTCGCGCCGAGTGGCGGTGGTTCTACCGCATCGCCGCGCCGAATTGACGTACGCTGCGAACCGCCGTGGACGCGCGCACGTCGTTCCGCAAGCTCTGGCTCTGGCCGATGGTCACGCTCGCCGCCGCGGCGGGCCTCGTCTTCGCGACGCTCTACGTGCTGGACGTGTTCGTGACGGGCGGCCCGTCGACCGGCGATCAGAAGACGCTCTTCGACTACTTCCTGTTCGACTCGGACCACATCACGGACGCCGTCTCCGGCCTCGCCGCGATGATCGCCGCGGTGCTCGGCATCGTGATCACGGTCGTCAGCATCGTCGTGCAGCTCTCGGCCGAGCGTTACACGGGCGTGACGGCCATGTTCATGCGGGACCGGACCAACATCCTCGTGATGGCGTATTACGTCGTCGCGTGTGTCTGCGGGGTCTGGGTGAGCCTGTCGCTCAAGGGCGGCTTCGTCCCGCGGCTGACGCTCCTCGGCATGCTCGGGCTGACCGTGGGCGGCCTCGTGCTCATGGCGCCCTATTTCGGGTACGTGTTCCGCTTCCTCGAGCCGGCCAACATCATCCAGCGGATCCAGATCGAGGCGACGAGCCGCGCGCAAGCCGGCGCCCGCGCGGGCGGTGAGCGCTGGGCCAGCGCGCAGGCGGGCACGCTGGCCGCCATGGAAGAGCTCAGCGACATCACGTCGAACTCGATCTCCGGCAAGGACAAGATCATCGCGAGCCGAGCCGTCGACGCGCTGAAAGACCTCGCCATCACCTACCTGGAGACGAAGAGCAAGGCGCGCTCGGAGTGGTTCGCCATTGGGCCCGCCATCCGCGACAACCCCGATTTCGTCGCCATGGACCCCGAGTCCCTCGACGACCTCGTCTCGCGGCGGACGTGGTTCGAGTGGAAGATCATGCGGCAGTACCTGGGCATCTACAACGAGGCCCTCGCGCAGATGCGCGACATCAACTACCTCATCGCGATCGACACCCGGTACATCGGCGAGAAGGCGGCCGACGTGGAGGACAAGGCGCTCGTCGAGCTCGTGATGCGCTTCATGAACAGCTACCTCCGCGCGACGCTCAACGCGAAGGACGTGCGAACGGCCTACAACGTGATGAACCAGTACCGCCTCCTCGTGGAGGCGCTCCTCCGGCGCCAGCGGACGGAGGACGTGGTCACCGCCGTCGGGTACATGAAGTATTACGCGCTCGTCTCCTACGACATGAAGCTCTCCTTCGTGACGGAGACCGTCGCGTACGACGTGGGCGCGCTCTGTCAGCTGGCGCACGATCTCGGATCACCCACCGAAAAAGACCTCCTCGCGCTTTTCCTGGAGATCGACCGCCCGGGCCTCGAGCACGCCCACGAGATCGCGCTGAAGGGCGTGCGGAAGGCGCAGGTCAAGCTGGCGAGCTACTACGTCTCGGTCGGCGCCGAAGACCGGGCGGACATCATCTTCCGGGACATGGCGAGCGAGTCACGCGAGCGCCTGCGCGCCATCAAGGACGAGCTCTCGCGCGTCGAGTCGAAGGACTTCTGGGAGATCATCGACCGCGGGCGCAACTTCGAGTTCATGCCCAAGGCGCAGCGCGAAGCCATGCTCAAGTTCTTCGAGCGCTTCGACTCGCTCGGCTCGACCCCCCCGACGACCGGCGCCTTGTCGGAGGACGCAGCTGCGAGCTGAAGCGCCCGGCCCAACCGTGATACGTTGGCCCGCACACATGGCGACGAGAGCAGAGCGGTTCAAGGCGGAAGTCGAACGATCTGGCCCCAAGAAGGCTGCGCAGCCGAAACGGAAGGTGACCGAGAAATCGGCCCCCGCGAAGAAGGCTGGCCGCCGGACGGACGAGGAAGACCACACGGCGACGCGCAACGTGTCGAAGAGCGCGGCGAAGAAGGCGGAGGTCGCGCTCGAGGACAGCGAGTCGGGCCGGCCCTCGCGCAAGTCGACCCGCAGCTCGGCGAACCGCTCGCTGCCCGCGGGCAACCTCACGCGGCGCGCGAAGAGCAAGACGGCGACGCCCGAGGCGCGCGCGGCCAAGAGCGCGGCCAAGGCCCAGCGCGGCAAGAAGACGCCGGCGAAGAAGTAGCCGGCGTCGCGCGCTCTCACCTGTTGCGAGCGCGCGCCCAATCCACCGCGGCGCGCGGGCGCAAGATGCCCGCGCCCTGCACCTCGTCGGCCACGTCGCGGAGCTTCGCGGCCGTCTCACACAGGCCGTGTTTGATGTCCGCCGGCGTGAGCCCGGGCGCGACCTCGAGCATCTGCGCGGCGACGCTCGCCGCGATGGGCGACGCGAACGACGTGCCGTCCACGTGCTGGTAGTCGGGCGAGATGTACTTCTGCTTCGCGATCCGTCCGCCGACCGCGCGCATGAGCTCGCCGATCTCGGCGCGCTCCGCCGGAGTGGACAGCGAGTGTCGCTCCGAGAAGCCGTGCTCGGCGCTGAGCTCCTCCAGGATGCTGAGCGTCTGGAAGAGCGGCGCAGCCTCGCGCGCGGTCAGCGTCCCCGGCAGCATGGGCGCGGGGACCCAGATCGCGGGTGCGAGGAGGTCGGGCTTGCCGACTCCAGTCTTCGAGCCGTGGCTGGAGGGCCAGACACGATCGTTGTCCGAGTCGGGTGAGAAGCGGTCGTGTTGGCCGCCCACGGTGATCGCGCTGGGCGAAGAGCCCGGCGGGTTCACGTGGCGTCCGGGCACATTGCCGGCCGCCGCGAACACGGTGATGCCAGCAGCGACGACCTCCTCCACGGCGCGCTCGACGTCGGCGTAAGCCGGGTCACCGTCGTTGACGCCGAGCGAGACGTTCAAGATGCGGATATTCAGCTCGGGGTACCGGAGCGGGAAGCGGAGCGCGTGTGCGACGTGTTGCCCCATCACGCGCCCGCCGTCGACGCCGGCCTTGATCAGCACGACCTCCGCATCGCTCGCGATGCCGCGGTAGCTGCCGCCGGAGCGGTACCCGTTCCCGCAGGCGGAGCACGCCGTCATCGTCCCGTGCCAGCTCGAGGTCTGTGGGCTAAAGAAGTCTCGTCCCTCGGGGACGTCGACGGTCGCGTCGGCGTAGACCTTGATGCGACGCTTCGGGCGCATCAGGTCCGGGTGCGGATAGAAGCCCACGTCCACGAACGCCATGACGATGCCCTCGCCCGTGACGTCGGGGTAGGCGTCGAGGCGCTCCGGAATGGAGAGAAGCTGAGGTCGTGCCAAGTCGCGGTGCTCCTAGTCGGCGGTGCGGGAGGTTGGGGGAAGAAGGGACTCGATGAACGGACGAACCAGCGCGATGCACGCGTCGGCTCGCTCGAGGTGCGGCGAGTGCTCGGCCTCGATGATCTTCAGCTCGGCGCGGCGCATCCGCGCCGCCGCCTGCATCGCGACCGGCAGCGGGAAGGCGTCGTCCGCCCGACCCCACACGAGGAGCGTGGGCGCGTCGATCTCGCCGAGCCGCGCCGCCCGCTCGAACGCTCCGCCGACGAGCGGTACGAGTCGGTCGAACGCCTCCTTCGCCTGAGGGCGGCCGCCGCGAACCGAGTGGAGCTCGCGGCGCAGCCGATCGATCTCGGACCCTCCCGCGCGTCGCACGAACGACGTCAGGCGGCTGAGGCGCTCGGGCCCCGCTCGGAGATAGAGCCGCGCGCGCGGCGAGATGACGGGCGAGAGCCCCATCGCCCCGATCAGCACGAGGCCGCGGACGTCCGCGCGACCACGCAGCGCGGTCTCGATCGCGACGAGCGCGCCAAGCGAGTGACCGACGAGGACCACGGGGCCCTCCGCGATCGCGATCTGCTCGACTGGGTCGGCGAAGAACCGGAGCCCTGCCTCGACCGAGCCATCCGCGAGCGGTGCGGCGCCCGAGTGACCGAAGCCCGGCAGGTCGACCGCGACCGTACGGGTCAGCGTCGCAAAGGCCGCGAGCCAGGCCGCCCAGACCGAAGCGGCGTGCCCTCGACCGTGGAGAAAGAGGAGCGCCGGGCGCCCTGCGATCGGCGAGCTCTCGAGGGAGCGCAACGCGACCCCCGCCGCCAGGCGCGGGCGGACACGAACGGCAGGCTCGAGCCGCCCGAGGATGGCGACCTCGACGGGCCCGGGGCGCGAGACCGCCGTGTAGATGATGCCTGACTCCATGCTCGGCGCTCGAGGAGGCCCTTAGCTGGGTCGCCGCCGCGGAGGCAGAAGAATCCACCGGTACCTGAACATGTGCGCGGCCGCTTTCCGCCATGAGTCGAACCTGGATCCCGCGCTCGTGCGACGTGGTATGGTCGACTCCGTTGCATGGGTACCAACCCTGGCGCCCAAGGCGCCGGCTCCGCCGCCCGAACGACCTCTGAGTCTGCCATCGTGACTCCGGCACCGGGCGCAGCCTTGGCCGAGGCGCCGAGTCGCGTGACGCACCTGCCTCAACCAGGTGCTTCGCGTGAGGCGCTCGAGGGCGTGCTCCGTTCCATCTCCGGCGCGCCGACCGTGGTGCTCATCACCGGTCACCCCGACCCGGACGCGCTCGGCAGCGCCCTCGCTCACCAGCGAATCTGCCAGGAGTTCGGCGTGCCGTGCGCCATCGCCCACGTCCTGCCGGTCTCGCACCGGCAGAACCGCGCGATGGTGAAGCTGCTCAACATCGACATGCTCCAGGCGACAAAGCCGGAGGACCTGGCTCAGTTCAAGTTCCTCTCCCTGGTCGACACCTCGACGCCGGAGCCGACGCTCGACCTCCCCGCGGACCTGCGCCTCCTCACCGTCGTCGACCACCACAAGATGGCCGAGGTCGACGCGCCGTTCGTGGACATCCGGCCCCACATGGGGGCATCGAGCTCGATCTACGCGGAGTACATGGCGGGCGGCCTGGCGCCGCTCGAGAACGCGATGGGCGCGTCGCGCGTCGCGACCGCTCTCCTCTTCGGCATCCAGACCGACACCGATCATTTCACGCTCGCCACCGCGGCGGACTTCGCGGCCGCCGCGTACGTCCGGCGCTTCGTCGACAGCGACGTGCTGAAGCGCGTCGGTCGAACGGTCGTAACGGCCTCTGCGATGGGCGTGCTCGGCCGCGCGCTTGGCGAGCTGCTCGTCGTTCGCGACTTCGCGCTCGCCGGCGTGGGCCACGTGCCCCAGGGCGATCGCGACGCGATCGCGACCACCGCGGACTTCATCATGCAGCGGGAGGACATCGACACGGTGCTCGTCTACGGCATCGTGGAAGATCGGATCGACGGCTCGCTCCGCACCGATAGCCCCAGCGTCGAGCCCGCGACGTTCCTGCACACCGTCTTCGGGAAAGACCGCGCGGGCAAGCCGTACGGAGGCGGTCGCGCGGACAAGGGTGGCTTCCAGATCCCGCTCGGCGTCCTCGCCGAGTGCGAGGACAAAGACGCCCTCTGGAACATCGTGACGCAGATCGTCCGCACCCGACTCGCCAAGGTCATCCCCGACATCGAGCGCGAGTACGAGCGCAAGCAGAGCGACACGCACCACCACAACGGCCACCACGACGAGACCGGCCGCTACTCGCGCGAGTTCTGATCGCCCTCGGCGCGGTTCATGGCGCTCGCCTGTCCCGCCTGTCACACCACGCTCCGCGAAGACGCCTTCGCGTGCTTCGCCTGTTAGATCACGACCCTCGTGGAGTGGGACTGCACGCCCCACGTTCGCCCCGTCGGAGAGCCGAACACGATCGAGCTCCGGTGTGGTGACACGCTCCTGCAGGTCTTCGTCAACGGAGCCCGCGTCAGCTCGATCGTCGACGCCGACCTGGGCTTCGGCGCCTTCGGCTGGCGCGCCATCTCGCTCGGCGCCGCGAGCCGCGTTCTGTTCCAGAGCATCGAGGTCTGGAGCGTGGGCGCGGCGATGCGCGTCTGACGCGCACCGCCCTCGTCCTCGGGCCTTCTTGAGCGAAGCGCACGCCTTCGCGACGTTCGCGCCCCTGTTTGCGTCGTTGTTCTCGCTCTTGCAGGCCGCCTCGAAGGGTTCGCTGGGAAAGACGCAAGCCGAGGAGACAGTCGCCCGAAAAACGTCTCGCCCCGCTCAAGGCCCCCGGTGGAGCACCACGTGCTCCTCTCCGGCCACCCACAAGTGGCCGCCGGCCCCCGAGAGACGACGAAGCGGGATGGGCGTCACGGTCTCCTGCTCGGACCAGACGGTTCCGTCATCGTGATAGACTCGCCCGCTCCCCGGCGCGAGCGCCCACCGATCCGTCGGCCCGCTCCCCCAGACGTGCAGCAACCCGAAGCCGGGCTCCTCGGACGTCCACGTGGCGCCGTCGAAGCGATGGATGGCAGGCGAGGCTCCCAGGACGTAGACCTCGCTACCAACGGAGCCCGCGCCGAGGACCGCGTCGAACGCACCGAGATCCGCGGGCCCCCAGCTGCCACCAGAGAGCTGGAGCACCGTGTTCGGCGGGGCGACGGCGATCACGTTCCCCGAGGCGCCCGCGATCGCGGTGATGGGCTCGCTCGTCCCGGACGGCTGCGACGACCAGCTCGTGCCGTCGTAGTGCAGGATTGTCCCGGCCGCGCCGGCGGCGAACACGTCGCTCGGCCCCGCTCCCCAGACCGCCAGCAGATCCTCGGTGGTGGAGCTGTCCTGGGTCGTCCAGGTGACGCCGTCGTAATGGCGAATGAGACCGCCCTCGGCCACGACGAACACGTCACCCGCGCCGCTCGCCCAGATCGCCGTCGGATCCTGGTTCCCGATGAAGTGGGGCGTCCAGACGAGGCCGTCGAAATGGAGCACCTCGTTGTTGCCGACGGCCCAGACGTCATCCGCGGCCACTGCGAACACGTCCGCCGCGGTCGACCCCGCGGCGAAGTCTCGGGAGGAGTCCATCCCGCTCATCCCGTCGTAGTGGCGAAGGAGCCCGTGTCGCCCGACCATCCAGATGTCGTTGGGTCCCTCCCCGAAGAGGGCCTCCGGCGCGTTGTCGTCCACCACCACCGATAGCTCCCATTGCACGCCGTCGAAATGGGCCAGGTTCGGCTGGTTGGGGGTGCTCTCGTCGATGACGACGTACACGTCGTTCGGGCCGCTGCCCCAGACATCGAGCAGGTACTCGTCCGTGCCGAGATCGACGAGGCTCCACGTCGAGCCATCGTGGTGAAGCAGGAGCCCGTTCGTTCCCACGGCCCAGACGTCGTCCGGCGCCGCGGCCCAGATGGCAAGCAGGTCGTAGAGGTTGGGCCCGGTGATGGAGGCGAGGGTCTCGCTCGTCCAGGTCGCGCCGTCGTGGTGCCAGATGGCGTCGCCAGAGACGGCCCACACGTCGGTCTCGCTGGTGCCCCAGACGTCGAGCACAGACGTGCTCGGCGTCGCCTGCACCGTCCAGCTCGTCCCGTCGAAGAACAGGATCGTCTCGCCGACAGCCCAGAGGCTCGAGGGGCTCGTGCCCCAGATTGCTTCCAGGTCGAGGGTGGTCGGCGTCGTCATCGGGACCCACGCCGCGCCGTCGCCTTCGAGGACGAGCCCTTGCTCGCCGACGGCGAACGCTTGCGTGGACGAGAAGCCGAAGACGTCACGCAGGCGCGCACCAGACGGCACGTCCTCACGTGACCAGGTCTGCCCGTCGAAGCGGAGCAAGGTCTCGTGGTCACCGACCGCGATCGCTTGTCCGTCCCCGACCCAGACGCCGCGGAGGGCGTGGCCTTGGGGAACCGGGTTGATCCAGCACCAGTCGTCGACCGAGCAGAACCCCTCGCCAGGTATCGATCCACCTGTCCCGCTCCCGCCGCTCCCGCCGCCGCCATCGTCACCGCCGCCGAGGCCACTGCTCGTGGAGCCCGAGGCTCCGGCGCCGGTCGAAGTGGTCGTCGCCCCGCCTCCGCCCGTCGACGAGTCGTCGTCGCCGCAGCCGATCGAAGTCATCGAAGTGCCCGCGAGGCAGAGCCCCGCCGTGCACCAACCCCAGAAGCCAAGCCGCATCGTCATGAGGCGATGATAGCGGGACGGCGTCGCGGGACGTCCCACCCGGGCAGGGATTCAGCGGTGGGCGGCAGCGCCCGGTCCATACGCCGCCGTCAGCGGCGGAGCCCACCCAGCTCGCTCGCCGCGAGATACCGATAGAGCGTGCGCAGGCTGATTCCGAGCGCGCTCGCGGCCTTCTTCCGATCTCCTCGGTAGCGGATCAGCGTCTCCGCCACGTAAGACCAGGCAAACGCGCGGATCGCCTCGTCGAGGCCCGGCCTCGATGCGCTCCCCGCGCCCAGCGCGCGCTCGCGGCTGAGTCTCCGGGCCCGATGGGCCCGGAGCAGGCCGATCGTCCCGCGCCGCATCACGACCCCTTGAGGATCTTCTCGGCTTCTTTCCGGACGTATTCGTTCTCGTCCTTGCTCAGCTTCTTCGCGAGTGTCTTTCCGGCCTCGGCGTCACAGGTGGCGACGGCGCGGAGCGCGTCGCTGCGCGACGCGGAGCTCTTGCTCGTGCTCGCGATCTCGTCCGCCAACTTCTGGGCCTTCGCCTTCTGATCGGCCGAGCCCTTCGAGCAGACCTCGATGAGCGCGCGCGGGTACCAGAACGCGAAGACCGGCTTGTCGGCTTTCTCCGTGGCGGCGAGCACGGCGTCGAACGTGGACTTGCACTTCGCCGGCGCGCGGTCGAGCGCGGCCTCGACCACCTCGGTCTTCGGGTCCGCCATGCCCTTCGTCCACGCGGCGCAGACCTTGTCGTTCGGGTCGAAGGAGCCGAGCCCGCGCATGACCGCAGCGCGCAGCGCGTTGTCGCTCGCGGACGCGGCCGTGAGCGTGAGATCGCGGAGCGCGTCCTCGACGGCCTGATCCTCGCGGTTGTGGTAGCCGACGTTGGAGAAGAACTGCGCGCGCATCTTCACGTTCGCGCCGTCTTTCATCAGCTGCTTCACCCGGTCCACCAGCTTCGTCTTGGCGTAGTCGACGCGCGCGAGCGTGCTTCCGAACGCCGCGAGCACGTATTCGTCTTTCTCGGCCTCGGCCGCGTCGAAGACCTCGGCGGCGAGCGCGGCGTCCTCCTTGTATTTGTCGCCGTAGCTGCTCAAGGCCTCGGTGGCGAGGTAACGCATCGCGGGGCGCTCGTCGGTGAGGAGCGAGAGGAGATCGGCGTCCGCCTTGCCTTCGTCGAGGAGGTCGTTCTGCTTCTCGCGCCACTCGTCGGCGGCCTTGCACTCACCGTCGAACCAGCCCTTTTCCCACTTGCACTCCTTCACGACCTTCTCGGCGAGCTTCACCACCGCGGAGTCTTCGTTCTTCTTTCGCTTCGGCTTCTTCGGCTTGTCGGCGGAGGCGGCGGCGCTGGCGGACCCCTCGGAGGATTTGTCACCGTCGGCCTTCTTGCAGCCGGCCGTGACGAAGGTGGACAGGGACAAGACGAGCGCCAGCGGCGCGATCTCTCGCAGCTTCATGGTCGTGACCTTTCTCGGGCGCCGTGAGGGAGCGCCCCGTGTGTGCCGGCGGCCATTGCAACCGGCTTGCCAGCGCGAAAGTCGCGGTGTTTTCGAGGCTGGTGACAGACGTGACACCGCGCGACTGCCAGAGCTGGCAGCACGCTGTCAGCGCTGTCATCACCGTGCAGGTCAGGTCTGACCGAGGTGCCGGTACAGCGAGCGGATGCTGATGCCGAGCGCGTCGGCGGCGCGTTGCCGGTCGCCGCCGCACCGGTCGAGCACCGCGCGCACGTAGCGCGTGACGAAGTCACGCTGCGCGTCCTCGAGCGGCCTGTCGAGCAACCCCAGATCGAGCTCCGGGGGCGGGGAGCTCGGGCTCGCTGCGTGAGCATTGCCCGCCGGCAGCGGCAGCCCCAGGTCGTACGCGTGGATCTCCGAGCCGTCGGCGAGGACCGCGGCGCGCCGCATCGTCGCGCGGAGCTCGCGGACGTTCCCCGGCCAGTCGTGCGCGGAGAGGGCGCGCTCGGCGGCGGGCGCGATCCGGCGCGGGCCGATGCCGAGATCGCGCTCGGTCTCGCGGAGGAAGAGCTCGGCGAGCAGGATCACGTCGGAGCCGCGCGCCGCGAGCGGCGGGATTGTGAGCGTCATCTCGGCGACGCGGAACGAGAGATCCTGACGGAACCGTCCTTCTCGCACCTCGGCAGGGACATCCCGATGGGTCGCGGAGACGAGGCGGAAGTCGACTCTGCGAGGCACCGTATCGCCCACGCGGACCACCTCGCGCTGCTCGAGCGCGCGGAGCAGCGCGGCCTGCATGGCCGGAGACATGTCGCCGATCTCGTCGAGGAAGAGCGTGCCGCCGTTCGCCTCCTCGAGCCGACCCGGGCGGTCGGCGAGCGCGCCGGTGAACGCGCCCTTCTTGTGACCGAAGAGCTCGCTCGCCAAGAGCCCCTCCGGCACCGCAGCGCAGTTGATGGCGACGAACGGGCCCGCCGCGCGCGAGCCCGCACGGTGGAGCGCCCGCGCCACGACCTCCTTCCCCGAGCCGGTCGGGCCCAACACGAGCACCGAGAGATCGCTCGGCGCGACCCGCTCGATGACCCGCCGCAGCTCGATCATCGACGGGTGCTCGCCGAAGAGCGCGTCGGTCGGTCGGCTCGGGCCCTGCTGCCTCTTCCGGAGCTGGACGAGGAGCGGCACCGCCATCCGCGCGACGACCCCGAGATCCGCCGCGAGCCGCCGATCGAGCGGCGCGCCGCCGGCCCGTGCCCCGAGGAACAACGCGCCGATCGGCGCGCCGTAAGAGACGAGCGGCACACAGGCCACGGAAGCGAGCCGCATGGCCACGACGGAAGGGACCGCCGCGTAAGCGGCGTCTTTCGTGACGTCGTCGACCGCGAGCGGCGCCATGGTCTCGAGGACACGCCGGACGATCGAGTCCGAGAGCAGCGCCGCCGCGCCGTCGAGCGGCGCTCCGTCGGCGCGCCTCGCGACCGCCACGCGATAGCCTTCTCCTTCTCGCAACACGAGGGCCCCGCCGTCCGCGCCGGACGCACGGATGACCTCGGCCACCAAGGCCTCGAGGGCCTCGGCAGGCCCGTCGACCTCGCCGAGGACGTCCGCCAGCGCGTCGAGAGGGAGCGCGGAGCCCGTCTCGCCCGTAGGAGTCACCGCGATGATCGCCTCCCCCAGTCGAACCGGGCGGCTCGGCTCCAGCGTGACCGTCTGCGCGGTCGCCAGGATTCGCGCGTGCCACCGGTCCCCTGCCCGCGTGACGACCGCCCATTGCGGGGCGACCCCGGGGAGGCAAACGTCCGCGGAGGGGTCGGAGCCGAGCGTGGTCACGAGCCCGGAGAGCTCCGCCCGGACGGTCGGCGCGCCCGGGCTGGGTGTGACGGCGATCTCGAAAGGACCCTTTTGCATGCGCGGGCCTCGGCAGTGTATCCGGTCCGCGAGATGACCACGCCGCATCCTTCGCGCATCGGTGACCGGTACGAGGTGACCGGGCCCCTCGGCCAGGGCGGCGTGGCACGTGTGTACCGCGCCCGGGACGTTCATGAGCCGCTCGCTGCCGAGGTCGCGGTGAAGGTCCTCCGAGGCGTGGAAGAGACGGGAGACCCGGCCGGGATCGCCCGGCTCGCCCGCGAGATCGAGTCGCTCCGGGCGGTCCGCCATCCGAACGTCGTGGCGCTGCTCGATCACGGCGTCGACGCGTCGCTCGGCCCGTACGTGGTGATGCCGCTGCTCGAGGGCACGACGGTCCGCCAGCTCCTCGATCGGGAAGGTGCGCTCCTGCCGGAGGTAGGCTGGCCGATCGTCACGCAGATCGCGGACGCGCTCGCCGCGGTGCACGGACACGGCTGGGCGCACCGCGACGTGAAGCCCGAGAACGTGATGCTCGCGGCCGATGGCACGATTACCTTGCTCGATTTCGGGTTGGCGCTCGCAGGAAACCGCTCACGCCACACCACGCAGGGAATGATCGCCGGCTCGATCCCCTACATGGCGCCCGAGCAGATCGAGGGCAGAGACGTGGGCCCGGCGTGTGACGTCTGGTCGCTCGGGGTCCTCTTCTGGGAGATCCTCGCGGGCTCGCGCCCGCACACACGCGGCGGTCTACAAGAAGAGGTCGCAGCCATCCTCGCGGGCGCGAGGCCCCCCGCCAAGAAGCTCGGCGGCAGGCGGATCGACGGCGCGCTCGCTCAGCTGCTCGAAGCCTGCCTCTCGCTCGACCCGAGCGCTCGCCCGACCGCGCTCTCGATCGGCGAGGCAGGCCGCCGCGCCACGGGCGCAGACTCGAAGGAGGCGCTCGCGTCCGAGCTCGGCCTCTACCTGGCCGCACCGGCCGCGTATCGCACCAGAACGGCCGCTCGCCGCGCGGCCGAGCTCGCCGCGACGGCGCGGCGAAGGCTCGAGGCCGGAGACTCGTTCGGCGCCCTCGAGGCCGTGGAGATCGGGCTCGCCTACAAACCCGAGGACGCCGCGTTGCTCGACCTCTTGAGCGCGGCCGGCTCGCCCAGGCCGACGAGCGCGCCACAGGCGCCCGGGCCACAGGCGCCCGCGCCGGCTGCGGCCACGTCAGCGGCGGCAACGTCAGCCGTCGCGACCACGCCTGCTCCCGCTCGCCGGCGGCTCGCGCTCCCGATCGCGCTCGGCGCCGCCGCGCTCGCGCTGGGGCTGGGCGCCTTCGGCTATTCGACGCTCGGCACGCGATCGAACGACGCGCGAGCGCGCAGCACCTCCACCGATCGCGAGGAGGACCCGCCGAAGAAGCCGGCGAGCGCGACCGCCTCGTCGGGCGGCGTCTCGAGCGCGGCGCCGGCCTCGGGCCCGGCGCTCCCCTTCCCCGAGGTGCCCGCGCTCGCCCTCGCCGACCTCTCGAACGACGACCCGGCGCGCCCCAAACCGAAGCCCAAGCCCGGTGAGCCGCTGTTCCCTCCGACGATGTTCGAGGATCCAGGCCCCGCCGGATGGCTCACGAACTACGAAGAGGCGCTCGCGAAAGATCCGAAAGACACGAGCTCACACATGGGGAAGGCGCTCGCGCTGCTCGCGCTCAATCGAACCCAGGACGGGCTCTCGTACCTCGACCAGATCGAGAAGCGGTTCCCCGACGACCCGCTCGTCGCGTCGACCCACGGGGTGGTCGCCGGCAAACAAGGAGATCTCGAGCGAGCGGAGAAGCTCTTCTCGCGCGCCGCCCAGCTCGAGAAGGACGACGCGACCCACCTCCGCAACCTCGGCATCATCCAGAGCCAGCGCGGCAAGACACGCGACGCCTACGTGAGCCTCGTGGCCGCGCTGCAGAAAGACCCCGACGATCTGGAGGCCCTGAAGGAGCTCACCGCGATCTACGGGCGGGTCAATCGCACACACGACGCCGCGCCCCTCGCGCGTCGAATCGCGCAGAAGATCCCGCGCGACCCGGACGTCTGGCTGGACGTGTCCATCGCCGAGAGCGACGAAGACAAGTCGCTCGAGGCGATCCGCCGAGCGCTCGCCCTCGCACCCGAGATGCCCCGCGCACACGAGCGGCTGTGCATCGTGCTGTCGAAGAAGAAGGCGGCGGAGGCGGTCGGAGCATGTGCCCGCGCCATCGATCTCTCCGGGAAGAAGAGCGAGGAGTCCTTCAATGCGCGGGGCCTCGCCCATTTCGCCGCGGGCAACGACACGCTCGCCCTGCAGGACATCGACGAGGCCATCCGCCTGGATCCGGCCCACGCGAGCTACTACAAGAACCGCTACATCGTCCGCGCTCACGCCGGTCAGCTCGACGCAGCGAAGAAAGACCTGGCCAAGGCATGCGAGCTGGGCGACCAGGAGGCCTGCGACGAGGCCGCGAAGCAGAAGTGAGCGCGCGTCGCTCGGACGTCGGAGGATGACCGCCGCGCCATGGCGTAAGATGCGATCGTGAACGGCAAGTGCCCCCTCTGCGGGAGCTCCCTCGACGACCTTCCGCCCGCCGGCAAAGACGCGGCGATCTGCTCGTCTTGCGGAGCGGTCACCATCGCGCGTCAAGACGTCCGCCGGCTCGCGCTCGGGGAGGGCATCCAGGACGAGCTGGCGAAGCTCGCCCCGGACGCGCTCGCGTCGTCACACGCCATCCCGTCGCCCACGGAGCTGGGAAAGATGGCCGGCGGCCCCTGCCCCGGCTGCGGCGGCGTCCTCGACCCCTTTCGGTACGGGGGCGGGACGGCGCCGGCGCTCGACTGTCGAGGTTGTGATCTCACGGTCTTTCCCCGAGGCGCTCTGGCCACGGCCCTCGACGAGCAGCGCCACGGGATCTCGCTCACGGGGAACCAACGCGCCGCGCTCCGCGACGTCCGGTTGGGCTCCACGCTCGGGACCTACCTCCGCGCGAGCGAGATCATCCTCGTGCTCGGCCTGGTCTCGATCATCGTGTTGCTCCGGCTCGCGCGGGTGGGGATGCCCGCTTGGGCCTTCGCGGTCGTGGCCGCCGGCGTCGTCGGCTATGTGATCCGCAGGGCGCGACACGCGGAGCGCCTCGCGAACGAAGCCGAGCAGCGTGCCGACCGCATCGCGGCGGCCGAGGCTGCTCCGGCCGCGGCCACGCCGGCGCCGCGCCGGCGCGCGAAGGGCGCGCCGTGTGCCTGGTGCGGTGCGCCGCTCCCGCCGAATGCGACGCGGTGCAACGCCTGCGACAGCGACTTCGCCTCGTGACTCACGAGGCTGTGGTCACACCTCGAGCTCGGCGATGGGCTCGTTCGTGAAGCCCGCCTCGTACCCGAACTCGCCGAGCGGCAGGCCCGCGCCGCGCAGCGCCGTGAGCGCGCCGCGGGTGGTGTTCCCGCCATCCTGACGGAAGTGATAGTTTCCTCTCAGGCGCCCGCTGCCTTTGCCGCAGAGGAGCATGGGCATGTCGTCCTGCGAGTGCGTCCACCCGTCGCGGTGCTCGGTGCAGCAGAAGATGGACGAGTGATAGAGGAGGTTCTGCGCGCCCTCCGGCGTGTCCGCCAGCTTCTGGAGGAAATACGCGAGGTGCTCCATCGTGACCTTCATCGCGAGGTGCTGCTTCGTGTAAGGGGCCGGCTCGGTGTGGTTCATGTAGTGCTGGCCGTCGGTCATGCCGGGCACCATGTGGAAGACCACGCCCGAGCCGCACGTGGAGTACAGGATCGAGAAGGAGCGCGTCAGGCCACACGCGAGCGCGACCGCCATGAGATCGCTCATCGCGCGGTTCTTCTCGGCCATCTGCTCGTTGGAGTCGATGTCGGGGAAGTCGCCCGGATCTTCGGGCTTGCTGCAGTCGGCGAGCGGCGCGTTCAGGCGCGCCTCGAGCTCACTGATGCTCGTGAGGTGCTGATCGAGCCGCTGTTTGTCCTTCGCGCCGAGGCGGCCTTCCAGGCTCTTGATCTGCTCGCCCACCTGGTCGAGCACGCGCGCGCGTGCCTTGCGGAGCAGCGGCTCGGCGGTGCCCTGGTTGAAGAGGCGGTCCCAGAACGCGTGGGGCGACTCCTCCGACGGGTTCACGTTCGTCTCGCCGCCGACACTTCCGTTATGCGACAGGTACTGGAACGTCGTCCCCTCGTCGGTCCCTCGGAAGCGCGTGACGGCCGCCTCCAGCGAACGATACGGGGTCGGCGAGACGCTCATGAAATGCGCCGCCGCGATCTGGTCGATGGAGGGGTACTTGTACGTGGAGACGATGGTGTCGCGAACGTCCGCCACCTTCAGGTGCGGGCCGCCCGTCACGACCGTCGCGGCGCCGGAGTGGTGTGGGTGACGCGGCGTCTTCACGCTGAGCCCCGAGATGACGCTGACGTACTCGCGCAGCGGCACGAGCGCCCCGAGCGCGCCGTCCGCGGGAGGCTGCCAGTCCGCGCCCTGGCTCGGCGCCCAGTAGTCGGGGTGCGTGCCATTGCCCCAGTACCAGAGGCCGAAGCGCGTCGGCAGCGGCTCGCCGTCCGCGTAGGCGTCGCCGTGATCGTTCAACATCAGCTCGAAGAGCGGGAGGCCGAGCGTGACGCCCAGGGCGCCGCGGAGGAAGAGCCGTCGCGGCGTGCGTGTCGCTCGCTTCGGCTGGGGAACCGGGAGGTGCATGTAGCGCTTGACGTCGTGCATGGCCTACCTCACTGCTCCGCCGAGACGGCGTACCGATAGCCGTCGTTTGTGACGAGGGCGATGACGAGCTCCTTGAACTGGTAGCTCGTGCCCACGAAGCTCTCGACCAAGGCCTGGACCGCGACCTCCTCGTCGCCCGTCGCGAGGTGCGCGCCGGCGTGCTCGTAGAAGCGGCGGGCGATACACGCCCCGACCTCCGGGAGCTGCGCGACGAGCTGGCCCATCTCGATGGGCCCGTCGACGGGAGTCTGGTTGAGCTCGGTCACGTCGTCGATCGGGAGGCCCAATTCGTCCACCGTGCGATAGGAGCCTATGGCGTCGAAGCCCTCGTACGCGAACCCGATGGGGTCCATCATCATGTGGCAGGAGCGGCACTCGTCCTTCTCGCGGTGGATCTCGAGCCGCTGACGGAGGGTCTGTGGCTGGCCAGACGTGGGCTCCGGCAAAGACGTGTCGACGCCGGGCGGCGGCGGCGGGATGTCCTGGCAGAGGAGGTTGAGGCGGACGAAGCGCCCGCGGTGCGTCGGCGAGGTCTGCGTCTTGTGCGAGTTGACGGCGAGGAAGCCGGGCGTCGTCAAGAGGCCCGCCCGCGGATCGCCCTCCGCGAAGACGTACGGGCGGAAGTCGGGGCCCGTGATCCCCTCGATGCCATAGACCTTCGCGAGCTCCTCGTTGATGTAGGTCTCGCGCGTCGTGAACATCGTCCGGAAGTCCGCCTCTTCCTCGAACACGATGTTCTCGAACATGCGCTCGATCTCGACGCGCATCGCGGGGCCGAGCGTCGCGCTGAAGGCGGGGAACTTGTCGGGGCTCTTGTCGAGGTGATCGAGCTTCTGGATCGTCATGAAGTCGCCGAAGAACCGGCCGAGCGCCTTGCGCGCGCGCGGGTCGTCGACGAGGCGCGCCGCCTGGGCGCGGATGACCTCCGGATCGGTGAGCGTGTCCGCCTCCGCGGCGCTCAGCAGCTCGTCGTCGGGCGGGGCGTCGAGGATGAGGTACGAGAGGCGGCTGGCCATCTCCCAGCTCGTGAAGCGGAGCATGCCCTCGCGGTCGGGCGCCGGCTCCCCGACCTCCACCCGGAAGAGGAAGCTCGGCGACTGGAGGATCGACGCGACCGCGAACTTGACGCCCTGCTGGACGTCGCCTCCGAGGTCGGCCGCGACCCCTTCCCCGACGGCGAGCGTGCCGTCGATCTCGGCCGGGTCGACGGGCCTGCGCCACGCCTTCTTCGCGAGGTCTTCCAGGAAGGAGCGAACACACGCGTCCGAGACCGCGGCCGGCGCGCAGCCGACGAGCGCGTCGCGGCGCTCCGCGTCTGCCCAGATCTGATCGAGCACGTCGTAGGTCGCGTTCTCGTACTTCTCGGCGTCGAGCGACGAGATTGTCGTGGCGGCGGCGGCGATGGAAGAGAACCCGTAGAGCAGATCGTCTTTCGGGAGATCGGTCGGGAGGACCAGCGGCTCGCCGAAGAGCGCCAGGTAGGTGTTCTGGAGCTGCGGGGCGGTCAGCCGATGAATGGTCGGCGGAGAGGGCACGAACGCTTGCGCGTTCGGATCGTCAGGCCCACCCGGCTTGTCGTCACCCGTGCCGATGTCGCCGACGCAAGCTGCGAGGGCGAGCGCGAGGACCCCAGGTCCCAGTATCGTTCGATGCATCGGACTTCCTCTCCCGCGGAGCGACATTCTAAGCCATCGCCGCCGCGCGGAGCCTGCCGATCTCCGAGCGTTACCTGGGAAAATTCGATCCAGGAGCCTTGCCTACACGACTCGTGGTGTAGCTTTCCCGCCCATGCGTACTGCCCTCCGTCTCCTCGCTGGAACGACAGTCCTTCTCGCCCTCGTTGGTTGCGGTGACAAGGCCGCGCCGGCGGGCGGCTCCGCCTCGGCGGCAGCGCCTGCCAAGTCCGCAGCACCCAAGGCGGCATCGGCGACACCGGCGACCGCCAGCGCAGCGCCCTCGGCGGCCGCGCTCCCGCCTCGGGACGACTGCCCGAAAGACTCCGCAGGCGCCGGCACGCTCGAGCAACCCTGCGAGGGGAAGGGCACCGCGCGAATGATGGAGGTCAAATGGACCGGCAAGACGGACGACAAGGGCCCGTCTTTCGCGGTCACGAACAAGGCCCCCAAGCCCGTCCTCTACGGCAAGATCGCGGTCTTTTTCTACGACAAGGACGGCAAGCAGCTCGAGGCGAAGGTCGGCGACAAGAAGATGCCCTACCTCGTCTGCGCCGGCTCGAACCTCTTCAGCGGAATCATGAAGGTCGACGAGAAGGCCACGCTCACCTTCTCCTGCGTGAAGAAAGACGACGTGCCCGAAGGGACTGCGGCGATCGAGGGCGAGATGGTCACGGTCGGCTTCGCCGACGCGAGCGAGAAGGCGAGCGAGTACTTCTGGCGAAACAAGGACCTCGCGCCGGACACCCGCCCCAAGGGCGGCGTGAAGTAGCCGCTCGAGCCAGGCGTCAGCGCGGCCTGCGGGCGGCCTCGACGAGGATGTTCTCCTCCTTGACGAGGTCGCCGAGGCGGCCGACCAACGTGACCCGCCCGGGCGGGCCGTCGATCACCACCCGGACCCGCACCAGGTTCGTGCCGGGGTTGAGCGGGACCGACTGCGGGTAGACCCGGTAGGCGGACGGGACCGCCGAGAGCGTGAGCCGCGCCGTCGGCGCGCTCGCCTTCACGTCCGCGACCAGCTGGATGGAGCCGCCGGCCTCCATGCGCTTGGGGTTCGCCACCTCGAAGCGCGGGATTGATGCCTCCTCATCCCGCGGGGGGAGGAGGCTCGTGGTCGAGCTCCGCCGGAAAGGGCTGCGGTTCTGCATGTCCATCGGTCACCCTGGGTTGGCGCAGCAGCAGCCGAAGCCCTCGGGGCGAGCCCTCCCCAGCTGGGCTCACGCCCCGAGGCACCGCCGCTGCGGAAGGGTGGTTGCCGCTGGAGACCGATGTGACGAAGAAAAATGCTCAGCCGTGACCGAAGTCCACCCCGGTGATGTCCTCCCGCTTCGGGAACCCCGATAGCGCGAGGGAGCAGAGCATGCCGGACATGGTCGCCGACTCCATGGCCCCGACGTTGAGCCCACACCAGGTCCAGTCGCCGGTCAGGTAGAGATTGGAGAACTCCTCCGGATCGTGGACCTGGAGGCGATACCGGCTGCTCCCCGGGACGCTGAGGACGTAGCGCTCGGTGAGCGCCACGTTCGCCTTGAAGAATTGGGAGTCGATGCGGTCCTCGCCGACGTGATGCCCGGGGCGCAGATCGACGAGCAGATCCCAGTCGAAGCGGAGCTTGCCGCCCACCTCGCGCATGGCCTTCGGCCACACGACGCCGATGCCCTCTTCGAGCAGGCGGATCGCGTTCGCGCGCACCTTGGCGGCCTGCGCATCGCAATCGAAACAAGGAGGAAGCGGCACCCCGGGCGGCGGCACGTCGTCGTCCGCCATGGTGCTCGTGTAGTAGCCGAGGTTCAGCGGGTACGGATCGGCGGGCCACGCCTCGAAGGGGACGATCTCGGTGAGGTCGCCCCACACGTTGAGCCAGCTCTGGTTGTCGTAGTCCCACGACGCGATCGGCCCGCCGACGAACGGAAAGCCCATCTGCGTCGACGTGGGCTTCAGCCAGAGCTGGAGCGCCTGCGTCCGCACGGTCTTCACGTTCGCCGTCGCCGCTTGCCATTTGGGGCTGGAGGCGATCAGCCCGCCGCAGATCCACGGCAGCGCCGCGATGGAGATCCCGAGGACCACGTCGTCGAAGTCACGACCGCGCTCGAGCACCACCTCGCCCGCGTCAACAAGCTCCTTGGGCGGGCACTCGAGGTTCACGCCGCTCTGCCGGTATCGCTCCCCTCCGACGATCTGCTCCCAGCGCGGAGCCGCCGGCCAGCACGGCAGCCCCTTCACGTCGATGAGCGGGTCGTAGCCGCCCTTGTCCTCTTGCTCGGGCGTGATGTCGACCTGGCGGGCGATCCGGATGCGCTTGATGGGCTTGTCCGGCAGGGTCTCGTCGTGCACGAGCTCGACGACCCGGTGGAAGAACCGGAAGCGGACGCCTCGTTTCTTCATGACGAGGTACATCGGTGCGTAACAGGTGTCGGCGGTCCCGGCGGCGAAGCGGTAGCCGAACGCCCCCTTGTAAGTGAACAAGGAGCGCACCATCCCGCGGAGAGCGGTGCCCGCCGCGAAGGACTCGTTCGGCGGATACGTCGCGCCTGGGGGGATGCTCGTGTCGCCGTTCTCGTAAGCGAACGAGGAGTCGTACACGGCGCGAATGACAGGCGAGTCGAGCAGCACGCCGCCGTCGTCGATGGCGTACTTCTTCACGAAGGCTCGGAAATTGTAATGGTCGAGCACGTCGAACCCGCGCTCGAGCACGCCCTCCTCGAGCATGCCCGTCAGGTTGGCATAGCCGAAGTTGGCGAGGATCCAGAGGCGGCGCCCCGACGTGTCCGTCATGACGCTCGGCTCGATCTGGCGCCAGAGCCACCGCATGAACGCGCCGAGGACGTCACAGACGACGCGCCGCAGCTCCACCTCGACGCCGTCCTTCGCGCGGCGCGCCAGCTCGAGGAGCGCTCCGAACAGATCGTGCCCCGGCGTCGGGCCATGTTCGGTGGACGCCCCGTGGGAACGCGCCTGCTCGAGCGCCGCGAGGTGCTCCGTCGGATCACCCGCCTCGAGCACGGCGCCCGAGCCCGCGTGGTCCTTGAACAGCTCGTGAAGCGCCTCGAGCGCCATGAGCACGTACTCCCACAGCGGAAGCAAGAGCCCGCCGCTCCCTGGCACCTCTTCGTTGGGCGGGTTCTGGATCACCCAGAAGAGGTGCTTGCCTCCGATGTTCTCGGTGAAGACGGCTTCGTTGGCCGGATGGAACGCCTGCTGCCAGGTCGCGAGGGGCTGATCGGGCGCGCGGCCGAGCTCCGCATAACAGTCGCGCACCTGCCGGAAGCAGTTGTCGTAGAAGCCGAACCAGTTGTGGAGGCCGTGCTCCTCGATGCGGTGACCGAGCTCGGGGTTGCGGCCGGTGGCCCCCTTTCCTCCGAGGCGCCAACCGAGCTGATAGACCGTCACGTCCATCTCGGGCGCGCGGGGATTGTCCGGGTGCGTCAGCTGGAAGGCGGCCGTCATGGCCGATTGCCCGGAGCCCAGCACGACCACGCGGCGCTTCCCCTGGACGGGCCTGGACACCTCGGACGGTGCGCTCGGCGCGGGCCGCGGGAAGGCGGCGACCATCCGGTCGCGAGGCGGGGGAGAGCCGCTCCGCTCGAGCAGGTCCCGGATGTCGTCCGCGACGCTCCCTCGTTCGCCGAGCCGCACCAGCTCGATCACCGACGAGACCGGGAACGGCGGACGAGCGATACCGTGAGCGATCTCGGTGACGAACAGATCCATCGCGCGGATCTCGGTCTCGCGCTGGTGCGCCGGAACCGACGCGAGGCGGGTGGCGTGGCCCCACGCGATCTCGCGCGCGGTCTTCATGCTGAAATCGACGAACGCGTCCTCCGCGCGCCCGGCGATCCGGTTGATGGCGCGGAGCAGCGGCCAGATCTTCGTCAAATCGTCCATGACGCCGCCGAGCAGCCCGGCGAGCAGGTCGTTCATCTTGTCGAAATCGGGACGAAACGCGGCCAGGTCGGCGGCGGGCACCGAGTCCGCCACGGCGATGCCGAGGTCGAAATCGATATGAGCGTTCATTCCCAGGAGGAGGTGCTGCAGGACGATCGGGTCCGCCTGCTGGGCCGTGGAGAACGCGACCTCCCAGCAGCGTGAGCACGGACGCTTCTCCTTCCACGCCTCGAGCGCGGCCAGGTACCGATTGAAGAAGACGACGTCGAGGCTCTCCATGTGAGCCGGATCGGCGAACTCCCCGTCGGCTATGGCCCAAGCGAACTTCACCGCGACGTGGCGGTAGAGCGCGGTGAAGTAGCCGGTGCGGTCGCTCTCGGCGATCGCACGCGCCGCGAGCTCGTCGATGATGCGGATGACGTCGTGCAGGTTCTTCGCGGGCCTCACCGTTCGGTCCTCCTTCGAGAGCGTGTCTCAGTCTGCCGCGCTCGCTTCGCGCGTATGGATCCGTGCCCCCACCGACTCGAGCTTGGCCAGGCCGCTCGCGGCGAGACCGGGCGCCTCCTTCGCGGGCGCGACGCTGGCGAGCGCCAGGAGGAGCCGGCCTTCTTCGGTCACCATTCCGAGCTCGCGAGCCGCGGCGAGCCCCGCCTCGTAGGAGCGCCGCGCGGCGCCCGTCCGGCCGCGACCGCTCGCGAGCCGCCCACCGGCCAAGCAGGCCGCGGGCCTCGCGATGGGAAACAGACGCCCGAACCCCTCGAGCCACCGGCACGCCTGCTCGGCGCGCGCTCGGGCGCGGCGCGGATCGGCGCCTGCGGCCCGGCCTTCGAAGGCGGCCGCGAGATACGCGTCCGCTACCGCGACATAACCGTCCAGCGAGATGTGACCGGTCGGTCGCCCCTTCGCGCGCTCGATGAGCTCGAAGGCGCGATCGATATGCGACCATCCGGCCGGGTCACCCTGCCGGAGCAGCGCGGCGCCGAGCATGCCCACGCAGCTGATCTCCATCAACCCGACGGTGTTGCGATCCAGGAGCGCGATCGATCGGGAGAGCAGCCGCACGGCCTCCGGGAGCCTGCCGCGCACCAGCGCAATGGCGCCCAGCCACCCGGTGCCCCAGATCTCCTGGACGAATCGGTCGTCGCCCGTTCGCGTGGCGAGCAACGTCTCGAGCGTACGCTCGGCGTCCGCGTAGCGGCTCGCGAGGTATTGGGTCGTGCCGAGCAGCCCGAGCGCGTCGCGGCGCCTGCCGATCTCACCGAGCTTCTCGAACGTGGCCGCGGCCTCCGTCTCGTCGCGCTCGACCTCGTCGAACTCGCCGAAGGCGGCGCCAGAGAGAGAGCGCTGGTGGCAGAGCATCGCGCGGGAACGTGGGTTCGCCAGACCGGCCACCACGCCCTCCGAGAGCGCCTCGTACCGGCGGCAGAGCGAGCGCTGGCCGACGACGCCCGCGATGATCGAGAGGACCGCGTAGGCCTCGGCGAGCTCCTCCGAAGGGCCGGCGCGCTCGGCGACGTTCACCTGCCGGAGGGCCGCGTAGATGCTCGGGCCCTGCAGCCCGCCCAGGTAGTAGACCTCCGACAGGTTCTGATAGAGCGAGACGGCCGTCCGCATGTCGTCTCGCCTCGAGCTCGGCGAGGAAATGGCTGCGCGCGAGGGAACGATGCGGTGGGCCACCTGCGTCGCGAGCTCGCCGACGATGCCGGAGACCAGCTTCGCTCCGGCCTTGGGCACGTCCTTGTCGAAGACCCGCACGGCCTCCTCGGCTCGCTCGGTGCTGCGCGGGAGATCGCCGAGGCGATACCAGGCATTGGCGATGCGCCGCTTGTGGTGGGCGCGGACGGCCTCCGGCACCGTCGGCGGAGCCAAGGCGAGCGCGCGCTCGAGGAAGACCGTCGTCTCTCGGAAGGCGCCGGCGCGGAGCGCGGCCTCCCCCGCGGATCCGAAATGGTCGGCGGCGCGCGCGCCGTCCTCCGCGCCCACGTAATGGTAGGCGAGCGTGACGTGCCACGGGCCGAGGTCGGCCGCGTGCCTTGCGCTGAGGTGCGCGGCTGCGGCGCGGTGCAGCTCGCGCTTCGTCGCGAAGAGGAGCCGACCGTAGGCCACGTCCCGGACGAGCGCGTGACGAAAGGCGAGCTCGCCGTCCCGCCATTCGAGGAGATCGCGGGCTGTCAGGCGGTCGACCGCGCGTTCGAGCTCGTTCGGCGACGGGGCGCGCTCGCCCGCGACGACCGCGGCGAGCGCCTCGGCGTCGAAATGGGCGCCGAGGACGCTCGCCCGCCCGAGCACCGCGAGCTCGCTCGGATCCAGCCGATCGAGGCGTTCGCCGATGAGCCCTTCCACGGTGCCGGGCAGATCGATCGTCGCTTCGTCGAACGACTCCGCGAGCGTGCATTCGCTTCCCGCGACCGCGACGTGACCCGACTCGAGCAGGCTCGCGGTGAGGACGTCCGCCAGGAGCGGGTGCCCCGCGGCCCGCGTGACGAGGAACTGCGCGAGGCGCTCCGGCACGCGCGGCGCGCCGAGCCGCGCGCACGCGACCGCCAACGTGTCTTGGTCGCTGAGGCCCGAGAGCACGACCCGCGCGGCGCTCGCCTCGAAGAGCTTCGCCTCGTCGTCCGATCGCTCCGGGTCGCCGCTCTCGCGCGGGCGGGCGAGGACGACGAGGACGACACCTTGGATCTCCTGGATCAGGCGGCGCGCGAGCGCCCACGACGCGGTGTCGATCCACTGCGCGTCGTCGAGCAACACGAGGAGCGGCGTCGCGCTGGCCTTCATCGCCGAGGAGAGGAGGCGCACGGCGATCTCGCGGGTGTTGTCGGCGCGAACCTCGTCGGTCATCCAGCGCACGAGCTCGTTCTCGGGCAGCGCGAGGCCCACGACCGGCCCGAGGAGCGGCATTCGATCCGCCATGTCCGGCGCGATCTCCGCCGCGCGCGCCAGGGTGTGCGCGGCGGCGTTCGCGTCTCCGGGCTCGATCGCGAGCAGCTCGTGGAACGGGCCGCGCCACGCGCGGAAGGGGTTGTCGCGCTCCACGGCGTCTCCAGCGCCGGAGAGGGTCCGCGCGCCTTCGGCGCGGGCGCGCGAGAGCATCGCCGCGGCGAGCTTGGTCTTGCCCATGCCGGCGGCCGCCTCGACGAAGAAGACACCGCTGTGCCCGGCTCGGGCGTCTCGAATCATCGCGTCGAGCTTGCCGATCTCGGCCGCTCGACCGACGAACGTCGCTCCGCTCGGCGCGGGTGCGGCGAGGCTCTGCGCGCGCGCTTCGAGCGAGAACACCGAGACGGGCGCGGGCTTTCCCTTGATCGCGAGCTCCCCTCTGGAGGCCGTCCCCACCTCGGGCGCCGCGGCGGAGAAGGCCGAGCTGACGAGGACCTCGCCCGGTGCGGCGGCTTGCATGAGCCGAGCCGCGAAGTTCACGACGTCCCCCATGACGGCGTACGCGGCCCGCTCGGACGACCCGATCACGCCGCTCCACGCGCGGCCGTAGGTCATGCCCAGGCGGAGCGGGCTCGGAGCGATGGCAGCGGGCAGCGCGCGGAGCTCCCGCGCGACGGCCGCTGCGCGGCGGACCGCGTCGGGCTGTGCGACCGGGGCGCCGACGACGCCATACAGGTAGCTGCCTTTGTCGCCGATCGTGAGGTCGAGGAGGGAGCCGCCGCTCCGATCGAACACGGCTTGGACGGCACGAACGAGTCGATCGAGCGTCCGACCGGCGTCGGGATCGTCGTCGTAGTCGATGCCTTCGAACGCAACGAAGACAGGCACCACCGAGCGGAGGTCCGCAAAGCTCGGCTCGCTCCGGAGCCGAGCACCAAGCGCGCTCGGCACCCAGCTCTCCAGCGCGTGAGCATCGAACGTGGGCTCGTCCGCCGCCGGCCACGGCGTCTCACCGGGCAGCACGTCGAGGCCATCGAGGACGAAGAGCTCACCGCGATCGTCCTTCGGGCTCGTGGGTCTCCCGCCGACCTGCTCCGCGACCTCGCGGGTGACGACGACCTCGCCGGCAGCGGCGTGCCGCTCGGCGCGCGCCATGTTTGCGATCGTGCGACCGGCGAGCGTGTCGACGAGTCGGACCTTGGGATCGCCGATCAGCAGGCGCCGCGCGGCTCCGGACGCGACGGCGACCTTGAGGGACATCACCTCGGGCTCGCTCGCGCCGCCGGCGAAGCCGCGCTGCATCGCGAGCCCACACGCGACGGCGCGCCGGGCACCGCTCGCCTGGACGGCGTGCTCGAACGGCAGGTCATCGAACCAACACGTCACCGAGTCGCCGGCGAAGGCGATGACGCTCCCCGCGTACGCATGCACCTGTCTCACGAGGATCGAGTGGACCCGGTTGATGCGGACGAGCAGCTCCTCGGCCGCGCGCTTGGGACCAAACGCCTCTTCGAGACGGGACGCGAGACCGGAGAAGCCCGTCACGTCCGCGAAGAGCGCCGCGCCCTGGCAACGCTCCGGGAGCGCCGTCCCGCGGGCGATCGCGCGGCGGCGGTCGATGGGAACGTGCGCTGCGAACACTGCCGCGCAAGATACGCCACCCTCTCGGGCTTGAGGCAAGTCGTGGTACGGTTCCGACCTGAGGTTCTGCTGTTGAGCGGCGATTCGTCAGGGCGTGAGCCCAAGCCGGCGGTGACCACCGTGAAGTGCTCGATCCCCGAGAGCATCGCCAACCTGATTCCGCCCGCCCTCCGCCGCGACGAACGGGAGGTGCCGACCGTGGAGGAAGAGGTCCCCGCGGAGATCCCGCTCTTCCTCTCCGTGAAGGCCCCGAGCAGCCAGGACACGCCCGCGCCTCCCCCCGAGAGCGGCGTGTCCCCGCGGCCGAGCGAGCCTCCCGGCGACGGCCGCGTCCACGAGCGCTTGCGAGAGATCGCCGCCCTCTCGCAGCCCGATCGCTACGCTTACCTCGATCTGCTCGGCCGCGGAGGCATGGGCGTCGTCCATCGCGTCGCCGACCGCGTCCTCGGGCGCGAGGCGGCCATGAAGCTGCTCGAGGGCCCGCTCGGCGATCGCCCGGTCGAGGTGCTGCGGTTCCTGGAGGAGGCGCAAATCACCGGCCAGCTCGATCATCCGGGCATCGTCCCCGTCCACGACTTCGGCATCGGCGCCGACGGCTCACGCGCCTACTTCACGATGAAGCTCGTCCGAGGCGACACGCTGGCGCGGCTCATCTCCACGCACCGAGCGCTCGGTCTCGAGGGCCGCACCCTCGAGCGGCTCTTGCGGGCGTTCGTGCGGGTCTGCGAAGCGGTCTCCTTCGCCCACGCCCGGCGTGTGGTCCACCGCGACCTGAAGCCCGACAACATCCTCCTCGGCAGCCACGGCGAGGTCTACGTGATGGACTGGGGCCTCGCGCGCGTCGTCGAAGGGGGTCGCCCCTCCGAGAGGGCGGTGACCCGCGGGCCAGTCGCGGGGACCCCCGCCTACATGGCGCCCGAGCAAGCGCAGGGCCGCAACGAGGACATCGATCAGCGGTCCGACGTGTTCGGCCTCGGCGGCATCCTCTACGCCATCCTCGTCGGTCGCGGCCCCTTCCAGGCCGACAAGCCCGAGAAGTCGCTGCTCATGGCGCAGCGCTACGAGCTCGAGCGGATCGACGACCAGCGGGAGAACGTTCCCCCCGAGCTCGCGCGGATCGCCATGAAGGCGCTCGCCGAGCATCCCGACGACCGCTACCCGACGGTGGAGGAGCTCGCTCGGGACGTGGAGGAGTTCCTGCGCGGCGGAGGCTGGTTCGTCACCCGGAAGTACGAGCCCGGCACGACGATCATCGAAGAGGGCGAGCCCGGCAGCGCGGCGTACGTCCTCGTCGAGGGGACGTGTGAGGTGATGAAGATGGTGGACGGCCACCGCATCAAGCTGCGTACCCTCGGCCCCGGAGACGTCTTCGGCGAGACGGCCGTCTTCACGGCCAAGCCGAGGAGCGCGACCGTCATCGCGGTCGATCACGTCACCGTGAAGGTCGTGACGCGCGAGTCCCTCGAGCGCGAGCTCGACCGGAGCCCCTGGATGGGCGCCTTCGTCCGCGCGGTCGCCGAGCGCTTCCGCGAGGCAGACGAGAAGCTCTCGAAGCGTTGAGCGCGAACCGAGCCGCGGAGCGGTGTACCATCGCGCGACCCATGTGCGGTCGCTCCGTCATCCTCCGTGTCTCGGCCGTCTGTCTGCTCCTGCCGGTCGTCGCGACGTGTGGCTCCGGCTTCCCGAAGACGGTCCGCACCTCGAGCGGGATGTGGAGCTCGGTGTGCCCTTCCGAGCTGGCGGACGTCGAGCAAGGCGCACACTGCGCGCCGCCAGGCGCCTTCGCCGACGCGCCCGACACGCGCCCCGTCTGCGACTACCCCGAGGGCTACTGCGGCTGTGAGCCCCGCGGCAGAGGCGGCGAATACGTCTGGGTCTGCACCCCGGATCCGGCGGCGGTGGTATGCCCGTTCGATCGACACGAGCGTCCCGTCGACGACGGAGATGCGTGTGATCAGCTCGGCAAGATCTGCTCGTACGACGAGGGGGAGGGTTGTTTCCGCAGCTACACCTGTCGTGCTGGTCGCTGGCGCGCGGGCGCGCTCAGCTGTCATGAGCCGCTTGCCTCTCCCTGAGAGAAAGCTCCACGTGGCGGGCCGCGGCTCCCATTCGAGGCGCGCTGCCGCGGTGACCGTTGTCACGCCCGAAGATCCTGCCTGATTGGGCGACGTTCGCGTCGTCGTGGCTCGGCATACAAGGTGCTCGACGCCACGCATGCGACTCTCCCAACCGTCTCGTCGTCATCTCCCGTGGGTGCTCGCCTGCGGCGGGCTCCTCTGGCTTGGCTGCAGCGACGACGCAGCGCAGGCCACCGACGGAAGTGGCAACGGCGGGGTCGGCGCCGGCAACAGCACGGGCCCGGGCTCCGGCGGCGGCTCCACCGTCCCGCCGCTCGTCGATCAGATCGAGGGCGTGAGCGTGGCCACCATCGCCGGCTCCGCCGACCCGGGTGACAGCGACACGCCGCCCGGCAGCTTCAACAACCCCGCCAACCTCACCGTCGACGAAGACGGTACGGTCATCATTGCGGACTTCGACAACGGCATGATCCGCACGCTCGCGGCCGACGGTACGCCGGGCACGTTGACGAGCCAGACGGGCTTTCGCAGGCCGTTCGGGCTCGCCCTCACCGACGACGGAAAGATCGTCGCGCAGACGGACTGGACCGCCACAGGCGACAACGGCGGCGCCACGGGAGGGGTCCTCTGGCTCGTCGATCGCACGACCGGCGCGGCCGAGGTCCTGGCCCCGGACGTGGGTCGCCCGCGTGGGCTCACGCGGGTCGACGCGTCGCGGCTGGTCGTCTCCGACGTGGAGCGCCACGACGTGCGGCTCTTCGACCTGTCCACCAGCGCGATGACGGCGCTCGCCGGCAAGACGGGCGAAAAGGGCTACGTGGACGGCGTCGGCGAGGCCGCTCGGTTCGACCGCCCCTACGGCTCGGTCCGCCTCCCCTCCGGGGACGTCGCGATCGCCGACCAAGGCAACCACGTGATCCGCCTCGTCTCTCTTGACGGTACCGTCAGCACGCTCGCCGGCACCGGGACGGCCGGCATGGTCGACGGTCCTGCCGCCGACGCGCGCTTCGATCGTCCGCAGGACCTCGCGGTCGACGCGGCCGGCAACATCTACGTCTCGGACATCGGCAACCATCGGATTCGCAGGATCTCCGCTGACGGGAAGGTCCAGACGGTCGCCGGCGACGGCACGGCCGGGTTCAGGGACGGCTCCGGCAGCGAGGCCCAGTTCTTCGGGCAGGAAGGCATCGATCTGAGCCCCGATGGGAGGACCCTTTACGTAGCGGACGGCACGAACGGGGAGGTCGAGCCGTACCACCGGATCCGCGCCGTGGCCCTGCCCTGACCCACCTCGGCGGCGCCCGTTCTGTGACGGGCGCCGTTGTTGTACCCTTCGCCTTCCATGTCGCTCGATGGAGCCGCGGAGAGCGTCGAGACGGTCGAGTCGCGAGCCTTGCTCGCGCTCGCCGCCGGCGACCGCGAGCAGGCGGCGACCCTGATGCTCCGCGAGCACGGGCCGGAGGTGTCGCGTTTCCTCGCCGCGCTCCACCGCGACCCGGACGACGCCGCCGAGGTCTTCTCCGCGTTTGCGGAGGCCCTCTGGAAGTCGGTCGCGAGCTTCGAAGGGCGCAGCTCGGTGCGGACGTGGATGTTCGCGGTCGCCCGGCGCGTCTCGCTCCGCTACCGCCGCGACGAGCGCCGGCGCCGCAAGCGCTTCCAGCCCCTCCCCGAGGGCTCCGCGCTCCTCGCGGTGGAAGCCCAGCTGCGGACGGCGACGCTCTCCTTCTTGAAGACCGAGCGACGCTCCAAGCTCACCGCCTTGCGCGAGTCGCTCCCGGTGGAAGACCAGATGCTCCTCATGCTGCGCGTCGACCGGAAGCTCGCCTGGAACGAGCTCGCCGTCGTCCTCAGCGAAGCGGAAGGCGACGACGACGTGAGAGCGGCGCTCGCCGAGGACGCGCAGAAGCGCGAGGCCGCGCGGCTCCGGAAGAAATTCCAGCTGCTCAAGGAGCGGCTGCGTGAGCTGGGCCGGCGCGAAGGCCTCATCGGCGGCGACGACACGCAATGACCAACGCGGCCGACGTCGAGAGCGTCGACTCCTTCCTCGCCGAGCTCGCGCGCATCTCGACGATCTCGCCCGCCGTTCCGCTGCCTTCCTTCGAGCCCGGGTTCGTCCTCGCTCGACGGTACGAGCTGAAGCGCGCGATCGGTCGCGGCGCGCACGGGGTCGTCTGGACCGCCGCGGACGCGCTCACGAGCTCGGACGTCGCCATCAAGCTCCTCCGCACCAGCGAAAAGACCGAGGCGGCTCGCGTCTGCGCAGAGGTCGCGACGCTTCGGCGCCTCAACCTGCCGGGCGTGGTCCACCTCGTGGACGACGGCATGGAGCAGGGGTCCTTGTTCCTGGTGATGCCGCTCGTCGACGGACAGCCCTTCCCCGGCTTCGACACGCCGGCGGATTGGGCGGCGCTGAAGGGCCCGCTCTCCGCGCTCCTCTCCAGCCTCGCACACGTGCACGCCGCGGGGATGGTCCACCGGGATCTCAAGCCCGCCAACGTCCTCGTCGATCGGGCCGGGCACCCGACCAT
The DNA here is from genome assembly GCA_016794345.1 of Myxococcales bacterium. GTDB lineage: Bacteria > Myxococcota_A > Polyangia > Polyangiales > Polyangiaceae > Xiheicaenibacterium > Xiheicaenibacterium phototrophicum. Next base: position 30,598 of record JAEUKE010000192.1, read on the forward strand.
CCTGGACTTCGGCCTCGTGCGAGCGCTCACGTTCGAAGACCTGCTCGGCTCCGGCATGATCGCCGGCACGCCTGCTTATCTCGCGCCCGAGCAGGCCTCGGGAGCCAACATCGGCCCGACGGCCGATCTCTACGCGGTAGGTGTGATGGCCTACGCCGCGCTCGCGGGCCGCTTCCCCCATCAGGCGCCCGACCTCCGGCTGCTCCTCGCCGCAAAGCGAACGCGCCCGCCACCGCTCGCCACGGTCGCTCCCGGTGTGCCGCGAGAGGTCGCGGCGGCGATCGATGCCATGCTGGCGCCGAGGCCCGACAAGCGACCCGCGACCGCAGACGACGCGCTCGCGAGGCTCGATCCCACGTCGGCCGGTCGGGCGGGTTGGGCCAGCGCGCGAACGGCGCGCCTCGAGGTCCGCGATCCGGTCACGGTGGAGGGCCTGGAGCAGCTGTTCGAGAGCCAGCTGCCGTGGACCAGGAGAGACGCCGCCAAGCTCCTCTTCGATCGAGCGGGCGCGAGCGCGTCCGGCGTGCGGAACGAGGTCGAAGCCTGGGTGCGCGCCGGGTGGTGCCGCCAGAACGCAGGCGCATCGCCGAAGCTCTTCGTCGACGACGAGACGATCGACAAGCTCGCGATCGGTTTCGCGTTCGGCATGCCCGAGAGCTCGCTGGCCTTTGCCCAGGAAGCGATCGAGCTGGCGCGAAGGGCAGCCGAGAGCGGACAGCTCGGCCGAGCGACGGCGCTCTTGCAAGAGTCCCTCTCTGCGCTCCGCCACGCGCCGTCGGCGCCCGAGGCGCTCGTCCTCCGCGCGCTCAGCCTCCAGGTCGAGGTCGCGGTGGCGATGGGGACGCCGGGCGCGCTGGACCACGTCCTCTACGAGATCTGCCGGGTCGACGGCGTCACGTCGCCACTCCTCGGCCAGCTCGAGGCGCTCGTGCGCGCGGCCCTCGCCGTCGGCGCGTGGACCGAGCGCGCCCTGGATCTCGCCGACGCGCTCCCCCCGTTCGAAGACGAGGCGCTCGAGCGCCTGCGCAACGGCGTCCGCGTCCTCGCGGCGCGTCGCGTCTCGCTCGAGCGCGAGGAGACACTCATCGAACGGCTCTCGAGGGAGGCCAGCCCCGAAGCATCGGCGATGACACGCGCGGCGATGGCGCAATGGAAGGGGCGCTTGCGATACCGACAGGGGCGCTTCGAAGAAGCGGCCCTGTGCCACGGCGAGGCCGCCGAGGCCGCAACCTGGGCGACGGAGCGCGCGGTCGCGCTCGGCAGCCAGGCGTCCGCCCTGATGGAGGCGTTTGCGTTCGACGAGGCCGCCAAGATCGCGCCGCTCGCGGTGGAGGCCGCCGTCGCCTGTCGGCACGCCTACGGCTGGGCTCGTGCGCTCTGGGCCCAGCGGATGAACGCCTACCGCCGCGAGGAGCGCGTCTCACCCGATCTCGGGTTCGTCGAGGCCGTCGCCTCGCTCCGCATGACGGAGCTCCACTCGCTCGTGTGCCTCTCCGAGGCTGCGTTCGCCTGGCGGCTCGGGAGCACAGCGGCCGCGCTCGAGCTCGCGACACGAGCCAGACAAGGATGGACCTCGGTCGGTGAGCGCGGCGGCGGGCTGCTCCTCGCCTCCGCGCTCACGGTCGCGTGCTCGCCGGAGGCCCCCGACGACACGGCGGTGCGGGATCTCCTCGGCGGGGCGGCCCGCTGCAACGTGCCCGGCATCGGGATCCAGGTGTTCGGGCTCGTCGCGCCCAGGCTCCGCGAGCTCGGCGTGGAGGACGCCACGATTTCCTCGCTGGCGGCCCAGATCGACAGGCGGCACTGGGGCTACCGGATCGACGTGCTCTCCGTCGACGAGTCGCTGCAGCGGCTCAGCTGCAGACCGCCGTGACGGTCTGGTATTGCGTCGCGTTCAGCCCGGACGGAGCGAGCACGGCCTCGCGCGTGCCGATGTAGATGTAGCGCGTGGTCACGTCCGTGCTCTCGCCGGTGCGATTCTGGAAGCTCGGGAAGGTGTAATACCCGCGACGGAGGCCGTTGTAGCCGGTGCCCACGCCGGCCGCCGACGTGTTGTAGAGCTGCCACGTCTCGGTGCAGTTCCTGGCCCCGGTGCCCTTCACGTAGACCAGCCCCGCTTCGTTGCCGTTCTGGACGAGCTGGTAAAATGCGAAGAGGTTCGGGTTGGGCGTGTAGGGCGAGACCTGTTTGAGCTCCATCGACTGCGCGGTGCGGCGCGGAGCCTTTTTCGCTGACGCCTTCTTCAGCGACGGCTTTTGCGCCTTCTTCGCGGGCGCGTTCTTCTTCGGGGACGGCTTTGTGGGCGTCTTGGAGCTCGCTGCTCGCTTCGTGGCCATACCCAATTGGTAACCCACCGGCCGGTTTGTGAGCGCAAATTCTCGCGTCGGCCTTCACTTCTTCCGATCGATCACCCGCTCGTACACCGTGCGCTTCGGCAGGCCGAGCTCGAGCGAGACGATCTCGGCGACCTCCTTCGCGCGGCGGCCCTCCGCGAGGAGCGCGTCGATGCGCGCGTCGAGCGAGGCGTCGTCGACGGCGGCGGGGGCGCGGCCCTCGTAGGGGCCGAGGACGACGGTCAGCTCGCCGATCCACTCTCGCGAGCCCTCGGCCCGAAAGAGCGCGGCCGCCGTGCCTCGCAGGAGCTCCTCGTGCAGCTTCGTGAGCTCCCGCGCGACGAGCACGTCGCGCTCGGGCATGACACGCGCCAGCTCCTCCAGCGTCTCGGCCATGCGCTGGGGCGCCTCGAAGAAGACGATGATGTCAGGATCGTCCGCCAGCTTGGCGAGCGCCTCCAGGCGCTCCTTGTGCGCGCGCGGCAAGAAGCCCACGAACCGGAACGCCGTCGCGGCGAAGCCGGAGACGCTCACGGCCGCGACCACCGCGCTCGCGCCCGGGATCGCCTCCACAGCGCCGCCGCGCGCCGCGACCGCGCGGACGAGCGAGCTTCCCGGGTCGCTCACCGCCGGCGTCCCCGCGTCGGTCACGAGGGCGACCGATTCCCCGGCGACCACCCGATCGGCGAGCCGCTCGATCTCGGCCTCGGAGGCGTGTGCGTCCAGCCGGACCAACGGCTTGCCCGACACGCCGAGGTGCGACAGGAGGTTCCGCGCGCGGCGCGTGTCCTCCGCCGCGATCACCTGGGCCTCGGCGAGGACGCGGCGGGCCCGCTCGGTGAGGTCGGCGAGGTTGCCGATCGGGGTGCCGACGACGAAGAGGCGCCCCTCAGCCGGAGCCGACGGCATCGCCCAGCTCGGCCTTGAGGAAGTCGCGCAGCTTGGACGTGAGGCGCGCCTCCAGCTGGCGCACGCGCTCGCGCGAGATGCCGAACTCGTCACCCAGCTCTTGCAGCGTCAGCGGCTCGTCCGCCGCCATGCGCTTGTCGAAGATGATGACGTCTTTGCCCTTCAGGGTGTCGCGGAACTCGCGCAGGCGCTCCTGGACCATGCGGTCCATCTGCTGGCGCTCGAGGAGGACCTCCGGGCCGCTGGTCGCCGACGGGAGCAGATCGACACGCGAGACGCTGCGGCCCTCCGCGTCGCCCACGGGCGCGTCGAGGCTCGCCTCGGCGGATGCGAGGCGCCGATCCATCTCGACGACCTCCTTCTCTTCCACCCCGAGGCGCTCGGCGATCACGTCCGCCGTGGCGTCGATGCCCATCGCCGCGAGCTTCGCCTTCTCCTTGTTGAGATTGAAGAAGAGCTTGCGCTGCGCCTGCGTGGTCCCGAGCTTCACGAGGCGCCAGTTGTTGAGGATGAAGCGAAGGATGTACGCGCGGATCCACCAGGCGGCGTAGGAAGAGAGCTTGACCCCGCGGTAGGGGTCATAGCGCTTCACGGCCTGCATCAGGCCGATGTTCCCCTCCTGGATGAGGTCCATGATGTTCTTGTAGGCGCGCCGGTACTCGTAGGCGAGCTTCACCACGAGCCGCAGGTTGGCGGTCACCAGGCGCGCGGCCGTGTTGACGTCCTGCGTCTCCTGGTAGTGGCGCGTGAGGCGCTGCTCCTCCTCGTGGGTGAGGAGCGGGTGGCGCTGGATCTCGCGGAGGTAGGCCTGGAGCGGATCGCGACGCGAGAGCGCACCGTCCGTCGACGCGGGCGCGGCGCTCTCGGGCGGGAGGTCGACGCTGATCTCGTCGTCGACGACCTCACCCGCGACCTCGATGGGCTCGCCCTCGCCGGCGTCGCCGGTCTCGACCTCGGTGTCCGACTCTTCTTCCTCCGCGCCCCGACCAGAGGACGGCGGCGGCTCCGATGCGGGAGCCGAACGAGACCCGTAAGACGTGGCCGAGCGCGCGGCCTTGGCCGCACGCTTCTTGGGCGCTGCTTTGGGCTCTGCGGAGGGGTCCTGCTTCTTGCGGGGCACGAGTTCTCCTCTGTATGTCAGATTGTGGAGCGGGGGGGTAGTGCTCTCGCTTTCCCGACGTGCTACGCCCCTCCTCGCAGTGAGTGTGGGCGGTCCGTCGCAAGCCGAGCGGGTGCGGAGCCTGCGACCCTGGTTCCTGGTCGCCGCCATGATTCTCACGTGGCTGATGGGCGTCCGCGGTGTCACCACGGGGTGCGAGAACGCGCTCTTCCTCCGGAACGGGGCCATGCCGGACGACGTCGCCGCCCTCGAGGCCGCCCAGTCCACCCGGGACGATCGTGCGCGGTCGGAGTACCTCGCGGTCATCCGGACCCGTGCCATCGCGGAGCACCGCGAGCGCACCCTCCCGCTCGCCGTGGGGCGCACCCTCTTGTCGTTCTTGCTCGTCGTGGCGAGCGCGATGGTCCTGTCCGGACGAACAGGCGCGAGATCGTTTGCCGTCCAAGCGCTCTCGGCGAACGCGGTGCTCGCCCTGGTGGACTATTTCGTCACAAAACCGGTGCGCACGCAGTGGTTCGAGGAGTGGTCCCGGTCGGGCGTGCTGATGGACGATCCCTACGTCGCGCCCCTCGTGTCCCCCGCGGCGCTGGAGTGGTGGAGCGGCGTCGGCCTCGCGTTCGAGACGGGCATCCCTCTCGTCGCGCTCTTCGCCGTGCTCTCGCGGAAGAGCCAGACGTTTTTCGTGGCCGCGGCGCAGGCCGAGCAGGGCCGCGAGCGCGAAGACGAGCCGTGAGCGACACGGGCCCCGGTCGCGTACGCGTCCTCCCCGAGAGCCTCGCAAACCAGATCGCTGCAGGGGAGGTGGTCGAGCGACCGGCCAGCGTCGTCAAGGAGCTGTGTGAAAACGCGCTCGACGCCGGAGCGACGAAGATCGTGGTCGAGATCGAGGGTGGCGGCGTGACGCTCTGCCGCGTGACGGACGACGGCTGGGGCATGGACCAGGAGGACGCGGTCACCTGCCTGCAGCGCCACGCCACCAGCAAGCTGTGGACCCTCGAGGATCTCGAGGCCATCCGCTCCTTCGGCTTCCGCGGCGAGGCCCTCCCCAGCATCGCGTCGGTCAGCCACTTCTCGCTCGAGACCCGCAGGCGGGGCGAGCCCGAGGGCGTCCGGGTCACGGTGGAGGGAGGTGGGCCGGCGCTGGTGGAGCCCTGCGGCGCACCGACCGGCACGCGGATCGAGGTGCGCGAGCTCTTCTACAACGTCCCCGCGCGCCGCAAGTTCCTCCGCGCGTTCGCGACCGAGTCGGCGCACGTCACCGAGGTGGTCGAGGCCATCGCGCTGACAAAACCGTCTCTCTCCATCGCGCTCGAGCGCGACGGCCGCAAGGTCCGCGAGCACCTGCGCGCGGTCTCCCGGGAGGAGCGCGTGCGCGACGTCTTCCCCGGCTGGGACCTCGTGGGCTGCAAGGGCGCGCGCGGGCCGCTCTCGGTCGAGGCGTACCTCTCGCGCCCCGAGCGTGCGCGCGCCGGCGCGACTGCGCTCCGCATCTTCGTCAACGGCCGCCCGGTCCGCGATCGCGCCCTCGCGCGGGCCGTCGCCTTCGGGTACGGCAGCGTGCTCGAGCCGGGGAAATACCCGGTCGGCGTCGTGTACCTCGAGGTCCCCCACGAGACGGTGGACGTGAACGTCCACCCGCAGAAGAGCGAGGTGCGTTTCTCCGAGGGCCGCGCCGTGATGGACGCGGTCTATCGCATCGTCGAGAGCACGATCGCCCCGGCGCTCGGCGGCCAGGCGAGCCTGGGCATCCCGAGCGGCCGCCCCGCGAGCGCCGTCATGCTCGACGCGCCCCCGGACAAGGTGCGCCCCGAAGGAGAGACCCCCGGCTGTGGCGCAGTCTGGAGCGGCAGCGGCGAGCTCGCGCCTCCGGCCGTCCCCTACCCGGCGCGCGACGGTCTCCCGCTCGCGACGACCGAAGCGGCGCTCCCCGCCTCCGTCACCTTCCTCGCGCAGGTGCGGCGCATGTTCCTCCTCTGCGAGACGGACGACGCCCTGCTCGTGGTCGACCAACACGCCGCCGCCGAGCGCGTCACCTTCGATCGCCTGAAGCGCGCGTTTTCGGACCGCGCCGTCGCCATGCAGGCGCTCCTCGTCCCCGAGGTGATCGACGTGGACGCGAGCGCGGTCGCGCTCGTGGAGGAGGCGCACGAGGACATCCTCGGCATGGGGATGGACGTGCGCCCGGCCGGACCGAGCCGCGTGGCCGTGCACGCCGTCCCGCAGATCCTCTCGCGCGCCACGCCCGCCGAGCTCGTCTCGTCGTTGCTCGGGGAGCTGTCGCGCAGCGGCACACGCGGCTACTCCGGCGCGATCGATCTCGTGCTCGCCACCCTTGCCTGCCACGGCTCCGTTCGCGCGGGTGATCGGGTCAGCCCCGAGCAAGCGCGTGAGCTGCTCACCGCGCTCGCGTCGATCGACCTCGGCGGCTACTGTCCGCATGGGCGCCCGGTGGTCATGCGCCTGCCCTTCCGCGATCTCGAGCACCGCGTGGGCCGCCGTTGAGCTCCGCGGCCGTTGCTCCCCCCGAGGGCGACGAGCTCCTCGTCGTCGTCGGCCCGACCGCCACGGGCAAGACGGAGCTCGCGATATCGCTCTGCGAGCGGTTCGGCGGCGAGATCGTCAGCGCCGACAGCGTCCAGATCTACCGCGGGTTCGACGTCGGCTCGGGCAAGCCGACGGAGGCCGAGCGAGCGCGCGCGCCGCACCACCTGGTGGACGCGCTCGAGCCGCTCGACCCGATGGACGCGGGACGATTCGTCGCGATGGCGGACGAAGCCATCGCTTCCATCCGCGCGCGCGGGCGCGTACCCGTCGTCTGTGGCGGCACGTTCCTCTGGGTGAAGGCGCTCGTCCGCGGCCTCGCAGAGGCGGCGCCACGAGACGAGGTGATCCGCGCGCGGCACAAGGCCGAAGCAGAGGCGGCCGGTCGCGCCGCCTTGCACGCCAGGCTGAAAGACCTCGACCCGCCCATGGCCGCGCGGCTCGCGCCCAACGATCTCGTCCGCGTCAGCCGCGCGCTCGAGGTGTTCGAGCTCACCGGGCGGCCTCTCTCCGCTTGGCAGGCCGAGCACGGCTTCGCGAAGGAGCGCTACCGAGCGCGCCTCCTCGGCGTCGAGCGCGACCGGAGCGAGCTCGACGCGCGCATCGCCGCTCGCGCGAAGGTGTGGCTCGAGTCGGGCTGGGTCGACGAGGTCGAGCGGCTCGTCGCGGCCGGCTTCGGCGCGGCGCGTGCGATGGGCTCGGTCGGCTACAAAGAGGTCCTCGCCTTCACCCGAGGCGAGCTCCCCGAGTCGGAGCTCCTCGGCGCCGTGGTCCGCGCGACCCGCGTCTTCGTCAGGCGGCAGCGGACCTGGCTCCGGGATGAGCCGGTCACCTGGCTCGCGCCCGAAGTCGCCTCCAGGTGACAGGTCGCCTGAAGGCGACCCCCGGCTGGGGCCCGGCCCCGAAAAACTCCGGGGATTCACCGCCTCACACGCCGGCACTCCGGTTGCAAAGGCGACACCCCATGCGACGACATGCCGCTCCGTGGGTCCTGTCCCTCGCGCTGCCCCTCCTCTTCGCCTGCTCGGACGACACCACGGAGACCGAGCCGGAGCCGACCGAGCCCAAGCCGACCGTTCGGTACCTCGCGCCGACCGACCACCTCGTCCGCGCCTCGATGGTGCTCCGCGGTAAGCGCCCGAGCCTCGACGAGCTCGCGGCCGTCGAGGCAGACCCCGACGCCATCGAGGGCATCGTGGACGGCTACCTCGCGTCGGAGGATTTCGGCCGCACCATCCGCGACCTCCACAACGAGGCGCTCCTGCTTCGCCCGGACTGGGCCTACTACCCGGCCGGCTTCCCGCGTGTCGCGCCGCTCACCGGCTACGACCAGGCCAAGATCAACGGCTCGGTGCAGGAGGCGCCGCTCAAGCTGATCGAACACGTCGTCCTGAACGACAGGCCGTATTCGGAGATCGTCACGGCCGACTACACCCTCGCCGACCCGATCGTCGCCACAGTGTGGGACCTGACCTACGACCCGAGCGGGCCGGAGTGGCAACAGACGAAATGGGAGGACGGCCGCGGGAACGCCGGCATCCTCACCGACTCGTGGCTCTACGTCCGGTGGCAGAGCACGCCGTCGAACGCGAACCGCGGGCGCGCCAACGCGCTCTCACGCGGGCTGCTCTGTTACGACTTCCTCTCGCGCGACGTGGAGCTCGACACCTCCGTCAACGTCGCCGACCCGAACGCGGTGCAGAGCGCCGTCGTCGGCAACCCGGCCTGCGCGAGCTGCCACCAGGCCCTCGACCCGCTCGCGTCGTTCATGAAGGACATCTACCCCATCACGGTCGTCGCCGACACGGAGCAGTACCCGACCTACCCGAGCCAGAACATGTGGCTCCCGGGCGCCTTCGAGACCTACCTCCAGATCGAGATGCGCCAGCCGGCCTTCTTCGGGCGCCCCGGCGAGACACTCCAGGATCTCGGACGATTCATCGCCGAAGACCCTCGTTTCTCGCTCTGCGCCGCGAAGCGCTTCTACGCCTATTTCAACCACGTCGACCTGGAGGCCGTCCCCGACGAGCGCGCGGCCGAGCTGCAGGAGACCTTCCTCGACTCGGGCATGAACGCGAAGGTCCTCGCCAAGGCGGTCGTCCTCTCGGACGAGTTCCGGGTCTCGCACGCCGCGAGCGAAGACGGGGCCGACGACGTCGTGGGGATGCGGCGCGCGCGCCCCGACGAGCTCGCGGCCATGATCGAAGACCTCACCGGGTTCGTCTGGGCGACCGATCTGACGACAATCACGAGCGGCGACATCGGGCGCATCGAGCTGCCCCGCGACAGCATCCTCGGCTACCGCGTCATCGGCGGCGGGATGGATTCGCAATACGTCACGCAATCGGGGTTCACCGACAGCGCCACGACGAGCCTCTTCTTGCGCGCCTTTGCCGAGGAGGCAGCCTCCTACGTCGTCGAGAAGGACTTCGCGCAGCCCGACCGCGCCTCGCGCCGCCTCCTCACCGAGGTCGACGAAGGCGCGACGGACGAGGCGGCGGTGCGCGCCCAGATCGCCGCCCTCTTCGGGCGGATCTTCGGTGAGCTCGTGGACGCCGACTCGGAGGAGGTCTCGCAGGCGCTCGCGCTCTGGCAGTCGTCCCTCGCCTCGAGCCAGAGCGCGAAGCGAGCTTACAAGACGCTCCTCACCGCGATGATGCAGGACGTGCGGGTCGCTTATTACTGATGGCTTCGGAGCTCGGAGGAACCTCGATGGCACTCTCTCGCAGAAACCTGATGATGGGCGGCCTCGGCGCGATGACCGCGGGCCTCTTCTCCGCGTCGCGAACGGTGAGCGCCGAAGCGACTCGCCCGCCGAAGAACCTGATCCTGGTCCTGGTCTATGGCGGGTGGGACGTCACCTACCTCTTCGACCCGAAACCCGGCCTCGCCAGCGTGGACGTCGCGCCCGGCACACGCGAGACCGTCGGTGGAATTCCGATCTTCACCCATGCCAGCCGCCCCAACGCACGAGCCTTCTTCGAGGCGTATGGTCAGAACGCGACCGTGGTCAATGGCATCCAGGTGCAATCGATCAACCACCCCGATTGCACGAAGCGCATCCTCACCGGGACGGCGTCGGAGACGAACCCCGACGTGGGGGCCATCGCCGCTTACGAGCTCGCGGCGGATCTTCCCGCGCCGTACCTGGTGCTCGGCCCGACGGCGTACACCGGCCCGCTCGCGTCGATCGCGGCGCGCACCGGAACGCTCACGCAGGTCAAGGGGCTCATGGATCCCGCGCTCGCCCTGCCACGAGCCGACTCCAGCTATCCGCGGTTCACGCCCGACGCGACCGAGGCGTCGCTCATCACCGATTTCGTCAAGGCGCGCGCCGAGCGCGAGCGCGCGACACGTGGCGCGGCCGGCTACAACGCGCGCCGCATCGACGACTTCGTCCGCTCGATCGATCGCGGCGAGTCGCTCAAGGGGTTCGCGGGCGCCTTCGGGAACGACTTCTCGTTCACGCTCGATCTCCGCGTCCAGATCGATATCGCGCTGCGCGCCATTCAGGACGGCCTGAGCCAATCCGTGCACCTCGAGGCGACGTTTGCGCCGTGGGACACCCACACGAGCAACGACCTCCAGGCCGTGCTCTTCGAAGACCTGATGAGCGCGCTGAAGCTCCTCGCGGACGAGCTCACGGCGCGCCCCGGGAAGCAGGCCGGCTCGAAGATGATCGACGAGACGGTGGTCGCTGTCGTCTCGGAGATGAGCCGCACGCCGAAGCTCAACGAAGCGATGGGCAAGGACCATTGGCCCGTCACGAGCGCGCTGTTCTTCGGCGGCGGCTTGCCGGGTGGGCGCGTGCTCGGCGCGACCGGCGACGACCTCGAGGCCCTCCCCGTCGACTTCGCGTCCGGCGCCCCGGCGGGTGACGGCACCATCCTCCAGTATTCGAACCTCGTCTCGAGCCTGCTCGGCGCCGTCGGCGTCGACGCGACCTCTTACCTTCCCAACGCGGAGCCGTTTCATGCGCTTCTCGGCTGAGCTCAGGGCTGCCGTGCTCGTCCTCGCGGCTGCCGCTGCGGCGTGTGGGAGCGACGACCAATCGACCGACCTCGGCGAGGGCGGGGCCCCCCCGGTCGATACGGAGTATGAGACCTTCAACGAGCGCCCGTGCCCGGACGACAGCTATCTCTCGTTCGAGAGCTTCGGCGGCCCGTTCCTCATCACGTGGTGCAATGGTTGCCACGCGGTCGGGCTACCGGAGGCGGAGCGCCAGGGCGCACCGCTCGGAGTGGACTTCGACGACATCGGTCTCATCCGCGCACAGGCCGAGCGAATCTGGGCCCGCTCGGGCGACCACAACCTGACGATGCCTCCCGTCGCCGGACCTGAAGACGACGAGCGAGCGATGCTCGGCGAGTGGCTGGCGTGCGGCGCGCCGACCGCGGCGGACATGGAAGAGTGACTCCCGCAGATCATGGCGCCGGAGCAGGCGCAGGAACCAGCACCGATTCCGGGAGATAGAAGGAGAGCCCTTCCGGCGGCTCGATCGTGCTCTTGATGACGACCTTGGCCATCCCCGACTCGCGTGAGACAACGATGACCTCGGTGCCCTTCGCGATCGAGAGCGCCTCCGAGGTGCGTGGCTTGCCGCTCTTGCCGAGCGCGAGGGCGGTGTCCTCCGACACGATCGCGCGCTCCGTCGACGCGTGCCTTGCCGACCCGAATCGACAGGTGGGACCGATGCCCCCTCTCGCACCGACGCCGGCGTTCGGATCGATCGACGCGCTGGGGACCCAGGCGTCGAAGCGCACGAACGACGTCTGAAACCGGACGCGGGTCCAATCGCCGAGCGCCTCGACGACACCGACCGAGAGCATGAGCGCGCCGCCGTCCCCTTCGGATAGCGTGGCGAAGGCTCGCTCGTTCGGACCCACGCTGAGGCGGAGCTGGTTTCCACGCGGGACGGCGCGGCGTCCAGATCCGGAGAAGCCTCCCAGGGATACCGTGCGCCGGGGCAGCGGGTCGTACCCGATCACGTCACAGGCGACCGGGAGCTCGAGGGCGCCGACACCTTCGACCATGTCATCGGTCACCGTTACCATGACGGAACCGTCGTCTTTTGCCCGACGGATCCGAACGGGCGCCTCGTCGAGGATCCAGACGTGCCCCGTCACCGCCGGCACCTCCCCGCGAATCGAGAACCGCTCGCTCTCGAGGCTCGTGAACCCCGTGAGCGACACACCGCCGTCTTCGGCGTGCACCCACGCGCGGCTCCCTCTCTGGAAGATCCCCCAGGTGATGCTCGTGCGCTCGGGCCGGACGGAGGCGACCACCCGGAGGCCCGCGCGGTCGCTCGAGACGGCGATGGCCCCGCGGCAGCCGGAAGAAGGTCGCCCGGTGCCACGCACGACACAAGCGACCTCCTCGGGGGGGCTCGGCGTTCGGTCGGGAGGCTCCGCCGCGATCTCGGCTCGTGTGGTGAAGGCACGCTGCGTGGCAGAGGCCTCGTCGACCGTGGGGCCCGCGGGCCGAGCCGGGGCCGCCGATTGCGGGCGCGCGCCGCCACAGCCGGCCAGAGCCAGCACGAAGAGGACTGCGCGGACGAGAGACATCGCTGCTTGGTGGCTCGTCTGGCGCCGAAGTTCCCGAGCAACCGCCCCGGCATTGCGAGCCGGCTCAGATCGAGACGCGGGCCTCCAGCCCGAGCGCTCGGACCCGCGCGGCAAGGGCCTGCATCCACGCGGAGTCGAGCGCGGCCAGCTCCGGGGCCTCCGGCTGGTAAGAAGGCCGAGCCAGGGTGTAGAGGTGCACGCCGCACAAGGGGACGCCGTCGCGCACGAGCCCGGCGATGGCTTCGAGCCACGGCGCGAGCTCCGACTCGGCGGGGGGAGCCCCGCGCCTCGCGAAGAAACAGGCCTGGATCCACGTCGGGCAGACGGCCGCACAGGCGGCGAGGCGCTCGAGGTGGCGCTCCGGCGAGACCGGCGTCCCGTTGGTGTCGCGCAGACCTTCGCGGGTCGCGCGATCCAGCTTGAACCACACGACCCCCCCCTGGCTCGCGAGCGTCTTCAGCGCGGACTGGATGCGCGGACTGCCCGCGCGGGTTCCGTTCGTGATGAGGATGATGGGCACCCGGAGCCCCGCCTTGGCGAGCGCACGCGCGACCACCTCGACGGCCGCGCCGAAGTCAGGCGAGGTCGTGGGCTCGCCGTCGCCGGAGAACGCGACGTCCACCACGGGCGGGACCGGCCCGGCGCCGTCGAAGAGCTCGCCCGAGCCTGCGGCGGCGATGACGCTGTCGAGCTCGGCCTCGAGCTTGGCGAGATCGACCGGCGGGCCCTTGCCCCGCACGAGCCCCGGGACCTGGCAATACACGCAGCGCCAGTTGCACGCCTTGTTCGTGCTGAGGTTCACCCCGATGGAGACGCCGCCCGCGCGGCGCGACAGCACCGCATAGACGTAGGTGAGCCCTGCCTCCGCAGAGTCGTGCGTCTTCGTCGTCAGGTGGACGCGGCGAGGCTTCGGCATCGGGCGCGCGCACTGTAACCTGCCGTCCTCCCGGGAGAGCGAGCCGATGTCGAATGTCACGCAAGATCACGGTCGCGCAAGGACGCGAGCAGCAGCACACCCGAAGCTCCTGCTCTTTGCATCCATCCTGGTGGCGACCGCCTGCGACGACGAAGGCCGGGGCGAGAGCGGAGCGGGCGCCGGGACCGCGGCGAACGGTGGGGCCGACTCCACCGGTCAGGGACCGGGGACCAGCCAGGGCAGCACGACCGGGCAGGGCGGCACGACCTCGCAAGGGAGCACGACCGGCCAGGGCGGCAGCTCGACCTCGAGCGCCGGCTCGGGCGGGGGTGGAGGGCCCGACATCCAGGACCCCGGCACGATGACGTCGGATTCGAGGATCTACACGACCGACGGGACCGAATACGTGATCGACGAGGTCGGGGATGCGTTCGCGCATGCGGCGGCGAGCGCCACCGATAACCTCGTGTTTTACGTCCATGGTCGCGGCTGTGGCGGCGGTGGCGAACCGCAGAAATCGCTCTCCGAGGCGATGCCCGAGCTCGAGAGCGACTACGGCTCGCGAGCAATCCTCTTCAACTGGCAGGGCTCCGACGTCGGCTGTCCGCTCGGCTTCCCCGAGGATCAGGCGCGCGCGGCTGGTCCGGCGTTCGCCCACACGCTCCACAAGCTCGCGTTCTACAAGGCGACCCACCCGGGCGCGTTCACGGGGCTGAAGCTGACGCTCATCACCCACAGCATGGGGAGCTTCCTCCTGGAGGAGGCCATGCTGACCAACGCGACGCCGCTTCCCGCCACGCTCTTCGACACCGCCATGATCGGGTCGGCCGCGTCGGCGCGCGCCACGCACGCTGCGTGGGTGTCACAGGTGGCGCTCTCACCTGTCCTCTACGTCAGCCTGAACGCCGGTGACAACGTCCTCACGGCCGCGTCGGCGCTCGGCGGCGTGCGCCTCGGCAAGAACGTCGACGGCGAGCCCCTCGCGGCGAACGCGCTCTACGTGGACTTCTCCGCGTCGTCGGTGAACCACGCCTACTACCTGCACGGCGGCCAAGACGGCGCCCACATGACAGCCTTCTACGACACGATCATGAACGGCCTGGTCTTCGACTTCCAGTCGGCCGCCGGCATCGCGTCGGTGGAGGCGCGCGACGGAACCTTCGTCTACCACTTCGACGGACAGTGAGTCAGCCTCGCCGCCGCGCCCCTCCTCTGGAGGACGGCGAGGCCGTCCCCGGCTTCACCGAGCGTGCCTACCACGACGAGCTCCTCGCGCACGGCTCGCCCGCCCCGCGTTACCTGCGCATGCTCGCGCCGGAGCGCTGAGCACGGCGGTCACCGCGCCTTCAGGCCATCGAGCACGAGGCCCCAGAACGGCGGCGTCTCTCCGTTCGAGAAGCGCCACCCGACGTGGGTCGAGCAGCCGGCGCACACGACGACGAGCCATCGGTGCCGCGGGAACCAGGGGAACTCGTCGCTCTCGGCGCCGACGCCGCGCGCGCCGTCGGCCCGGGCGAAGCAGCCGATGCGGAAAGGGAACCCCGCCGGGTTGACCCGATCGTGGACGTGTGTGCCGAACCGCTCGACGCGGTCGCGCTCCCGGGTGATCGCCGCGCCGCAACGCGCGCAGACGAGCGTGTCGTCCTCCGCGGCGGTCGCGTCGTGAATGGGCGCTGCGTCGTGAGTGCTCGCCGGCTTCTCGTCTTCGAGCACGCTGACCTCGAGGCCCGCTCACGCGATGGGCTTGAACATCTCGATCGCGGCCTCGCCGTTGACGTAGCTATCCGGCATTCGAATGACCGGCAGGTAGCCCGTGCGCGAGAAGAGGCGGCGACCGCGGGCGTTGCCCTCGGCGGTCATGAGCGTCATCACCACGGCGCCCTCCTCCCGCGCGATGGCCTCCGCCCGGCGCGTGAGCGCGCGACCGACCCCCGCGCCCTGCTCGCGCGGGGAGACGGCGATCGCGTCGAGACGAGCGACGGCCGGCGCCTTCCACGGACCAAACGGACGAGGCAGCCTCTCGAAGGTGACGATGGCGAAGCCGATCGGCGAACCGTCGCGCTCGACGATCTCCGCGCGAGCGCCCTTGGAGGCGAGCATCGAGCCGAGCGACCGGGCAGGATCACGCGACCATCGCGCGAACACGCGCCGCCCGATGGAGAGCATGAAGCCGTCGTCTTCTGGCGTGCGGGGCCGAAACCGGAGGCGCTGAGCGAGCCGCATGAAGCTCGAAGCCTAGCAGCTGCGCGGCGAAGGGAAACCGAACCGGGCGCGGCGTGGGCAGGCGCTACTCGCCGAGCGAGAGCGCTCGATCGAGGAGCTCGCCGAACGTGGTGATCTCGCGCGGCCCCGCCCCACTGAACGCCGCGACGTCGACCGCGGGCGGCGGCGGGCGCTCCACGATCTGCGGCGCACCGAAGGAGAGGAGATCGGCGGGCGCGCCCCGTGACAGAGGCGGCGGCGTGGGCGCCTCGTCGACGTCGGGCTCGGCGATGCGCTCCACGCTCACCTCGTCCACGATGGGTGCGGCGCTGGCCGGGTAACGCTGGCTCTCCACCTCGCCCGACTCGGGAGGCGGCTCGTCCACGCCTTCGAGGACGTCGTCGAGCGGGCGATCCACCTCGCGCTTCTGTCGCTGGGACTCGGGGAGGACGTCGGTCGCGACGGGCGCAGGGGGCGGGATCTCGACCGGAGCGGACGCGGGCTCCGAGGGCTGCGGCGCGACGGCCTCGGGTGCCACCGACGCGCGCTCCTCGATCTCGGCGAGCGAGCTCCGATCGACGAACCCGGCGTGGTCGGTCCGGGGTCCGCGGTCGTCCTCGTCCGCACCGATTGCGGCGTCGAAGGCGGCCTGCATCGGCTCCGGAGGCAGCGAGCTCAGATCGGCCTCGTCCAGCTCGATGACAGCATCGTCATCGAGCAGCTCTCCATCCGGCTCCTGCCCGGTCGGGGGCGGGGGCTCGGAGAGGTACCGAGGAGGCGCGGTGACGAACGCGGGCGGCTCGGCCTCGAACGAGGTCGGCTCGGCGTACGGCTGCGCAGCGACGAACGCGGGAGGGGGTGGCTCGTACGCCGGCGGCGGGTAGATCGGCGGGGGCGGGAGCGGTGGCAGGGTGATGGGCCGCGGCGCTTCGGACGGGCTGGGGGCCGGCGCGCCCAGCGAGTCGAGATCGTCGAGCTCGAGCCGGCCGCCTTCCGCGGGGCCGGCAGGCGGGATCGTGCTGGGGCCGTCGAGCGGCTCCTCCTCTTCCCCGCGAGCTGCAGCCTCCGCGGCGGCGACCTCGGCCAGGACGAGCGCCTCGATCTGGTCCGCGTCCCCGGTCGAGGTCTGCTCCTCCTCGAACTCGAATCGAACCAGCGGGCGGGGCGCCGCGGGCGTCGGCGGCGCGACCTCGTCCACGATGGGCGGCGCGACCTCCTCGACCACGTGAGGAGCGACCGCTTCGTCGAAGGCGGGCGCCATCGCGGCGCCGTTCGAAGCCATCACGGTCTCCTCGTCGAGCGGCGGCGGCGCCGCCGACTGGGGTCGGTTGGCGGCGTTCCGGCGGACTCGCTCGAGCAGCTGCTCGAGCACCTCGCGGCGCTCGTCGGGGCTCACGGTCGCTCCTCGTCTCGCGAGACGGCCTCCGACATCGAGTGGAGCGATCGCAAGATGTCCGTGAAGAACATGCCCTGCTCGAACCGCTCGAGCGCGAAGGCGATGGCGCGCGGATTGCCGACGAGGATTCGGGCGCTGCGCCCGGACCGATCGACGACGGCGGCTCCCATTTCGCGCGCGGTCGCCGTGGACAGCGCGCCCTCGACGAAGCCGAGCACGAGGTCGTCGGCGCGAGCGTCCACGCCGCAGGGGTCGAGGACGAAGATCATCGCGTAGCCCCACCGCTCGAGCCGCAGGCTCCCCAGGCCCAACACGGCGATCTCACCCCCGAGCAGCTCGACGAGCTCGTCGACCGAGGCTCGCCGCAACGACTCGCCCATGGGAGCGCTCGGAGGCATCGTGCCGGAGTCGCCGGCGGGGATCCCGAGGCGCCGCGCGACGCGGCCTGCGGCCTTCACCCCCATCGCTCGCCCGAGCCCACGTGCGTCCGTCTGGCCGGCCGCGAGCGCGGCGAGCGCGGACGCGGGAACCATCACGTAAGGATCGCCGTCAGAGAGACCGATGCGCCCGAGCCCGAGATCGAATGCCACCGCGCGTGAAGGGTCGAACGAATGTGCCATGGTGAGTGGGGGCTCGGCGCCCCGAGCGTAAGAGAAAATCGTGACGGTGGCCTCACAAACGTGGGGGCAAAAATGCAAGGCCGTGAGTCCTCCTCGACCCTGGTAAAACCCAGTCCGATGCGGCGTCAGACCGGAACAGCCCTCGCCCTCTCGGGAGCGATCGTGCTCCGGGCGTCGCTTGGCGCAGCGGCGCCCGGCGTCGACGAGCGCGTTCCCCACGTCGAGGCCTCGTTTGCGAACGTGGGCCTCCGGCCGGAAGGAACATTTTCACGCGTCTGCGCGGCCGAGGCGGACGTCTGCGTGCATTTCGCGGCCCCGACCAACCGGGACGCGGCGTCCGAGGTCCTCGCGGCGGGCGCACGCGCGCTCCAGGGCCTCGCGGCGCTGCGCTTGCCGGGCCCGCTGCCCGACACGCCGCGCGGCGGAGACGGCGGCCTCGACATCTATCTCGTGGGCGATGCGCCCGCGGTCGCACACGGGGACGCGGGCGCGACCGGGACGGGGTTCGACCGAGCGAGCGCGTTCGTCGTCGCACCGGCACACGGGATCGTCAGCTGCGTCGAGGCGCAGCAGCTCGCCTCCGCGATCGGCGCGGCCGCCTTGCTCGGACGAGACGCAGCGCTCGACCCGAGCTCCCTCGCCATGCTCGCCGATCACACGGGCACCCTGCTCGAGCCTTGCACCCTCCGCGAGATGGAGGAGATCGATCTCGCCCAGCGCGCACCGAACCGCACCTTCGTCGGCCCGCTCGGCTCAGGGGCGCCCGGCAGCTTCTTGTTCCCGCGGCTGCTCGAGGAGAAATACGGAACGGGAGAGCCCGGGAAGCTCACCTTCGCGCTCGCGTCGATCGCGGCCCAGAAGTCGCCCACGCTCGTCGACGAGCCCGACCCGTTCGACTCGCTGCGGATCACGCAGAAGGCGAACCGGTCGTCGCTCGCCGACAACGTCCTCGAGCTGATGGTCGCGCGCGCCTTCCTCGGCGATCGGAGCGACGAGACCCAGCTCGCGGACGTCGCGAAGTACGGCTCGTTCGGGCGCGTGCGCTTCGAGTGGGCGGTGCCACACGCGAGCCTGCCTCGGCGGCTCGCCCAGACTCGCCCGGTGGAGCCGCTCGGCGCGGCCTACATCTGGCTCGATCTCGCCGGCGCGTCGCCGGACGCGGAGCTCACCTTCCTCGCGGAGTGGGAGGAGCCGGTCGCGTTCCGGTGGGCGCTCGTGAAGGTGGACGACAAGGGCTCACCCCTCGCGACGCTCGAGGTGGTGCCCGTGCTCGGGCAGACGAAGATCGAGAAGACCGTGCGCGATCTCTCCGGTGCCCGAGGCGTCGTCATCGTCGGCGTGAACGAGGGCGAATCGCGTCGCGACGACCCCTTCGATCCTGGCCAGCCGCGCGAGCCGGGGCACGGCTGGGTCGTCAGCCTCTATCGTTGAGCACCGCCTCCAAGTACGCCCGAGCCATGACCTTCGTCTCGGCCACGAGCCGCTTGGCCTCGGAATCCTTCCGGCGGACCGCCACGAAGAGCAGCGCCGAGATCATCTCGACGAGCGCGGACGCGACGACGACGCGGCGCGCGGGCGAGACGTTCGGAGCGATGAAGCCGATGAACTCGGCGCCCCGCGCCGCCATCACCTGGTTCAGCTTGTCGCCCGCGTCGAGCATCTCTGCCGTGATCGACTGGTGGACCCACACGGCGCGAAAGCCGGGCAGATCGCAGTGGAAGCGCCAGAACGCCTCGATGAGCTCGTCGAGCAAAACCGGCCAGGGCCGCTCGAGCGCGCCCGCAGCGAGCAAGGTCTCGAGGAGCCCCTGCGCGCGATCCAGGTACCGCGTGCGGAGCGCGGCGAAGAGCGCCTTCTTGTTGGGGAAGAACTGGTAGAGGCTGCCGATCGAGGTCTCCGCTCGCGCGGCGATCTCCTCCATTGTCGCGGCGTCGTACCCCATCGCCGCGAAGACCGTGTCCGCCACGTCGAGGATCCGCTCGAGCCGCGCCTTGCTCCGCTCCTGGGTCGGGACGCGCCGGAGATCGGCCTTTCTTCGCGAGCGCCCTGCAGGACTCTTCGCGGACTTTCTGAGGCTCGGGCGGACCGGCACGTGTGGGTCCGTCATACAGCGGAACGGGCGCCCTTGACAAACATGAGCCTTGCCTCACATTCTTGGCTCCCGATGTGAGGGCAGCCTCACATTCGCTCCGAGGAGGCACGTTTGGTCACGACCGCGCTCGTCGCACCCGCCGGCCGCAAGGCCACAGGCCCCAAGGGCCTGCCGCTCATCGGCAGCCTGCTCGACGCCTGGGCCGATCCGCTCACGCTCATGACGCGGAGCGCGCGCGAGCACGGGGACGTGGCCAAGCTCCGCTTCGCATGGCTCGACTATCACCTGCTGAACGCGCCCGCGGCCGCTCACAGGGTCCTGGTCGAGAACGCGAAGGCCTACCACAAGAGCCCCAACTACCAGGGCCTCAAGATCATGCTGGGTCAGGGGCTGCTCACCAGCGAAGGAGACTTCTGGCGCAAGCAGCGCCGGCTCGCCCAGCCGGCCTTCCACCGCGACAAGATCGCAGGCTTCGTGAGCACGATGGCCGCCTGCACGACGGACATGCTGGATCGCTGGGACCGCGAGCGGCCCGCCACGCTGGACGTCCACGCCGAGATGATGCGACTCACCTTCCGCATCGTCGGCAAGACGCTGCTCTCCGCCGACCTCGAGGCGGACGCCAAGCAGTTCGGGCAAGCGCTCGACGTCGCGATCAAGTGGGCCAACCAATACGTCGAGTCGATCGTCCGGATCCCGCCGTCGATCCCCACCCCGAAGAACGTCCGCTTCCGGCGAGCGCAGCGGGTCATCGAGAGCGTGGTCATGCGTGTGGTGGAGGAGCGACGCCGGTCCGGGAAAGACGAGCCGGATCTCCTGTCGATGCTCATGGGCGCGACGGACGAGGCGACGGGCGACGGCATGAGCGACAAGCAGCTGAAGGACGAGCTCCTCACGCTCACGCTCGCCGGCCACGAGACCACTGCAAATGCTCTCTCGTTCACGTTCTACCTGCTCTCACGCCACCCGGAGGTGCTGCGGCGGCTCCGGGTGGAGGCGCGCACGGTGCTCGCCGGAAGAGACCCCGCCCTCGAAGACCTCCCTCGCATGCCGTACACCAAGGCTGTCATCGAGGAGGCGCTGCGCCTCTATCCTCCGGCCTGGGTCTTCGAGCGCATCGCCTTGGAGGACGACGAGGTGCTCGGCTACACGATCCCCAAGGGCGCCATCGTGGCGGTCTCGCCGTGGGTCATGCACCGCTCGCCCGAGCTGTGGCCCAACCCCGAGGGGTTCGATCCGGCGCGCTTCCTCGAGCCCGATCCGAACCGCCACAAGCTCGCGTACTTGCCCTTCGGCGCGGGTCCTCGCACCTGCATCGGCAACGTGTTCGCGCTCACTGAAATGCAGATCATCTTGCCCATCATCGTGCAGCGCGTCGCGCTCGAGCTCGTGCCCGGCACGGAGATCGCGCTCGATCCGTCGATCACCCTGCGGCCCAAGACGGGCGTACCAATGACGTTGCGCGCCGACGTTCCGTAAGGTCTCGGGCTCGACGGCCAGCAAACGGAGCGACGCGTTCCGGCGCTCCGGCGAGGCGCCGTGCGCACGAAATGCGCTGCCACGGAGTGAATCACAACGTGGCCGCGACCGTGGTAGGGTGCGCCGCCACCGTGGGACACCGACGAACAAACCGGCTCCGAGCGTCGCTCTTGCTCTCTTTCGTCTTCGCCTGCGGAGGCGGCAAGGACGACAAGACCCTCAAAGAGACGGCAGAGATCAAGGCAGCCTGCGAGAAGCTCGTCGCGTTCCAGGAGAGCGAGGCGGGCCTGCTGACGGACCTTCGCTCGCTCACCGAGGTGCTCGGCTCAGGCGCCCCGTCGACGGTCCCCGCGCAGACTCGCTGCGCGGCCGATCTGCACCTCTACCGCGCAGCGAGCCCGACCGGCTACGCCTGCATCGAGGGCTGCGCGGGTCAGAGCGGCTACGCCGCCGTGAAGGCCTGCTTCGACAAGTGTGTGGCGGATGACGAGCCGCTGGAGAAGGCGCGCCGTGAGTCGCGCAAGCAGCGCGAGGTGAACGCGCGCAACTGGCTCGGCGCTGCGTCCAGCCAGGCGACCACGAACGTGACGAGCAAGGTCTCCGACGGCAAGGGCCGCGAATGGCTCCTCGGGGTCGACCTACCCGACCAACCCCAGTCGGACGGGCCCGGCCAGTGGCGCATCGAAAAGACGAGCGCGCTCGTGGCGCCCACCGTCAACATCACCCTGCGCGACACGGCGGGCACCCCGCAGGAGGCGGCGCTCGCCGTCGAAAAGGGCGAAGGCCTCTCGGAGCTGAAGCAGCAAGACAAGAAGGGTCGGTTCCTCCTCGTGCGCGTCGGCCCCGACGCGAAGATGTCGCGCGCCGGCACGGCCTCGCAGAACCGCGACCGGCTCGTCGCCCAGGTCGTCTACGACAAGGACGACGTCCGCGTGGTGTGCACGGTGCAGGCGCGCCTCATCGATCTCGACGACGGCCTCATCAACGCCGCCACGGTCTGGACCGAGAACCTCTGCAACTCGGTCGGGCTGAAGCCCTGACCGAGTTGCAGCGCCCGGTCGGTCAGCCGCCGGTCGGGAAACCGCGCTTGCGCAGCAGCGCCTTCACGTCCGGGTCGCGCCCGCGGAACTGGCGGTAGGCCTCGGCGCGGTCTGTGGAGTTGCCGGGCGCGAGGATGAACTTGCGCATCTTGTCCGCGGTGGTCTTGTCGAAGACGTCCCCCGCGCTCGTGAAGGCGTCGCGCGTGTCCGCGTCCATCACCTCCGACCAGAGGTAGCTGTAGTAGCCCGCCGAATAGGAGTCGCTGGTGAAGAGGTGGTTGAACTGCGGGAGCCGATGCCGCATCACGACCTCGGTGGGGGCGCCGATTCGCTTCAGCGTGTCGCGCTCGAATGCGTCGGGGTCGACCACGCCGTCAGCGAGGGTGTGGAGCTCCATGTCGACGATGGCCGCGGAGAGATACTCGACCGTCGCATAGCCCTGGTTGAACGTGCTCGACTTCATGATCTTGTCGACGAGCGCTTGTGGCATCGGCTTGCCCGTCTTCGCGTGTTTCGCGAAGCGGTCGAGGATGGGCCTGGTCAGCACCCACATCTCGTGGACCTGCGAGGGGTATTCGACGAAGTCGCGCGGGGTCACGGCGAGGCCGGGGTAGCTCACCTCCGAGAGCAGGCCGTGCAGCGCGTGGCCGAACTCGTGGAAGAGCGTCTGCGCGTCGTCGAGCGAGATGAGCACGGGCTCACCCTTCGCGCCCTTGACGAAGTTGTTGTTGTTCGAGACGAGCGGCGTGCGCACCGTGCCCGTGAAGGTCTCGCGCCCCCGATAGTAGGTGGCCCAGGCGCCCGACCGCTTGTTCGCGCGCGCGAAATAGTCCCCATAAAAGAGGCCGACGTGTTTCCCGGCCTTGTCTTTGACCTCCCAGACGCGCACGCCCTCGAAGAACGTGGGGACCGTCCCGGTGATCTCGGTGAAGGTCAGGCCGTAGAGCTGCTCGGCCATGAAAAACGCCCCCGCGATCATGTTGTCGAGCTCGAAGTACGGCTTGATCTCGGATTGATCGAGGTCGTACTTCTTCTTGCGGACCTTGTCCGCGTAATGGAGGTAGTCCCACGGCTCGAACGCCGCGGCCTTGCCCGCGTCCTTCTCGAGGAGCGGCTTCATGTCGGCCACCTCCTCCTTCACGCGCAGGACGGCCGCCGGCCAGACCTTCATCATCAGCTCGCGCGCCTTGGCCGGGTCCTTCGCCATGGTGTCGGACATGCGCCAATGCGCATGGGACGCGTACCCGAGGAGCTTGGCGCGCTCGGCGCGGAGCTTCACGATCTTGGCGATGATGGCATTGGTGTCGTTCGCGCCGCCGTTGTCGCCGCGGCTCTTGAATGCCTTCCAGACCTTCTCGCGGAGATCGCGGCGCGAAGACGCCGCGAGGAACGGATCGACGCTCGACCGTGTGTTGGAGACGACCCATTTCCCTTCCAGGCCCTTCTCCTTGGCCGCGGCGGCGTAGCTCGCCTTGAGCGAGTCGGGCAGGCCCGCCAGGTCCTCCTTCTTCTCGAGGACGACCCAGGTGTTCTCGTCCGCGAGGACCTTGTTGCCGAAGTCCGAGAAGGCCACCGCGAGCTCCTGGTTGATCTCGCCCAGGCGCTTCTTCTGGTCGGCGTCGAGCTTCGCGCCGGCGCGCACGAAGGCGTCGTACGTCCGCTCGACGAGGCGCTTCTTCTCGGCGTCGAGCGAGGCGCGAGCCTCGTACACCGCCGCCACGCGAGCGAAGAGCGGGCCGTTGAAGACGATCTTGTCGCGGGCCTCGGCGATCTTCGGCGACCACTCGCGATCGACGGCCTGCACGTCCGGCGTGTTGAGGTTCGACGTGAGCACACCGAAGAGCGTCTCGGCGCGGTCCTGGTGGCGGCCCGAGTCCTCGAGCGGAACGATCGTGTTGTCGAACGTCGCCGGCTCCGGGTTCGTGGCGATGACGTCGATCTCCGCCAGCATGACCGCGAGCCCGGCCTCGAACGCCTTGGGGAACGGCTCCGCCTTGACGCCGGCCCACGGGGGCACGCCGCCGAACGGGCCGCTCCAGACCGCGAGGGTGGGGTTCTTGTCCGCCGCCTCGCGCAGGCGGGCCACCTCCGACTTGGCGGCGGCGTGACGCGCGGCCGCGTCCTCCGCGGGCTTGGCCGAGGACGGCGTGGCGGTGGGCTGGGTGGTGGCGGAGGGAGAGGCCGAGCAGGCCAGAAGGACGACGCCGAGCGTCGCGGTCACGATCGTGCGCATGCCGCTCTCTTTTCCGCGCGCTGCTCCGCCGTCAAGCGCGGGCGGCCCGCGCGCCCGCGCTGGCGGAAGAGACCGCGAGCACGGTGCCCGCGCCGATGACCAGGACCGAGCCGACGATCTGCGGCAAATCAGGCCTTTCGTGGAGGAAGACGACCGACCCGACGAACCCCATCACCGTCCCGATGTAGCCGACCGCGCCGAGCCTCGCCGCCTCCGTGAGGGCGTACGCGCGCGTCATGGCGAGCTGCGCGACACCCCCTGACAGTCCCGTCACCAAGAGCCAGCCCGCGTCCTCGAGCGTGGGAACGCGGAACGAGAAGACGCCGAGCACCGCGTGCGCGACGAACGCGACGAGACCAAAGTGGAGCGCGATGGCCTCCGCGCTCTCCGGGGTGCCGCCCTCGCTACCGCTCCGCATCATGCGGAGGAACATCATCGCCAGAGCGGAGAACACCGCGGCCAGGAGCGCGCAGATGGCCGGCCACGCAGCCACGTCGAGGTGGGTGCCCGCCACGAGCACCACGCCGGAGAAAGCCACGAGGAGGACCCCCCAGAGCACGCGCCCCGGCTCCTCACCCAGGATGCGCGGCGAGAGGAGCGCGATGAAGAGCGGCGCGGTCGCGAAGAGCGTGACCGCGGTGCTCACGCCGAGCTCGGGGGACGACACGGCATAGAAGGTCGAGAGCATGGCGCCGGTGCCCAGGAGGGAACGCGCCCACGAGAGTCCGCGGCGCTTGGTCTTGAGCGGCGAACGGCGATGGAGCGCGACCAAGAGCGCGACACAGGCCCCGACCAGCGCGCGCGTGCCGCCGACGGTCGTCCACGAGGCGGAGCGCGAAGCCAGGCGCGCCGCGATCGTCATCACGGCGAAGAGAGTGTTGGCGAACGTGACCCAAGCGAGGCCGCGCAGCGCCGACGAGCGACTTGGGGTCGGCACGCCGACCAGGTAGCACGGATGAAACCGTGCGCAACGCGTCAGCTCTTCGCGCGCGCCTCGAGCACCTTGCGCACCTCGTCGAAGCCTATGCCGGCCGCGCGGAGCGCCACCATGACGTGATAGACGACGTCCGCTGCCTCTTCCGCGGCGCGCGCCTGGTCGCCGTCCGCCAAGGCAACCACGAGCTCGCTCGCCTCCTCGCCGATCTTCTTCAGCCGGAGGTTGCGGTCGGCGAGCAACCGGCGCGTGTACGACGGCCTGGCCGCGCCGTCCTCCGGAGCTGCGGCGCGCGCCGCGATTGTCGCGTCCAGCGCTCGGAGCGCGTCGAGGGGCGGGTCACCGAAGCAGGTGACCTGCCCGGTGTGACACGCGGGGCCCGCGGGCTCCACGCGCGCGAGGATCGCGTCGGAGTCACAGTCCGCCGAGAGGTCGACGACGCGCATGACGTTCCCGCTCGTCTCGCCCTTCTTCCAGAGACCCCGCCGGCGTGAGAAGAAATGGAGCTCGCCGGTCGCCAGCGTCCTCTCGATGGCCTCCCGATTGGCGAAGGCCACCATGAGCACCGCGCCTGTCGACGCGCCCTGCGCGACGACGCTGACGAGGCCGTTACCCTTCTCGAAGTCGATCGTCTCGATGTCGATCACGTTTCCCTCTGCACCGGCACACCCAGGATCTCGCGTGCGGCACCGGCCACCGCACGATTGGTCGCGACGAGGCCGCGGCCGAACCCGGTCCGCTTGCCGTCCCAGTCCGTGATGACGCCCCCCGCCTCCTCGATGATGGGAATGAAACACGCGGCGTCCCAGGGGCTGAGCCGCCCGTCCGTCATCAGCTCGGCGCGGCCGGTGGCGACGAGGTAATAGCCGAAGCAGTCGCCCCAGGTCCGCGCGAGCCGCGCGGCGCCTGCCAGCGAACGCCACGGCGCTGCGCACTCGGGCGCGTCCAGGAATCGCTCGTCCGTCGTCAGCACGAGCGCATCGGCGACGCTGCTGACGCTGGAGACGCCCGCGCGCCCGCCCTCCACCACGACGCCCGCGCCGGGGGCCGCCGCGATGGCCTCTGCCGTGACGGGGAACCGCGCCGCGCCGGCGAGGACGGTGTCGCCTTCCACGAGGGCCACGAGCGATCCCCAGAGCGGCGCGCCGGCGAGGAACGACTTGGTGCCGTCGATCGGGTCGATGCACCACTTGCGCTTGGCGTCCGGCCGCGTCTCGCCGAGCTCCTCGCCGAGCACGCCGTCCTCGGGGAAATAACGCTGGAGGAACGCACGGGCCGCCTGCTCCGAGGCACGGTCGGCGTGGGAGACGGGGGAGCCGTCCGCCTTGGTCTCGATGCGCAGCCGCTCGCCGCGCACGTGGGCCTTGTAATACGAGAGGGCGACGTCGCCGGTGAGCTTGGCGACCTCGATGGCTGCTTCCAGGAGGGATTGGGTCATGTCGTCGACTCTCCGCGAATGGG
This sequence comes from Myxococcales bacterium, assembly GCA_016794345.1. Taxonomy (GTDB): domain Bacteria; phylum Myxococcota_A; class Polyangia; order Polyangiales; family Polyangiaceae; genus Xiheicaenibacterium; species Xiheicaenibacterium phototrophicum. The sequence goes on from JAEUKE010000192.1 coordinate 57,438, forward strand.
GACGCCTCGTGCCCGCGCTTCCATCTTGATGGATGAGACCGTCGTGCGCCCGTCGTGGACGATCCCCGCGACGAGCGCTGCGTCCGCGCCCGTGCGGACGAGGGCCTCGGCGACGTGGGCGGGGCTCCCGGCGCCGCCCGACGCGACGACGGGTACGCTGACTGCAGAGGAGACCGCGCTCGTCAGCTCGAGCTCGTAGCCGGTCTGACTGCCGTCTCGATCGATGCTGGTGAGGAGGATCTCGCCTGCGCCGAGGGACACACCGCGCTTCGCCCATTCGATCGCGTCGAGCTCGGTGGCGCGGCGGCCGCCGTGGGTGAAGACGCGGTACCCGGAGGGCACCGCGTCGCTCGGCGATTCGCGCTTCGCGTCGATGCTGAGGACGACACACTGGGCGCCGAAGCGCAGGGAGGCGCGCGTGAGCAGGTCGGGATCGGCGACGGCTGCCGTGTTCACGGCGACCTTGTCCGCCCCGGCGCGGAGGACACGCGCCACGTCCTCCACGGTGCGCACGCCGCCCCCCACCGTGAGCGGCACGAACAGGACCTCCGCGGTGCGCCTCACGACGTCGAGCATGGTATCGCGGCCCTCGTTGCTCGCCGAGACGTCGAGGAACACGACCTCGTCGGCGCCCTCCGCCTCGTACCGCGCCGCGAGAGCGACGGGATCCCCGACGTCGCGCAGACCTTCGAACCGAACGCCCTTCACGACTCGACCGCGGTCGACGTCGAGGCAGACGACGATCCGTCGCAACAGGGCGCTCACGGCACGTCCTCCTCCACGAGCTCGACGGCGCCCTTGGTGCTGAAGATCTCGCCCCCCGTGTCGGCGAGCGCCTGACGCAGGGCGAGCCCGGTCGCCTTGAACGCGGCCTCGATGACGTGGTGACGGTCCTTGCCTCGCAGCACGCGGACATGCAGGCTCGCGCCGAGCGAGTCCGCGAGGGACCGCAGCACGTGGGTGTAGAGCCGGTTCGGGAGCTCGCCCTCGAAGTAGGAGCGTCCCCCCACGTCGATGACCGCCTGCACCAGCGCGTCGTCCATCGGGATCGTCCGCTCACCATAACGCGCGGCGGCGGCCGGAGTGATGCTGCGCACCGCTCGACCCAGCGCTATCGCCACGTCTTCCATGATGTGGTGACGAAGATCGCCCTCCGCACGCAGCCTGAGATCGAGGCCGCCATAACGAGCGAGCGCGGTCAACATGTGATCGAAGAACGGGAGCGTCGTCGACACCTCGACGTGACCGAGCCCGCGCTCCGCGCTGCGCCCGACGACGATTTCGATCTGCGTCTCCTTCGACCTCCGGACGATCTTCTTCTTCATGATTGCAGCTCCCCAGATGCCGATCCGTACCTCGCGGCGACGCGCTCGAGGTCGAGCGCGCCGGTGTAGAGCGCCATTCCGATCACGGCGCCGACGCAGCCGGCAGCCTCCAGCTCCTCCAGGTCCGCGAGGGAGCGGATGCCACCCGAAGCGAAGAGCGGCGCGGCCGTGACGTCGCGCAGCTCCTGGTACAGCTTCACGTCCGGTCCGCCGAGCGCACCTTCCAGGTGCACGGCCGTGACGAGGAGACCGGCGAGCGGCAACGTCGCGAGCTCCTTCGCGAGGTCGGTCACGTGCCGGCCGGCTCCCTCCGCCCAGCCGCGAACGAGCACCTCCCGCTCGCGAACGTCGATCGCCACGACGACGCGCCCGGGCCGGCGCGCGGCGAGCTCCGCTCGGAATGTGGGGTCCTCCACCGCACGCGTCCCGACGACGACGCGCTCGGCGCCGAGATCGAGCAGCGCCTCGGCGCGCTCGATCGTGCGAACGCCGCCGCCCACCTGCACGACGAGCCCGCTCTCGCGGACCAACCGATCGACGAGGCCGGTGTTGTCGCCGCGGCCCGTGGCCGCGTCCAGATCCACGACGTGGAGGGAGGAAAACCCCGCGTCGCGAAAGCGCCTCGCCTGACCGAGGACGTCCGTGATCCTGACGCGCTCGGCGTCGTATTCGCCGCCGACGAGCTGGACACACGCGCCCTCCCGGAGATCGATCGCGGGCAGGGCGATCATGTCGTCACCTCACGCACGATCGTGCCCAAGAGCGCGACTCCCTCCGCCGAGCTCTTCTCGGGGTGGAACTGGCAGCCCACCGTGTTCGCGTGCCGAACGACGGCGGGGAACGTGTCCCCTTCCAACGTGGTCGTCGCCAGGACGTCCTCCTGCCGCTCCGCGCGGCAGGCGAACGAATGGGCGTAGTAGACGGCCCGCGGCCAGGGCCACGCGGGAGCGTGCGGCGCCGGACGGACGGGGCTCCACCCCATGTGTGGGGTGCGCGCCGTCGCGAGCTTGGTCACGCGGCCGGGGACGAGGCCGATTCCGTCGCCCTCCCCTTCTTCGCTGCTCTCGAAGAGGAGCTGCATCCCGAGGCAGACCCCGATGCACGGGAAGCCGTCCGCCAGGGCCTTGCGGATCTCCCCACGAAACGAGGCGAGCCGCGTGGCCGCAGGCGTGAATGCGCCGACGCCTGGCAACACGACGAGCTCGCCGTCGAGCGCGCGCGACACGTCGGTCTCGACGACGACCTCGGCATTCGTCGCGGCGGCGAGCGCCTTCTCGAGCGAGTGCAGGTTGCCCACGCCGAGATCGAGGAGGGTGATTCGCATCAGAGCACCTCGCGAAGCGCGGCGACCGCGGGCGCCATGAGCTCCCACGGGCCGATCGAGATGCGGAGGGCGTCGCCGATTCCGGCCAGGCCTTCGAATGGTCGAACCGCCACGCCCTTCTCCCGGAGCGCGGCCGCCTTGGCCTTGGCGCCCGAGATCGGGACGAGCACGAAGTTCGACGACGTCGGCAAGGGCGCCAGCCCGAGCTCCTCGAGCGCGCGAATGAATGGATCACGCGCCGCGACGACCTCCGCGATGCCCCGCTCGACCCAGGCCCGATCGTGATCGATGGCGGCGACGGCCATTCGCTCGGCGAGCCCGGTGACCTTGTAGGGACCGCGCGACTTCTCGACCTCCGCCACGAGCTCGGGCGCGCCGACCGCGTACCCCACGCGCAGACCGGCCATTCCGAAGGCCTTGGAGAGGGTACGCGCGACGAGGAGCCGGCCCTCGCCCTTGGCGCGGCGAACCAGAGACTCCCCCGCGTATTCGACGTAGGCCTCGTCGACGATCACGAGCCCCGGCGCCGCCTGGATGACGTGTTCGATCGCCTCCCGCGAGGCGAGCGTGCCGGTCGGGTTGTTCGGCGTACAGACGTAGATGATCTTGGCCTTCGTCGCGAGGAGCCCCTCCGCGTCGATATCGTACCCGCGGTCCGAGCCGAGCAGCGGCACGGGCTTCGGCACGAGGCCGTTCATGTGCCCGAAATACGGGAGCATCGCGAAGGTCGGCTCGGGGAAAGCGAGCGCGTCACCCGTCTCGGCGAACGCGCGGATCGCCGAGTCGAGCACGTCGTCGCTGCCGCAGCCGGTCACGATCTCGTCCGGGCCCACACCCAGCCAATCCGACAGGGCTCGCTTGAGATCGGCGCCATAGTGGCTCGGGTAACGCGCGTAGATCTCCGGGCCGGCGTCTCGAGCGACGGCGAGCGCGGCAGGCGGGACGCCGCGCTGGTTCGTGTTGTCGGAGAGGTCGAGGGCGACCGGAGCCCGCACCGACGTGTAGAGGCTCATCCGGCGGTAGCTCGGCCGGACGAGGTCGGCCGCGCGAGGTTTGTCTGCGGTCATCGTCGAGCTCCTTCCTCGGTGAACGCGGCGGCGGCGGCGGCGTGCGCCGGCAGGCCCTCGGCGCGCGCGAGGAGGGCGACGTCACCCGCCATGGTGGCGGCGGCGGCGCGGTCGACGCGCTGGTAGGTCGTCCACCTCACGAAGTCCTGCGTCGAGAGCCCCGAGAAGCTCCGCGCCGCGCCGGCCGTCGGGAGCACGTGGTTGCCGCCTGTCATGTAGTCACCGAAGGCGACCGACGACCCGTCACCATAAAACACGGTCCCGGCGTGGAGCACCCGATCGAGGACCGAAGCGGGATCGCGCACGGCGAGGAGCAGGTGCTCGGCGGCGTACGCGGCGGCGAAGGGCCAGGCCTCGTCGAGCGAGCGAATCGACAGGATCGCCCCGCGAGAGCCGAGCGCCGCCGCCACGACCTCACGTTTCTCGGGCTCGGAGGCGGCGAGCGCCCGAGCCACCCGCGAGGCGAGGTCGTCGCCCACGACGAGCGCGACGCAGCTCGCGTCCGGGTCGTGCTCGGCCTGGGCGAGCATCTCACGAGCGAGGTGCTCGGGGTCCGCGCCCTCGTCGGCGATGACGAGGATCTCGCTGGGCCCCGCGGGCGCGTCGATCCCGACGGAGCCCGCGACCTGACGCTTGGCCTCGGCGACGTACGCGTTCCCGGGCCCGACGATGCGATCGACCTTCGGAACCGTGGCGGTGCCGAAGGCGAGCGCGGCGACGGCCTGCGCGCCGCCGATCGCGAAGACCCGGGTCGCCCCCGCGATGGCGGCGGCGGCGAGCACGACGTCCGACGGGAGCCCGTTTGGCCCGGGCGGGCTGCAGACGACGATGTCGCGGACCCCGGCGACGCGCGCAGGGACGACACCCATGAGCACGCTGCTCGGGTAGGCGGCGCGCCCGCCCGGCGCATAGACCCCGACGGCCGCGAGCGGATCGGGGCGGCGACCGACGAGCACGCCGGGCTCCACCTCGACCTCGGTCCGCGCCGGGAGAAACGCCCGGTGCACCGTCTCGAGGTTCCTCTTCGCACGCTCGAGCGCGCGGACGATGCTCGGGTCCAGCCCGCCGACGGCGCGGGCCATCTCGGAGCGCGACACCTCGAGCGCGCGGAGCTCGACGCGGTCGAAGTCCTTCGTGAACGCGACGAGCGCGTCGTCCCCTTCGGCTCGGACGCGTTCGATGACGCGGCGAACGGAGTCGGCGACACGCGCCTCCGCGTCGGGGAGCGCGCGCTGGAGGATCGCGGCGCGCGCGGAGCTCGTCAGTTCGGCCAGCGGCCCGGTGAAGGCGACGGCGATCATGGCACGAGCCTCTCGATGCGGGTCACGAGGATGCCTTCGCAGCCGATCGCCTTCAGCCTCGCCACGATGCGGTAGATCTGCGCCTGCGGGACGACCGCGTGAACGGCCACGACCTCGCTGCTCGATCCGCCCACGTCGACCACCGTAGGGCCGGAGATGCCGGGCAACACCTCACGCACGGCGTCGAGCGCGCGGCGGGGGACGTTCGCCATCAGGTAACGTTGACCACGCGCGCGGACCACGCTCTCGAGGGCCATGCCGAGCTCGTCCACCGCCGCGGCGACGGCGGGATCGAGCGAGGCTCGCGGGCGGGTGACGAGGCGCGCAGAGGACTCGAGCACGGTGGCCACTTCGGTCAGGCCGTTCACGCGGAGCGTGCTGCCGGTCGAGACGAGGTCCACGATGGTGTCCGCGATGCCGAGGTGCGGCGCCACCTCCGCTGCGCCGCTCACGGGCACGACCTGCACCGATCGACCGCGGGCCTCGAAGAACTCCCGTGTCATCCGCGGGAACGCGGTGGCGACGCGCGCGCCGTCCGGGATCGACTCGAGGCTCGGCTCGCCTTCCCGCAAACGCATCGCGACGACGAGACGGCAGCGGCCCATGCCCAGGTCGACGACGGAGTCGAGCGCGCGGCCGGACTCCGCGACGCAATCCCAGCCGGTGATGCCGGCGTCGGCGGCGCCGTCCGCCACGAACTCGGGGATGTCCTGCGCGCGCACGAAGAGCGCGGAGAACTCACCCCCGAGCGAGGCGACGAGGGCGCGGTCGTTTGACGCCCGGACCTCGAGGCCGGCGTCAGCCAGCGCGCTGCGCACGTCCTCCACGAGCCTTCCTTTGTTGGGCAAGGCGATCCGCGCTCGAGAGGGCACGACTGTCGATTCGTTTTTGCTCACGTTGTCCTCGTCACCTGGAAAGACAGAGTCGGCTGCGAAGCCGCAGGGTCCGCCGCAGAGGGCGCCACCCAGCTGCCAAGACGTTTCCGGGCGAATCTCGAGGAGGGGTGAGGCCCTCAGCTCGTACCGTGGCGCGCCGACTCGCCCGAAAGGAGCGCGCCCCGGCAGCGATGATGCTGGTGATGGGCGACGCAGGCGAGCATGACGGCCTTCAGGCTAGGAGGCGGAGCGCCCTCCGTCAAGCACAGCCCCGAGCTCGGCGCTCAGTACAGACGCACGCGGCCGTCGAGCAAGGCGGCGCGCAGGCGAGGCAGCGCGCGCATCTCGTCGTCGAAGATGGCTCGCACGACGGGCTCGAGCGCGTGGGTCGAGCCGATCGTCTGCCCGCAGATCTTCACGTGGACCGCGCGTGGATCCGTGATGCGACGGCCGATGCAGGAGACGAGGGTGACCGCGACGTCGAGGGCGGTGTCGATCTCCGCAGCCGTGCGCGCGGCGATGCGCTCCGCCAGCAGACTGTAGAGCTTGCCGACGTGGCTCACCGGGTTCTTGCCGGCGGCTGCCTCCATGCACATGGGCCGGTACGGCGTGATCAAGCCGCTCGCGCGGTTGCCGCGGCCCACCTCGCCGTCGTCGCCCGACTCGGCCGACGTGCCGGTCACCGTGAGGTAGAGCTCCCCTCGCTCCGGATCGTCCGCCGCGTTGAGGACCACCCTGACCTCGTGCGCCGTCCGCCGCGCCGCGACCTCACGCGCGAACCGGCGGAGACTCTCTTTCTTCTCCAGGTAGTCCTCGACGCTCTTCACGTGTGCGGCGACGAAGGCACACGCCACCGTGAGCTCGATCCTGTCGCCCGTGCGCACGCCCATGACCTTCACGTCCGGCCCGGCCCACGGGCGATCTCGCCGGATCGCGGGGCTGTTCAGCGCGTGCTCGACCTCGAGCACCACGTCCTCGAGGTCGGTGAGAGGACAGAACCCCACGCCGATCGACGTGTCGTTCGCGAGGGGCACCTCCCCGCGCGCCGTGCGCTCGAACAGCGCCGTCAGATCGCTCGAGCCCTCGCGAATGCGCGGGAAGAGCGCGACGTGCCGTTCGACGTCGAGCTGGGGGAGGTGCTTCGCGAACCAGTCGTGGCAAGCCGCGACGACGATCTCGTCCACCGGGATCGTGACACCCTTGTATTCGCGTGTGGCGCGGCCGGAGAGGTAGATCTCGATCGGCGCGGTGACCTCGCCTCCTCCAACCGATGCGCGCGCCCTGCCGCCGCAGAGGAGCACCTTGTCGACGTTGTGATGGAGGACGAGCCCGAAGCGTTCGACGTAAGCGCGGCAAAGCGCGACGGACATTTGCTCGGCGAGCGCATCGCAGATCGTGTCCGGATGGCCGATCCCCTTGCGCTCGACGATCTCGAGAGGGCTCCCCGCCGGGCCCGCCCCGACGTGAGCCTCGACGACGAGCTCCATGGCGCGGGGTAATACAAGTTCGGAGCCAGCCGCGAAAGGCGCGCCCGGTACGAAACGGCGCCGCCGTAGAGTGCAGAGACAGCGGCGCAGCGAACGGCTTGCGTGCTCAGGTGCGCCGGCTCAGGTAAACGCGCCCCACTCGTCCTCGAGGAGCTTGATGGCGTCCGCGAGGTCGACCGCGACGCTCTGGGCGAGCCATTCATCGGCTTGTCGGCCGGCGGCGATCGCCGTGAACGTCGGGGGAACGAGGCGCCCGGCGAGCTGGGTCAGCACCTTGCCGGCGCGCTGCAGGCGGCCGACCCACTCCGAGTCTTTGTAAGGCCCGTCCGCCTGGACGAGCAGCGTCTTGCCCAGGCTCAGGAAGCGAGCGCGGAGCACGTCCGTCGGCTCGTCGCGTTGCGCGACCGAGCGCCGCACGTCCGCCAGGCCTCGTAGCACCATGCCCACCGGGGTGCCCGGCGTGACCGGCGCCGCGCCCAGCGACGGACGAAGCGCGCGCAAGGCGAGGAAGTGCTCGCCTTGCGGCGTCTCGATGCTCTTGACGAACTCGGCCCCCGAGACCTCCGCCGCGCGGTGCGCGAGCTCGCGCGCGGTGGGAAGATCGACCGGGAGCGAGTCCCCCATCTCTTCCTGTCTGGCGATCCCGCCTCCCGCGAGGAGGGGGTCCGCCCACGCCATGACGAGGAGCCCCTGCCCGTGCTCGGCGGGCGTGCGGATCCACGACGCGACGACCTGCGCGCGCGCCTCCGCGACCGCGACGCCCACGGCGTCGAGCCAGACGACGCGACCTTCTTTGAGCTCGAACTTCGCGGCGTGATCGGCCACGCCGATCTCCCCGAGGCGACCCTGGAGCTGTCGTTCCGAGAGCTGCCAGCGCATGAGCGGCGAGAGCGGCTCGCGGCCGTCCTCCCAGTCCACGTTCTCGACGCTGACCACCGGCACCTCGAGGTTGGGCCGCGGCGTCATGGCCGTGACGACGGGCAACACCGTGGGCGTGGTGTCGAGCTCCTTCCGGCCGCGACGGAGCCGGGCCGCGCTGGCTCGCGCCTGCTTCCTCTTCAGCTTGGTGCCACCGCGTTGTGCTCTCGCCATAGGACTTCAGTTGAGGGGGGCGCGTGAGCGCGCTCCGCGTGCTTCGAGCGGCTCGGCGTGCCGAGCGAGCGCGTCGAGGAGCCGGCCGCCTCGCCACACGTCGTTGTGGCCGGCGCCGTCGAGGATGAGCAGCTCCGCCCCGGCGATGGCCGACGCGACCTGGTGCCCCATCTCGACGGGGACGAGCTTGTCGGTGGCGCCGTGCACGACGAGCGTGGGAACGCGGATGCTGGCGGCCTTCTCGAACGTGTCGAACCGATCGCGCACGAGCAGCTGGGCCGGGACGATGGGCAGGTACCGTCGCACCATGTCGGGGATCGAAGTGTACGGCGAGATCAGGACGAGGCGAGCGCCCTTGGATCGAACGGCCATCTCGGCGGCGACGCCGCTTCCGAGGCTCTGGCCGACGAGCACGATCCTGTCGGGGCCGAAGCCGCGGTCGTCGAGCTCGCGGAGCGCGCGCTCCGCTGCGTCGTAGATGGCGTGCTCGTTCGTGGGTTGCCCTTTCGAGATGCCGTAGCCGGGGTACTCGACGAAGAGGACGCCGAACCCACGCGACACGAGCTCGCGCGCGAGGCCGCTCGTGTCCACGAGCTCTTCGCCGTTGCCGTGGAAGTGGACGATGACAGGCTTCTGATCTCTCGGCGCCCCGAAGAGCGCGATGACCTCGCCGCGCTCCGTCGGCAGTCGCCACAACGTGGTGCCCTTCACCTGCGGCTCGAGCCCCGCCGTCGGCGCGGGATAGAGGAACGTGCGATACGCGACGCTGACGAGGCCCAGCAAGGCCGCGTAGCCGATCGCCGCGCCGAGCCCGAGGCGGCCCGGCACGGATCGAGGCAACACGAGGGAGAGCAGTCGCCTGTTGGTCACGATCCTGGAAAGGATCCGAGAAACTTTCGTCACTGTCGAGAGGTTCCGATACGATCACCCCAAGCCCTGACGCGCTCGAGCCATCACGCGGCGAGGGCGGCAGGTCCCCATGAAGTAGTAGCCGCGGCCGCCGAACGGGAACGAATAGACGCCGTAGGACCACGTGTAGTCGTCCGAGGCCTCTTCGCCTCGGGTCATGTCGCGGAGCTCCTCCTCGTCGTAGACGCGCATCGTGCTGACGAAGCCATCCCACGCGGAGGCGAGCACGGCGACCGGCGAGGCCCAGGCGAGCAACGCGCGCTCGAGGTGGCGATCGTGAGCGAGCACCGGCGAGAGGAGCAAGGCGGGGATCCCGGTCGCCGCGAACGGGAGGAAACCGAGCGGGTTTCGCTCGAAGCCTTCCGCGATGAAGAGCGGCGCGCGCGCGCGAACGGCGCTCCGCACGACCGAGCCGGCGAGCTCGGGCGGCAGGTGGTGGAGCACGTTGAGGATGGCCCGCGCGCGTCCGTCGGACAGGTGCGCGGGGATGTTCGTTGCGTCGACCGGGTCCGGCACGAAGTCGAGGTGGTGAGGCTGCTCCTTCTTGAGGCGACGCCACACCTCGACGCGCGGGAAGAGATCCGAGAGCAGGAAACGGACGTGGCTGCCGCGGGCGGCCAGGTGCTCGGCCAGGATCGACGCTGGCCCGCCCGCGCCCGAGCCCAGATCCAGCACCTCCGACGTGTTCGCCTCACCGAGGAAACGAGCGAACGGGTGGGCGAGGCCGTCGATCACCTTGCCCCAGCGGAGCGTGCGCGACAGCGTCTCGACGATCGTGTCCCGCAGGACCGCCGGCACCCGCGGGTGATCGTTGAGCTCGAAGGACTGCACGCGAGGGAGCCGCACGGATTCGGAGTATAGTCGCTGGCGCTCGGTTCCCCATGCGTGCTTCTTCCGTCCGCCGCGCTGCCTGGTGCGCCCTCGCCATCGCCTCGGTGGTGGGCGCGTTGGCGCACCCGGCCCGAGCGCAGGAGGAGAAGCCCGCCGACGCGAAGAAGAAGACCGCGAGCCTCGGCTGGACGCGGCTCGACGGCGCAGAGGGCTGCGTGGGGACACGTGAGCTCGCCGAAGGCGTGGAGAAGATCCTGCGGCGACCGGTGTTCGTCTCGGCCGCGCAGGCGGATCTCGCCATCGAAGGCCGCGCGGAGAAGCTCGGACAAGGCACGGGGTTCAAGGCGGTCCTCGCGGTGGCGGACGCCGCGGGCAAGCCGCTCGGCACACGCGAGCTGACGACCGAGTCGAGCGATTGCCACGCGCTCGACGAGCAGGTCGCGCTCGCGGTCGCGCTCATGGTCGATCCGGAGGGTGCGCTCGCGCCGCCGCCGCCGCCCCCCGAGAAAGAGGACCCGCCCCCGCCGCCGCCACCACCGATCGAGAAGAAGGTCTACGTGCCGGTGCCGGTGCCCACGAAGCCGGAGCCGCAGGAGGAGCCGTGGCGCGGCGACGTGTTCGCGGGCTTCACGCTCGGCTTCGGTTGGCTGCCTCGTGTCGCGCCGGGCGCAAACGTCGGAGCGAGCCTGGAGCCGCCGTGGTTCTTCCCGATCGAGGCGACGCTCAAGTTCTTCGCACCTCAAACCATCGAGGCGCCGCGAGGCGCGACGATCCTCTTCTATTCGTTCCAGGGCGCGCTCCTCGGCTGCCCGCTGCGGCACGGCGGGAGCATCGGTGAGATCCGCGCGTGCGCGGGCCTCGAGGGCGGGTTCCTCATGGGCGACGGAGACGGCTTCGACACCGAGCCGACGGACACGAGCCCGCTGCGCGCCCAGCTCGGCGCGACGGTGAAAGGTCGCGCCGAGATCAAGGTCGTGGGTCCGTTCCACCTCGGCCTGGCGACCGGCGTGACGGTTCCCTTCTTCCGCGACGAGTTCGTCTACACGGGCGCCGGCGGGGGTGAGGCCTTCGTGTTCCAGCAGGCTCCAGTGGCGGGAACCTTGGATTTTTTCGCGATGTTGGCGTTTCCGTGAGCGGCGGATCAGAAAACCCGCCCGACCCAACCAACCAAGGCTCCGTGGACGCCTCGCCAGCCTCGGCACCGAGCCAAGGACCGCCGGTCGCCGTGAGCTTCGCCGAGATCTTCCGGGCGCACGCGCCCTACGTCTGGCGCTGCCTTCGCCGCATGGGGGTCGACTCGGGCGACGTGGACGACGTGTTGCAAGAAGTCTTCCTGGTCGTGCACCGGAGGCTCGGCGACTACGACGGCCGCGCATCCATGAAGGCGTGGATCTACGGCATCTGCGTGCGCAAGGCGTCGGACCATCGCAAGCTCGCCCACAAGAAGCGCGAGCGCGTGACCGACGACGTCCCGGAAGCCGAGACCACGTCGGCCGGCCCCGAGGCGTCGGTCGCAGGGAGGCGCGCGCTCGCCCGCCTCGACCAGGCCCTCGCCGAGCTCGACGAAGACAAGCGCGCGGCGTTCGTGCTCTACGAGATCGAAGGGCTGGGCGTCGCGGAGGTCGCCGCCGCGGTCGGCGTGCCTCTCCAGACTGCGTACTCGCGCCTCACCGCGGCGCGCAAACACGTCGAGCTCGCGCTCCGAGACCACAAGGAGGACGCATGAGCGCCCAGGAAGACCCGCCGCGCCTCTTCACGACCGACTCCGGCTCGAGCGAGGAGCTGCGGCTCGCGCTCGGCGCTGCCCAGGGGGATCTCCCGAGCGCGGCGCGCCTCGAGGCGATCCTCGCGGTGATGCCGATCGGTGGGCCCATCGATGGGCCCGGCGGCGGAGGCGAGCCGGGGCCTCCCGATCTCGGCGGGCCGGGCGCCGGGGCTGGCATTCCGTCGACCGCGCCCGCCGCTGGCGCCGCGGCGGCCGGCTGGATGAAGCTCGCCGGCGTCCTCGCGGTGGGCGCCACGCTCGCGGGCGTCACCTACGTGGCGACGCGACCGAACGCGCCGGCGCCCGCGGCCTCGTCCGTCGCCGCTCCGACCGCGTCCGCGCCAGCGGTCGTGATCGCGCCACCGACGGTGACGACCACCGCCGAAGCCACAGCGCCTTCGGCGAGCGCCGCGCCCAGCTCGAAGCCTGCCATCGCAGCTCCGCAACCGTCCGCGAGCGCGCCCGCGCGCGCCGAGATCGAGATCCTGAAAGAAGCGCAGGCCGCGCTCGCGGGAAGCCCCGCGCGCGCCCTCGCGCTTTGTGACGAGCACGCGCGCTCGCACCCCAAGGGCAGCCTCGGACAGGAGCGCGAGATGGTGCGCATCCAGGCGCTCATCGCGCTCGGCCGGACGACCGAGGCGCGCGCCCTCGCGGACGCTTTCAAGAAGGCCAACCCGAGCTCGGCCTACGCGCAGCGGCTCGACACGCTGTTCCCTTGATCGTCAGGTCCGGCCGCGGCTTCGTCCGGTCGTGACGCCGCCCGCGATCAGGTGAGCGAGCCGGAGCGGCTCGGGCACGTTGCCGTGCAGCGTGGTCCGCTCGAGCAGCTTCCGCGTGGCTTCGGGCGAGATACCGACGCGTTGCACGAACACCGGGCCGATCGGCTCCATCGGTCCGGCCTGCTCGATCAGCTGCCACTTCCGCCGCCCGCCGGGCACACGCGACGCGGGGCCCAGGAGCGCCTCGCGGATGAGCGCGAGCCGTGGCGCGCGCCGCGCGATGACCACGACAGGCAGATCGACCCGCTCGCTCAACGCCTTCACATCGATCACGTTGAAGCCCGCGACCGCGATGCCCTGCAGGAGAACGGCGTGCAGGTGGCCACGAAACCCCGAGTCGAGGACCGCCGAGGCGATGCGATCGGTCGCGTTACGACCGTCGCGCCGCACGCGGTCGGACACGACGCCGTCGATCCGGGTACGCGCGCACACGACGCCGACGAGGAGCACGTCTCCCCGGTGCTCGCGTGGAAACGGCGCGTCGTCGAAGCCGATCGTGTTCACTTGATTGAGGCAAGGGTAGCAGCCCGCGAGTAGAGTACGCCTCTCCGCCATGGGCACGCCGAGGAGGACCACGTCGCAGAGGCCGCTGCCGCAGCCGGCCAGGGTCCCGCGAGGCTCGGGCCACCCCCCCGCTCGACATTCCGTCCCGATCCAGCACCGGCTTCGCAACCCGCCGCCGGTCTTCGTGGGCCGGGAAGCCGAGCGCGAACGCTTCCTCGCCGCCTTCGACCGCTCCCCCGTCACCGTCGTGGTCGGGCCGGGCGGCCACGGGAAGACCTCGCTCGTGCTCGCGAGCCTGCACGCCGCGCGTCCCCACCTCGCCCCGCGGACGCTCTCGTTCTCCGCCTCGCCGTCGGATCGGTCGGGCGAAGAGCTCGCGCTGACGCTCCTCGGCGCCCTCTCGGCGATGCTCGGCGGCGGGAGGCCGAGCGGGAGCGCGACGGCCGATACGCCCGGCTTCGTGGCCAACGTCATCGATCTGGCCGACGCCCTCGACGCGGTCATCCTCCTCGACGACCTGCATTTCGTGGAGCCGTCATTCGTGCGCGAGCTGCTCCAGGCCGCCGCGTCGTACGCACGCAAGAGCAGGTTCATCGCGACGACACGCGCCCCGATCGATCTCGCCGGTCTCGAGGAGCAGGTGGTGAAGGTCGGACCGATGACCGAAGACGCGCTGGCCTCGTTGGCCGAGGCCTGGTCGCCCGGCATCGACGGCAAGGCCGCGCGCGCGGCGGCTCGCGACGCTGGCGGCTCGCCGTTCTGGCTGAAGCAGCGGTTGATCGGATCCGGGAGCCGCGGCCTGCTCGATGACCTCCCGGCGCCGGCGCGGCGCTGGGTCTCCGCGCTGGCCTGGCTGGAGATCCCTGTTCCTGACGATTCCGTCCTGTTCCTGCCCGGCTCGCCCAGCGCGAGCGACATGACCGCGCTGGAGCAACGTGGCCTCCTGGAGCGGGTCCCCGAGGGGGTTCGCCTCCACGCCGTCGCCCGCGCGGCGTTGCTCGAGGCCTCGAAGGAAGACAGCCGCGACGTCGCCGCGGCGCTGCGCTCCTCTCCCGATCCGATCTTGCGGCTCGAGTCGATCCGCCTCGACGAAGCGGACGGGCGGCGCGACGAAGCCATCGAGACCGCGCGCGCCGCGGCCGCCGATCTGGTCGCGCGCGGCCTCGCCCCGCGGCTCTGGCAGGTCCTCGAGGGCATCCACGATCCGCGCGCCTTCGCGCCCAAGATCGCCTGCGCCTCCGATCTCGGCGGCGGCGCTGCGCTCGCGTGGGCCATGGAGCACCCGGGACCGGTCGAGCCGGCGCTGCGCCTGCGTTGGCTCGAGGTCATCGCGTCCAGCCCGGCGGTGGAGTCGGTCGCGCTTCGAGCGCGAGAGCTCGCGGTCGAAGCGCGTGAGTCGGATCCGCAGCTCGCGGCGTCGGCGCTCGTCGTCGCCGCGCGTGCGTTCGTCACGCTGGCGAAGGCGCCCGAGGCGCTCGCTGCCGCGGACGAGGCGCGCCGCCTCGCCGGCGCGGACGAGACGATCCGCGCGCGCGCGGACGCCTACACCGCCCGCGCGCTCGTCTTCGCGGGTCGGGCCCAGGAAGCGCTCGCGCTCGCGGGCGCGCTCGAGTCGCGCACCGATTCGATGAGCTCCCGCGTCCGCCGCGAGATCGACGATCAGCGCGCCGCCGTCTATTTCAACCTCGGGCGCTCGAGGCGCGCGCACGATCTGTTCGTCCGCATGGCGAGGGAGGGCCTCGTGTCGCCCGAGCAGCTCGGCGTTCGCACGCGGCTGGTGCGCAGCTCGCTGTTCGCGCTCGAGCTCGGCGAGCTGGAGCGGGCACGCGCGCTCCTGGACGAGCTCTCGCCCGTCGCGCGGCGCTCGGAAGAGCTCTTCGCCTTCTATTCGATGAACGAGCTCCGTCATGCGGCGGCCCTGGGAGATTTCGACGCCGCGGAGGAGCACCTCGCGGGGCTGGTCCGCGCGACGTCGGCATCGAAGAGCGGGTATTGGTCCGGCTGGATCGCGTCGCCGCGCCATTACCTCGCGCTGCTCCGGGGCCAGCCTTTGGACCCGCGCACCGCCGCCACCGAAAGCGACTTCCCTCTGACTCGTGCCCTCGCCGCGTGGCACGAGGTCCGCGCGACGGGGAGCTCCGCGAGGCTCGATCACGAGAGGTCGAGCGAGGTCATCGACGCCGAGATCGTCCTCTGCCTCGCGCGGGCCAACGCCGCCGCCCTCGGCAGCGACACGGCCGGCGCGGTCAGCGCCGCCCGCGCCGCGGTCGCGCTCAGCGAGGAAGAAGGACTCACGTTGTGGCTCGCGGACTCGCTCGTCGTGCTCTGCGAATCCATCGCCGTCGCGGGCGGCGGTGATCTCGGCGCGGCCGCCTCGAGGCTCGGTGCGGTCGCGGACGCGCTCGGCCCCTCTCGTTATCGCGCCGAGGCAGATCTCTTCGCCCAGCTCGCGCGAGGAGACGACGCCGATCTCGCCGTCCTCGATCGCGTCGCCGCGAACGCGAGCGCCTGCGCGGCCGTCCGCCGTGCGCGCACGCTCCTCGGCTTCGAAGCAGCGCTCGACCGAGTCGACGCCGCCGTGCTCGAACGCGCGCGCGTCGCGCGTCCGACCGTCGTGGCCGCCGATCACGGCGCGCGCCCGGGCCTCGGCCTCGACACGCGCCGCGGGCGTGTCCTCCTGCCGAGGGGCACGAGCGTCGACCTCGCCAAGAAGCCCGTCGCGATGAAGATCCTCGTCACGCTCTTCGACGGCGCCGGCCGCGCCTCCAAGGAGCACCTCGTCGAGCGCGTGTGGGACGTGCAGGACTACCACCCCCTGCGAGACGACAAGCGCCTCCAGGTCGCGATCAGCCGGCTGCGTGCCTTGCTCGGGGACGAGTCGCTCGTCGAGACGACCGAGGATGGCTATCGGCTCGCGCCCAGCGTCGCGGCCTACCGCGTGTAGCGGCGGGCGACGCGAGCCCGCCGAGCGGGCACTGTGCACGAAAGATCGCGGCCGCCCGTGTCGCGGAGCGGGACCCGCGTGCCGAAAGTTGGCCCGACCTCTTCGCATGGGATAGCCGGGCTGCATGAGCCGCGTCGCCCTCCTCTCCCTCGCCCTCGCCTCCTCCCTCGCTGTCGCCTGCTCGTCTGCGTCGACGGCCACCAAGACAGCCGCGGACGAAGCGACCCCGAACCACGCGGAGGCCCGCGAGGTCGATCAGGCGACGGCCGAAAGCGCCGCCGAAGAGACGGCGACCGCGAGCGCCGACCGGCGCCAGGTCGGCGATTACGTCACCTTCACCTTCAGCGGCAGCTACCGGAAGACGCCGCTCGCGCTCACCCAGCGCGTCGTCGACAAGACCGCCACCACGATCGTCGTCGAGTACGTCTTCGCGGACAAGAAGTCGAAGGACACCCTGCGCGTCACCACCGACCTCAAGACACACGACATCGTCGCCGTCGCGCGCGTCGCCACCGACGGCACCGCCGCCGAGGTCGACCGCGCCGCCTTCGAGACCAAGATGGCCGAGACCGTCGCCGTCGCCGATGAAAACGAGGCGCTCGTCACCGAGGAGCCCGCCAAGCTCAACGTCGCGGGCAGCGAGATCGACGCCACCCGCGCCATCTACAAGGTCCGCATCGGCAAGAAGGCCGCCACCCTCAAGACCCTCGCCAGCGACAGCTTCGCCTGGGGCGACCTCGGCGGAGAGATCGTCACCGCCGACGGCAAGCTCTTCTACAAGGCCGAGCTCATCGACGCCGGCGGCTCGCACGCCACGGCGATGCTCGAGCGCTGAGCGCGGGCGCCCAACCCCCCTGGCCCGCGGAGCTCACACCGCGCGGGCGCCCAACCACCCTGGCCCCGCGGAGCTCACACCGCGCGGGCGCCCAACCACCCTGGCCCGCGGAGCTCACACCGCGCGGGCCGCGAAATGGACAGAACCCTCGTCACGCAAAGTACGTGACGGGGGTTTCGTCCATAGTTCTGTCCATTTTTCCTCAAAATGGCCCCCAATGGCCTCGCCAGAGGCCAGATTGGCCAAAAATGGACAGAAGTATGGACAAATGGTGGCCCTCGTAATCTGCGTGGCGTGACTTCTGTCCATCCCCGCCATCGATTTCGCGCGGACGGCTGGCTTCGGTGGCGCAAAATGGGAAGGGCGGGCCCGCCGGGGGGCCGCCGGCACGGACCCGCGGGGGGCGGCCGCACGGACGCGCCTGCGCGGGCGGCCGGCACGAACGGGCCTGCGGGCGGGCGCGCCCGCGGGGGGCGGCCGGCACGAACGGGCCCGCGGGGGGCGGCCGGCAGGAGGGGGCTTGGTTCGGGCGGTCTGCGTGCAGAGGTGCGCACGTCTGCACGCAGACCAGGACAACTGGGTATCCCTCTCGACGCGGGCTCGCCGAAGCCGAACAAGCGCACGCCGCGCAGCCCGCCGCCTCCCGCACGGCCGCCTCCCGCACGGCCGCCTCCCGCACGGCCGCCTCCCGCCAAGCCTTCTTCGACCCGAATCACCGCACGCGCGTCGCACCACCCGACGCATCGGTGCGAGCCCTGGCAATGGCGGCGCGCCATTGCATCTGAAGGATGACGGCTCGGAGGTGCTCGGCCGGGCACGGTCGCGAGAGGAGTCGGCGGATGGACCGAGGGTGAAGGCCGAGGACCTCGGCGACGTCTTCGGCCCGCAGGTCGCGCGCGGCCCGCGCGGCAGCGTGTCGAGCGGCGACAACCACCGGGGTGTTGCCGACGAGCTCGGCCAACGCGAAGGCGCCAGCGGCGGCATCGGACAGGAGGCCGAGCTCGACCTCGACGGGCGCGAGCTCGGGGAGGTACTCGGTGGGATCGAACCGAGGCAGATGCTCGCGAACGAGGCGCGCGCTGTCGGAGAAGAGCACGCGCGCGCCGAGCAGATCGGGGAGGTTACTTCCGTCGTGGAGGGGATCGACGTCGATCCCGTGGTGCTCTTCTTGTCGGAGGACGTACCGGGTGGCGCTGTAGAGGTGGCGTTGGTCGAGGATGGGCCTGAGGCGCGCCGGCTCGAAGGAGGTCGCGGGACCGAGATGACGGTGCCATCGCGTAACGAGCGAACGCGTGAAGGTCCCCGCCTCGCGTCTCGTGCACGCGAGCACGGCGTGCAGGTGTGTGTCGGCGATTCGAAAGACCAACATGCGGGCAGGTCTCCCGGCCCCGACGACGCACGTGGCGGCGACGCGCCGGGCGCCGGCCGAGGGGGCAAGGACGCGGTCGCCCTGGAGACGGATGGTCAGGTGATACGCGATCGGCTCCACAATCCCTTGGTCGACACGAGCCGCCTCCAGTTGCTTCCGACCTGGTCGCGGCGTGCGTTTTTCTCGCGCGGGGGGGCGCCGCCAAATTCCTGCCCGCCCCCAGGGCGATCAGAAATCTCCGCGGTAGCCCCCAAAACCGGGGCACCATGAACGCGATGCGCGCCTTTCTTCCGGTCTCCGTCCTTCTCTCTCTCGCCGCGTGCAGCAGCAAGGTCCCGGTCGGCGGCTTCGAAGGCGGGGGCGGCCAGGCAGACGGTGGTGGTGGCCAGTCCGACGGCGGCGGCGGCAACACGACGACGGATGGCGGCGGCGGCTCGGGCGGCAGCACGTCCTCGGGCGCCAACATCGAGATCCACATGCGCTCGAGCACGGCCCCCTTCGCCCACATGGACGGGCTCTCGGGACAGACGCCGAGCCTGCACAGAAGCGGCGTGCGGTCGCTGACGCTGTTCCGGCAGCTGGGCGATCCCGAGCCGCTCGAGGTGTTCGACTTCGGACAGGACTCGGTCGAGGTGGACTACGCGGACGGCGCCGACACCCTCATCTACACGGCGAAGGCCGGGGATCTTCCGGAGGCGACATTTACGGTCGCGCGCGTGGTGCACACGTACGTGAAGTACAAGGTGTCGGCGTCGATGCACTACATGGGCTTCACGATCCCGGGTGAGTTCGACAACATGCAGGTGATGTCGGACGGCACGCTGGTCGACGGTCAGCTGCGCGACGCCGGCTACTACGAGTACGAGTTCACGGGCGCGAGCCAGACGTTCCCCGTCTCCGGCACGAACGCCCCGGTCCCCGAGTACGACGCGGGCGGTGGGTTCAGCGTGGTCTTCGAGAACGGGGAGTGGGCGTATTACTTCCCGGTCACTCTCCCGGTGAATCCGGGCCTCGCCACGGATGTGAGCGTCGTCCTCGGCGTGAACATGCACGAGAGCTTCCGCTGGCAAGACGAGACCATGCCCGGCTACGCGACCGGGATCTTCGACGTGACACCGACCACGTTCGAGCCCGTGCTTCGCTTCGGCGCGAACTCGTTCTCCCTCACGCTCGAGTAGCGCGGCCAGGCGACGGCGCGCGCGCCGCCGCTCCAGATCGTTCTTGCATCGCAGCGCGGTCCGAAGAAGATACGGCTCGTACGATGGGCCGTCGCCGCCTCGCTCTCGCGCTCCTGGCCTTCGGCCTGGGCTGCTCTCCAGCAGACAACGCGCAGCCGCGCGCGGTCGCGCCCCCGCCGACGGAGTCCTCCGCGAAGGCGTCGGCCCCGCAACGCGCGGTCGTGTCCATCGTGGGCACCAACGATCTCCACGGCCGCGTCCACGCGCTCTCGCTCCTCGCCGGGTACGTCTCACGCCTCCGAACCGTCCGCGAGAAAGACGGCGGTGTCGTCCTCGTCGACGCGGGGGACATGTTCCAGGGCACGCTCGAGTCGAACCTGTCGGAGGGCCTGCCCGTCGTCGCCGCTTACGCAGCCATGGGGTACGACGCCGTCACGATCGGCAATCACGAGTTCGACTTCGGCCCGAAGGGCCCCGCGCCCACACCCGAGAAGCCGGAGGACGACCCACGCGGCGCGCTCAAGGCCGCCGCCGCGGCCGCGCCGTTCCCGTTCCTGACGGCCAACGTGCACGACAAGAAGACGAAGCGTTCGCTCGATTATCCGAACGTCGTGCCCAGCACGGTGGTGAACGTGAAGGGCACGAAGGTCGGCCTCATCGGCGTGACCACGGAGGAGACGCTCACGACCACCATCTCCGCGAACGTGAAGGACCTGTCGATTGCGCCGCTCGCCGAGAGCATCGCCACGGAGGCCGCTCGTCTTCGCCAGGCGGGCGCGAGCGCCGTCGTGGTCCTGGCGCACGCGGGCGGCAAATGCAAGGCGTTCAATCGCGATCCGAAGGCCGACCAATGTGAGGACAGAAGCGAAATCTTCCGCGTGGCCCGCGCGCTCCCGCCGAAGTCGGTGGACGTCATCGTGGCGGGCCACACGCACGCCGGGGTCGCACACGAGATCGAGGGCATCGCGATCATCGAACAACACGCCTATGGGCGCGCGTTCGGCCGCGTCGATCTCGTCATCCAAGACGGCGCGGTCACCGAGAAGACCATCTTCGCCCCACGTGATCTGTGCCCCTCCGACGAGAAGGCCGATCTCGCGACGTGCTCACCCGGCGACTACGAAGGCGGTCCGGTCCTGCGCGACGAGAAGGTCGCGGCCGCGGTCCAGCCGGCGATCGACGGCGCCAAAGAAAAACGAGCGGAGCGCGTCGGCCCCGACCTACCTGACGGGCTCGGCCGCGATTACGACGACGAATCGGCGCTCGGCAACCTGTTCGCGGACCTGGTACGAGAGGCGCAGCCCGGGGTGGACGTCGGCCTGATGAACGGCGGCGGCCTCCGCGCGGACCTGCCCAAGGGCCCGCTCTCGTATGGCAGCTTGTTCGAGGCGTTCCCGTTCGACAATCGCCTGGCCACGGCACAGCTCGACGGCAAGCGCTTCCGCGAGCTCGTGAGCGCGCACCTCCAGCGCGGCGGCGGCATCCTCAGCTTCTCGGGTGTCGTCGTGCAGGCGACCTGCAAAGGGAAGGAGCTCGTGGTCAAGCTCACGAGGGACGGCAAGCGCCCCATCAAGGACGACGAGAAGCTCACCATCATGGGGAGCGATTTCCTGTTCACGGGCGGCGACAACTTCTGGGGGGAGGGCGAGCCTCCGCCCGTGACCATCCTCGACACGCTCATGCGCGACGCGCTCGAGAGCGGGCTCAAGAAGCGAAGCGCCGTCGAGCCCAAGAGCGTCTTCGATCCCAAGAAACCACGCCTGACGCTCTCGTCGCGGCGGCCCATCGACTGCACGAGGTGACCATGGCGACCCCTGCGCGACAGCCCGATCTGATCCGCGGCCCCGACGGTCGCAAGCGTTGCTTCTGGTGTGGCCAGTCGGACGATTACCTCACCTACCACGACGTGGAGTGGGGCTACCCCGTTCGGGACGACAACCGCCTCTTCGAGAAGCTCTGTCTGGAGGGCTTCCAGTCGGGCCTCTCGTGGCTCACCATCCTGCGGAAGCGAGAGTCGTTCCGCAAAGCCTTCGCGGACTTCGACATCGCGACGGTCGCCCGCTTCGGTGCGCCCAGGGTGCAGAAGCTCCTGAAGGACGCGAGCATCGTCCGGCATCGCGGCAAGATCGAGGCGGCCATCAACAACGCCAAGGCCGCCGCCGACGCCGCGGACGAGTTCGGGTCCTTCGCCGCGTACGTCTGGCGATTCGAGGCCAAGCCCCACAGCCGTCCCAAGAAGATCACCCGGGCCGTCCTCGCGACGATGACCACGTCGCCCGAGGCCAAGGCGATGTCGAAGGACCTGAAGAAGCGCGGCTTCTCCTTCGTGGGGCCGACCACGGTCTACGCGTTCATGCAGGCCATGGGCCTCGTGAACGATCACCTCGACGGCTGCCTCGTGCGCGGCGACGTCGAGCGCCGCCGCAAGGTCTTCACCCGCCCGGCGTGACGGCGATCTCCGCGCAGTCGGGCTCGCTCTCGTTACCGGCCGCGTCCACCAGCACCACGCAGAACGCGCCAGGCTCTGCGCCCGCAGCGTCGCAGGTCTCCGAGCGCCCGCCGCTCGGGCTCGCGCCGACGTCGGTCACGTGCAGCTCCAGCTCACCCGAGATCGCGACGCCCTCGCGAGCCGCTCCCTCGTTTGCAATGGCCGGGACCTCGAGCTCGGTGATGACGCTGGCCGAGCGGCAATCGTGCACACGCGCCGTGCCACCCCCGAGATCGCCGGTCGGGTCCTCGTAGCGCACACGAAGCGTCAGATCGTCCTTCGTGTCGTCCTCGGGAACGAGAGCGTCGGGAAACGCCGAGAGGATCTCCACCGAGGGCGCGTCACCCTCTCCACAGGCGGAGAGGGCCGGCAGCACCAGCAAACACAGAGCAATTCGCGTCATGGCAACACCTGAAGACCATTGGGCGTGAAGTTGACGGCGATGACGTAGTCGTTCGCGATCGCCTCGGGGATGTAGGCGCCGATGACGAAGAAGCTCATCCCCTCCGTCGGAACCGCGAGCGACGGGTTGCCCTCGAAATCGTAGAGGTCCACCGTCTGAGGGATGACCCAGTCGAAGCGCCAGTTCATCACCTCGTCCCCCACGAGCGGCGCGCCCTCTTCGTCGAAGGTCGCGTAAGCAGACGTCGGATCCTCCGAATCGTCGTTGAGCACCACGAGCTGCCCATCCGCTGTCTGCAGGTTGAAGGCCACGTAGACCATGTCCTCGTCGGGCGTCTCGAAATCGTGTGTCGTCATGCGGAACACCACCGTTTCACCAGGCGCCGCGCTCGCCGCCCCGCCCAGATCGAGCCGCTCTCCTGCGGCGTCGAAGATCGCGAGCTCCGGCTCTTCGGGCGGCTCGTTGATCGCGGGCGAAGGCTCCGCGCCGGCGAAGCGGGGCGCGCCCGCGGTGATCCACGCCTCGATCGCGGCGATCTGCTCCTCCGGCACGGGCTCGGCGCCGAGCGGCATCACGCTGATCACGTCGCGATTGCGCAGCTTGTCCACCAGCACGCTCTCCTGGGGCTTGCCGGGCGCGACCCGAAGCCGATCGGGCTTCTCGAGGGAAGGCCGCTCCACCAGGTTGTAAAACGCGAGGGCCGGCGTCGACAGGTTCGGCTCGAACTGCCCGGCGTGGCAGAGCCCCGCTTGCCCCGCGCAGCTCGGCAGGAGGACCTTCCGATAGAGGTCGTCCAGGCTTCCCGCGTCGACCGATTGCTCGATGGTGTCGAGCGGGTCCGGCTCGAGCGTCTCCTCTTGGTGCTCGCCCCCGGGATCGATCGGATCGGAGCAGGCGCCCGCGGCGAGCGCAGCCGCCGCCCACGCGACGAATACGAGACGTGCTCTCATCGGAGGATCCTTTCCATCACGAGGCCAGGACGCGCCCCGAGCCCCCCCAAGGTGCTCGCCATGACGTCGCCGTGGCCGAGGATCTCCGCCGCGGTGGCCACCACGTCGATCGTCTCGTATCGCCCGGAGCCGCGACCGCTCTGCTCGATGTCGGTGGGCGCGTGAACTCCCGGCCTGAAATCGGGCCCGAGCGCGAGGACCCACACGTCGCGGTCGCCGTCGTCCCCGCCGCCGTGGTCCAGACCGGACCGCCCCAAGGAGTCGCTGTTCTGACCATTGAACTGGAGCTGCCGGCCGTGCTCCGGCAGGACGAAGAGCGCCGTCTCGTCCTTCAGCCCTTCGGTCGACTGGATGAAGTCCCACAGGTGCGCGACGAGCGCGTCGGCCAAACGCTGCCCGATGAGGTAGCCGTTGAAGTCGTCGTGGCAGACGTCCACGTCGATCAACGACACGACCATCACGCTCGGCTTGAACGCCTGAAGGATGCGCTCGGCGTGGTAGATGGTGAGGCCGTCCCCGGTCGCGTCGAGCCCGCCATTTGCGTTGCGTGTGCCGATGCCCACCGCGTCCGGAAAGAAGGCCTGGTAGGTCTTGTCGCCGTAGATGGTGGCCCAGTAGTCCTCCAGCGCCGCCGAGTCCTCCGGCCGCGAGAGCAGCACGTCCGGAGCGTACTCCGGCGTGTTGCCGTCGAGCACCGCCCGCAGCTTGCGCGCGGCGCGATTCGATTCGGGCGTGTCGCGAACGACCGGCAGGTCGTCGAGCCGGATCTGCTTCGTGCCCCGCGTCACGAGCGGCACGATGGCGTTTGCGGTGGACGGCGGCGAGACCCACGAGCCCGCGAAGTCCTTCCCGAACTCGGGGTGTCCGCTGTATTGCAGCGCCCGATAGAAGCCTGCGACGTTCGACACGTACCAGGCGTCCAGAGCCGAAGCGTTCGTCTGGCGCCGGTGGATCTCGAAGAGGGTCGGCGCGGCGAGCCGAGCGTCCTCGCGGTTGTCGAGGTCGTTGTAGAGGCCGCTCGTCAAGCAACCGGCGCCCTGCAAGTGCCCCGGGACCCCCTCGGCATAACGGAGGTTCGAGACGAGCGCGCCCTGCGCGAAGAGCGGGCTCCGGCGCGCCGCGGGCAAGACGAGGTCCGGCGCCACATACCCGGGCGCGATCCTCGGATCGCCCGCGTCGGCGTCGCCGCGCCCCGCGACGAGCGGGACGCGGCCGAACAGGTTGGGCATCGTCGCGCCCTCCGCCATTCCGAGCGACTCGGAGAGGCGGAGGCCGCCGGCGATGCTGACGATGACGGAGCGCTTGGCCTGGAAGGCGCGCCCGCCGAATGCGGTGCGGCTGCCGCTCAGCGCGGCCCCGGCAGCAGCGCCGCCCGCGGCGCGGAAGAGGTTGCGTCGGCTCAATGTCTTCATCGGCGTCCTCCTCACTGGCTCTGGTATTCGCGCGATCCGAGGATCGCGCGCACGACGACCTTCGGGTCGACGGCGGGGTCTTCGTTCCAGGCGGTCACGAACGCGTCGAACTCGTACGCGTTCGGCTCGCGGCCCAAGAAGGCGCGAAACTGCTCGGCCACGAACGCGGCCGGGTCGGCGACATCCCCGCGCGACGGCAGCGTCACCTCCTCGCTCTCCACGAGCCCGGCGACCACGAGCGCGCGCATCGCGTCGTCGTCGCCGACCCCGTCGAGCACGGTGAGCAGCAGGTCTTGCTCGTCGAGCGGAAACGCCGA
Organism: Myxococcales bacterium; assembly: GCA_016794345.1. Lineage (GTDB taxonomy): Bacteria > Myxococcota_A > Polyangia > Polyangiales > Polyangiaceae > Xiheicaenibacterium > Xiheicaenibacterium phototrophicum. The sequence continues at coordinate 82,593 of JAEUKE010000192.1, forward strand.
CACCTCGGCGCCCTGCGCGTCCACGATCGCGACCTCCAGCTGGCCGGGCGCGCGCCCGAGGAGGTCCGCGTAGACGGCTTTGACGAACTGACCGTCGGTCTTCGGGCGCGGCGTGCGCTCCGAGTCCGTCTCGCCGGCGATCACCGGATCGAACGAGTAGCTGTCCTGACAGGCGGCCGCGCCGAGCGCGAGGAGGACCGCAATTGTGATTCGTCGAATCATGGCTCTTGGCTCCTTCACTGCTCGAAGTACTCACGCGACGACGTCACGCTCACGATGAGCGCGCGCACGTCGGGCGCGGTGGGGTCCAGCTTCGCGGAGAAGTGGGCGAGCTCGGCGGGCGTCGCGAACCGGCCGAGGTACCGGAAGAACACGCGGTCGACGAGCGCGTCACGGTAGGGCTCGCTGGCGAACACGATGTCGACCAGGTCCGCGTAGGTCTCGCCGGTCTGGTGGAACAGGATGGCCTGCATGTTGGGGATGCCGTCACCCAGCACGAACGCGCGTACCTGGCGCATCTCCTCAGCCTCCGCGGGTCGACCCAGGAAGGTCCCGAACATCGCCGTCGCGATCCCGTCGCCCGATCCGCCGTTGACCTGGAAGGCGAGGCTCGAGGCGATGCGCCGATCGACGTCGACCGAGGGGTCACCCGCCGCGAGCTCCTCGGCCGCCCTCCTCAGCACCTCCCGCTCGGCGGCGAGGTCGCGCACGGTCTCGCAGTCACACGCGCAGAAGTCCTGCGTGTCGACCACACACGCCTCACACGACGGCTCGATTGTCAGAAAGACGCTGCAGAACAGATCGTAGACGTCCTCGCGTCGCGCGCCGCCGAACGCGTCGAGCTCGGTCTCCTCCACCCAGAGGTCCGCGAAGGCTCGCGTCGCGAGGAGCTCGTTCGCCATCGCAGCGCGCGTCGAGACCACGTTGCCGTCCGCCGCGAGCCTCGCGAGCGCGCCCCGCATCACCTCGTCGCTCGGTCTCTCACCGGTCAGATCGAGGTAGAGCCGCGCGACGAAGCGCTCCTCTTCGAGGGCCGATGGCCCCGTCTCGCCCGCAGGGCGGAAGGGACCGTGCTCGGTCCCGCAACCCCCGACCGCGAGCGCCCCCAGTATCGTCAGCCTGGCAGCTCCTTGCATGGGCGTGCGCTTCTGCAGAGAGCATGCCGCCGAGATTTCGCGCAGGTCGGACGCGTGATCGTCAGCGTCCTATCGGCCGCAGGGCGAAAAAACCCTGACGTCACGCGGATGCGACGTGTGTCGCATCGAGGTGACGGCCCAAGGTCGGGTAGGATGCAGAGGGCACCGATGCACGAGCACGAGGAAAGCGGGGCGACCCGCAAGGCGACGACGAGCGAGCTCTTGACCGTGAAGCTCGTCGGCGCCGAGGTCGTGGTCACGAAAGGCCCCGATATCGGCCTCAAGGCGACCGTCGGCCCGATGGGGCTGCTCGTGGGCACCGGGTCGGGCTGCGACCTGGGCCTGACCGATCGCCTCGTCTCGCGGCGACACGTGGAGCTCCGCGCCGAGCCCGACGGCGTGCGCGTCACGGATCTGGGCAGCCTCAACGGCACGCGGCTCGGCTCGGTCCGCGTGCGCGACGTCGTCCTCGGGGAGAGCGCGACGCTGGTCCTGGGCGACACGACGTTGCGCGTCGAGCTGAGCAAGAGCCACCTCGACATGACGGTCTCCGCTCGCCGGAGCTTCGGCGACGCCATCGCCGAGAGCCCGGCCATGCGGCACGTCTTCGAGCTCCTCGAGAAGGCCGCCAAAAATGACGTCACTGTCCTCCTCGAGGGCGAGAGCGGAACCGGGAAAGACGTGCTCGCCCTGGCGCTGCACCAGGAGAGCGCCCGGAAGGACGGGCCGTTTGTCGTCGTCGACTGCGGCGCGATCTCCGAGGGCCTCGTCGAGAGCGAGCTCTTCGGCCACGAGAAGGGCGCATTCACCGGCGCCGTGGGCACGCGCCCGGGCGCGTTCGAGCAAGCGGACGGCGGCACGCTGTTCCTCGACGAGATCGGCGAGCTCCCCCTCGAGGCCCAGCCGAAGCTCCTCCGCGCGCTCGAGAACCGCTCGTTCCGCCGGGTGGGCGGCGCGCAGGTCATCAAGGTGAACGTGCGCGTCGTCGCGGCGACCAATCGGAAGCTTCGCGAGATGGTGCGCCGCAAGGAGTTTCGCGAGGACCTGTTCTATCGGCTCGCCGTCGTGCACGTGAGCGTGCCGCGCCTCGCCGATCGCCCGGAGGACGTCTTGCCCCTCGCCGAGGCGTTTTTGCGGCGTGCCACCGGCGACGCCCAGGCCAAGGTCTCGGAGGAGCTCGCTCGCCTGCTGCGCTCCTATGGTTGGCCCGGGAACGCGCGCGAGCTGCGCAACGTCGTCGAGCGGTTCGCGACCTTCGATCGCGCAGACCCGAAGCTCCTCTTCGAGCCGGGCGGCACGCCGTCCATCCTTCCGGGGTCGAACGTCTTCGAAGGGCTCGAGGCGCTCCCGTACCACGAGTCGAAGCGGCGCCTCATGGATCGGTTCCACCGCGAGGTGCTCCCCAAGGTGGTGGAGCGCGCGAGCGGCTCGGTCCCCAAGGCGGCGGAGATCCTCGGCCTGCCGCGGCAGAGCTTGTACCGCATGCTCGGCCAGCTGAAGGACGAAGACTGAGCCGTGGTCGTCCGGCGCTTCTCTGCCCGCAGCCTGCTGGGGCTCGCCTGGTGCGCCTCGTTCACCGCGCTGTCGCTCTGGGCCACGACGAGCCAGGCGCAGCTCTCGGACGAACAGGCGAGCGCGGTCTTCACCGAAGGGCTGGCGCGGTTCGACGCCGGCGATCCACGCGGCGCGGCGGAGCGCTGGGAGCGTGTGTACGCCGAGGGGCCCGCGGAGCGCAGCTGGCGTGTGCTCTACAACCTCGGGCTCGCGTACGAGGCCGCGGGGGACAGGCCACGCGCGGTCGAGCGCTTCGAGGCGTTCGTGCGACGCGTCGGCGAGCAGCCCGGCCAGCAGCCGCCCGAGATCGAGGCGCGCCGGCAAGACGCGGTGGACCGCGCGAACGCGATCAGGCCGAAGCTCGGCAAGCTGCGCGTCGCCGCGGCCGCGTCCGGAGAGCGCGTGGCCGTGCGCGTCGGCGACGGGCCGCCGCGGGACGCGCCGTTCGACCAATACGTCGAGCCCGGCGCCCACCGAATCGTGATGGGCGAAGGCGAACGCGCGGTGACGTCCACGGTGGAGCTCGCGGCCGGCGAGGTGAGAGATCTCGCCGCGCGCCTCCTCCCGCCTCGGGAGGCTCCGCGCGTGCCGGTCCGGAGCGTGCCCCCGCGCGAGCCCCTCGTGCACCCCGGCATCCTCATCGGCGGCGCTATCCTGACGGTTTCGTCAGTCGCTCTGCCCATCGGCCTCTATTTCCACGCGAAGAGCCTCCGCGAGGACGCCGAGGCCATCCCGAGGGTGCTCCCGGCTTACCAGCCGGCCGTCGACGAATACGAGGACTTTCGCACCGGCTATCTGGCGTCGTGGGCGGTGCCCAGCGTGCTCGGCGCCGTCACCCTGGGCCTCCTCGTCGCCGAGGTGGTGGACTCCCGGAACGACGCGGCGCAGGTCTCGCTCCAGGTCGGCCCGCAGTCGGCCACGCTCACGGTGGAGCTGGAGTAGCTCGCCGTGATCCGACGCCTGACACCGATCGCGCTCATTGGGCTCGCCGCGGCCTCGTGCCTCGAGTCGCTGCCGCCAGCCGAGACCTGCGAGCCACCCGGCAAGGTCGTGGGCGGCGAATGCCTTCGCTGCGAGGAGCCCCTCGTCCTCATCGGGGACGAATGTGTCGTCTGCCCGCCCGAGGCGGCGGTCCCATTCCAGAGCTGCCAGCCCTACGTCTCCCCGCTGCCGCCGGGGGACGGCTGCTTCGGCGACATCGAGGGAGCCCTGTCGTGTGTCACCGGGGAGACCACCCCCGACTGCTCCTGCGGCGCGGACCAATGCGCGGAGTCGCGCTCGTGTATCGAGGACGGCGAGTGCCCGCCGGCGGTCCTGGCGGTCGCGCCCGACGCGGTGTGCCCCGCTTTGGACGAGAGCCGCATCAGCTGGTACGACACGATCGGCGATCCGGAGCTGAGCGCGGGCCGCTGCACCTGCGGCTGCACGCGTTGCGCGCTCCAATGTGACGGCAAGGGCTTCATCCTGGGCGCGTTTCAGGACGGCGTCGGCTCAAGCGGGCTGCAGGGGGTCAACGTGGACGTCGGCGCGCTCGCGGTCCCCGAATCGGGAAGGCTCGGGTTCTACGTCCGCGCGCGCGGGCAGGGCTCGCTGCTTGCGCTCACCGGGAAGATCCCGCTCCCGGACACGAGCGCGGTCTCCGCGTGCGCCATTCCCTTCTTCGACGACTTCACGGAGCTCCTCACCGACTCGGTCACGAGCGGCTGTCAGGCGATCCCCGGCTTCGGCAGCTCGCCCTACCAATGGCAGCGCATCGAAGACGTCCCGACCTACGGGAGCTTCGTGCTCACGAGCGGCAGCAGCGACGACGCCTCCGGCGGCATCATCGAGATCGATTGCATCGTGCCCTATGTCATCCCGGGCGATCCATGAGGCGCGTCGCCCTGCGCATCGGTGCCTGCGCGCTCGTCGCCGCGGTCGGGGCCTGCCTCGAGTCGCTGCCGCCTGCGCAGGACTGCGACCCTCCGGCGCGGATCATCGACGGCGCCTGTGTCGAGTGTGATCCGCCGCTCGTGTTCCTGGGGGACGAATGCACGGAGTGTCCACCTCCTGCGCAGATACCCCATCGGCCTTGCCTGCCCGCGCTCGGCGGCGTGCCCGAGACCGGCGACGGGTGCCTGAGCGACATCCCGAATGCATACGCTTGCCTCGCAGGGGATCCGCCCGACTGCGCCTGTGACCCGGACGACTGCGAAGAGCCGCTCGCGTGTTTCGGCGACGCCTCGTGCCCACGCGAGGTGCTCGAGTCCGCCCCCGACGCGACGTGCCTCCCGCTCGACGAGAGCCATTGGTCCTTCTACGTCTACCCCGTGGCGGACGCGAACCACGACACCGAGGGGTGCATCTGCGGCTGCGTGCGGTGCGCGGCGCAGTGCGACGGCAAAGGTGCCATCTTCGGCGTCTACGAGGACGGGCAGCCGCCCTATGGCCGCTACCTCCAGGGGCCCGCCATCGATCTGCGAGGCCTCTTGCCCGATCGGGGCAAGCTCGGCTTCTACGTGCGCGGTCGCGGCTGGGCGGGGAGCCTCGTCGCGTTCGTCACACACGATCTGACGCTCACCGAGACGGATACGTCCTACTACGTGCCGTTCGTGAACGACTTCAGCGTGCCGGTGGTCTACGGCCCAAACGACGAGGGCGTGCCGACGGAGGGCGAGCCCGCGCCGTACACGTGGGACGCGCCGGCCGATGCGCCGACGCACGTGCTCTTCACGCTCACCACGGGCGCCGGCGTGCCCACCTCGGGCATCCTGGAGATCGACTGCGTCATCCCGTTCGTCGAGCCCCTCGAGTAGCGAGCGGTCGAGCGACTCGGCACAGCACGAGGAGCCGACTATGGCTTCGAAACGCGGCGGTCGGCGCTGGTGCGGCGCTTGCCAGACCCGCTCTCGATGCAACGCACCTTCCCTGCGCGTCTCGGCGCTCTCATCCTCTCGTCCTCTGCGTCGCTCCTCGTCGCGGCGAGCTGCGGCAACAGCGGTGGTGACGATGTCGTCATCGTCACCGAGCCGCTCGACTACTACGAGCCCTGCGCGGCCTCGGAGGAGTGCCCCGACTTCACCGACTGCTTCGTCGTCGACGCCGACTACGTCGACGTCATCGTGACGGACTCGCTCTGCTCGAACGAGTGCACGTTCGACGACGAGTGCGCCCTCGGCGGCAAGTGTGTCCTCGTCGACGTGAGCCCGCTCTGTTACGCGCGCTGCATCGACGACCTCGACTGCTGGGAGGGGTACGGCTGCGTCGACTGGGATCTCGACCTCGACCCGGTCTGTTTGCCGATCTGAGCGCAGACGAGCTTGGCTCGTTGGCATGGGTTGTGCCAAAAGGAGCTCATCCGGGTGAACCAGCCAGGTCCATCTTCCTCTTCGTCAGCACGCCCGGTGATGCTCGGCCGCAACAGGCAGCGTTCGAGGGCGCCCGGCACGCTCCCTGCGCGGTTGTTCCGCGCCCGGGACGGTGAGAGCATGCCGATCTCGGGACGCAAAAGTGTCCTCGAAGGGGAACTGCTTGCGACAATGCTTCCGCAGGCCTGTCACCGGTCGGAAGCAGCACCATGGGCACGACGAAACCTCAGCTCTTCGCCATCCAGAACGAAGAAACCCCGGCGCCCGACTCCGGAGGGGACGATCCGCCGTCGGGTGAGCACGAGAGCGGCGCGCACGACACGATCGTCGACCGCGGAAAACAAACGCAGCCCGACGGCACCGCAGCCCCCGACAAGGCGGGCACGGGGTTCATGCGCCCCATCGAGGACCGGCCGAAGTCCAACCTGACGGACGCGGACCACAAGAACGGCGTGAAGCGCTGGGAGATCGCCAAGCTCAGCGAGCAGGAGTGGCGTCGTGCCCTCGCCAACAACGACCGCGAGATCGCGGCGGAGGAGCCGGGCTCGCCCGAGTTCGCGCGGCTGATGGAGTCGCGCCACCGCCTGGCGTTCCCCCCGCCCAAGGGGGTGAAATACGACGACATCAGCCGGTACCACGCCGCGCAGGTCCGCAAGGAGCTCGAGGCGACGATGCCGCGCAAGCCGCGCTTCGATCGGCGGTGGCTCCTCCTGCTCGTCGCCTTCCTGGGGCTCCTCAGCTTCTTCGTCATCGTCGTCCTCCCCATGCTGCAGGAAGGCCCCGCGCCCGCGCCGACCGGCACGCCGGCGGTCGCCGGCACCGCGACCCAGAAGAGCGCGCCGATCGCCGACCAGAAGGCACCCCCGGCGCCGCAAACGCCACCGACAGCGGAGACGTCCGTGACGCCGAGCACGGCCTCGCCCGAGCCTTCGGCCGGCGCCACGCCTCCGACGACGACAAAACCGTCAGGTTCGGCCGCAAAGTCCGCGACGACCGCGGCCACGCAGGCGCCCACCGCCACGACCGCTCCGCCTTCTTCGACGACCGCAGCGCCGCCGAGCTCGAACACGCCGTATTTCCTCCCCAAGCCCAAGTCGCCATGAAAAGAGCCTTTGCTTCCCTCCTCCTCGCGGCCTCGCTCGCCGCGGCAACGCCCAGCCTCGCGGACGACGTCGACAAGCTCTTCGAAGAAGGCTCGGCGGCCGCCCAGGCCGGCAACTTCGATCTCGCCTACGAGAAGATGACCGCGGCGTGGAAGCAGCGGCCCAGCTTCGACGTGGCCGCGAACCTCGCCTTCGTCGAGCAGAAGCTGGGCAAGAAGCGCGAAGCAGCCGAGCACCTGGAGTACGCGCTCAGCACCTTCCCCGCCACCGGCGAGCCGGCGGCCAAGGAGCGCATGTTGCAGGACCTGAACACGCTGCGTGCGGAGCTCACCCGCGTCCAGGTCGACGCGCCGGAGGGCTGCGCCATCAAGGTGGACGGCGAAGAGCGCGGGCGCACCCCGCTGCCGCAGGTCTACCTCTACGTGGAGCCGGGCCAGCGCACGGTGGTGGGCACGCTCCCGGGCGAGAAGGGACAGGAGGTCATCGAGGCCAAGCCCGGCCAGACGATCGCCATCAAGATCATCCTCAAGAAGGAAGATGACGGTTCCGTCATTGTCCCGCCGCCCAAGGCCAGCCCCGTCCCGCTCTGGGCCGGCCTCGTCGTCGGCGGGCTCGGCATCGGCGGCCTCGGCGCCGGGATCGGCCTCGCGGTCGCCGCGGGCTCGGCCGGCTCCAACGCGGACGACGCCGCGGCAGCGTTGCCCTCGCGCAACGCCTGCCAGGGCTCCAGCCCCGACGCCGCTTGCCAGGGCATCCAGGACGACCTGGATACGCGCGACCTGCTCTCCAACGTCTCGTTGGGCACGCTCATCGGCGGCGGCGTCCTCGTCGCCGGTGGCGCCGTGTTGCTCGGCTTGCACTTTGCCGGTGGCTCCTCCGATCCGGAAGAGACCGGCTGGGTTCTCCCTTGGGTCGGCCCCGAAGGGGCCGGCGTCACTTTCGCACGGAGCTTTTGATCATGCGCCAAGCAAGAACGCTGGTTTCCCTTGTCGTCCTCGCCTCGGCACCCGCGCTCTTTGCGGCCGGTTGCTTCGATGCCGCGAACGACTGCAACCGCAACCCGAACCTGCCTTGTTATGCAAACGGCGGCGGCAGCGGACAGGGCGCCGGCGGCACTGGCGCGGGCGCTGGCGATGGTGGCGGCGGTGGGGACGGTGGCGGAGGCGGCAGCACGACCATCGGCATCCCGGAGGAGTGCGACCCGCTCGAGCTCGTCGGTGGGCAGTCCATCGCCCCGGGCTGCGGCGTCTTCGTCGACGTCATGGCGCCCGACGGCGGAGACGGCACCCAGAACAATCCCTTCAACTCCCTGGCGGACGCCATCGCCGAGGCGGAGATGCAGATCCCCACGCGCAACGTCTAC
>JAEUKE010000222.1 GCA_016794345.1 Myxococcales bacterium
AAACGCCATGGGACGGTTTGGAATCACCGAAATCCTCATCCTTCTGGGGATTGCTCTGCTCTTCTTCGGCGGGTCTCGCATCGCCAACATCGGCAAAGGCCTCGGCGAGGGGATCAAGAACTTCAAGAAGGGCATCAAAGAGGGCGACGGTCCCGACGAGGACGCGCCCAAGCTCCCCGAGACGACGGCGAAGGCCGAGACCACCGAGAAGACCTGATCAAGCCGATCTTCTCGGGTGCGGTCGTCGAGGCGTGCCTGACGGCGAGGGCCGTCTATACTCCTGGTCGATGCGGATCCTCGAACGGGTCGGGCGTGTCCTCTTCTTTCTCGCTGCGTTCGGCCTCTCGCTGCTCTTCGCGGCGAAGTTCGGCCCCGGCGGTCTGTGGCGCGGCTTCGAGCCCGCGCTCGCTGTCACCTCGCAGCCGCAGCGCGCCCCGTACGATCTGACGAGGCTCGAGGCCGTCAACGAGACCCTCAAGTACGTCCGCAAGAAGTACGTCGACCCCGATCGGGTCAAGCCGAAGCAGATGCTGCTCTCGGCGCTGAACTACGTGCAGCGCGACGTCGCGCAGGTGCTCGTCCATCAGGACAACCCCAACGAGATCACGGTCAAGGTCGAGAACGAGTCGCGCACGTTCCGCGTCGACAACGTGCAGGGCCCGTGGGACGTAGCCGCGCGCCTGCGTGAGGTCTTCGCGTTCCTGCAGAAGAACCTCGCCGGCACCGACGTCGACCTGCGGGACCTCGAGTACGCGGCGTGCAACGGCATGCTGCACACGCTCGATCCGCACTCCACGTTCCTCTCCCCCGACGCCTACAAGGAGATGAACGTGCAGACCTCCGGCGCGTTCGGAGGCCTGGGCATCGTCATCTCCGTCCGCGATCAGCAGCTCACGGTCATGAAGCCGATGCCGGGGACGCCCGCGTCCAAGGCCGGCCTCAAGCGCTTCGATCGGATCGTGAAGATCGACAACGAGTCCACGCTCAACATGCCGCTCGACGACGCCGTGAGGCGCCTGCGCGGCGACCCGGGGACGAGCGTGACGGTCTGGGTCGTGCGGGAAGGCGACGAAGGCTGGACGACGGCCCGCCCGTTCCGGTTGACCCGCGAGCAGATCAAGGTGGCGTCGGTCGAGTCGCGCCCGCTCGACGGCGGCGTCGGCTACGTGAAGCTGAAGAACTTCCAGTCGTCGACCGCCGCCGAGGTCGAGGCAGCGATCGACGCGTTCGAGCAGAAGGGACCGGTCAAGGGCCTCGTCCTCGACCTGCGCGGCAACCCCGGCGGCCTGCTCGATCAGGCCGTGAAGGTGGCGGACCTCTTCCTCGACGAGGGGGTCATCGTCGCGACCGTCGGCTCCTCCGAAGGGCGCGAGGAGCGGCGGGCCGTCGGCCCGGGGACCGAGCCCGGCTACCCGATTGTCGTCCTGCAGAGCGGGTCGAGCGCGAGCGCCAGCGAGATCCTATCCGGCGCGCTGAAGAACCTCGACCGCGCGGTCATCGTCGGCCAGCAGAGCTTCGGCAAGGGGAGCGTCCAGCTCATCTTCCCCGACGTGACGCCGGAGAAGGCCGCGCTCAAGCTCACCATCGCGCAGTACCTCACGCCCGGCGACATCTCCATCCAGGGCGTCGGCGTGACGCCGGACATCGGGCTCGATCCGATGACGGTGGACAGCCTGGAGATGGACCTCACCGTCCAGAAGGACGGCATCAAGGAGAAGGAGCTCTTCGCGTCGCTCGACAACCAGTACGCCGCGCCGGCGAGCAAGCCGGAAGAGACGGTGCGTTACCAGTTCACGAGCGCGGAGCGCGAGGCGTTCCGCGAGCTCGGCAGCGACGCCGACGACGAGTTCCAGCTCGACTTCCCCATCCGGTTCGGCCGTGAGCTCGCGGCCACGATGCCCACCGGCAAGCCGCGCGCCGAGCAGATCGCGGCGAGCCGCGCGCTCATCGAGCGGATGCGCAAGGAGGAGCTCGCCAAGGTCGCCGGCGAGCTCGAGAAGCTCGGCATCGACTGGACCGCGGCGCCCGACGCCGCGAAGACCGCGAAGTCCGAGGACCTCGAGATCAGGGTCGAGACGACGAAGCCCAACGCGGAGGTCGCGGCTGGCGAGGCGATGGATCTCATCGTCACGGTGAAGAACAAGGGCCAGCAGCCGGTCTACCGACTCCGCGCCCAGACGGAGAGCGAGAGCGGCTACTTCGACGCCAAGGAGCTGGTGTTCGGGAGGATCGGGCCCGGCGAAGAGAAGACGGCACGCGCGCCGCTCGGCTGGTGCGACGTCGAGGGTCGGAAGTACGCCTCCACGCGGCCGACGCCGAAGGACGCGAAGCGCACCTGCAAGATCCCGATGGACGCGGTCGATCGCTCCGACGGCGTGACGATCAAGTTCGAGGCGGACGGCATCGACGCGCCGCCCTCGGCGGAGCTCCGCCCGACGGTGCGCAGCCTGCCGCGCCCCGTCTTCAAATACAGCTACCAGATCGTCGACGACCAGGGCGGCAACGGCGACGGCCGCATCCAGCGCGGCGAGCACGTCTCGGTCCACCTGACGGTGAAAAACGTCGGCGCCGGTCGCTCCTACGAGACCCAGGCGAACCTGACGAATGCGTCAGGCGACGGCTTGCTCTTGCAGGCGGGCCGCTTCGACATCTCGAACATGAACCCCGGCGAGGTGCGGCGCGTCACCTTCGGCTTCGACGTCTCCAAGACGCTGAGCGAGCCGGAGGCCGTCGTGACGCTCTCGGTAGGGGACCGAGACCTGAGCGAGGTGGCGAAGGAGAAGGTGAAGATCCCGATCGAGCCGCCGGCCACGCTGACGACCGTCGACGAGGTGAGGACGCCCAACAAAGACGGCGCCCTCCTCCTCGAGTCCCCCAAGGACACCGCGCGCGCGTTCGGGCGGATCGCCGCCGGGACGCTGGTGCCGGTGGTGGGCCGCGTGGGCGGCTTCGACAAGGTGCGGCTCGGCGAGGACAGGTTCGCCTTCGTCTCGTCGAGCTCGCTCACGCCGTCGAGCGGGAAGAGCCCCAGCCTGCCCGTCGCCTTCGAGGACGTCTACTCCCACGCCCCGCCGGAGCTGAAGATCGAGGCGGCCGAGCTCGCCACAAAGGCCGACTCGGTGAAGATCCGAGGCACGGCTGTCGCCTCGTCCACCATCCAGGACCTGTACGGGTTCGTCGGCTCGCGGAAGGTGTTCTACCAGTCCAACAAGAAGGGCTCGGACCCGAAGTCGGCCACGTTCGAGATCGAGGTCCCCCTCAAGCCTGGCGTGAACGTCATCAACGTGATCGCGCGCGAGAACGCGGACAGCGTCACCCGCCGGATGCTCGTCGTCCGGCGCGACGCGGAGTCGGGCGCGCTGATGCGGACGCCCAAGGCCGAGAACATGGAAGACTGGTTCGCCGCTCCGGCTGCAGAGGACTAGCGGCGAGTCTCGAGCTCGCCCCGCGTCGCGCGGGGCGACGCAAGCGAGCGCGCGGTCAGGCCTTCTTCGACTGCTGCAGCGTGCTCAACGTCACGCTCATCACGAAGAGGACCGCGCCGAGGATGGCCACGCCGGTTCCGACGTTGAACGGATAGTGCCACGTCGCCGCGCCGCTCACGCCCATGACCAGCACGCCCAGAATCACGAGCCCGATGCCGACGGAGGGGTCGAGGGTCGTAAGCTTCTTCATCATTCCGGACGCCATAGCAAAAGGCTAGCCGAGCCCGGCGCGAGGCTCAACGCACGAGAAGCACAGCTCGACCCGCGCAACGCTTGCGCAGGCTGCGTCGGGTCTGCGCGAGCCCTCACCCCTTCGGGTTGAACAGGTCGTCGAACGCGGCGTCGAACTCGTCCCCCGCGGCGGCGGCTGCCGCCTTTGCGGTGGGCTTGGGCGCGGCTTGCCCCAGCGCGCGCTCGAGGTTCGAGATGCGCTCGGCCACCGAGCCGCGCATGTCCTGGTAGGAGGGGTCTATCCGCGCGACGAGCTGGAAATAATAGAGCGCCTGCTCGGGGTTTTCGCGCATCTCGTAGGCGTTGCCGATCTCGTAGGTGAGCGCGAGCTCCTGATCCTGGGTCTTCTGCGACGCCGTCCGGCCGCGGATGAACGCGTCGATCGCCGCGTCGAGATCGCCCTGGGAGAGGTGCATCATCCCGATCATCGACTGGCAGACGCACTCGCGCGACGGGTCGCGCGAGGCGAGCTCGAACTCCGCGATCGCGTCCGTCACGAGGCCCATCTCTTTGTAGGCCACGCCGAGATCGTAGTGCGTCGCCGCGTCGTTCTCGGCGATCTGCGCCGCGACGCCCGCCTTGAACTGCTCGAACACGGACTCGACGCTGATCTGGTGCTGCTGGTGGGCCGGCGCGTGGGGGGACTCGAGCGCGTCGAGCGCGTCGAGGCTGTCGAGGCCGTCGAGCGCGCGCGCGATGTCGAAGGCGCGATCGTCGCCCGTGACCTCTCGCCGGTCGACGGCGGCGGGGTGGTGCGACGCGCCGGCGTAGGCCTCCGCGGCCGGCTCGGCGAGGGCGGCGCGCGCGGCCGCGAGCTCGCGCTTCCGATCGAGCAAGAGCGGGTGGTTCGGCAGCCGGCTGAGCTGCTCGTTGAGCAGCCCCTCCGCCTCGTCGAGCATGCCCTGCGCCTGGAAGAACTCGATCTCCTCGAGCGCGGACTCGTCGAGCCCCGACAGCGACATGCGCTGCGGCGCCTCCTCTTCCTCCATCGGGAAAGAAGGCAACGACTGTCCGAGCTGCGTCGGCTCCTGGAACGGGTCGTCCAGGTGCATCGTCTCCGCGGCGGGCGCGCGCGCCGGCGCGGTGGGCTGCGGGTAACCGAAGGCGGCAGCCTCCTGCGATTGCGAGAGCGGGAGCTCGTCCGCGGTGAGCTCCTCCAGGTCGTACGAGGGGAGCGGCGCGAGGGAGTCCGCCGGGGCGGCGTAGGTCGGCTCGGCAGCGCTCGGCGGCTGGTTCTCGTAGACCTCCTCGACCGCGGGGACCGCGTAGCCGAGCGCGTGCAGGAGCTCGAGGGCGGCGCGATTCTCCGGCTCGAGGAGCAGCACCTCGTCGAGGAGGCGCGCGGCTGCGTCGGGGTCGTTCGAGTCGACCAGGTAGGCAGCGAACCCGAGCATCTCGGTGATCGCGCCGGCCTGATCGCCCGACTCGATGAGGACGTCGCACAGCCGCTCGCGCAGCTCGCGCGCGTCCGGCATCGTCGCGATCGCGTCGCGGAGCACGCGGACGGCATTGCCGTAGTCGCCGGAGCGACGCGCGGCCTCCGACTGGGCGAGAGCCTGACGCCACCGTCCTTCTGTGTCGTCCGGCGGGTACGACGCCCGGAGCGGAAGCGGCTCGTCCTCGACCGCGACCTCCTCGAGATCGTCGTCGATGATCTCGACGTCCTCGCTGAGGTCCTCGACCACCGAGGTGGATGTGGTTCCCGGCGCAGCAGCCGAAGCGTCGAGCGGCTGGGTTCCGGTCAGGCCCGCCGGCGGACGCCAGGCCGGGTTCTCGCCGGTCTCCACGAGCTGGGGCGCGGGCTGGCCCTTCGTCTGGACGGAGTGCGGCGCCAGAGCCGCGCCGGGCGGTCCGCCGAAGGACGAGGCCGGCACCATGGACCCGGGAGGCGCGATGCTCTTCGGCTCGAACGACGACTGAGCGAGCGCGCGCACGCCTTCGTCGTTCGGCGCGCGCGCGAGGAGCAGCCCCACGAGCCGATCGAACTCCGGGCGGTTCTGCGCGTCCCGCGCGATGCGCGCCGCCTCCTTGTGGACCTCGATGGCCTTCGAAGGTTGGCCGAGCTGCTCGAAGGCGCGCGCGAGGAGATCGAGCGTGCTGATCTCGCGCGGGTTCTCCTTGAACGCGATCTGGAGCTTCGTGAGCGCGGCCATCGCGTCGTTCGGGCCGCCGCGCCCGAGGTAGATCTCCGCGGCGAGGCGCGCGAAGCGCCCCTCCGGGCGGTGCTGCATCAGGCGCTCGACGACGCGGAGCGCGTCGTCCTTGCGATCGATCTTGAGGAGGATCTCCGCGGCCTGCGAGTACTCGGTCACCGCCGAGTCGAAGTCGCGAACACGCGTGTACGCGTCCGCGAGGCGGAGGTGCGAGACGGGGCTCTGCGGATCGAGCCCGACGATCTTCCGGAAGACGTCGATCGCGTCGCGCTCGCGGCCGAGCCGCTGGAGCCGCGTCGCCATCTCGTCGTAATACGCGAGCGCGTCGCTGCGGAGATCGAGCTGCGTGAGCAGCTCGGCCAGCTTCGGCACCACGTGCCCGAAGCGATCCTCCAGGTGCGGCGCGTGCTTCTGCACGATCTCGCGGATCTGCTTGTAGACCGCGACCGCCTTCACGGCGAAGCCCTGCTCCGAGTAGAAATTGCCTACTCGCTCGTACGTGGCGATCGCGTCGGCGTGTTGCTCGAGGCGCAGGTAGAGGTCGCCGATCTTGAGCAGCGTGCGCACGTCACCCGGGTCGTCGGCGACGACCTTCTGGAGCTCCGCAATCGCCTTGTCGAACTTCTTCTTGTCGACGAGCTTTTGCGCCTCTTGGAGGACTTTGTCGCGGTTGATTGCCAACGCCGGTCTCCGGCCGCTCGCACGTCGCTCGGGCCAGGGCTACCGCCCGAAAATCCGGACGGGCAGCCGTGTTCTCATGCTACCTCAGGGCAGCACGCTCCGGCACGCTTTTGGCCGCGCTCGAGGCCTCGCCAGCCGGCTGTTTTTGTGGTCGGGTATCCTACTTCGCGATGACCGGGACTCGGGCCTCTCCTCGAACGTTCGTGGGCGTGGTCGGTCCCGCCCAGGACTGCGATCGTGACGGAGGCCCCACCCAGCTGCTCCGGCAGCTCGGCGCCCGGGTCCGCTCGATCGACCTCTGGGACGACGCCGGCATGTTCTTCGAGTCCGAGTCCGACGTCGCGCGGGCCGTGGTCGTCGAGGCCGGCGCCCGCCCGGATCTGGGCGCGCTCATCCTGCGAAACGTGCGGAAAGAGCCGCGGCTCGAGGGCGTGGGCACCCTGCTCGCCATCGATCACCAACACGTCGCCCGCTTCGATCCGGCGAGCGGGTTCGACGATTTCATCCTCACGCCCCTGGTCCCGGCCGAGCTCTACGCGAGGATCCGAGGGCTCGAGTGGCGCAAGAGCGAGTTCGCCAACGAGGAGCAGCTGAAGCTCGGCGACATCGTCATCGACCGCGCCGCACGCGAGGTCCTGCGTGACGGCGTGCCGATCACCCTCACCGCGCGTGAGTTCGAGCTGCTCGTCTACCTGGCCGACAGCCGCGGGCGCGTCGTCTCCCGGTCGGAGCTCCTCGAGCGGGTGTGGGGCTCGAGCTACGAGGGCGGCGCGCGGACAATCGACATCCATGTGACGAGGCTCCGCTCCAAGCTCGGCGCCGGCCTCGATCTCGCTACCTTCCGCGGCGCGGGCTACCGGCTCGGCACCCCACCAGGCAGACGATGAAAAAAACTCCCCTGCTCGCGATCTCGATCGGATGTCCTTCCGGCATCGGCCCGGAGGTGTCGCTGGCCGCGGCCGCCGCGAGCCCTCACCGTGTCCTGCTCGTCGGCGATCGAGCGACGATCGAGCGCGCCGCGGGGCGGCGCGGCGTGGAGACCTTCGTGGAGGTGGACGGCCCGGCGAGCGCGGCGAAGCTCCCCGCCGGCGCGATCGGGCTGTGGACGAGCGCCACGCGTCTCACGAAGCGCGCAGCGCCGGGCAAGCCCGATCGAGAAGCGGGCGCCGCGCAGCTCGCGTGGATCGACGAGGCGACGGATCTCGTGAGCCAAGGCGTGGCCGACGCCCTCGTCACCGGCCCCGTGTCGAAGCACGCGATCGCGTCGAGCGGCGCGCGCGGCGCCTCGAAGTTCCTGGGCCACACGGAGCACCTCGCCCACCGGCTGGGCGCCCGCGAGGTCGTCATGGCCTTCTGGGCCGACAAGCTCGTCACGTCGCTCGTCACGACGCACCTCCCGATCGCGAAGGTCCCGCGGGCGATCACGAAGGAGAGCGTCGCGGTCTCGGCGTATTGGCTCGCGCGGCTCCTCG